>NZ_CAXUEC010000002.1:0-971902 GCF_964250085.1 uncultured Fibrella sp. | reverse complement strand
ACGTGTTCAACCTGGTCTCTACGAGTCCTTTAGGCTGTAGCACGGTAACACCCGTGAGTGTCACGGGCGTGAACGCACCAGTAATAGCACCAATTGCTCTCTCGTTGTGTGTCGGTGCTACTCTCGACCTGACCAGCCTAAGTGGCTTAACTGGGCTGACCAACATCTTCCGTACAGGTGGTCTGTTGGGGCTGGGTACGTTGCTCAACACACCGACGTCGGTGAGCGTTGGTGCGGGCGTGAACCTCTTCAACGTGGTTTCTACGAATCCATTAGGCTGTAGCACGGCTACCCCGATCAGTGTAACAGGGGTAGACGCGCCCGTGGTCGCACCAATTGCCTTAAGCTTGTGCGTGGGTACGAACCTAGACTTGACTAGTCTGAACGGTTTAGTTGGTCTGACCAACGTCTTCCGCACGGGTAACTTGCTGGGTTTAGGTGACGTCTTGGGTACGCCTACATCGGTAAGCATTGGTGCCGGGGTGAATCTCTTCAATGTGGTCTCTACCAATCCATTTGGTTGTACAACGGCTACCCCGATTTCGGTCTCAGGCGTTGCTCCCGGCGCAATTCTGCCCATTAACTTAAGCCTGTGTGTGGGTACGAACCTGGACTTGACTAGTCTGAACGGTTTAGTTGGTCTGACCAACGTCTTCCGCACGGGTAATTTGATCGGGCTGGGTACGTTGATCGGTACGCCAACGTCAGTAAGTATTGGTGCAGGCTTAAATCTGTTTAATGTAATCTCGACCACTCCATCTGGTTGTACGACATCTTCGCCCATTTCGATTACAGGCGTCGATGCACCCGTGGTGGCACCGATTGCGTTGAGTCTCTGTGTAGGTGCCAACCTTGACCTGACGAGCCTGAGTGGTCTGACTGGCCTGACGAATGTCTTCCGCACAGGTGGGCTCCTGGGGCTGGGAACTACCCTGGGATCACCAACGGCGGTGAGCATAGGCGCGGGTGTGAACCTCTTCAACGTGGTAAGTACCAACCCATTTGGCTGCACAACGGCTGCGCCAATCTCGGTGACGGGTGTAAATGCGCCGGTGGTGGCACCGATCGCTCTCTCTCTTTGTGTGGGCGCAAATCTCGATCTGTCGAGCCTAAGTGGTTTGACTGGTCTGACGAATGTGTTCCGTACAGGTAACCTGCTGGGTCTGGGTACGGTCTTAGGCTCGACTAATGTCACAGTGAGTGCGGGTGTGAACCTCTTCAATGTGGTGTCGTCTAACCCATTTGGCTGCACAACGGCTACGCCAATTTCAGTGACAGGCGTTAATCCACCGGTGGTGGGGCCAATTGCCCTCTCGTTGTGTGTTGGTGCTACGCTTGATCTGACCAGCCTAAGTGGCTTGAGTGGCCTAACCAATGTGTTCCGCACAGGTGGTTTGTTAGGTCTGGGTAACATCCTGGGAACACCTACTTCAGTGAGCATTGGTGCTGGTGTGAACCTCTTCAATGTGGTGTCAACGAATCCATTCGGTTGTACAGCGGCTACCCCGATCAGTGTATCAGGCGTTGATGCACCGGTGATTGCACCGATTGCCTTGAGTCTCTGCGTAGGAGCTAACCTGAACCTGGCCAGCCTAAGCGGCCTGGCGGGTCTGACGAATGTCTTCCGTACAGGTAATCTACTCGGTCTGGGTACGTTGCTCAACACCCCTACTTCAGTGAGCATTGGTGCGGGTGTAAACCTCTTCAATGTAGTGTCAACGAATCCATTCGGTTGTACGACGGCCACGCCAATTAGTGTAACGGGGGTAAACGCACCGGTAGTAGGGCCGATCGCCCTGTCACTCTGTGTAGGCACAAACCTTGACTTAACCAGCTTGAGCGGTCTGACGGGCTTAACGAACGTCTTCCGCACGGGTGGTCTCCTGGGCTTGGGTACGGTCGTGAACACACCGGTATCAGTTAGTATTGGAGTAGGGGTGAATCTGTTCAACGTGGTGAGCACCAATCCGTTTGGTTGCACGACGGCTACGCCGATATCGGTGACAGGTGCCGAAACGCCAGTGCTTTCGCCAATTAACCTAAGCCTGTGTGCCGGTGTGAACCTGGACCTGACGAGCCTGAGCGGCTTGACTGGCTTGACCAATGTCTTCCGCACGGGTAATCTACTCGGTCTGGGTACGTTGCTCAACACACCCACGTCGGTAAGCATCGGCGCTGGGGTGAATCTCTTCAATGTAGTGAGCACCAGCCCATTTGGCTGTACCGCATCCGCGCCAATTTCAATTACCGGTGTCGATGTGCCTGTTATATCGCCAATCAGTCTCACTCTTTGCGCGGCGGTGAATGCACCGGTCAACCTGAGTGCGCTCCTGGCAGGGAATGGCAGTGGAGCAGGACTGACGAACATCTTCCGGCTGGGTGGTCTCACGGGGCCAGTTATTGCGAATCCGCTGAACGTTAGTCTGGCGGCTGGTGTGAACCTGTTCACAGTGACGAGCACCAACCCAACTGGCTGTACGGTCATTACGCCAATTGACGTAACGCTGACCATCAAACCAGTGCTGAGTGTATCGACTGCCTTACGGTCACAGACAATCTGCGAGGGGACACTGCCATTACCCATTATCGGCACGGTAACGAGCGGAACCATTGCCAGCAGCCTCTTCTTTGGTCCGCTAGCCGACACGACCAGTCTATTTAGTACTACAGTCGGTGCCGGGCTGACGTTTACGCCAACGACGAGCCAACTGGCTGCTCCTGGCCAAACGGTTTACTTTGCCCTGGTAGCCAACAGCACGTCGACTTGCTCGGATACGGTGTTCGTGTCGATAACGACAGCGCCACGGCCCGTGGTGACAACGACCAGCCTGAGCATCTGCCTGGGTGAGACAGTTAACCTGTCGGCTCAACTGACAACAGCGGTGGGCAACGTTCGTACGTTCTTCGCCACTCGTCTGGATGCCGTTGCGCAGGTGAATCCGTTGACAAGCCTGAATGTGACGCCAACAGTAAACACGACCTTCTATACCCGTGTTACGGTGCCACTGACCAACTGCTTCAGCATTGACAGCATCGTGGTGACGGTTAAACCAAAACCAGGTGCGGGTATGGACATGACGCTGGCTTGCGGTCCGCTGGGCGAAACGCCAACCTCGGCCACGCTGACGGCTACACCAGCCGGTGGTTTGTGGAGCAACGGGGCGGGTAACCCAACGGTGGCCACCTTCACGCCAAATTCAGCGTCAACTACGGCTGGTGGCCTGGCAGTTGGTTCGTACCGGTTCATCTATACGGCCAACGGCTGTACGGATACAGTAGCGGTTGTGGTGCCAGCCTGCCAGACGTTCTGCGCCGGGGTATCGGTAACAGCCCTGGCCAGCAGCTACACCCTCACGCCAGCACAGTCGGTGAGCCTGTCGGCTCAAGTTAGTCCGGCCGGGTCGTATACGTACGCCTGGAATGGACCCGGAACCCTTACGCCAGCCAACGCCGCTACGGTAGTTGCGGCTGGACTGCCAACTGGAGCGAACACGTTCACAGTGGCGGTAACAACGGCACCGGGCTGCACATCTACAGCGGTTGTGTCGGTAACGGTGGTGGCACCTGAACTGGCCATCAGTATTACTGATCCAGGTACGTGTGAACAAGGAACGAATACGTACAGGACCACCGGTGTGATCTCACTTACCAATGCCATAGCCGGTACGCTGACGGTTACCGACGGAACCAGCACCACAACGGTGTCGGTAACTGCCGGACAGACAACGGCCAGTTTCAGCCTGACAGGCCTGACTCCTGGTTCGGGTCTGCATACGGTTGTGGTGAATGGAATCGGTTATCCAACCACCTCGACTACCTACGTTGCACCGGAATCCTGCACGGTGGCTACCTGCGACTATGTGGTGACGGCCACGACTGCCAGCGCAACGGTGGCAGCGGGACAGTCTGCTTCGCTGTCGGCGATTGTTTCACCGTCTGGTAGTTACACTTATGTTTGGAGTGCTCCGGGTGGGGTAACTATCACGCCAGTCAACGGGTCGGCGGTGCAAACCTCGGCCCTGGCATCGGGTGTCTATACGTTCAGTGTGACGGTAACGAATCAGTTGGGTTGTGCGAAAGTAGCTACGGTCTGCGTATCGGTGCCCTTGACGCCCTGCGCCAACAGCAACTACGCCTACAGCCTGACAACGGTGGCGGGCTTCAGCAACTACCAGTGGCAATACACAGCACCTGGTTCGGTGAGCAGCACTATTGTACAGGATGGCGTCAGTAACAGCTTCGTCGCCACGTTGCCGGGCGAATATCGGGTGGTGGTTACGGATGCCAACGGTCTTGGCAACTGCCCGGGCAACACCTGCTGTCCGATCATCATTGTCGAGCAGCCAGCCCCGGTATCGCTGTCGGTGACGGCCATCGCCGCCACGTGTAGCAGCACCGCTCCAGCCGCTCAGGATAACGCCCAACTTGTGTTGGCGGGACCCGTACTGGCAGGTACCAGCTACAACATCAGCGCAGGCAGCAGCTACTCGGCGGTTGGGGCACTGTTCGCTACCAATCAACCGCTGGCCGGTCTGACAACGGGTAGTGTACTGCGCAATGGATTGCTTAACCCGCCAACGGCGGCGGGCAGCACGTATACCGTGCGTGTATTCACGGCTGATGGTTGCTTCGCCGATACGGTAGTAACGATACCACGTTCGGATTGCCAGTGCCCACCGGCCAAGTGTGTGCCCATTACGGTTCGGAAAGTAGCCAGAGTACGATGAGTTGTCGGTAATTACTGAAGCTACTTCCTGTCTGGGAAGTAGCTTCTTTTAGCCTCAACTGCCAGGTACGTTGCCTATAGCTAACAGAACAGTTACCCCATTTTCCCGCCGTACCTGCACGCTGTTGCCTTGTCCAGGCAACAAAAAGCCGCCGATCGAAAGACCGGCGGCTTTTATTTTGGACCTGTCGCGCATGGCACCAGCCGTGTAAGACGCTACTTCACAATCTTCCACATGGCCTCTATGGTGGTGACGGGGAGCTGGCAGGCGCGGTTGTAGCAGACGTAAATCGCGGTCTGGTCACTGATCGTGCCGCGCTGCTGTAACAGGGGTAACGAACTGCTGCTGAACGTACCTGCCACCACTTTATTCGGGAAAAACTGACTATCGATCTGCTGCCGGAAAGCCATCGCTTCGGAACCAACAAGGGCGATCTCGGCCGTGGGACGTACCCGCATGGCGTAGAGCGACGCCCAGTTGGTGAGGTAGCTGGCTTCGTTGGCCATCAACGGTTGAATGAGGCCAAGCATGGCGTCGGCGCGCTGGCCGTAATCGGGGCGGTCGAGGAGGAGGCTGAGCGTGTACAGGTTATGCGCCATGATCGAGTTTGAGGCCGGAATTACGTTGTCGAACAGTTCCTTTTTTCGCGCAATCAATTCTTCGCCCGATTTATCGGTGAAGAAAAACAGTGGCTCCGGTGCTGCTGCGCCTGTCGGCAACGTACCTGGATCGTCGAAATGAGCGAGTACGTACTGCGTCAGCTTGTCGGCTTCGGTGAGCCAGCTTTCAGTGAACGTTGCCTGATAAAGGGCCAGATACCCGTCGATCACGGCGGCGTAATCGTCTAGGAAGCCGATCTGCCGGGCGCGGCCGGGCTCGCCTTCACGTTTTTTGTAGGTATGCCAGAGCCGCCCGCCGTTGCGCTGGTCGGTCAGTTTCTGATTGATAAAAAAGGCCAGCCGGAGCGCGATCGACAGAAAGTCAGGCTCACCAAAAACGCGATAAGCCGTGACAATGCCCTTGAGTGCCAGGCCATTCCATGAGCACAGGATTTTATCGTCGAGGCCGGGGCGGATGCGCTGATCCCGAACGGCCATCAGTTTCTGGTGCGTATCGGCGAGCTTCTGCTCCAGTTCGGCGGCAGTCCAGCCCTGTGTATCGGCAAAGGCGGGGTTTGTCTCGGTGCGGTGCAGAATATTCGTCCGACCATGCCCGTGGCCGATATCCCAGGCTCCCTCCCGGGTGATAGTGTAGAGCTTGGCGAACCAGTCGTAATCGTCGCCCAGGATCTGCTGTAACTCGTCGGCCTGCCAGGTGTAAAATTTGCCTTCTACGCCTTCGCTGTCGGCATCGAGCGCGGAGAAAAACCCGCCTTCCGGTCCCAGTAATTCGCGTTCCATAAAGCGGATGGTGCCATAAACGGTATCTTTATACAGCTTGTTTCCCGTCAGCGTAAAGGCATCGGAATAGAGTGTGAGCAGTTGTGCGTTGTCGTAGAGCATCTTCTCAAAATGCGGCGCAAACCAGTGGCGGTCAGTCGAATAGCGGGCAAAACCGCCGCCAATCTGATCGTAAATGCCACCCAGCGCCATGCGGTTCAGCGTCAGCACCAGTTGGTTAAAGGCCGAGGCGTCGCCGGTGAGATCGGCGTAGCGGAGCAGGAAACCATACAGTGTAGGCATCGGAAACTTGGGTGCGCGACCGGTGCCGCCGTCTTCCAGATCAAAGCGCGATGCCAGCTTGAGGTACATGGCCTCTACGGTTTCGAGCGCGTAGATCGGCTCGGCATTGCTGAGTTTGAACCGCTCCGTTTCCGATGAATTCAGGTGGTTCGCAAACCCCTCCGCCGATTCAGCCAGTTGGTCCCGGTTGTCATCGAACGCCTGCCGAACGCCGTTTAGCAGGTTATGCCAGTTCTGGGGCGGCGCGTAGGTGAGTCCGTAGAACGGTTTGGCGTCGGGCATCAGAAAGACGTTGAGTGGCCAGCCACCCTGCACACCCATCGCCTGCACGGCCTCCATATAAATCGCATCTACGTCGGGCCGTTCTTCGCGGTCAACTTTAATGCACACGAAATTTTGGTTCATTACCTGCGCAATATCTTCGTTTTCAAACGATTCGCGCTCCATCACGTGGCACCAGTGGCAGGCCGAATAGCCGATGCTCACCAGAATAGGCTTGTCTTCGTCGCGGGCGCGTTGCAGGGCTTCTTCCCCCCACGGATACCAGTCGACAGGGTTATGGGCGTGTTGAAGGAGGTAGGGCGATGATTCGGTGTTAAGGCGGTTCATGGTTCTGGACCCCACCCCCAGCCCCTCCCCAGTAGGGAGAGGCTGGGGGTGGGGTATTAATAAATGATCAATTGCTTACTCACGCCGCCGACCCGTATCAGGTACAGCCCGGCGGGGAGCTTGCTGGTATCAATGACGAGCGGGGCCGAAATGTTCATGAATTGCTGAATAATCTGCCCCAGCGCGTCAATCAGGGCCACATCGCCCCGCTGGCTGGTTTCGACTGTCACCTGCTGCCGGGCGGGATTTGGGTAGATGCGCAGGTCGGGCAGGACGGGCAATTCGGTGGCGAGCAGGCTCAGATCGTACTGGCAAAGCGCTACCTCGCGGCCCGTGAGCGTGAGGTAGCCCTGCCAGTTTTTGTAACGGATGGGCACCACCGTTTGCTGCCCGTCGGTGGCGTAGGGGTTCTGGGCGGCTATCAGCAGTTTGTTATCACTAAAGACGCCGCGCCAGACGGGTTTCTGGTCGTTCATCAGGTCGCGGGCGTTGGTTTCGGCCACCAGTTCGTAGGTGCCCTGAAACTGGCTGTTGAACTGCGACAGCCGGTATAGCCCGTGGATGAAGTATTCGTAGGCCGCGTGTACGTCCTGCCGCGTGGTCGAGAGGTTCAACTCATCCCAGAACCAGAGCCCTTTGGCCCCGGCGAAGAACGGGAAAATGGCGGTGGCCTCGGCCATCTGTGGCTGAATGAACGCAGGATAATTCCCGCAGCAGTCGTGAAAGCGCATCCAGACAAACGGGACCACGGGCTTGCGGATTGCCGCCCGTTCGCTCCAGGCCCGGTTGGCTTCGATCTGAAACAGCGTATAGGCCAGGTAATCACCCGCCAGCGGACTGGGCCGAACCGGGTCGTAATTGTAGTAGTAATAGACCGACGGAGCCAGAAAATCAAGCTGGTCATAAAATGGGCCGCCCAGGTACGTTCCCGTGCTGTCTTTGGCGAGGTAACTGAGGCGGGAAGCGTTGGTGGTCCAGTCGGTCCAGGTGTTGGCGACCACATTCAGGTACGTATTGCGGATGGGTACGTCGCTGTAGGTGCTGAGGCGGATTTGCGACAGATCGGCCCGCTGGCGCAGGTAGCGCAGGCCGTAGGCATACAGGGCCGCCATGTCTTTTTTGTAGGTACGTATGAAATCAGCGTCGGGCAGGGCGCGGTACGGGGCGGGTGTGGCCGCGTTTGTTTTCAACCGTAGAATGCCCGCGTCGGTGTCAATCTGCCGTTCAATATCGACCAGTAGTATATCGGTGGGAAGGATAAACTGACCTGCCGCATTGGTTTGCCCAGCCGACGTTTCGCGCAGCCAGCCGTCCCACTTGGCGCGGTAGAGAGCCAGGTCGTTTCCCCACGGACTTTCGAGCGTTTCCCAGGGCTGATTCAGGCCATAAACGAAACCGGCATATTCCAGCGCCCGTTGCTGTCTGGCCATTCCTTCGCCCGGTAGTGGCTGCACCAGCCGGTTGAATCCGTGGGAGGTGGGGCCGTTGAGGTCGCCAGCCAGGCGGGCACCCCCGTAGATGATGGTAAAGGCGCTGGGCAACGAAAAAGCCGGAAATTTGCTCCACTCGACCCGGTTCGGCTGGGCGACGGGCGTAAACGGGATCCGCTCGGCACACCGTAGCTGAGCCAGTCCGGGCACCGTCGTGCCGGGTACGTTGCCGGTAAGCAACAGCAGGGTAAGCAGGCCACTGAGCCAGGTACGTTGTTGGTGTAGCACAACTAACGGGTTTGTTTCGACAAAGCTAGGTTTAGAACGATCGCTTTATCAAAACAAACTTAGCCAGAGCTTACTCTCGCCCTACTTTGCTAGCGAAACTGCCTTTACGGTGTTCCGGGTACGTTCTTCATAAAAAGCCGTTACGGTGGTGCCGTTCACCTCCAGTAGTTCGCTGGTGACGAAAAATGGAAATTCAGTAACCTCGCCATCGGCTGCTGTAATAGTGATCAGCCCAGGTACATCGCCGGTGGTCACTTCATCGGCACCGAGTTCGCCCGTTACCTTGCTGGTTGTGCCTTTAAGTACGTTGATATCGGCGTCGAGCAGAAACCGGCCCCCTACTTCAATCTCCAGCAGTGCGTTGGTTTGCTCGGTAACGTATAGGAACGAAATGGTTTTACCAACCAGTTGCGTCAGCGTGTTTTTCTGAACGGTCGTAACGTCTTCCAGGTTGATCGTAAACTGGTCTGTAAGTTTGTTTTCCGGCAATTCGATCGTCAGAATGACAATTGGGAAATCGGTATCATTGACCTGTTTCAAGATGCCCGTTCCGCTGATCTCCTCGTCGGCGGGAATGGTATCAGCGGCAAAACGTGCGATTGGGGCAGGTTGCTGGCCGATGCCCCGGCCTTGCCGATCGAATGGTCTGCTCATCAACGCCATTGCCGGTAGAAGTAGGAGGACTACATACCAATGCTTCATCGGAACTAGAACGGGGGTTTATGGTCAGGGAGAGGTACCGGAGCGTGGCAGACGACCGGACAAAGTTACAGCTTTACCAGTACCGAAAGGGTGCTTTGATACTGATAGTTGTTTTGCGTCCTGGTCGGGAAACCACCATGTGGGTAATACCGCATGGCTGGTTCCAGTTGAAGGCTGAATACTGGCGTGAGCTGATACCGAAGTGTGGTCTGTGCACCGAAACCGACGTTTAATGACCGCCCGAGTTCGCTTTTATCGGAATTGCTCACTGGCAGCGTGTTTGCGCCATCAAAAAGCGTCTCATTAGCAGTGCTCAACAGATAGTCGGCAGCAACAGTAGCGCCGATGTACCATTGAAAATGGGCCTCTGGCGTAAGGCGGTAGCCAACTGTTATTGGTACGCTGATAACGCGTAGGTCTCTGTTGAATTGAGGCTGTGGTACAACCAGGGTTGTAACGGGAATGACTGATAGTAGCTGCTGGAACGCTTGCTGGCGGTAAAGCGCTTTTACGCCAACCAGGAACCGGTTGACCTGATAGGAAGCATCAAGCCCATAATTGGCAATAACAGGCGAGGAATAGGCGGATAGATCGCCAACGTACCCAGCCGTGTTAGTATACGTCATTTTGTCGATACCAATCGTTGGCCCGATCATAAATGAGCGTGTTGCTGTTGACTGAGCCGTAGCGAATCGAATCGTTAGGCAGGCGAAAGCCAGCAGTAAAAAAGGAGTTTTCATGACGATGTATGTTGAGTAAGAAAGCACATACAAAAGTAACCGTCATATCTTGAACAGGGTTGGAAGTGCCCCCTGAAACTGGAAGTCGCTATACACATTCGTCGGGAACCCAACGCGTGAATGATAGCGCAAAGCTGGTTCCAGTTGCTGGATGAACATGAGCGGTACCGAAGCGCGTCACATAAGAATATTATCAACGGCCTTGATCTTCGGTGGCAGGTTGGTTTCGCCCAGCATTTCGCGCAGGTCGATTTCAATGTTGCGGCAGATGGCCGACATAGGTACGTCGTTGATGCCGTTCTCGAACGGGTTTTCGCTCGTATCGCCCACAACCTCCATTGTATTGAACACCCAGGCAATCAGCGTGTAAAAGGGAATGGTGAGCCAGACGTGCCAGCCGCCAACCTTAGCCATTTCGGTGATGAGGCCGAAGGGCAGCAGCAGAATAAACAGCCACACAAAAATGTAGCTGAAAAAGGCGTACTGACGCGGAAAAGGAAACGATTTTAACCGTTCGGCGGCTCCCTGCTGGGTATACAGTTCAACCAGCAGCCGCTCCAGTTCGTTGTGGTAGATGTCGGAAAGAAGCCCCATTGCCCATAACTCCCGCAGGTGCGCCGACTGGTTACGAATCAACTGGGTGGCTATATTCGCTTTTTTCAGTAAGCTGTTCATCTCATCTTTCGCCACGAAAAGCCCCAGTTCTTCATCCATTTTCTCCTGATGAAACGCCCGGATCCGGTCGATGATCTGTAGCTCGGCACCGTGATGTTCCTGCCACACCTGCCGACTGCGGAGCTGCAACCGAAGGCTATTCAGAAAAGCCAGATGGCGGTAGATGAGTTGCCGGTGGTGCTCACGTAATTCATTGATGGACAGTGGGTTGTCGGCTTTTAGGTTCGTGGTGTAGTCGATCACCATGATGGCCCAGGAGCGGCTGGCGTTGGTCAGGCTGCCCCACACGCGCCGCCCTTCCCAAAGCCGGTCGTAGGCTGAGTTGTTTTTAAAGCCAACGTAAAAAGCTACGGCGGTGCCAATGGTTGCGATGGGCACAAACGGCACCGTCAGCAAGGGCCAGTTCGTTGTCACATACAGGCTGACAATGGCGGTTGAATAGAGAATAAAAAACAGGATGGGTCGCCAGGTAAACGACCATAAGTGGCGGAAGGCCACGCGTTTGCGGGTGTACATGATCCCAAAATAAGGAGCTAAGGCAATACGGACTTCCGTTCGTCTGTTTATTATGCGAAAAACAGACGGACGGAAGTCCGTGTTACGTTTTTCTATGAAAGCAATTAGCATTACCCAACCTGGAGATGAGTCTGTTCTACAACTCGAAGACCGGCCCATTCCACAACCTGCTCCTGATCAAGTGCTGATCCGGGTGCGGGCGGCGGGCGTGAACCGGAGTGATATTCACCAGCGCCGGGGCGGTTACGGGATGAATCCGGCGGGTCAGGTTCCGGGTCTTGAAGTGGCTGGCGTGATCGAACAGTGCGGGGCCGATGCTGGGCGTTGGCAGGTTGGTGAGGCGGTGTGCGCGCTGATCAGCGGCGGTGGCTATGCCGACTACGTGGCGGTCGATCACCGGCACTGCCTGCCCGTTCCGGCGCAACTTTCTTTCGTAGAAGCCGCCTCGTTGCCTGAAACCGTGCTGACGGTCTGGTCGACGGTTTTTCAGTGGGGACATCTGCGTAAGAGCGAAACCTTGCTTGTTCACGGTGGCAGCAGTGGCATCGGCGTTATGGCCATTCAGCTAGCCAACGTGTTTGGCTCGCCGGTGTATGCAACAGCGGGCAGCGACGAAAAATGTGCGGCCTGTGAGTCACTAGGCGCAACGCGCTGCATCAACTATAAAAAAGAGGACTTTGAACAGGCGCTTGGCGGCATAGGTATCAACGTGATCCTCGACATGGTGGGCGGCGACTATACCCCGAAAAACCTGCGGATACTGGCAACCGATGGACGGTTGATGTTTATCAATGCCATGCAGGGTGCCGATAGCCAGATTCATATTCCAACGCTGATGCAAAAGCGCATTACCATCAGTGGTAGTATGCTCAAGCCGCGCGATGATGCGTTCAAAGCCGCCCTGACTGCCGACGTGGAAGCGCAGGTCTGGCCGCTTTTGAACGATAGGCGACTGAAACCGATCGTGTATCGAACCTTTCCGCTGGCCGAGGCCGCTCAGGCGCAGGCGCTCATGGACAGTAGCGAACACATTGGCAAAATCGTACTGGAAGTGGCTGTGTAAAGCAGAACTTTCACACAAAAAGGATAGCAATAAAATTGCTTTTGTCAGGCCCTCCGACCAGGCGAAAGCAACGTACCTAAACTTCCTGTGCGTCGAAATACGCCTTTACTTTCTGCGCTTTGTCTTCACCGATCAATTCGGCGATAGCGGAAACATCGGCTTCTTTGATCTTTTTCACGCCTTTAAAGTGCGTCAGTAACTTACCGGCTGTCTTTTGGCCAATGCCTTCAATGCTCTCCAACTCGCTGATAAGGCTGTTCCGGCTGCGTTTATCGCGGTGATGCGTAATGCCAAACCGGTGCGCTTCGTCGCGGCACTGCTGAATAAGCTTCAACGATTCCGAGCGTTTGTCGAGGTACAGCGGTAGCGTATCTTCAGGAAAATAGATTTCTTCCAGCCGCTTGGCAATGCCTATAATCGGGATTTGGCCGTACAAATTCAGCGCCTTCAGGGCATCGCAGGCGGCGCTGAGTTGACCTTTGCCGCCATCGATAACGATCAGGTCGGGGAGGGGACCATCCTCTTCCAGCATCCGGCTATAGCGGCGGGTAACTACCTCGTGCATACTGGCGAAGTCGTTGGGGCCGATAACGGTCTTGATGCTATAATGCCGGTACTCTTTGTTTGCCGGCTTTCCATCAATGAAACATACCATAGCCGACACCGGGTTAGTGCCCTGAGTGTTCGAGTTATCGAAACACTCAATACGGCGGGGCAGGTTTTTAAGTTGCAAATCCTGCTTCAACTTAATAAGCACCCGGTCTTTCTTGCTCGAACTGGCCGTGGCTTCGGCAGCAGCCCTATCCTGACGCTCGCGCCGGAAGTAGAGCACGTTTTTCAGCGACATGTCCATCAGCTTGCGTTTATCGCCAATCTGCGGCACCGTTATTTCGGCTTTCAAATCAGTTTCCAGCGGAATATTGGTGATAATCTCCTTCGCCTGACTACCGTACTGATCCCGGAATTCGACGATCATCATCGTTAGTAAGTCAGCGTCGGTTTCTTCCAGTTTCTTCTTAATCTCGACCGTATGCGTTTGGATGATGGTGCCGTTTACCACCTTCATAAAGTTGACGTAGGCCGACACCTCGTCGGATGCAATTGTGAACACATCGGCATCCGCAATTTTCGGATTCACGACCGTTGATTTGCTCTGGAAGCGTTGCAACACATCAAGCTTATCCTTGTATTTCTGTGCCTGCTCAAAGGCCATTGTCCCCGCCGACTCGACCATGCGGTTCCTGAAATACTCCTGGGCTGGTTTAAGCTGTCCTTTCAGAATGGCGTGTATCTGCTCGATATCGGCATCATAATCGGCTTCTGCCTGTTTGCCTTCGCAGGGACCTTTGCAGTTGCCAATGTGGTATTCGAGACACACTTTATACTTACCCGCTTCGATGTTTTCGGGGGCCAGATTGTAGTTGCAGGTACGTAGGGTGAATAACTGGCTGAACATTTCCAGCACCGTGTACATCGGCTTCAGGTTGGCAAACGGACCATAGTACGTACCCTGCCCCCGCTCGATGCGGCGGGTGGTCACTACGCGGGGGAAATGCTCGTTCGTGACGCAGATAAATGGGTACGTCTTGTCATCGCGCAGTAGGATATTGTAGCGCGGCTGGTATCGTTTAATTAACTGGTTCTCAAGCAGAAGTGCATCGAATTCGGTATGAACAATAGTGAATTCGATCTTCCTGATCTGACTGACCAGCCGCTGCGTTTTTCGGTCATGCTGATTCGATTTGACGAAATAGCTGCTGACGCGATTCTTCAGATCCTTCGCTTTGCCAACATAGATAACCTCGCCCGTCGCATCGAAATACCGATACACGCCGGGCTCATGAGGCACCCTGGCCAATTCCTTTTTATAATCAAATTCTGGCATGATAAAGTAACGAACGTACCTGGCTAAAGGTTGCCCGTTTAACCCGTAACGTACCTGGGTCAGTTCAGAATTTCTTCTTCCTCGGTTGGGGCAATCTGCGGCGGAATGTAACGCTGGGCCGAGTCGATATAATAGCCGCCACAATCGACTTTGTAGCCGTTTGGTTTTAAAAATGGACCCGGTTTGTACTTGGTCAGCGATTTGTCGGCGTACACTTTTTGCATAAATAAAGCCCAGGCAGGCATGGCCAGGCGTGCACCCTGCCCAAAGGCAATATCTTTGAAGTGGATCGACCGCTCATCGCCGCCTACCCAAAGCCCCGATACCAGATTCTGTGTAATGCCCATGAACCAGCCATCGGAGAAGCTCGATGTCGTTCCTGTTTTGGCCGCAATCTGGTTGCCGTTTTCCAGCAACTTATACTGTCCACCCAGCCGGGCGGCCGTTCCGCCGGGGTCTTCGGTGGCTCCCCGCATCAGATAAAGCATGTCATAGGCTTTCTGGGCGCTGATCACCTGCACGGCATTCAGCGTGAAATTGTGCAGCACATTATCATTCTTGTCGGTAATCCGGTATACCGTGATCGGTTCAACGCGGTGACCACTGTTGGCAAAGGTGCAGTAAGCAGCCACCATGTCCATCACCGACACGTCGGCTGTACCCAGACAAAGGGTGGGGTTTTCCAGGAAACCGGTCGTGTCGATGCCCAGATCAGCCGCCGTCTTTTTAACTGCCGCCGCACCTGATTTTTTGATCAGTCGTGCCGACACGCTGTTGACCGACGCACCAATCGCCTCCCGCAATGATAAAGCACGCCCGCTGTACCGTCCGGTCGAGTTTTTGGGCGTCCAGGAGCGCGGGCCGTTGCCGTCTTCGTAAGCAGCAAAAGTCACCGGGCTGTCGGTGATGCGGTCGCAGGTGGTGAAGTAGTTGTTGTTCAGGGCAGTCAGGTACACAAACGGCTTGAAGGTCGAACCCGGCTGGCGTTTTCCCTGCGCCACGTGATCAAACTTCATGTGCCTGAAATTTATGCCGCCAACCCACGCCCGAACGTACCCAGTCGTGGGATCCATCGAAACGAAGCCGGTATGGAGCAGGCGTTTGTAGTACTTCAGGGAGTCGATCGGGCTCATCACCGTGTCTTTCTCCATGCGCCGGTTCGCGTAGGTGAAGACTTTCATCTTCACGGGCTTATTCAGTTCGCTCCATATTTTGGCTTTATCGTCACCGTAAACTTCCTTAAGCAACCTGTACCGGCTGGTCTTTTTTATCGCGGTATCAATAAAATTGGGCATTTCCTGCCATTGATTGGCTGCGTTCTTGAACACCCACGGATTACGCCCCCGCCATTGCTGGTAGAACTTTCCCTGTTGATCGCGCATGTTGGCCATCACCGCTTCTTCGGCGGCCTGTTGCATCCGCGAATCCAGCGTTGAGTAAATTTTCAGGCCGCTCGTGTACAGGTTCAGGTCTTTGCCGTTCTCCTGATTATACTGTTTGATCCAGCTTTTCAGGAAGTCCCGGATCGTGGCGCAGTAATACGGGGCTTTGTTCGTGTTCTGATTTTCGATGTTGAAGTCGAGTTTCAGTGGCTTGATCTTGTACGACACATACTGGTCGGTGGTCAGAAACTTGTACTTTTTCATCTGACTTAACACTACGTTCCGCCGCTCGCGCGCACGGTCTTCAAACACACGCGGGTCAAATAGCGACGGGTTTTTCAACATGCCGACGAGGGTCGCGCTTTCTTCGACGGATAGCTGCCAGGGTTCCCGGTTGAAGTAGGTTTTGGCCGCCGTTTTTATACCATACGTATTGTTACCGAACGACACCGTGTTCAGGTACATCATGATAATTTCCTGCTTGGTGTAATTGCGCTCAAGACGCACGGCCAGAATCCATTCTTTTGTTTTGGCAATCACCAGCCGGATAACCGGAAGATCGCCCAGAATGCCTTCGTATTTTTCCTCTCTGGTATTGAACAGGTTCTTGGCCGTTTGCTGCGTCAGCGTACTGCCACCTCCCGTACTGGCCGTATTCTGAAACGTAAGAATACCGGTAATAGCCCTGGCGATCGATCGGAAGTCGATGCCCGAATGCTTCATAAAACGGGCATCTTCGGTAGCCAGCAAGGCCGATATCACATTGGGCGACACCTGCGTAATATCGATAGGCGTCCGGTTTTCCAGATAAAATTTGCCCATTTGCGGCCCGTCGCTGAAGAAAATAGTCGATGCCTCCTGGCTCTTCGGATTCTCAAGTGCTTTCAGATCGGGCATACCGCCAAAAAGCCACAGAAAATTCACCGAGACGGCCAGTACGTACAGCACAATGGCAGCCAGCAGAATCAAAACGTATTTCCAGATTCGGGTAATGGTCGTGCGATACTGCCCGGAAGCAAATTCAATCATGGGTGGTTACTGAGTTCAATGTCTAAAAGTTCAAGTTTCAACGTATAGGTGCCAGCGTTAAGCTACAGGTTGGTACTGCCATTGGACATTGAACCCTGGCCGTTGAACTTTACCTTTATTTCCTTTTCGCCGTAAGCTGCTCGGCAGCGGCCTGGCGTTCTTTTATATGTGAAAGTAATGGACTCAGCGGATAATCGCGAACGAATTCGCCCAGGGCCTGCCGATACGCATCGACGCCCTGAACCCGGCCAATCAGGATAATTCGTAGCAGCGCCATCTTGTCGGCAATTTTTGAGCCGCCGAACGTACCCAGCGCAGCTTCTACGCGAGCCAGCGTTTCGGTGCTGTTGCCAGACTGGTACAACTCGTATAGCTTGGCGTAGGTTTGATTGGCCGCAATCTCATTCACACCACCTTTGCCCGTTTCGGTGCCGTTGGCCAGGGCCGAATTACTGGCCGCACTCAGCAGTCTAGCATACGATGAGGTCGGAAATTCAGTCAGTAATTTGTCGCGCCACGGCGAAGGCTTGCCCGCCTGTTCGGCCGCCAGATGCATCAGGTAATACGCTTCCGGCCGATAGCTTGAATTGGGGTAACGAACCAGCAACCGGTCAAGGGTGGCCATAGCCAGCAGCGGCTGGTCTAGCTGGAATTTGTACAGCTTGCCCTGCCGATAAAGAGCCGATTCGAGCAGATCGTTCGACTTTTGCAGGGCATCCGCCGAAAACGGAATTTGTCGATATAGATCGTCTTTCTTTGCTTTTCGCTGGTTCAGCGTATTCACCACGGGCGGGCGTGTTCCTGCCCCTGCTGCCGCCAGCGGCGTAGCCGGATTGGTGGCATTGGCGGGGTTGTTGCCGTTGAGCGCACTCGTCTCACTGGCAATAGCCTGCGAGGCATCTTTGTTCTGCCTGCGCCAGTCATCGGCGAGTGGACGGTTTCCCCAGACTTGCATAAATTCCTGTTTTCCCTGTGCCATCTGAACCGGGTTATACAATACCCAGCGGTCGTTGGGAGCCAGATCAGAATTGGTCGCCTGCGCACCCGACAGGTTGGTACGTCCTGTCACCTGTTTTGCCAGTTCGGCCTGGGCGGCGTCTTCTTTTTCGCGCTGGTCAATCAGTTTATCCAGCAACTGATCCAGCGCGGCGGGGTTCATTTGCGCCATTCGTTGCAGGCTATCTTCCCGGTCGATCGTGGTCTGGTTATTCACAAACTCATCGAGCGATTTCTTCCGGTTGGCCAGCGTAGTATACATGGCGTGATTCTGCGGCAGCAAGGCCAGCGAACTGTCGTAATACGCCTGCGCTTTGCCATAGTTGCGCTTCTTCTCGAAATACAGATTTCCCATTTCGGCATAGGTCAGCGGAACCTGTGCCGTATTACTGATCCCCGTCTGAATGGCCTTATTGAAGTTGACCAACGCCCGATCGTAGTTACCGCGACGGGCGTCGGCCTTGCCCATCGTAAAATAAATCTTGTCTTTCAGGTCCGAATTTTTTCGGTCGTTCAACATTTCCTCAAACCGCTCGGCATTACGAGCCAGTTGTTTTGGATCGTTGCCGTCGGCCTGCATCAGGTAGATGTTCGCGAAGAATTCCTGATCGTAATTAGGTCGGGTACGTAACACCTGCTGAAAATGCTCATTCGCCTGCGCTGCCTTTCCTGCCGACTCGTACAACTGGCCGGCAATCAGGTGAAGCCGGGCCGTAGCTTCCGACTTTTTCAGGAACGGGAATGTCGCGTCGAGAATACCCGCGGCGACCAGCGCCTCGCCTTTGCGCTGATGTAGATAGGCCTTTGTGAGGTAAAAGTCGCGGGTATTTTCTTTGTTCAGCGGTTGTGCCCGCAGGTATTCGGCAACAGTCAGGCCGTTCGGGAAATCGCCCGATTCGGTGTAGGCCCGCATCAGCAGAATCAGGGCTTCGTGCTTGTCGTCTTCGTCGGTTCCTTTCGTATTGACATACTTAAACACCTCAATGGCATTCGGTAGATCCTGCCGATACAGGCGGGTTTTGCCGATGAGTACATACGCATTATCCACCCACTTGCTGTTCTGATGCCGCTCGGCTACCAACGACGCTTTCTTGATGGCATCGTCGAGCTGCGGTCGAACCGGCTGGGTCGCGTTGGAATCAAGTGGCAGCAGGATGGGCAACGTTTCGTTATAGTTTTCCTGCCTGTTCTTAAACAGATACCGCTCCACTTCGTCGATGTCATCACGGGCCATGACGTACGCGTTAAAGTGAGCCGTCAGGTTATGATAGCCTTTACTAACAGAGCCGTTACTATGCTGCGAACAAGACCAGAATGCACCCGCCAGCCCGGCAATTAGGCCTAATGAAGCGATATAAGTAGGTCGGGAATGGTGCATACAAGGTAAAGAAGTTGTCGTTTGCCCATTTTCGGGACGTACCTTCGTGGAAGCGATAAAATAAGGGTAGATCAGTTTATAAATAAAACGAGCCTACTGCCAGTCAACGTATCGAATCCTGTGCCAGAAGGACGAAATTAGCTATTTTCCAACGATGAATCCACCAGAAAACCCAAACAAGCCATCTCAGGGTAACAGCGATGACCGTCGCCCGTCGGCTTTCGCGCAATACAGTGGCATTGGTATACAAATGCTGGGCACCATCGGCGTAGGGGTTTATGCCGGTATGAAACTCGATCAATGGCAGGGTAACAAAACGCCCGGCTGGACAATCGGGCTATCATTGTTCGCCATTTTCGCGTCGCTCTACCTTTTTATCAAACAACTGCCTAAAAACTAAGGCAAATAGTTTGCTAGTGTTAGCCAGATCAGCCATATTTTATTTGGTATTATAGGTCGTATGCATATTAAAACCAGGTTAATGGTATCGAAAAGAAAATATACAGCAAATGCGTGATTCTTTACTGTTAACGGCTTTCTTAGGAATTGTATTTTTTGTAGCTGACCGATTCTACAAACCAAACTGGCTGCATCCGTATTGGCCCTATTTGCTGCTCTTCTATACCATGCTGTCGGTGTTACTCCACCGGCTGATGAGTTTCGTAAAAGACCCAAAATCAGCGCAATTCACCACTTTCTTCCTGGCATTTACTACCGCCAAACTAATTTTAAGCCTGGCCTTTATGGGCGTTATGCTCTACAACAACGTACCTGGCCGTAAAATCTTCGTTCTGAGCTTTCTTGGATTGTATTTAGTTTACACCAGTTTTGAAATCTACGGCCTTACGCGTAAATTGCGGCGCGATTCGTAGAAACGCTTACTTATTTCATATGATGAGTTCGTCAATTAAGAGATTTTTGCTCGCTTTTGCCCTTTTGTTCAGCACCGTAGCGGGTGCATTTGCGCAGGATCACGCCGCCGAGGGTGGCCATGAAACCCACGCTGAAGAGAAAAAAGGATTTAAGGTTGGTGATATGATCACTCACCACATCAGCGACGATAAAGGCTGGGAGTTCGCCCACGGACTCACATTACCACTACCCGTTATTTTATATTCAGCCGATCGGGGCGTTGAGGTTTTTTCATCATCACGTCTGGCTCACGGTGAAGTATACAACGGGTATAAGCTGGAACATGGCCACGTTGAGCGGGTCGATGAAGCCGGTAAGCCGCTGGAAGACGTACACGTGCGTGACTTCTCGATCTCAAAGAACGTAGCGTCGCTGCTGCTCAGTGCGATCATCCTGCTTTTCGTTTTTACATCAATCGCCAAAAGTTATACCGTCAACAAAGGAAAGGCACCCAAAGGCCTTCAGTCGCTTTTGGAGCCGATTGTAATGTTTGTTCGTGACGAGATCGCGAAGCCGAACCTGGGTCCAAAGTACGAGAAGTACTTGCCTTATCTGCTTACGTTGTTCTTCTTCATCCTGGTAAACAATCTGCTTGGTTTGTTGCCAGGTGCCGCCAACCTGACCGGAAACATTGCCGTTACAATGGTGTTGGCCCTTATTACCTTCTTCGTTACCAATTTCAGCGGAAACAAGCACTACTGGATGCACCTGGTAAAACCTACGGGTGTGCCTGTGGCCCTGTTGCCGATCATGATTCCGGTCGAGATTGTTGGTTTATTCATGAAGCCATTATCGTTGATGATCCGGTTATTTGCTAACATCACCGCCGGTCACATTATCATTCTGGCCCTGCTTTCGCTGATCTTCATCGCTGGTCAGGCAAGTGCCGGTACGGGGTATGGTGTCAGCTTGATCGTTGTTCCCTTTACGCTTTTCATGAACCTGATCGAATTGCTGGTGGCTTTCCTGCAAGCATTCATCTTTACCCTCCTCACGTCGATGTATATCGGCAGCGCCATTGAAGATCATCACGAAGCCGATCATGGCATCGGTTACGAAGGTCCCGGCGACGAGATAGGGTAGTTTTTAATTTGCTTTCTTTTGTTTCTTTTTCACATATAAATCTGTTTGAAGATGTTAGCTTTCATGCTGTCAATCTTATTGGAAGCAACTGGTAGTGTAGCCATTATGGGTGCCGCTATTGGTGCTGGTCTGGCCGCTATTGGTGCTGGTCTTGGTATTGGTCGTATCGGTGGTAGCGCGATGGAGGGCATTGCCCGCCAGCCAGAAGCTGCCGGTCGTATCCAGACCGCCATGCTGATCATTGCCGCCCTGATCGAGGCCGTGGCTCTGTTCGCTGCCGTTATCTGTCTGCTGGTTGCCCTGGCTTAATCGCTTGGTTATCAGTACGTGTCCTGTCTGAGCATTAGGCGACGACGCACGGGATACACCGAATTTTTAGCTAGCCTGCCAATTGGGGTTGCCGTTGGCAGGCTACTATCAAAACAAAAGAGAGCCTATTATTTCTTGACTCATTACGCTAATTTATAATTTACTATGAACCTGCTTACCCCCGACATTGGCCTGTTAGTTTGGCAAGTAGTCATTTTTGGTTTACTGTTTTTTCTTCTCCGCAAATTTGCCTGGGGACCAATTACCGATAGCCTGAAAGAGCGCGAAAACAGCATTCAGGGTGCCCTTGACCTCGCCG
Source organism: uncultured Fibrella sp. (assembly GCF_964250085.1). Classification (NCBI taxonomy): domain Bacteria; kingdom Pseudomonadati; phylum Bacteroidota; class Cytophagia; order Cytophagales; family Spirosomataceae; genus Fibrella; species uncultured Fibrella sp. Next base: position 950,177 of record NZ_CAXUEC010000002.1, on the reverse strand, counting down.
AAAAAACGCGCGGAGAGATGGCCAAACTGAAATCGGAAAACGAGCAGATTCTGGCTCAGGCCCGGATCGAGCGCGACACGATTCTACGTGGTGCCAAGGAAACTGCCGACAAGATGGTTGCCGACGCCCGCGATAAAGCCGCCGCTGAAGGGCAGCGTATGCTGGAACAGGCTCGTGACGCCATGCAAAACGAACGTCAGGCACTGGTGGCTTCGATGAAGAAAGACGTGGTTAACCTGTCGATTGAAGTGGCTGAGAAAGTACTGCGTCGCGAACTGACAGACAAGGCGTCTCAGGAGAAACTGGTACAGGACCTAGTGTCTTCATCACGGTTAAACTAAACGGTAGTAAACGATGGCTATTTCAACGGTTGCTGCCCGGTACGCCAAGTCACTCATTGACTTGGCCCAGGAAAAAGGCATTGTGGAAGAGATGTATGGCGACATGCTCTATTTCCAGCGTACAATTTCCGAGAACCGCGCTTTAGGGGTGCTGCTCAAGAACCCGATTGTGCGTAACGCGAAAAAATGGAATATCATCAACGCGGTATTTGGTAGCAAGCTGAACCCGATGACGATGTCGTTCTTTCATATCGTCGCCCAGAAAGGCCGCGATAATATCCTGGAAGATATTGCCGTCGCTTTCTGTACCCAGTTCGATAAACTGAAAGGTGTTGAACGGGCTACGGTGATCACAACCGTGCCACTGACCGAAGAACTGCGCAAACAGCTAAAGGCGAAAGTGCAGACTCTGACAGGCGGCAAAAGTGTTGAACTCGACGAAAAGCAGGACGCTAAACTCATCGGCGGGTATGTCCTGCGTGTAGGCGACCAGCAAATCGACGCGTCGCTTCGAACCCAGTTGAATGACCTTCGACTGAAGTTTATGAACTAACGATTGACTGCATTACAGGCAAAAGCCGCCCCGGTCTGGGGCGGCTTTTGTATTTTTGTGGGTAATATGTTCAGGCAAACGTACCTGAGAGGGCCTCGCTAAAAGCTCAATGTCAGCAACATAACTACCTTCTTCATCACTTTTCTGATCGGTTTATTCATTCACGTACCCAGCTTACTTAGTGATTATCCCCCTTGCCCACCGCGCCAATCAGGCACAGGAATATTATTTCTCCATCAAACTCGCCGAAGTACGCAAGTTACAGGCGGCAGGTCACGATGTGATCAATATCGGTATTGGCAATCCCGATATGATGCCGTCTGAAGCAACCGTAGCGACGCTTTCAGAAACAGCCCGGCTCCCGACCGCACATGGCTATCAATCGTACAAAGGTATTCCCGCGCTCCGTCAGGGAATAGCCGATTATTATGCCCATACCTACGGCGTTACGCTGGATCCGGAAGCCGAATTGTTGCCGATGATTGGCTCAAAAGAAGCGATCACGCACCTTTCGTTGACGTTTTTGAATGAAGGCGATGAGGTGATGGTGCCCGAGCTAGGGTATCCGGCGTATCGGGCTGTAAGTCAGATGGTGGGCGCAAACGTGGTTGAATACACCTTGCTAGAGCATCAAGGCTGGCAACCGGACTGGCAGCAGATGGCCGACCAGCTAACGGAACGTACCCGGATCATCTGGCTGAACTACCCGCATATGCCTACGGGCGCACCCGCTACGCAGCGCCTTTTCGAGGAAGCCGTCCGGTTTGCGCAGGACCACAAGGTGCTGTTGTGTCATGATAATCCTTATAGCCTGGTGCTAAACAAAAAAGCGCCGATTAGCCTGCTTTCCATAGACGGAGCTAAAGAGGTGGCCGTCGAGTTGAATTCGATGAGCAAGTCGCACAATATGGCTGGCTGGCGTGTTGGCTGGCTGGCTGGCGCGAAACCGTATATTGATGCAGTACTGACCATCAAAAGTAACGTCGATTCGGGCATGTTTCTGGCGCTACAACAAGCGGCGGCAACGGCTTTACAAAACTCTGACGAATGGCATGCCGAACGCAACGCCGTGTATCAGGGCCGCCTGGAAGCCGCTTATTCGTTTCTGGATACGCTGGGGTGCACGTATGCCCGTGACCAGGAAGGTATGTTCCTGTGGGCTAAACTGCCTGACAGTATTCCATCAGCCGAGGCTCTGGTCGATGATCTGCTATACAATAAACACATTTTCATTGCCCCAGGCCTGATCTTCGGTCCTAAAGGAAACCGCTACATCCGGGTATCGCTCTGTATGCCGAAAGAACGGATTGAGCAGGCTGTAAACCGATTACTCTTATGACAATTACAATCGTTGGTGTTGGCTTGCTTGGTGGCTCATTTGCCTTAGCTGTTCGCGATAAATACCCCAAAGCACGCTTCATCGGCGTCGACGCCTCAGCCGTACATGGCCAACTAGCCCTGGCGAAAGGCATTGTCGATGAGATGATGCTGCTGGACGAAGCCGTTGCCCAAAGCACGTTGGTTGTACTGGCCACACCTGTAAATACCATCCTGAACCTACTGCCAGCCGTTCTCGATCAACTGCCCGCCAACGGTACTGTGCTGGACTTGGGATCAACCAAGGAGGGAATCTGTGCGTTGGCTGATCTGCATCCGAAACGTACCCAGTTTGTAGCAGCACACCCAATGGCGGGCACGGAGAACTCAGGCCCTGGTGCGGCTTTTCGGGAATTATTACCGGGTAAAAACCTGATCATCTGCGACCGGGAGAAAAGCCAGTCCGATAGCCTGAGCCTGGTAGAAGCCATGTTCAGCGATATCGGTATGAAACTGTTCTACATGACTCCACAAGAGCATGACCTGCATCTGGCCTATGTATCGCACCTTAGTCATATCAGCGCGTTTGCCCTAGGACTGACGGTACTGGAAAAAGAGAAAGACGAGCAGGCGATTTTTGATATGGCAAGCACAGGTTTTAGCAGTACCGTCCGGCTGGCCAAAAGCTCACCTCAAATGTGGGCACCGATTTTTGATCAAAACCGCGACAACGTCTCGCAGGCGCTGGCCGACTACATCGACTTCCTGCAACGCTTCAAAGCCGTGATCGACGAACGGAACGTACCTGGCTCGCTCGATTTCATGGCCCGCGCCAACGTCATCCGCCGCGTGCTGGAAGGTATCGAGAAGCGGTAGAACCGGGAGAAATAGATTATTGTTTTTTGCGAGTAATCAAGAAGAAAAGGAATCAACCTAATAGATTATGCAACCTACTCCTAACCGGCCTGCCGATCGCGTTATGCTTCGCATAGACCCCGTCAAAAAAGAAGCGTTTTTGCAAATGCTCCAGCTATTCGATTTCGTAGAAGTTGAAACGCTGGAAAAGCAGGTAAGCCGCTACGTTCAAAATGCGCCTGCAGATGTACCGCTAACCGACGATGACATTATGCATGAGGTATTGGCGGTACGTAAGCGTAAGAAACGGGCATGAACGTAGCCTTTGATGCTAATATCTGGATTAGTTTCACTATTGGTAAGCACTTGGGCATATTGAGCCATATAGTACTCGATGAAGCTTATTCGGATGTCCTCAATATTCATGGTTGCCCCGAAATCCTGACTGAGTATATCACAGTCATAAAACGGCCGAAATTACGGAAGTATATAAAGCCGGAGCGGGTACAGGAAACACTGGACCTCATTGCCCGTGTAACAAAAATCACTATCTGACGCGTGTCGTTAGCGGATCACGCGATGCTAAGGATAACTATTTACTAGCACTCGCTGAAACCGTGCCACTTGATTATCTGATAACTGGTGATCGTGACCTACTGGTACTCGAACAATGGCAGCAGACTCAAATTATCTCATTTGCTGATTTTATCAACCTGATTGGTAAGGCTAGTTAACTCAGAATTACTTCGCTTTACAAGACTAAATTTTCAGGTGGGGAGACTTTGTCTTAGCTATATTTTTGTAACAACCTGCTCAACCACTTTGACTCGCCCGTTTTGATAAAAACCGAGATAACGTCTCGCAGGCTCTGGCCGATTACATCGACTTCCTGCAACGCTTCAAAGCCGTGATCGACGAACGGAACGTACCTGGCTCGCTCGATTTCATGGCCCGCGCCAACGTCATCCGCCGCGTGCTGGAAGGCATCGAGAAACGGTAAGATAAACGTTCATGGTGCCATTAGGAGTGAACTTCGTGAAAGAAAAAACCGATTGTTGAAAACAGTTGTTGGTATTGACTAGTAAAGTAAAGAAGGCCTGAGTACGGGCCTTATAAAGTCAACAACCAACACCCATGCAGTCCGCAACAACTGAACAACCCGCCACAGCCTCTGGAACCATCACGCTCGGCGGCGATTTAACCGTAAACCGAATGGGCTACGGTGCCATGCGAATCACTGGCGAAGGCATCTGGGGGCCACCCAAAGACCGCGATGAAGCCCTGCGTGTCTTGAAACGGTGCCTCGACCTGGGCATTAATTTTATCGACACCGCCGATAGCTACGGTCCATTTGTGTCGGAAGAGTTAATTGCCGAAGCCCTGCATCCCTACGCCGAAGGCCTTGTCGTGGCCACGAAAGGCGCTTTGCTCCGCACCGGTCCGAATCAGTGGCCAGTCGACGGCAGCCGGAAGCATCTGGAAGAGGCGTTGAACGGAAGTCTGAAACGCCTGAAAGTAGAGCAGATCGACCTGTATCAGCTACACCGTTTCGACGATAAAGTGCCCTCTGAAGAATACCTGGGCTTTTTGAGAGAAGCGCAGCAACAGGGCAAGATCAAACACATTGGCCTGTCAGAAGTCGACGTGGAGCAGATTAAAGAGGCGCAGCAGTATTTCGAGGTAGTGTCGGTGCAGAACATGTACAGCTTCGGCCAGCAAAAGTGGAACCCGACGCTAAAATTCTGCGAAGAGCAAAACATCGCCTTCATTCCGTGGTATCCGTTGGGCGGCGGTAATCTGAAAGATGAAGAAGCCGTTCATCGTGTGGCTGCGCGTCACGGTGTCAGTGAATACCAAATTGCACTAGCCTGGTTATTGGCTGCTTCGCCAATGATGTTACTGATTCCAGGTACGTCGTCGGTGAAACACCTGGAAGAAAATACGAAAGCAGCTACGATTAAGCTGACGGAGGAAGACCTTCAGGATATGCCCTTGCCACAATAAGTCAAGGTAAGATGCTCGATAAGGCATAAACAAGAAAAGGAGACGTTTAAAACGTCTCCTTTTCTTGTTTGTAGAGAATTCACTGAATCTATTTCGACTTCAGGCTTTCCATTTTCTCACGTGATGCCTTCAACTCCGACAACTGCTTGGTCAGGTCTTCTTTGATATACGCAGGCAGATGATCTTTCTCAACCGCTTCCGCGTAAGCTTCCACGGCCGCGTCTTCGCCAAACGTCACTGAGCTTAATACGGTATCGCGGTCTTTACCTGTAAGTGCTGATTTAATATCGATCCAGGCGCGGTGAATTTTGCTGCTCACATCGGTCGACGTGGCCTCAGTAACAGCCGAACCGTCAATGCGTACAATATGGTCGGCCAGTTGGCTACGGAAGTTCTGGCTCTGCACAATCATCTCGTTGAAAAGGTGATCTAACTGGGTGTCTTCCGTGTCTTCCACGGCTTTCATGTAGCCCTGAATCCGGTCGTTATTAATTTTTACTAATTCGTTGAGGTCGTCAACAATCTCTTCGTTCTTAATCATGACTAACGCTGATTGAATGGTTTAAACACTTGTAGGAAAAACCATGTCGGCGGGGCAATGTTCAAAAAAAGCCGTCCGGCTTATTAACCGGGCGGCTTTCGGGAAGTTGATTTGTAGGTGTATTGCTTACGCGAGGCGGGCGGCCACGACCGATTCGGCGAGGGCCCGCCCCTACATGGGAATCATCTCTAAAACTCGGCTGACTTTGGGGCGCGGGGGAAGGGAATTACGTCGCGGATATTGCTCATGCCGCTCACGAACAGGACCAGACGCTCGAAACCCAGGCCGAAACCTGAGTGAGGAGCTGAGCCAAACCGGCGCGTGTCGAGATACCACCAGATGGCTTCCTCTTCGATACCCACTTCGGCCATACGCGTGGTCAACTTTTCCAGATTATCCTCCCGCTGCGAGCCGCCGATGATTTCGCCGATACCAGGAAACAGCACATCCATGGCCCGAACGGTAGGGCCGAACACGTCGCCCCGCTCGTTGGTAGCCGGTTCATTGTCCTGCTTCATGTAGAACGACTTGATGGCACGGGGGTAGTTGGTGAGAATGACTGGTTTTCTGAAATGCTTTTCAACCAGGTACCGCTCGTGTTCCGATTGCAGGTCGATACCCCAGCTTACTTCATACTGGAACTGCCCTTTTTTAGCTGGTTTCGAGTTGCGCAGAATCTCTACGGCGTCGGTGTAGGTCAGCCGCTCGAAATCATTATCGACCACGAACCGGAGCTTTTCGGTCAGCGTCATGTCGCTTTGGTCTTCTTTCTTTTTCGTCTTTTCCTCCTCTTTCAGGCGGTTCTCCAGGAAAGCCAGGTCGTCGGCGCAATTGTCGAGCGCGTACCGAATCACCGTTTTAACGAAGTCTTCGGCCAGATTCATGTTGTCTTCCAGCTCGAAGAACGCCATCTCGGGCTCGATCATCCAGAACTCGGCCAGGTGGCGGGTGGTGTTCGAGTTTTCGGCGCGGAAGGTTGGCCCGAACGTATAAATCTTGCCCAGTGCCAGCGCCCCCAACTCGCCTTCCAGTTGCCCTGATACGGTCAGGTTAGTTTCGCGGCCAAAGAAATCCTGGCTGTAATCGACCTTACCGTCTTCCGTCTTTGGTGGATTGATCGGGTCGAGCGTCGATACGCGAAACATTTCACCGGCCCCTTCGGCGTCAGAGGCCGTGATGATGGGCGTATTCAGGTAGTAGAACCCGTTGTCGTTGTAATATTTATGCACTGCAAACGCCAGCGCGTGGCGAAGCCGCAAAATAGCGCTGAACGTGTTGGTGCGGGGGCGCAGGTGAGCAATCTCGCGCAGAAACTCAAGCGAATGCCGCTTGGGCTGAAGCGGATATTTCTCCGGATCGGCGGGGCCGTAGATGTGCACATCGGCAATCTTCACCTCTACGGCCTGGCCCACGCCTTGTGAAGGAACTAGCTCGCCCGTAATGGCCACGCAGGCACCGGTAGTGATGAGGCGCAGGGTGTCGTCGGGCAGGAAACCGGCTTCGGCCACGGCCTGAATGGTGTGGATCGTCGAGCCGTCGTTGATGGCCACGAATACGGCATTTTTGCTCTCGCGCTTGGTACGTACCCAGCCTTTCACCGTCACGGTCTGGCCAGGTTCCGTCTGAAGCAATTGCTTAACAGGTAGGTAACTCATGGGGACAAAGATAAAACAGTTATCAGTTATCAGGGAACAGTTATCAGCGCCGCTTGCGCATTGTATAGCCCGGAAAGGCCCCTTGCAGAGCCACTGATCATTGTTCCCTGCTAATTGATAACTGTCCGACATACTTTCGCCCCCATGTCTAGCGAAGCCCCCAAACGTACTGTACTCGATGCTGTGAAGCAGTATGGGGGACGATTGTTTGGGTTTATCCGCGACCGGGTGCGAACAGAGGAAGACGCCGAGGATATTCTACAGGATGTTTGGTATCAACTGAGTCGCGTGGTTGATCTGGATCAGATCAGTAGCCTCAGCGGATGGCTCTATGAAGTGGCCCGCAACCGGATTACCGACCGTTACCGACGTACCCGCGAGGTAACACTGACGGATGCCACCCGCGATAACGATGATGAAGACGATCTTTCACTGGATGATCTGTTGCTGGCCGACCCCGAATCGGCGGATGACCCGGCTTTTCGGGATCTGATCTGGGACGAACTGATGCAGGCGCTTGCTGAGTTGCCTGACAATCAACGAAGCGTGTTTGTTCAGAATGAACTGGAAGATCAGACATTGCAGGCCATTGCCGACCTGACGGGCGAAAACCTGAAGACTATAATTTCGCGGAAACGCTACGCGGTGCAGTATCTTCGTAAGCGGCTCCAATCACTCTACGACGAACTGTCGAACTCCTGACAACCATGCGCTACGGACCTAAACGCCGCTTCATCTGGATTCCCTTTTTTGTGTTGCTCAGTGCGGCCATCCTGTCTGCCGCTGTGATGTGGCTCTGGAACCACGTACTGGTGTGCGTCGTGCAGGTACGTCCCGTCACGATCTGGCAGGCGGCTGGCTTGATGCTGTTGAGCCGACTTCTGTTTGGCAACTGGCCTGGTCGGGGCGGCCGTTGGGGCGATAGTCACAACCGGTTTGCCGGCCCTTCCTGGAAGGCCAAATGGCAACAGATGAGCGACGAAGAAAAGGCCCGTTTCCGGGAGCAATGGCGGAGGCGGAGGGGAGGAGCCTAACCCTATAAGGTACTTTCGAGACCTTATAGGGTTGATAATCAGCTTATAAAAAAATAACCAAACTTTTTTTCATTTTCGTTAAAGTAATTTCCCGACTCATGCGTCATCCTGTTTGAAGCCGTTTACAACCCCGGCTTTCAACAAGGATAATGAACCGTATGCCTCGCTTTATAGTACCCGCCATTGTGTTTGGCGCGGCTTTAGTAGCCTTCCCGTTCTTCTTTTTACGGCTGGCCTTATTCGCACTCATCGTTGGCGGAGCCCTTCGTTTCATCCGCCGCCGGGCGTTTGGCGGTGGGTCAGGTTACCCAACTCGATGGGGTAGCCCCTGGCAATCGCGCCGGATGGAATTCACCGATCGGATTCGCACCATGAGTGATGCCGAATACGCCGATTTCGTTCAGCAAAACAAACCACAACGTCCCATTCCAATCGAGTCATTTGATCGTCGGAGCGAAGATTTCGTGCTGTAAAATTGGCCATTCCGATCAGTTCAACCGCCTCATTCGTGTATACAACCAATCCAATAAACAACAAGAACATGCATCATCACCAACACCGCCATCAACAGCATGGCTCTCCTTTTTCGCAATTCATTCGTCCCTTTCTCGGAGGCTGGCGTCGGCCAAAACACAACGTACCTATGAACGTTGAAGACCACGGCGACCACTACAAAGTGATCGTTTACGCGGTCAGCTTCGATAAGGCAGATATCAAAATCAGCGTCCTCAACGACCAACTGATCATTCAGGGAACACGCGCTCACGATACGGCCAACGACCCGAACTTCCTCCTGCAGGAATACCCACTAAAATCGTTCGAACGGGCATTGCCCCTCAGCAACCGCGTTGATACGACGGGTATTGTTGCCAGGCAGGAAAACAGCGTGCTGATCCTCACCGTCCCTAAAAAGCCAGAAGTGGTTGTGGAGGTAAGCTAGATTTGTCGGTAGCGTAATTGCGTAAAGTCGTACACGGCACCAGCCATGTACGACTTTCTTTATTAATGCAAAGGCAGACTCTTGATCTGACCACCCAATACATCGTCGACGGGGTATTGAATCAGAAACGCCTTCGGATCAATCGTCAGGATGGTTGAGCGTAATTTGCTGATTTCGAGTCGGGTAACGACAACGTACAGCACATCGACATCCTGGGCCAGATCGCCGCGTTTGCCGTGGCCCTGAGCCCCTTTCAGCACCGTAAGTCCCCAGCCTGCGGCTGACACCTGCTCACGAATAACGTCGTATTCTTCGGAAACGATGAGAATAGCCGTGTACTCCTCGATACCATGAACGATGAAGTCGATGGTCTTGGAAGCGGCGAAGTATGTGATCATGGAATACAGCGCCAGTTCAATGGTCAGGAAGAAAGCGGCCGCCCCGAAAATGACCACATTCAACAGTAAGATGACATCGCTCACTTTCATGGTCGTAGCCTGACGGCTGATGACCAGCGCGGCCACTTCGGTACCATCCAGAACCGCTCCACCACGCATAGACAGGCCAATGCCTGCGCCAATGAAAAAGCCGCCAAAGAGCGAGGTCAGCAGCAGGTCGGGTGTGATGTCCGGGTAGGGAACGAGCACAAGACAGGCCGATAAACCGGCAATGCCTAGTGTGCTTTTTATAGCAAATTCCCGACCGATCTGCTTATAACCCAACCATATGAATGGTAGGTTAATGACTACGATTCCTGCCGCCAGAGGCAGACCTGTCTGGGATGCCAGCAGCATTGAAATGCCCGTTACGCCGCCGTCGATAAACTGGCTGGACAACAAAAAACCTTTCAGTCCGAGCCCTACACTGAGAATACCGGCGATGATAAAGGCCGCATCGCGGATGTAATGGGTAGATGGGTTTTTAGCCATAAGTATGAGTGAGATCAGTAAAAAATAGCCCTGTCAGTTATCGCAGGGCCGGTTAGGTTTATAACGGCATCCAGCCGAGTATCGTTAGGTGAGTACGCCAATAAAGCAGAATCAAACTTGTCCGTATTACCTTCCAGACTTAATTTAGAGGGTTTACTTTTGATCAAAACAGCATCGTATGGGCTTAATAAAACCAATTGGCACCCTTGACCGAACCATGTCGAAAACAGGCATTGTGCGCCTGGCAACCGATCACGCTCAGCAGATTATCGACAGTGGAAACTACGATCTGCTAAAGACGTATGTGGAAATGAAGCGGTACGAGGTATACATCAAAGCGATCATTGCCCGCCTTAAAAACCACAGTGTAGCCCAGGCGCAGGAGCTGCGGGCCATTACCCAGCATCCGGTTGTGGCACCCAGGCAGGAAGGCGCTGATCAGACGCTCGAACCGGTTTCGGCCTCATCGCTGCCCATGCCGACCAGTTCGGCCACGTCGCTTGGGGAAACCGACGAACCCACTGATGACCCGATCGTGCGCAACAACACCATCAACTACAGCACGGCCAGCGTGCAGATTACAAAACGCGTTACCTACGACTTTACGCAGGACGCTGAATGGCAACGGCTTACCGCCGAAATTGCTTCGTTGAAAGTGCAATTGAAACAACGCGAAGAGTATTTGAAAACCCTGGATGCAACACCCGCCCATGTGCAGGAAAATGTGTCGGTGAGGTTGTAAACGACACCTTCTTTCATTCCTATTTATAGAGAAATTTGTCTGTTTCCACGAGGAATGAGTTATCTTGAGTATAGATTTGCTCAACACTGACATGGTACCCTTAAGCGTGTATACCTATTCTTCCGACGCTGCACTTTGGGACGACTTTCTAACTGGAAACAGAGCCGCCTACGCGTACATGTATGAGCGTTATGCCAAAACGCTCTATAACTACGGCTATAAAATTGCCCAGAACAGACAGGTCACTGAAGATTGCCTGCAAGATCTGTTCCTCAACATCCTGGAAACCCGCGACCGCCTAGGCCGCACCGACTCAATCAAGTTTTACCTCATGCGCTCCCTCCGGCGCGAAATTGTTCGCCGCCTGCAAGCCGAGCAGCGCTTCGACCCCGACCCCGACGCGCTGGATTTTCAGGTCGAATTTCACTACGAACCAACCTGGCTGGATTCGCAGATTTCGGCCGAGCAGTCGGCTGCTTTGCTGGTTGAGTTGAATGCCCTGCCGCCCCGGCAAAAAGAGGCGCTGTTTCTGAAATACTTCGATAACCTGAGCTACGAAGAAATTGCCGGTGTCATGAATATCGAGCAGTCGTCGGCCTACAAGATTATCTACAAGGCCATTGCCGCCCTTCAAAAACGTGTGGGCAACAGTGTACTGATGCTGCTGCTCATGTAAATGGGTAATTGAGTAATTGGGGGATTGGGTAAATGCTTCGCTCAGGTACGTTGTTGTATAATAGCGGAGCAATTACTCATTTATCCAATCTCCAATTACCCACTAATTTCCTTCATCTCATATTTTTTTGCATTCGTGAGGGATAAAAAGGAGGCATGATTTCTTCTGTAGGAAATCGCCCGGAACATAACCGGAATGCCAACCTTGGGAATGCCTACTGATCAACCATCCGACTATTCGCAGTTTACCATCCGTGACTTTGTCCTCGACGAGTCGTTTCGGCGGTGGGTGCTTCAGCCCGACGAGGCGACTATGTCGTTCTGGCACACGTTCATGCTGCGCCATCCCGAACAACAATCGGTGGTCGACGATGCGGCCTCACTGCTGCTTCACCTGCGCGCTAACTACGACGACCTGACCGATGCCAGCTACGAGCGCATCTGGTCTATTCTGGAACAGGCTCACGCTGATCAGGCCACGCCCGTTATTGACCTGGCAAGTCGGGCCACCCGTCGGCGGTGGCTGAATGGTTGGAAAGTAGCGGCTGTCATGGCAGGTTTGCTGGGTACGTTGGCAACGGGCTGGTACGTTCGTGAGCGGCAGCACCAGCATGAAGAACATACTGCTTTTGGCGAAACCCGCACCCTCGTTCTACCCGATGGATCGACGGTACAACTCAACGGCAACTCAACCTTAACCTACCGCGACGATTGGGCAGATGGGCAGGCCCGTGAGGTATGGCTGGATGGGGAGGGGTTTTTTGTCGTGACCAAAAAGGCCGTATCCGGGCAGCGGGTGAAATTTATCACCCACACGCCGGGCCTCGATGTGCAGGTATTGGGAACGCAGTTCAACGTGAACTCGCGGCGTGGACAGACCGATGTGACCCTGGTAGAAGGCAAGGTTGAACTCATCCGGCCGGGCGACACCAAAGCCAGGGTGCTGGAGCTACATCCCGGTCAGGTGGCCACCGCCCGACCGGGTATTGAGCAGGTAGCCCTGAAAGAAACCGCCCCGGAAATACAGACGGCCTGGACGCAGAAGCAATTTATTTTCGATAAGACGCCCCTACGCGCCGTTGCCCAACAATTGAGCGACGCATACGGGCTTACGCTGGTCTTCGACGAAGAAACACTGGCTGATCGGCAGTTTACGGGTAACCTGTCGAGTCAGGATGTGGAAACGCTGCTGACAACGCTGGCTGCCACGTTTGATCTCTCTATCGAGCGAGACAGTAACATCGTTTACCTCCGAAAAAATAAGTAATCAGGCCCCTCTCAACATCGGGGAGGTGCACACAGTCTAGTATCAATCGAGTTTCTTGATCGGTTTAGTATACAGAATTGATCGAGCTTTATTTCTAATCATCCAAAACCATGAAGAATAGGTACGTTACCTTATCTGTGTTGGTTGGCCTAAGCCTGTACAGCCTGCCCCAATTGGCCGCTGCCCAGTTGATGACGAGGGCCAATACGAATAGCAGGGGAATCGCGTTACACCCTGATGCACAAAACGACGACAGCCGTTTGAACCGTGCCCGGCCGTTGAAAAAAGCGCTGTCGGAGATCGAACAGAAATACCATGTCAACTTTGCGTACGATGACCAGTTGCTGAACGGCCGCCAGACACAGGTCGATCCCTCGGGTGCTACACTTGAGCAGGCCCTCAACCAGCTACTGAATGGGCAAGGATTACGGTTCCGAAAAATCAAGGAGAATCTCTTCGTCATTCAGGCGGCACCCGCCGATAAACCTGTATCGGCGACCCCTTTAGCAAACCCAGCCACGGACCGTTCCGACGTGGTGGCGCAGGCCGTTGAGGCTGTTGTTAAACGAATTACGGGACGGGTAACGGACGAAACTAATCAGGGCTTACCCGGTGCAAACGTCATTGAGAAAGGCACCAACAACGGGGCCACGACCGATGCCGACGGTAAGTTCACCATCAACGCCAGCGACAACGCCACAACGCTCACCATCAGTAGCGTTGGCTACACAACGCAGGACGTTGCCATCAGCGATCAGACGGTCATCAACGTACAACTGGTGCCCGACGACCGGACGCTGAACGAAGTGGTTGTGATTGGCTATCAGTCAGTTCGCAAGAAAGACCTCACGGGTGCCAACGATGTGATCAGTCCGACGCAGGCAAATAAAGTAACGGCCAATTCGCTGGCCGAATCTATCCAGGGTTTATCACCGGGGGTAACCGTGCGGAATTCGGGTGTACCGGGGCAACAGGCGTCTATTCAGATTCGGGGGGTGGCCAGCTTTCTGAACACCGACCCGCTTTACATCATCGACGGCATGATCGCCGATGCCAACCCAACGATCAACAACGATGACATTGAGTCGATCCAGGTGTTGAAAGATGCGTCGGCGGCGGCCATTTACGGGTCACGGGCGGCTAACGGGGTGGTGATTATTACCACAAAACAGGGTAAAGAAGGTCCGATCCGCGTCTCGTTCTCGGGAAAATACGGCGGTCAGCAGGTCTACAAACGCTGGAACGTGACCGACGCGGCGGGTTTTGCCGCGTTGCAACGTACCCAGTATCAGAACGCCGGCCAAACGCCGCCTTCCAGCGTTGCCGTGGGTACGTTCAACCCCAACATCAACACCAACTGGCAGGATCAGGTACTGCAAACGGGTAGCCTTCAGGACTATAATCTGACGCTGTCGGGCGGCACCAAAACCGGAACGTACCTGATCTCGGGAAGTTATTTCAACAACCAGGGGTACGTCATCGGCAGCGGCTTCGACCGGGCTAGTTTGCGCATCAATACCAAGAGCCAGACGGGTCGATTTACGTTTGGCGAAAATGCGCTGCTGACGAACTCGAACATCCAGAATTTCCCGGCGGGAAACCCCATCTACGATATGGCGAGTGCGCTGCCGGTGATTCCCGTTCAGGACCCCAGGTACGTTAACGCAGCCAATCCGGGTGGGTACGGGATTGGCACTAACCCCGACGCTGTTTCGTATGCGTTCAACCCGGTGGCGGTTCGTAACCTGGTGAGCAACAAGAGCAACTTTGCCAAGCTGGTGGGCAATGCCTATCTCGACGTGAAGCTGACCGACTGGCTCACTTACCGGGCCAATGCTGGTTTGGAAGTGAGCTTCGATTACACGCAGAACCTGCGCCAACTGGGTACGTATCAATACAGTGCCTCGCCGGTGCCCAGCTCAGTGGGCGAAGACCGGTCGCGGTATTTGAGTTTGCTCTTTGAGCACACGCTGAATTTTAACAAAGCGTTTGGTGCTCACAGCATCAATGGCGTGGTGGGAATCAGTCAGCAAACAACGCGGCGGGACATTACATCAGGCTCACGAACTGACCTCGGCTTTGCGGGCGGCCAGTATTTCACAACCATCAATGCCGCCACGGGTATTTCCAACTCGGCAGGCAGCACTCCCGACGACTACCGGATTCTGGGCTATCTGGGTCGGGTCAACTACGCCTATAACGATCGCTACCTGTTGACGTTCACCGGCCGCGTGGATCAGGATTCACGCTTCGGGGCCAACTACCGCACCGGCTTTTTTCCGTCAGTAGCGGCGGCCTGGCGCATCAGTCAGGAGAAGTTTTTCCACGTTGACTGGATCTCCGACCTGAAACTGAACGCGTCGTATGGTAAACTCGGCATTGTGGTTCCATACCTGGGGTCGTTCCCATACACGGCCTTCATCAACAACAACCCGAGAGCTATTTTCGGAGCCGATCAGACCCCAAACGTAGGTGCGTATCAGGCTCAACTGGCCAATCCTGACCTGCGCTGGGAAGAACGCATTCAGCAGAACTACGGCGTTTCGGCGAGCTTCCTGAATAACCGGATCACGACAGAAATCAACGTGTACAACTCGCTGTCGAACAATGCCATTCTGAACCTGGCCGTACCGGGTTATCTGGGTAACCTGCGCGGTAATCCATTTGTCAATACGGCGTCGATTCGTAACCAGGGCGTCGAGTTTTCGGCCACGTATCGCAACAACGAGCATCCATTTAAGTGGGATGTGTCGGGCAATTTTACGACGATCAAAAACACGGTCGAAAACGTTGGTAATCAGGGCCAGAACATTAACTACATTCAGAGTGGAAACACCCGTTCGCAGGTTGGTTTGCCAGTGGGACAATGGTACGTGCTGAAAACGGCCGGTATTTTCCAGAGCCAGGAAGAGATCAATAATTACAAGGGGCCAACTGGTCAGTTGATTCAACCGAACGCCAAGCCGGGCGATATCAGGTACGTTGACGCGAATAACGACGGACAGATTCGGCAGAACGACGACCGGGTTTTCGTCTCGTCGCCCTGGCCCAAGCTACAGGCCGGTGCACAGTTCAACGCATCGTACGGTCAGTTTAGCCTGAATGTGCAAGTAACGGGTGTGTTTGGCTATACGGTATACAATGATGTGCGCCGTACACTGGACAGCTACCAGTTGACCAACTTCCGCAGCAATGTGAGCCCCTGGTCACCGACCAATACGAACACGAACGACCCTCGTCTGGGCATTGAGACCAGCGATGTAGGTATCGCCTCAAACAACTTCGCGTATACCGACCGCTGGCTGGAAGATGCTTCGTATGTACGGATGCGCAACGTAGAAATCGGGTACACGCTGCCACGTACGCTGCTCGACCGCATCAAGGTGCGTAATGCCCGCGTGTATGTGAGCGGCCAGAACCTGTTTACCATCACCAAATACACGGGTCTCGATCCCGACGTGACGGGCGCTAATATTCAGGAGCGGGGTGTTGATAATGGGCACTGGCCATCGCCCCGCGTGGTGTCGGTTGGTATCAACTGCGATTTTTAACACATTAAAGACCTCACCCCCAGCCCCTCTCTGACGGAGAGGAGCTGGGGGTGAGGTAAACAAATCATCATGAAAAATAGCATCATATCGCTAACCGTAGCCGCCGCTCTGATGCTGGCGGGCTGCGATCGAAGCTTAGATATAGTGAACCCGAACCAGATAACGGCTCAGTCGTTCTGGAAAACGCCCGACGAAGCGCTGGCTGGGGTCAATTCGGTCTATAGCACCATGCACCGGGGCGGCATTTCGCGCTGGATGCCGTTCTACTACATCATCCGGTCAGACGAAGGACGGAGCCAGAGCCCAGCCGTCGATATTGTCAATAACATGGATCAGTTTCTGGTGACTGATTACAATTACGGCAATGCCTACGCCGTCTGGAACGACAACTACATCGGAATCAACCGGGCTAATCAGGTGATTGATAACGTACCCACTATCACCATGGACGCTACGCTGAAAGGCCGCTATGTTGGGGAAGCCAAGTTTCTGCGGGCGATGTATTATTACCACCTGGTGACGCTGTGGGGCAATGTGCCGCTGATTCTGCGGACGTCGGTAGTGGGTGATAAACCCAGCTCGTCGACCAGTGCACAGGTGTGGGCGCAGATTGAGAAAGACCTGACCGAAGCCGCTGCCGTATTGCCAACTACCTACGGATCAGCCGATTTAGGTCGCGCTACCAAAGGGGCTGCGTATGCGTTGCTGGCTAGAGCGCAGATGCAGCAGCAGAAGTATACCGAAGCCCTGACGCCCCTGCAATGGCTGGCCGACGGCGAAGGAAAAACGGTGTATGCGCTGATGCCCAATTACCGGGATAACTTCCTGATTACGACGGAAAACAACAAAGAGTCGGTCTTTGAATGGCAATTTCAGATCAACCCCGCCGAATACACGGATGACGATACCGAGACACCAAACCAGAACTACGGCACCTCGCTGGCGCAGTTCTTTGGCCCAAGCGGCATCGGCTGGTCAGACGGTGAAGCAACCCGCTGGCCGATCTACGAATTCAACGAAAAAACGACCACCGGCGCCCGTGATCCCCGTCTGGAAGCGTCGTACCTGTTTGATTCGACCGATGTGCGTGGCCCCAACTTTACCCAGATCTACGGGCAGACGTTTACGCAGCGGTACGGGACGAACAACAAGCGTGTCTGGTTCCGCAAGTTTCAGAATGACCACTGGAAAAACGAAGAAGGCTACCGATCGCCCAACAACTGGCGGTATATCCGGTACGCTGATGTGCTGCTGATGTACGCTGAGGCGCTGAATGCCACGGGCAAAACCACGCAGGCCTACGCCTATGTTGATCAGGTACGTCGGCGGGCGGGATTGCCAGCCTTATCGGTGGCAAAACCGGGCCTTTCGCAGGCGCAGTTCCTGGCGCAGATAAAGCACGAACGCCTCACTGAGCTATCGGGCGAAGGCCACCGCTGGAATGATCTGGCGCGTTGGGGCGACCTCGGCCCGCAACTGGCCGTTCGCGACCCGGCCTTCTCGACCTTCGTGAAGGGTAAGAGCGAACTGCTGCCCATTCCACAACTCGATCGGGACTTAAATCCGAACCTGACGCAGAACCCGAATTACTAGATTTTTGCTATTGTATTGCTGACGCGTGGCCCTTCGACAGGCTCAGGGTGACAAACTTGAGTGGGCTTGTCACCCTGGGCCTGTCGAAGGGCCACGCGTCAGCAATACAATAGCATTTTCTATCTTTTGCCCTCAACGATGAAAAACGCGCTTTTCTCAACGCTTATCCTGCTCTGTTTTATTGGCGGATATAGCTGCAAAACAACCAACAACGGGAGCGTAACGCCGACGCCGCCCGTGGTGGCAGTCGATACGGTCGGGAAGTTCAAAAACCCGATACTCCCCGTTGGCCCCGACCCCTGGGTAGCGCAACGCGATGGGTTTTATTACGTGATGCACACCACCGGCAACAGCATCCGTATCTACAAAACCCGCACCATGAGCCGCCTCAGTTCGGTGCAACCCGTCACTGTCTGGACGCCCCCCGCCACGGGTTCCAACTCGCGGAATATCTGGGCCCCGGAACTGCACAGTGTGAATGGTAAATGGTACATTTATTACACTGCCGACGATGGCGTTGACCGAAATCACCGGATGTTTGTGCTGGAAAACACATCGGCCGATCCAACCACAGGTACGTGGGCAGAACGGGGGCAACTCAACCTGCCCGACAATAAATGGGCTATCGACGGCACGCTCCTCAACCTGAACAACCAGCTCTATTTTGCCTGGTCGGGCTGGGACAATGACTTGGGGGGCGCACAGTATATTTACATGACCCGATTGATAAATCCCTATACGGTTGCCACCGGAACCCGGGTACGTGTTTCGTCGCCCGATTATAGCTGGGAGAAACAGGGATTTGGCGTCAATGAGGGGCCGGAGTTTCTGGTCAACGGCGGAAAAGTATTCCTGATTTACTCGGCAAGCTATTGTGCGACAGACTTATACGCGCTTGGCCAGTTATCGGCTGACACGACGAGTAATCTGTTGAATGCCGTTTCATGGGTAAAATCGCCAACGCCTGTGTTTGGCCCCTACGCGAGTGGCGGCACCTACGGCGTGGGGCATAACGGCTTTTTTAAATCCGTGTCTGGAACAGAGAACTGGATCATCTACCATGCCAACCCGGCTCCTGGTCAGGGTTGCGCCGATTTCCGGTCGATCCGCATGCAGCCGTTTACCTTTAAAGCCGACGGCTCGCCCGACTTCGGCGCGCCCGACCCCGCCACGACTTACCTCAAGCGTCCGGCGGGTGAATAAACAGAGTGGGCCGTTCAGCGTTTACTACCTGGCTGGCTCCTGACTTCATGTACGTCCATTCCAGGTACGTTGCCGACGTTGGCCCGTCTACCCTGTGAACGAACGTTTATGCCCAGTCAGTTACCTTTTTATGAATGGACACCCGCCTGGCTGCGCGATGCGGGCATTGTTCTGCTGCTCATTGGGCAAAGCTTTGTCTTTGGACTAAGTGCTGACATGCTGCCTGAGTTGCGGGGCGAACTGGGGACAATTACCGAGAACATCAAGTTCATCATTCAGGCCAACGCGATCGGTTTTCTTTGCACCCTGCCTCTATATTACCGGCTGCGGAGCTTTCTCAGAAAGAAAGACCTGTTGTTGGGTGCCTTAATCCTGCAACTTGTACTGGCGTTGCTGGCTGGCCAGATCGTTGCCGTTCCGCTGCTTTGCCTGCTCAATTTCGGAATCGGCTTTACCAAGTGTATCGTTACGCTCGACATGATCGGCCTGCTGATGGCGTGGGTCAACCCGACCAACAACCGGGCTGTGTTTTACGGCGTTTATTACACGCTCTCCAAGCCCATTGCTCTCCTGGCCGACCTGAGCCTGGCCTGGGTCATTCACCAATACAACTGGCACTATGCTGCCTGGCTGTCGTTGCCGGCCGTGCTACTGTCGATTGGCCTGACCGGATTGCTGTTTCACGGCGGGCGGCTGGTGCCCAAAGTACCCCTCGCGAACATCGACTGGATTGGCGCACTCCTCCTCACGCTAACGTGCGGGCTGCTCGCGTTCACCGCCGATTTTGGGCAGTACTACGACTGGTTCAACTCGCCTATCATCATTTTGGCTACAGGTACGTTGCTGCTGTGTGCGGGCCTGTTTGTGTTTTGGGAGGCCCGGCACCCGCAGCCCTACTGGAACCTGAAAATTATCAGCCAATACCGGCAGATTCGGGTGGGCGTGGTGCTGATGCTGGTGTTGTGCCTGTTCATTTACTCATCTTCGCTGGCTAAACAATATGCCCTGAGCCTGGTCGGAAGCGATGCCTGGTACCTGTCGAAGCTGACGCTGGTTACGCTGTTGGCTTATCTGATCAGTTTCCCATTGAGCGGCTGGCTGTTAAATCGGCGGGTGTCGTATCGGCTGCTGCTGGGTGTTGGCTTTGTCTGTTACTGTCTGTCCTACGCCTATATCATTGTCACGGTTTCGCCCAATATCGACCCGCTGCGGCTATACCCGTTCTACTTCCTGCAAGGAATCGCGTACGGTATCATCCTGACGACGTTATCGACCTTTGCCTCGTCGAATGTCGAGGCTGCCGATAATCCGCACCGGGCGTTTGCGAGTGTGGCGGCCCGGAGCGTGATTGGGTTGGTGACCGTTGGGTCTATCTGGGATAACGCCCTGTATCACCGGTCGGCCATAAACCGGAATGCGCTGTTGAATCGGCTGACGGCGGCCAACGAGGCGTTTAATCAGCAGGTAAAGGGGTATGCCCAACGGTTTATGCAGATGGGCATGGATAAGCAGCAGGCACAGGCCGCGGCTACCCAACTGATGACCAGAAAAGTAGATGCACAAGCACTTTTGCTGACCGATAAAGACCTGTTTGCCAGCTTGTTATTGCTGGCTCTGGTGGTAGCGCTCTGTGTTCCGTTTCTCCGTTCGCTGGAGATGCACAACCGCCCGAAAACCAACGAATATCCGCTGGTGTAGTTAATTCCTTACAGCACCACCGCTCCCGATTTGATCGCTACGGCTGAGCCATCGGCTAGAAAAACCGAATGAGGCGGCTGCTCGAAGAAGGGAGCAAAGGCTGGCCCGTAGAGCCTGGGTACGTTGCACCTGACGTCATAATCCGATACGGTGTGGATGTTCCACTGCGGGTGAACGACTTCGTACTCCGACGTGCGGCCTGCGCCCCGGCCGGTATATCCCCAGTAATGTTCGGTGATGAACGCTTCTTCACTGTCAGGAATCAGCGCATGACCTACCCGGTCGGCGTTGACACGGATGTAATTCCAGTCGGTCCCAACTTTCCATTCATAACCAACGCGTTGTTCATTGCCTTCCGTTTGCCAGTAGTGGCGCATGGGGTGAGTAGCGTAGGGCTCCCCGTAGAGCGTTCGGGCTACCAGCGTAATGGCTACCTTCGGAACGATCTCTTTCACGAAAACCACGCCGCGTTTCCAGCCCGTATCCGTTTTGCGCCGAACATAAAACCGCAGGTTGAACTCCTCGAACTCGCGATGAAACGGCACCGCAATCTGACCGAACATTTTTACCCGCTGAAAGTAAAAGCCAACCAGACTGCCGTAGCAAACGCCCTCAAACTCATCAAGCTCGGTGCCATACGGAACCAACGGCTCCAGCACGTGGCGGTCAATGGCGTAATTGGCAAAGATGAGGTTACGCCATTCGGCGGTCAGAAAGGTGGTGGCCATGTGGTGGGTATTTACTACATAACAGCGGACGTAATGTATAGTTTAAGCACGCTACTACTAAAACAAACCGCATTATTTATGAGAAAACCGGAAATAGAACTGAGTATAAACCTTTGCCTGTTTTTCGTTGAGAAATAATCCTGAAGTAAGCTACAGATAGTAGTCGAGTAAAAATAAGTGTGTACTATTAACCTGGTAAAGCCGATTAGCCTGCCTGTCAACCAATCAGGCCAGCAGTAAACCACTCGTCTAGTCTCCTGTGGCAACACAACTGCGGCATGTAGTTTTGGCTGGTCAACGGCTTCGAAAAGCCAGTATACCTTAACTAAATCAAACACACTTTAGTACTATGAATCGCTTAACTCTACCTGGTAGGATCCTTGTTACGGCGCTTATACTCGGCGGCTTATGGGGACTCAAATGGCTTATTGTAGATAGTGGCTATGTCCTGAAAAAGACATTGGCCGAGTCGCAGAGTGTAAGTCGAATTGACTTGCCCGACGCCCCCAGGAACGCGGCAGCGGCTGTTCCGCCAGCAGCAATGCCCGGCGACAAGGTAGCCAGCCTGACAAGCCCTGAAATCAGGTGGCAATGCTGGGCCTGGAATGCGCAGATGGGCCTGATGTTCGCTAATGGTGGACCAAAAACGACCGAAGGGTCATTGATGGCGAAGAACAACGTGAACTTATCATTGACCCGTCAGGACGATGTGCCTCAGATGCAGGCGTCGCTGATCAAGTTTGCGTCGGAATACAAAACGAATCCTAAAACAACCGAGGGTATTCATTTCGTGACCATCATGGGTGATGGTGCCCCGTCTTTTCTGGCCGGGGTAAATCCTGAACTCGAAAAACTGGGCCCTGAGTACCGGGCGCAGATTGTGTATACCTGCGGGAAATCGCTTGGAGAAGACAAATTGATGGGGCCGGCAGCCTGGAAAGCGAACCCACAAGCCGCAAAAGGAGGCCTGTGTGCCGCTTACCTACGCGACGGTGACTGGAATATTGTGGTGAAATGGTGCGGCGACAACGGGATTAAAGTGAACCCGGACGAGAAGTCGTATGACCCCGACGCAATGAACTTCGTCGCTGCCGATTCGTACATCGATGCGTCGCAAAAATACATCTCTGATTATGCCGAAGACCGCCCGGTTGTTGTCAATGGGAAGGCTACGGGCGAAACAAAACGGGTAAAAGTAGATGCCGTAGCCACCTGGACGCCGGGCGATGTAATGATTGCCGAGAAGAAGGGTGGCCTGGTTTCGATCGTGTCGACCAAAGAATACCGCTCACAGATGCCCTGTGTGGTAATTGGGATCAAAAAATGGATGGAAGACAACCGCCCGGTCGTCGAGAATATCATCGATGCCGTAGCAAAAGGCGGTGACCAGGTGAAGTCATATTCGGCAGCATTGAATAAGGCTGGCGAGATCTCGGCGGCGGTCTATAAAGAAGAGACCGGCCCTTATTGGGTCAAGTACTATAATGGCGTGTCGCAGGCCGACAAGCAGGGGCAGGTAGTTGAACTAGGCGGCTCACGGGTTCATAACCTGGGCGACAATATTGAATTGTTCGGAATGGGTCAGGGCAGCACCAACGTCTACAAAATCGTTTACACGCTTTTTGGCGACGTTACCAAGCAACTGTATCCCAAGCTGATGCCAACGTACCCAGCCGCCGATGAGGTTATCGATCTGAGTTATCTTAAGGCAGTAGCCGGGCGCACCACAAACCGGGCCGAGGCCGACAAACTGACGTTCAACGCTGACGACGGTATCCGGGATAAAGTGGCCGAAAAAGCCTGGAACATCGAGTTTCTTTCGGGCAGCAACAAACTGACGCCTGCTTCTCAAAAAGTGCTCGAATCCTTGTTCAACGACCTGATTGTGGCCTCAAACCTGCGCGTTGAACTGCACGGGCACACCGACAACCTGGGCGACGCGGCCAAAAACCGCCAATTGTCTGAAGACCGGGCGTTTGCGGTGAAACAATGGCTGGAAACAAAGTCGGCCAGCAACTTCCCCGATGGTCGCTTAGCCGTGATCGCTCACGGTTCAGATAACCCGCTCGTGCCCAATAGTACCCCCGCAGGCCGCGCCAAAAACCGCCGCGTTACCGTGGTGATGGGGAAATGATAGCCAGAATCGAGTAGTAAGTGCGATGCCTGCTCGTTCGACGATAGGTCAGCGCAGCGCCGTGTAAACCGAAACTACAGTGAATTACTCCGAACTTTTTAAGCCCAACGGCCGACCCGATCGGGCGGCGTACGGGATGATGATCATTGCTCAACTGATCATCGCCTCTCTGATCTGGTTTTTCTCTCAATCACCACTACTACCCACGCCTATTGAGATAGGACAGGCATTTGGGCGGTTGGTACGCGAGGAAAACCTGATTCAGGAGCTCTGGACAAGCATGTCCCTCAGCCTGGAGGCTATGGCATACGCTACGCTTTTTTCGCTGCTTATTGCTTATGCTACCGTTATTCCATTCTTCCGGCCATTGGCTTTTCTGGTGTCTAAATTTCGGTTCCTGACCCTGGTAGGCCTGTCGTTTGTCTTTACGCTCCTGACCCATAGCGGCCATAGCCTGAAGGTCTGGCTCTTGGTCTTTGGCATAACGGTCTTTTTTGTGACAAGCATGGTCGGCGTGGTGCAGACTGTCTCGCGGAATGAACTCAATCATGCCCGCACGTTGCGAATGACGGAATGGCAGGTAGTTTGGGAGGTGATTATTCTGGGGCGTTTTGATGTCGTCTTCGAGGTCATTCGTCAGAATTTCGCCATCGCCTGGGCGCTGTTAACGCTTGTTGAAGGAATTTCGCGCTCGGAAGGTGGCGTGGGTACGTTGCTGCTAAACCAGAATAAACACTTTCATCTCGACGCCGTTTTCGCCATTCAGCTAGCTATCCTGCTAGTGGGTATCGCCCTCGACTATGGGCTCGGCTTCCTGAAACGTCTGTTTTGTCCTTACGCGTCACTAACTCTGGATCAGCGCTAAGATGAGCCAATCACAACGTACCGATATTATCCTTCGTGCAGACAACATTAATCTGTCGTTGGGGGGAAACGTTATCCTTCGTGATCTCTCCGTTGAGATTCGTGATGTTGTCCGGGCCAACGCAACAACCGGACAGGTGGTTGGTTTCCTGGGCCCCTCGGGCGTGGGGAAAACCAAATTTTTCGAAATCCTGGCGGGGCTGCTCACTCCCACATCGGGTTCGGTGCAGTTGGGTAATCCACTCCAGCCCGTTCGGGCCGGTATGGTGGGTGTGGTGCAACAGAACTACCCGCTCTTCAGCCATCACACAATTCAGGGAAATCTGATGCTGGCAGCCCGTAAACGCTATGCCAGCGCAAAAGAGGCTACCGACCGCATGCACGATGTGATGACGCGCTTCGGAATGGTCGATAAGCTGAGCCTATATCCGGCGCAGCTCTCCGGTGGTCAGAGACAACGCGTTGCCATTGCCCAGCAACTGCTTTGTTCAGACCATTTTCTGCTGTTGGACGAGCCCTTCAGTGGGTTGGATATTCTGATGATTGAGGAGGTGGCCGAAATGATCCAGGAGATAGCCCATGCCCATGAACTGAACACGATTATCATCGTTTCGCATGATATTGTAGCTACGGCTTCGGTCGCCGACACACTGTGGCTGATGGGGCGCGACCGGGATAGCAACGGCAGCATTATTCCGGGTGCCCATATCAAGCACACCTATGACCTGGCTGCCATGGACCTCTGCTGGGATAAAGAAATCCTTGGTAAACCAGCTTTTCAGCGGCTGGTCTCGCAAATTCGCGATCAGTTTCACCAACTCTAGCTGCGTCATGCTTCGCAGTACAGAAGACGTTGCTTTGCAAGCCGGGGTAGCCTTTCCGGTACTGCGAACTACAGCTAATCACACGGTACAAGGGAGCACGCAGCGGTGGTGCCGTTTCCTAATAAGGTGGGAAAATCTACGTTCTGACTGGTTAAATTTCCTCGAAAAAGGGGCGTCATTTTTAGAATGGCTCCCCCTTTTCGAGGAAACTCATAAGATAAACCAAACGTAAACAGTCATGAACACACTCGTAAGATCAGGTAATAACCTGCCTTCCTTGATCGAGAACTTCTTTGGGCGCGACATGAACGACTTCTTTGGTCAGTCGGCTATGCAGAACGTACCTGCCGTGAATGTGGTTGAACACAGCGACGGCTTCCGGATTGAAGTGGCCGCTCCGGGCTTGAAACGCGACGATTTTAAGATCAATCTGAATCACAACAACCTAAGCATTTCAGCCTACAAAGAGGAGAAATCCGAGACACCAACCAACGGCGGGGATGGCCAGTCGGCATCGGACCGGGAGCGCTACACGCGCCGCGAGTTTAGCTACACATCTTTCCAGCGTACCTTCATGCTGCCCGGCTCAGCCGACGCGGAACACATTCAGGCAAAATACGAAGATGGTGTGTTGAGGATCGAGATTCCTAAACGGGAAGAAGCTAAAGTAAAGCCACCCCGGCAGATTCAGATAGCTGAATAGCGGGCGGAAGTGTTGGGGTTTGGTGCTATAGTGCAGTGCGAAGCCACCCATTATAGCACCCAACACAACGTACCTACCGAAGCAAGACAATTACATCACCCGCCATTCGATGCGGCGGTTGCGCTGCCGGGCTTCATCCGTGACACCTTTCACCGCGGGGCGCGTTTTGCCGTAGCCAATCGCTTTCAGACGCGTTGGCGAAACGCCCATCCGAGCCAGGTAATCGACAACCGCTTGTGCCCGTTTCCGGGATAATTCCAGGTTGGCCGCCGGGTCGCCGCGGTCGTCGGTATGCCCCGCAATCTCGATACGAGTCGTTGGGTTGACCTTTAGAAAGTCGGCCAGCCGTTCGAGTTCGGTCAGCGATTTACCCGATAGTTCGTACCGGCCAGTTTCAAAAAACAGGTTATTTAATGTTTCCTTGCTCGTTGCCCCGATGGGTTCCAGACCAGCATCAAGCGAAACGCCCTGCCCCATGCCGGTTTCGGTAGAGGTTTTGTCCAGGTAATTGAAAGACAGGCTCTTGAACAGGTAGCCGGGTGCGCTCACGTAGAGGGCATATTCGCCGCCAGCAGGTAACACGGCCACATATTGCCCCGTTTGCGCATCCGACGAAATCCGGGATAACGATTGGTTTGTCCGCACGTCGATCAGGTCGAGGGTGGCGCTGATGGGTTTACTGCTGCGGGCGTCGGTGACAATGCCTTTCAGGTAATTGACGGGACGTACCTGTTCGCGCAGAATTGCCGGGAGATCGAAGGTATATATCCGTGACTTCTGCGAGACACCTTCTTTCTGTTCCTCGAACGAATAATACGCTTTGGTGCCGTTGGCCGATACAAAAAGCGACGCCTGATCTTCGGATGTATTGATCGGGTACCCCAGATTGACCGGCGTGGACCAGCCCGCCTTCAGGCTGTCGGGGCGGTTCCGGCTCAGAAACAGATCATACCCGCCCAGACCGATATGGCCGTCAGAGGCAAAGAAAAGCGCCTGCCCATTGGCGTGCAGAAAAGGCGACGCTTCGTTGAGGGGCGTGTTGATGGGCTTACCAAGATTTACCGGTTCGGTCCAGTTTCCGCTGGCATCGCGGGTGCTGCGCCAGATGTCGCGCTGGCCTGATCCACCAGGCCGGTTCGAGATGAAATACAACTGCCGCCCGTCGGCCGAGAGGCTTGGTTGCGATTCATAGTCGCGGGTGTTGATGGTGGGTCCCAGGTTCTGCGGCACGCTCCAGATATCACCGGTTTTCTGACTGCTATACAGGTCACAGCTCCCAAAGCCCTGCCGAATACCGCTCTGGCAGGCCGTGAAGACGAGTAAGCGCCCATCGGCCGAGAGGCTGGCGGTACCTTCGTTATCAGGTGTATTGATGTTGGCCGAGAGGGGAGTAGGGGTTTGCCAACCGCCTTCCGGGCGGTCCGACGATTCGGCAAACGTGGCCGTCATCAGGTCTTCGTCACCCTCGGGTTTAAGCATCGTGAACACGAGCGTCTGCTCATCGGCGGTCAGTACGGGGAAATACTGCGATTCACCGATCTTCAACGATTCAGACAGCGGCTTCGGATTAACCGCTACCGGATGCTGAACCGCTTCCTGACCGTAGCGGGCAATGGCGAGTGCGCGCTGTACCTGCTTCGCCTTGGCCGATTCGGGCGCGAAACTGCGTAGAAAGACCTCGAGTAACGGAATAGCTTCGCTGTAGCGGCCTAATTTTAGCAGAATTTGGGCCGATCCCTGATAAGCAGCAGCCGTTGCTCCGGTTGCACTGCCCGTTGCGGGCTGGTTTCCCTGAAGCGCAATAGCGGCCCGGTACGCATTCAGGGCCATTTCCGGGCGGCGTGTGAACTCGTAGGCCTGCCCCAGACGTACCTGCGCGTCGACGAAGGCGGGTGTTTCCCGAAGTGCCTGCTCGAAGAACGGAATCGCCTCCGTTGCTTTCCGCTGGTTGAATAAGTTGATGCCCTGTGTGTAGAGATCGACCGCTTTTTTCGACTGTGCCTGACAATGACCAATGACCAATGACCAATGAGCAATGAAGAGCCAGCGAAGTACGCCCAGCTTAAGACCTGATCGATTCCTGTTCACGGCTGATCGCTCTAGGGAATCTGCATGAATTTGTGCGTTTGCAGGGAGATTTGCCACTGTGGATTTGCCTTTACATACTCAACGATGCGGGGCAGCATTTCGTCTGAACGGCTCCACTCCGGTTGTAGTAATAACCGGCAATCGGCCCGCAGGTTTGCCACAAATGATTCGGCAAAGGCAAAGTCCGACTGATTGTAGATGATCACTTTCAACTCATCGGCTTTGGCGTAGATATCGGGGTTTGGCTGCTTGAACTTCTTGGGTGAAAAGCAGATCCAGTCCCACGACCCGGTGACGGGGTAAACGCCCGACGTTTCGATATTCGTCTTGAAGCCAGCCAGTTGCAGCGAGTCAGTTAGCAGCGTAAGGTCGTGCATAAGCGGTTCGCCCCCGGTAATGACGGCCATGCGACCTGGGTACGTTAGCGCCTCGCCCACAATCTGATCGATGGTCAAATGCGGATGCGCGTTCACATCCCACGACTCTTTCACGTCGCACCAATGGCAGCCCACATCGCAACCGCCGAGGCGGATAAAATAGGCGGCTTTGCCCGAGTGAGCCCCTTCACCCTGAAGCGTGTAGAACGCCTCCATAACGGGTAAGGTGGTAGTTGATGCTGTTTGTTGATGCTGTTCGGTACTCATGCTACAAAGATACGGCCCCGTGTAACGCGGACTTAAGTCTGCATTTGATAAAGTAAGATGTGTAGCGGACTTAAGTCCCCCCCTCAAGTCCGCGTAAGACAGCTCAATCAATCAAGTGGTTAAACATATCTGTTACCCTGCTGTTATATAGCTGTTTTATAAACACTCAACTTTAAAGAAAAACAGTCATGGGTATCTTAACATCAATCCTCGTCGGCGCTGTTGCCGGTTGGTTAGCCGATCTTGTCTTCAAGCGGTTCTCATTCTCACTGCTGGTTGAAATTCTGCTGGGTATTGCCGGTGGTATCGTGGGTGGTTATTTCTTCGGAAAATCGACCGGCGTACTCGATGCCATCCTGACCTCGTTTGTCGGCGCGGTGATCCTGCTGGGCATCGCTGCCCTCATCAAAGGCTCCACGAGCCGAGCCTAGAGAAATAAACAGGTTTAATCAACCACCAGAATAATACCCTCGACCCGGCGGATGGTAGCTCCATCGCCGGGTTTGTGCGTTTTACCGGCAATGGTCCGTGCCGACCATTCAACGCCCCGGTACTGCACGCGGCCAAGGCCGTGAACAGGTATAGTTTGCGTGACCTTGACCGAATCACCAATGAAATCAGTCGTGGCATCGTGGGTTGGTGAGGCAAACATCCGGCGTATCCACTGTCTGAAGAATAGAACAGAACTAACCGATAGCGTTGTACAGCCAATCAGTTGCTGGCCAGGCCCTGTGCCCAGGTCTTGAAGTGAGAGCAAAACCATTGTCGATGTGTTCGTGTCGAAACAGGTAGCCATAAATAGGTTTTCCAGAGACTCATCAAAAAGAAGACCACTTGGTATGAAGGTCCACGGTATGGTGTGCGGAAGTGGGAAGATTGCGTTCATTATTGAGGCTGGTAGTCAAGACAAGAAAACAGGTACCAGCTCTTTATCAATGAATTGTCTGCTTACCGGCCAGATAGTGAGCACACGGTCATAAAACGGGAAAACTCGGACCCAATCGCTTTTATACGTAGATTCGAACTTCTCCCGTATAGACACGCTAAACAAACGTACCTGATGTCGTTGACTACCCGCTTGCAATTATCAGCCATGATGTTCTTCCAGTTTTTCATTTGGGGCGCCTGGTACGGACAGGTTACCAAGTACATGGAAAAAAACATGGGCGCGTCGGGCGTGCAGCAAGGCGCTGCTTTTGCCACTTTTTCGCTGGCTATGCTGGTGGCTCCTTTCTTCGTTGGCATGATTGCCGACCGTTATTTTGCCGCGCAACGTGTGCTGGGTGTCCTTACCTTGTTAGGTTCGGTAGTCCTTTATTTTCTAATTGATGTGCACGACCCCGACCAGTTTTTCTGGGCGCTACTGGTCTATTGCATCACCTTCGCCCCCACACTGGCCCTCACATCGTCCATCGCCATGCAGCAGATGGTTAGCCCCGAAAAGGAGTTTCCTGGTATTCGGGTGCTGGGCACCATCGCCTGGATTGTGGTGACCAACATTGTGGGGTACTACGGTTTTGGCGATAAGGTGGCCATTTTCCAACTGTCGATGTATATGTCGGTGGCGCTGGGTGTTTTCGCCTTCTTCCTGCCCAATACCCCACCAAAGGCCACGGGTGGTGCATCCATCAGTCAGATTCTGGGGCTCGACGCGTTCCAACTGTTTAAAGACCGCTCGTTTGCGATCTTCTTCCTGTCGTCGGTGCTCATCTGCATTCCCCTGTCTTTCTATTACGCCATGGCCAACTCAGCCCTGACCGATTCGGGCATGAAAAACGTGGAGAACGTCATGTCGCTGGGGCAGGCGTCGGAAGTGATTTTTATGTTGCTGATCCCGTTTGCCTTTACCCGGTTTGGCGTCAAGAAAATGCTCATTATCGGCCTGGTGGCCTGGATTGCGCGCTTCCTGTTTTTTGGCTACGGTAACGCCGATGCCGGTATCTGGATGTTCTACCTCGCCATTATTCTCCACGGTGTCTGCTACGATTTCTTCTTCGTCACGGGCCAGATCTACACCGATCATAAAGCGGGCGATTCCATTCGCTCGTCGGCGCAGGGCCTGATCTCGCTGGCGACCTATGGCATCGGTATGAGCATTGGCTCCTACCTGGCGGGCTTTGTAAAAGACTGGGCCAAAACGCCAACGGGTATCAACTACACCACATTCTGGATGGTACCGGCCGCCATCGCGGGTGTTGTGCTGCTGTTATTCGTCTTCCTTTTCACCGACAAAAAAACCACGCAACCTACTGAAGGCGAACTGGTAACGGGACCATTATAAGGAGTTGAGCCCACCCCTACCCCCTCCCCATTAGGGAGGGAAACTACGCTAGTGTATTCCGAGCTATTCCCCTCCCTAATGGGGAGGGGGTAGGGGTGGGGTTTTTAAATCGCCGGTTCCTGCTGGCTCAGACAGTGGAAACTACCGAGACCCCAGACGATTTCGGTGGAGTCGATGCCGGTGATTTTCCGGTCGGGGAAACACTGGCCAATGAGGTCGAGGGCGGGCTGGTCGTTGGCGCACCGGAATGTGGGGACGATAACCGAGCCGTTGGTAATCAGGAAATTGGCATACGAAGCGGGAAGCCGCTGTCCGTCGCTCTCGACGGGGGCGGGCATGGGTAGCTCAACGATGTTGAGTTGTTTGCCGTTGAGTAGCCGCATCTGCCGCAACTCGTGATGAATTTCCTGCAAGGGCGCGTAATTGGCATCATTCGGGTTGTGTTCGATGGCGGCAATGACCGTATCTTCATTCACGAAGCGTACCGTATCGTCGATATGTCCGTCGGTATCATCGCCAACAATGCCATCTTCAACCCACAACACCTGTTGAACGCCGTAGTAATCGCAGAGGTAGCGTTCGATCTGCGCCTGGGATAAGTTTGGGTTTCGGTTTTTATTGAGCAGACAAGCCCGGCTGGTGAGTACTGTACCCGCACCGTTGAACTCGACCGAACCACCTTCCATGATGATGCCGGGCGTAACGTACTCCAGTTTACGGTAGTGCGCAATGGCCGTCGGAATCAGGTCGTCTTTGTCGAAGGGGGGGTATTTTCCGCCCCACGCATTGTAGCCCCAGTTCACGATCATCCGCTCTTTTCTGGCGGGATTGATCAGAAACGCCGGGCCATGATCGCGACACCAGGAATCGTTGGTCGGGAAGGGCAGGAGCGTGATGCGGTCCATGTTAGCTCCGGCCATCAGGAGCCGCATGTTGGCCTGCTGAATGATCAGCTCATTGTGGGCGTTGATGCAAACCTGCTCACTTTCCGAGATCGCTTTTATGAAATCGAGGTAAGCAGGCATCATTAGTTCAAGGCGCTCCGCCGTCCAGGAGGCTTCGGTATGCGGCCAGGTAAGCCAGGTGGCTACATGCGGATGCCATTCGGCGGGAAAGAAAAAACCCTGTTGAGCCGGTGTGAGCGGGGCTGAATCTATATCGGAAGTAAGCGTCATTGCGTTGGTTATTCGTTGAAATCGTTACTTAGTGGCCAGGTCTACCACCACACTACAAAGCTATGCAAGGATACCGTGGCGGCAATCGCCATAGTGGGTTGATAACTCCGCTCTGGCGGAGCAAGCTGTACCTGATCGGTTTGTGGCTGACCTGTATGGCCGGGACAGGCATGGCCCAGCAAAAAAATCAGGCCGAGTTGCCCTGGTATGTTCCTCAGCGGGCGTCGCCTTCCCGCTACATGGGTAGCTCGAATGTTGTTGAGTATAGCTCGATGCAGGATCTGGCTGAAAAACTGGCTAATCGGTCTGATAAACCGTATTATTTGTCGATCAGGTTGGATAACAGCACCGCCGAATACTGGCAACAGCTACGGTCACTGCCCGCCGCAACTGGTCTGGCTGTTGAATTGGCCGACAGCCTCATGAGCGATACGCTGGTACAGATTATTGCCAATTGGAGCGAATTGAAACGAATTGACATTACCGGGCTAACCAGTCCGCGTTCCTTCACGGTCGTGACGAACGCAAAAGGAGAAAAAGTATTCGGTTTATCGGTCTCCACCAAACGGTTGGCGGCAACGGGCTGGAGTAAGCTTCGGTCTGTTCAGGAAGTGCTCATTACAAACGAGATTAATATTAGTCAGGCTGTTAGTGTATTACAGGAGTTGCCAGCATTGGAATCTCTGACGATTCAGCAGTTTATGGGCAAGCCTACGCAGGACGTACCTGTGACCTTCACGGGTTTACGCCGATTACGCAAACTGACGATTGCGGGTGGAGATGCTTCCTGGGATTATAAAAAGACGTTTTCCGGGCTGCCAAATCTGGAAGAGTTGATAATCAGCGATCCCAATATCCGCGAACTGAACGCCGGGTTGCCCTTCCTAACGAAGCTGAACCGCCTGCAAGTAACGGTGTTTGGCCAATTGGAGATGCTGTCGAAACTCAGGCTCGGCAGTTTAACCAATCTCCAGACGTTGTACCTTATGAGTACAAGAACTCAGTCGCCCATTTTGCTAGACTCTACACTGGCTGGCTTAACGACACTTCAACGAGTATCAATTGACCAAATCAAACTTAAGGAATTCCCGAAAAGCCTCTTTGCTAATAGAGGGTTAACGTACCTGTCGATGCCGGATGCCGATCTGGGTACGTTGCCCAATGAGATAGGTCAACTTGCCGCGCTGCAGGAATTGATTCTCGATAACAATCCGCTCCATCGCCTGCCCGATGCCATTTGTCAGCTACGACAGTTACGTCGCCTGAGCGTGAGCCGGTGCGAACTCGATGCACTGCCTGCGGCCATTGGTCAGCTCACCTCATTGACCAGTTTAGTGTTGACTACCAATCAGTTGGCCGGGTTGCCGACGTCGGTAGGCCAGTTGAAACAATTGCGGGAGCTGAACGTAGCCATGAATCAGTTATCGGCCTTGCCTGATGAGCTGGGTACGTTGCCGAATCTGCAGATCATCGCCGCTTTCTGGAATAAAATAACCCGGTTTCCGGTCGGTTTCCCTCAGCTACGTGATCTGTATCTGTCAGACAATCAATTGACTGAGCTACCTGCCCGTCTGGGTACGTCGAAACGATTGCGAACGCTGTTGATTGAAAATAACCTAATCACGGCGTTACCCGACAATATCGGCCAACTCGACTCGCTGGAAACACTGGGCATTGGCGGCAATCAACTGACGAGATTACCTCCTTCGATTGGATCGCTCCGGCGACTTACCCGGCTCGACCTGGGAATGAATCGGATACGCGTGTTGCCCGAAACGATTGGCGGTTTAACCTCACTGACCAGCGTATCGCTTAAAGACCTGCCCATTAGTCAGTTGCCCGCCTCAATTGGGGCCTGGAAGCAGGTGAAACTGGCTTTATTCAGGCTACCGCTGCTTGAGGCTCTTCCCGAAGAAATTGGTCAATGGCAGCAACTTGATAACCTGACCATCGAAAGCGACCGGTTACTGGTGTTGCCGGAAAGACTAACTGATTGTCAAAAGCTTACGTTTTTGGCCGTAACGGGAAGGCGGCTTATCGGCCTACCTGAATCAGTCGGAAAACTGGCTAGCCTGATCAACATTACCCTGGATGGCCGGGCCGATACGCTTACGGGACAAGGGAGTGGGAGGATCACGGTCTTACCCGCCACAATGGCTAGCTGTAAAAAACTGACTAGTCTGCTTATCCTGAATCAGCAACAGTTCGACGGCACAGAAGCCATGCAACTGATAGAGGGTTTACCTGGCCTGAAGTACCTTACATTCGTCAATTGCGGGATCACAGAATTAACGGGTATAGCCTGGAAAAGACTGCATGCGTCCACTGTCAACCTGTCTAAGAACAGGATCAGTCAACTACCGGCCGCGATCTTTGATATGCCCAGCCTGGAGCAGATAAACCTGTCGGAAACGAATCTGCCCGGACCGCTGAACCAGTTCTTTTTCCGTAGATCGGAACTGGTTCTGGCGTATAGAAAAGCGAATGAATAACACTACATCATGGCTCTGTCAGAGGCCCGCATCCAGGGTGTTGGCGACAGGCACGTAAACTAAAGGTAATATAGATAAGGATACGAATTGTTGCTAGTTGTAGAATTATATCCTAGTATTGCCGGGCTGGATATGTTGATCAAAATGGATATCGACCAAGGCCGTTAAGCGGTAAAAAAGCCAATTTGTCTCCTCCCATAAACCTCACTCCGTATACCCTTATGCGTCTTTTACTACCTGTTTTTCTTCTCTGCTGTGTGTATGCTTATGGGCAGGTTACGCCAACAGCTATGCCCAGACCAATGCGTATGTTCTATCCGGAGATGGTCCGGCCCGGAGCTAAAAGACCACAGGCAATAGAGAATGAGTACGTTAAAACATACACCAACTGGGCGGAACTTGCTAAACTAAGCCGACAGCATGAAACGCCCATTTCGCTGAATCTGGTCATTGATTCGACAAGCCGACGAGCCGACTGGCCAAGCCTGAAGCGGGCGCAGCATGTGCGTCAGCTACAGTTACAACTGGCTGTTGTACTAACGCAATCTCTGGCCGATTCACTCTTATCGGCGCTTGCTTCGTGGACCGAACTCGACGCTGTTCAGGTCAATTCCTATCTACAGCCCTCACTGGCAACGGCAACTGCAACGGCCCCCGCAATCGATGGTCGGGCCAGCGCCCGGCTGACATCGGTCCATCGGTTGACCTTTTCGCTCAACGGCGATGCCCTGAAGGCGGCGATCCAGACGTTCAGCCAATGCCCGGCGGTGTACCACCTGTCGGTGAGCGATTACGATGTAGTACCCCGCGCATTGCCGGCAGAGTTGCAGTCGCTGAAACAGGTGCGGAGCTTATCGCTGTTTGGGCCGGGTACGTTGGTAGAGGTCGATAAAACGATCCGTGGATTTCCCGCTTTAACGGCGTTACAGATGAGCTTCACGGGTGATGGTCAACAGCTTACCGATGCCTTGGCCCGCGTGCCCAACCTGCAAAAGCTTGAACTGAACGTTGGGCAGAAACAACCAAAAATCAGCGGCCTGAAACTTGGCTCATTAGCTAAGCTGGATACCCTCATGCTGATGTTGCCATTCGATAAACAGGCGACGGAGCCAATCGATTCGGTGCTGTTGGGGGTGACGTCATTGCGGGTGGTCAACCTTACCAATGCAACCCTGTCTTCGCTGGACTGGATGGCCGCCAATACCGACCTGCGACAGGTTAGCCTGAGTCGTTGCCGGTTTCCGGCCGCGGGGAAATCGCTCGCCAGCCTGACTAAACTGGAAAGTTTGTCGCTCGACCAGATCGATTCGCTCCAGCAGTTCCCTGCGCAATTCACACAGGTGACGAACCTGCGCCGACTGTCAATGTACTCGTGTGGGCTCACCGCCATTCCCCCGTCGGTGAGTAGGATGACCTCGCTGACGTCGTTGAGTTTATCCCGAAACAAACTGACGGGCTTACCCGCCGAACTGGGGCAGTTAACGGCTCTCACTTCCTTGAATCTCGATGGAAACCTGCTCACAACCTTGCCCGGAAGCCTTGCCAAACTGGTGAGGTTGACCGAATTATCACTGAGTAACAATCAACTGACCAGCCTGCCTGCGGGCTTGGGGCAGTTGCGTCGCCTGCGCCGGTTATCGCTCGCCAGAAATAAACTGGTTACCCTGCCCGACGACATTGGGCAGTGTCGCGAACTGACCTCCATCACGGCTGATGACAACCCGATAACAGCCCTGCCTGAAAGCATAGGCACTATCGACTCGCTGGGTATGTTGACCCTGGGACGTACCCGGTTGCGTACCCTGCCTGCTTCGATCGGGAAATTGACGCGGCTTCGGTTGCTTACTATCTCCGGGGCAGCTATGACGGCTTTGCCCGAACTGATCGGTAATTGCCAGAACCTGACTATTCTGGAGATCGGCGACAGTACCCTGGCTACATTGCCCGCCAGTTTAGGTCGCCTTACAAAACTGGAATCACTCCGGCTGGATCTACCCCAGCTCGGCGTATTGCCCCAGCAACTTACTGGCCTGACCAACTTGAAATCCCTGATGTTGTCTGTGCCCCAGGTAATGATCCTGCCCGACGATCTGGGCAACCTGAGTAACCTGTCGAGGCTAACGGTGGCGAGTAGTAAACTCGTTGGGTTGCCCAACACCATCGGGCGTTTGCACCAGTTGGTATCGCTCCAGATAGACGGGAAAGTAGAGCCAATCACGAATAAACCAGTCGGCAAACTGGAGTTCCTGCCCGACAGTATCGTTCGGTGTGAAAAATTAAACGACCTGACCATTACGAACCAACTCGCTTTCGATGGGGTCGACGCCATTCGGAAAACAGCCCGTATGGCCGGGTTGAACAGCCTGAACCTGAACCGCTGCGGCATGGATCGCCTGACGGATATTGACTGGAAAACGGTTCAGGTAAGCATGCTTTCCCTGCAACAGAACAGCCTGCGCGACGTACCTGAGGCTATTCTGGACGCCCCGAATTTGCAGGCTGTCAACCTCCAGTATAACTATCCGTTGCCCCGTGCGCTGAACCAGAGCTTCTGGAGTAAAGAGTTGTTGAAAACCGCCTTCGTTGAAGCACAACTGGCCACCAAACCACTGGCTACCGATAAGCCCGATGCCCGGATCATGCAGGCGTATATGAACGCAGGCATGCGCCAGATGCAGCAGCGAAACTGGGGTGAAGTGTTTGCAAACCTGGAAAAGGCTATTCTGGTGGCACCCGACACCCTGAAAGCCCTGCCGCTGGCGCAACGGGCCGAACTGTATCTGTTTCGGAAAGAATACGCCTCGGCAGTGGCCGATTACGAACAGGCCATTGCCGGCGCTTCCCGGTTGAAGAATCGCTCGATGGGCATTGATCCGGTCATGGCTCAGGCGATGATGACGGCGCAATGGTGGGGGCGAATGGGCACCGCCCGCTCATCGCTTGGGCAGTATGACAAGGCACTGGCTGACCTCGACAAAGCACTTGCTTTACTGCCAAAGACGTCAAACCCGCCTATTCGGGCTAATTTCTACACGGAGCAGGCAAAAATCAACGCCAACCGCAACAAGCTCGATGCCGCCAAAGCCAATCTCGACAGCGCCAATGCAGTCTACGCGGCCATGCCATACGCTGGGCAGGGCGAGCGGCTGACCGAGGTGGAACTGGCTATTCTGACCAATCAGCCAGATAAAGCAACGGCCGCCCTGAGCAAGTTCAGGAAGCAGTTTCCGGCCGAAAGCTCGACCGGCAGAATGAATGGGTTAGGAATAGGCGGCTACAACACGCTGTATGAATACCTGTCGATCTGTACGGCGTTACTGAAGGGTACGCAAACGCCCGATCAGGGCATTGCCTCGCTGACAACGTACCTGAAAACGACACCCGAGAAAATCTATAACTGGAGCTTCGATTTGTTCGATACGATGTTGCCCCGCCTTGGTTTACCCGCCGAGAAAGCCACTGCCCTGAGCACCCTCACAAAAATGACTAAAGAGCAGGCAGCTAAAGTGGAGTAACGAAGAGCACGTAGCCAAAAAGCCTACCTCGCAACACAATTCAGCAACACAAGCAGAAACAAACTATTGATTTACAGTAATTTAATGATCGTTGCGTCGATTGTCTGGCCCAATGCCTGCGCTTGTTGGGCATGTTGCCGGGCTTCAGCCGTGTGGCCTGACCGCAGCAGGGCATAGCAGGCGTACATATGAGCGGGGCCGTTGGCGGGGTCCTGGGCAATGGCCTTCTGGCAGGTGGCGGCGGCTTCTGGATATTGGCGGTTTTGCAGGTACGTTGCGCCCAGGTTGGTCAGAAACTGGGCATTTGTAGGCTGACGCGCAATGGCTTTCTGATAATAGGTGGTGGCTTTGGCATACTGCTGATTGGCAAAATAAGCCGACCCCAGGTTGACCAGCGTGTTCAGGTACGTTGAATCGAGGCGATAAGCGTGTTCCAGGTACGTTATGGCGGCGACGGGCTGGTTTTTACCCACCAAAGCGGTGCCTTTTATGGTCAGGGCCACCGTGTTTTCAGGGTTCTGGGTCAATAGAAAATCGGCGTCGGCTTCAGCCTCGGCGGGGCGGTTTAGCCTGGATAACAGGTAAGCCCGATTGGCCCGGAAAAGGGGCTTTGGGTCGGCCTGAACAGCCGCGTCGTAGTCGGCAAGGGCTTCTT
The DNA here is from genome assembly GCF_964250085.1 of uncultured Fibrella sp. Taxonomy (NCBI): domain Bacteria; kingdom Pseudomonadati; phylum Bacteroidota; class Cytophagia; order Cytophagales; family Spirosomataceae; genus Fibrella; species uncultured Fibrella sp. The sequence continues at coordinate 911,176 of NZ_CAXUEC010000002.1, read as the reverse complement.
CCAGTCGATTCGCCTGTTCATAGAAAAGCGCCCGGTTGCTGTAGGCGGTAGCCGAAAAGGGTTGAGTTTTCAGCACGTCGGTCCAGAGTGTTTCTGAGTTTTTCCAGATGGCCGTTCGCTGAACGGTGAGCCAGGCAAACGCAACAGAGAAAACGGCGGCGATGGCAAGCCCCGCCTGTTTCCAGGTACGTCCATACGTGCTGAATGCGCCAGGCTGGGTACGTTGGTACAGACTGTCGATGGTCATAGCAATGGCAAAAAACAACCCGATGTAGGCGATGTAGGTGTAGCGATCGGCGTAGGCCGCGCTACCCACGGCTTTAATAAGTTGAAGGGTCAGTACCAGATTGACGATGAAAAAAGCGAGCCCGAAAAACCATAGTGCGGAGCGCCGGTAGAGCCAGACCAGACTGCTCACCACAGCGACACTCAATAGGGTATAGACCAGAAATACGGTCGGAAACGGCGTGCCAGCGCCCGGTCGCCCGTAAAGCGCCGATAGATTGACGGGCCAGATGAACTTCAGCAGGTAGTTGATGAACGCGTAGCCACCAAGCTGGGTACGTTCCCAAACGCTATACGCCTCATTAATTGCCTGCGCCGACGCCTGAGACTGGAGGGTGATATAGGCGAAGTAACCACTTAAGGCGAAAAAGATGAGCGTTGAGGTTAATTGCTTAATGGATAGATTTTTATGGTACCAATAAGTGAGTAAGACGAGTACGACGGGTAGAATAACGGCGGCTGGCTTAGCCATATTAGCGAGTAATCCGCAGAGCAGACTCAGACCAACGAACAGCCATTTCTTACTTTTCAGAAACTGCCAATAGGCGATGAGCGAGAGCAGAAAGAAAAAGCCGTAGAGCACATCTTTCCGCTCGGCCAGCCACGCCACTGACTCTACATGCATGGGGTGAATACCAAACCACAACGCCACCAGAAACGCCACCAGTGACCGTCCGCTGGAGAGTTGCCAGCATAGGCCAAACACCAGCCCCACGTTCAGGATGTGCAGCAGCAGGCTGGTGCGGTGAAACTGTTCGGGTGAGGTGCGGCCCAGCGCATAGTCCAGGCTAAGCGATAGCATGGTGAGCGGGTGAAGGTTGCCGGAAATAATGGTGGTAAAATAGGCGGATAATGGCGTTTTGCTGAAGTCAAGCAGCGGATTATTGGTCAGGTAATCAGGATCGTCCCAGTTGGTAAGGCCATTGCGCAGCGAAGGCAGGTACAGCCCCGCCGTGATCAGCATGGCAGCAGCCATGTACCAGTACCAGGTTACTTTTTCAGCAGAATAAGCGGTTGCCCGAACAGGAGCCGATACGGGCGGTGAGGCCGGTTTGGGGGATGAAGGACGAGGGGCTGTTCGGGTCTTCATGAAGTATGGATGGGTTTGCTTATCACCAACAAGTTACGTGCCAATACCAGTTTACGCTAAGGTGATATAACTATACGGTATGTTGAGCAGTTGAATGAATGGCTTTGTCTCTTGCTCCACTTATGAAAACGATTCTCTTCCCAACCGATTTATTCGACCAGTCGTCGACCACACTATCGTACCTGCACTTGATGGCTGAGGCCTGGCAGGCTCGTGTGATTCTAATGCACGTATATCAACCAGTAATTGCCGATACGTCGCTTCCTACGTTTGCCGACCCTGGAATCGGCTCGCTGGCCACGCTCGACCTGGAAACGATCAGCCAGAAGCACCTGAACACGCTTGTCGAGAAGTTCCGTAGTGAAGGCTTGGATGCAGTGGGTGAATGGCGGGTTGGCGATATCGAAAACAGCATCGTCGATGCGGCCCGCGAGTATAAACCGGATCTGCTGATTACGCAGCGCAGTACCATCGCGAGTTTCTTCGACCGTATGATTGGCAGTGCTGCCGATGATGTTGCCCGACAGGCTCCGTGTCCGGTCCTGTTTATTCCCAATAGTGAATTGGTGGCTGGTCTGCCATCGGTTGCGTTCCGGTCGGTGGCGTATGTGTTGCAGCAAAACATTACCCAGCAGATGGTGACCGACCAAACTGCCGCGTTTGTCGACGCGTTTGATGCACACCTGACAGTGATTACGGCCGACCAGATCGATGAAAATAAACCCGATCTGTTTGTGATCCAGCGAAAGGAAACCGGGTTCCTGGGTGGCCTGATGGGCACCGACCCCACCGAAAAGCTATTAACATCAGCCACCGTGCCGGTGCTGGTGTATCATGAGGCGGAATGATTTTTAAAGGTTTAACGTTCAAAGTCGCTCTGCTATACCACCGTTTATTGGGTATAGCAGAGCGACTTTGAACGTTAGACCTTGAACGTTAAACCTTTAAACCTGCTCTGCTTCTACCTGCGCCAGTGGCTTCAGGTTGGCGGGGATTTCGAACTCCACGGCGTCGTGGGGGACTACTTCCAGGATTGGCGTGAGGTTGATGTCGGTGATTTCAACGGGCACCAGCATCGAACTCAGGTTGTCGACCAGCCGTTGGTGCGCTTCGCGGAGGTTAGACCCGTTGATGAGCATCGTGTTCAGCACTTTTTTGGCCCGGCCCTTGTCGTCTTCGGTCATGTAGTACGTCTTACATTTATACCAGTTGTCGCCGCCTTCAATGTGAAAAACGTCGCTCAGGCGCATGGGCCGGATGGCCGTGATCTCGAAGTCGGGCGTATTGTCGGCTACGATTCGGTACAAACGGGCTTCGGCATCGGTATACGAAACGGCGTCGATCAGGTACGTTTCGTTGATGGTTTTAAGTTTGGGCGCTTCCGCTGAGCCCTCGTTGCGAGTATCAACGGCGGCAGAATCGTCGGTTTGCTGGTAGCGTATTTTGCCGATAAACCAGGTTGGCATGAGTCAATTATCAGTTAACAGTGATCAATTATCAATGACCAATTAACAATGATCAATGGCTTGGCTCAGGTGCAACCTGCCCCGAAAGACAAGGCTCTCTGGAGAAGCCACTGATAATTGATCATTGATAATTGATCATTGTAAAGGTACTCAATCCCGGTCTTTAGTCTGCGTGATTCGGCTGAGACCACTGGTCTTTTTCGATAGGTTTATGACCTCGCCAAGTGTAGCCCGGCTGGCTCCCGATGCGTTTACATCGGCCTTGTCGACGCGTATCTGGCTGGCCTGCAAACGGCTGGCTCCCGAAAGGGTCGACGTTAGCTGGAAGACCTTTCCGCGCAGTACAGCCCTGGAGGCACCGGTCTGATCGGTGGTAATCGATTTGGCCGTGGTGCGCACAAAAGCCTTGCTGGTGCCCGACAGATCGAGGGTCAGGTCGGTCAGGTTGTCGAACTCCGTAAGGCGGGCCTCGGTCTTGCCCAGTAGGCGCACTACCCGCACCGTGGGCAGGGTGATCGTGAGGCCAATCCGTTCATCGTCATCAGGATTGTTGGCGTTATCACGCTGCTCGATGCGCAGATTACCATCTTCGTTGCTGACGGTCACCCTGTTCAGCCCTTCTTCGCTACCGTCGCCATCGACTTTGAACGTACTTCCTTTCTGAAAACGCACCCCAAAGTTACCTGAGATGGCCACGCTCGTAGGAGCGGCTGCAGCATTGGTCGCACTGGTTGAGGCAGATAATAATGACCGGGTTAACTCGCCGTTTGTATCCACGTCCACGTCGTCCTGACTATCGTCTTCGTCATCCCCGTCGTTCCGGTCATTATCGGCGTCGAGCGTGCGGTCAAAACCGACGCCGGTTAGGCCTGTGGTGGTGAATTGCCACAGGTTTTGGGGCATGCCTTCCAGCTCTTTATCATCGAACCGGTTGGTAATGTAGCGACCAAATTCCGGCGTCATGCGGAACGATTTTCCGTAGGGAACGTACACGCGAAGGTGTAACTCCTGATTACGGAAACGGACATCATCGGGCAGCCCGAACTCATCTTTAAATGTCAGCAGTGAATCGTTGGCGACAACCGAGTAGGTGATTTCCTTCGCGTTTGTCTCGGCCTGCTCTCGATTACGGCCCCGTGCCGATGCTTCCTGAATCACCTTGATATCGGGTCCGTTGTAGCCTAGTAGTTCAATCTGTGGCCGTGTACGGAATTCGTTATCGTTATCTATGTTGTCTATGGCGAATGTAGGCGTGCCGGTTGGACGCAGGATCACCGATGTTTCTACTTTACCACGCCGATTGAATTCGCCCACGATCTGCGGCACCGTTGTGGCCAGGATGACGCCGCTGATAACCCAGGCAGCCAGCATAGACAGCACGGTATTACCCGACAGGAACGATTTGCGGGTGATCACGATCAGGCCGGTCAGGGTAAGGGCAAGGCTGGGCAGGAAGCCGAAAACGAAGCCTGCCAACAGGGTGATGAAACTGGCGTCTTCCCGCAGCAGCGAGAGTGGAATGCCGTTGCTATCACCGAAACTGGTGCCCGCCAGAATGCCGATGCCAGCGCCAAGTACGGTTAAGCAGGCAATGATGAGGCTGAAACCAACAAACATCAGTAGCAGGCCGAACAGGATACGGATCACACTGCCGAGTCCACCGAGGGTTTTGCCAAACAGGCGGCCCAGGGCTTTGAAAATGGCGGCAATAGCCCGGAACGGGAAGAGCAGTAATTGTGTCAGGCCACTTTCGGGGGCTGTTTCAGCCACGTTCAAGCTGCTTTTTACGCTGCTTTCGATATTGCTGAGCGTAATAGGCTTGCCCGTCATCTCCATTTTTTCGGTCAGGCTGCGGGCTTCGGGGGCCACCATCCAGATCACGATGTAGGCCAGAATACCAAAGCCAGCCACAAACACACTGGCTACCATGGCGATGCGGATGATGCTGATGTCGACGCCGAAGTAGGCGGCCAGGCCCGACGCTACCCCACCCAGTACTTTATTGTCGGGGTTGCGGTAAAATTTGCGGATACCCTTTTCTTCTTCCAGGGTTGAATCGCCCGGCAGAAAGGCCCAAAGCAGGATATAGGCAATGACGGTGACACCTGACAGTGAGCCGAAAAAGCGGCCATCGTGGAACAGGCCGTTGCCCAGCGCCGGGAAGCCGATCACGAGTGTAACGAACAGCACGCGCATCCAGACGGGGTCGATTCGGAAGTAGTGAGCCAGACCGGCTGCTACACCGCCCAGCGTTTTCTGGCGCAGGTCGCGGGCCAGTTTGCGCCCGCCGTAGCTATACGATGACTGCGATTTGCCCGTTGCGGCGTCGCGCTCATAGGCATACTCATACTTACCGCTTTTGAAATTGTAGCTCGTGCCGGGCGGGGGAGGTGTTTCGGTTTTGGCCGTACCAGGTACGTCGGTGCCGGGTACGTTGGTCCGCGACTGGCCGGGATTAGTTTTGGCCCGGCTGCCGCCCGTTACAATAACTTCTTCATTTTCAACGGCTTCAAAATCGGCTACGGTGCCCATTTTGGCAATCAGTCCGTTAACGTCTTCGAGCGTTACGGCCTGGCGGGCGGGCGTTTTTTCGTCGCCTTTCAGGTTTTGGAGGAGCTTCTCGGCAATGCGGTTTTCGATATCCGTGACAATCTCCTGACTGTCGTCGTAGGTCGAAAAATACTGCTGAATAGACTGGAGATACCCTTTCAGTTTCTCGTAGCCATCTTCTTCAATATGGAAGATCACCCCGCTGATGTTGATGCTGATGGTCTTTTTCATGGTTGTTAACTGGGGCTTATTGATCTTGTTTAGGTTCAGGCGCCGATTCGGGCATGACAATGTCGACCGAGCTGGCCGACGCAGCAGGCGTGTCTGTTTCTGTTGCTGGCGTTACGCTTACCACCGCAACTGCCGCAGGTGGTGCGGGCAGCACGTCGACGGCTGTTTGAATGGGCGGCGCCACACTGCTTCCGTTGGTTTGGGCGCGGTTTACGATCAGCATCACCGAGTCTGACAGTTCCTGCCAGGTTTCATTCAGCGATTCTAACGAATTTCGACCTAATTCGGTGAGCATATAATACTTACGGGGTGGCCCCGACGTCGATTCTACCCATTTATAATCGAGTAGGCCGGCGTTTTTCAGGCGTGTCAGTAGGGGATAAAGCGTGCCCTCGACCACCATAATGCGGGCAGAGGTTAGCTCATCGAGCATATCGGAGGCGTAAATTTCGCCCCTCGATATGATGTGCAGAATGCAAAATTCCAGAATGCCTTTTCGCATCTGGACCTGCGCGTTTTCAATATTCATGAGCCGTAGTGGGTCATAGGTCAATGGATAAGACAAATATAGTATAAGGTACTTTGTGATGCAAGGTACTTGACTGATACTAGTAGTATTTAAGTATGAATGGCGAATAATCGGGGTTGAACTGCGGGCTACCTAGTCACGCGAAACGAAAACTTGTAACTTGTCGCTGTTTTGTCCAATCCGTCGCATGAGACTACCCATCTACTCGTACTTGTTTATCCTGCTATTCAGTTTCACGGCGAAAGCCCAGAAAACCGTGTTCGGTACTGAATGGATTAATTATCAGCAGACCTACTACAAAATTCCGGTCGCACAGAAGGGCCTGTACCGCATTACGGCCAATGACCTGCAAAAAGCAGGGTTACCGCTGACGGGCCTTAACCCCAAAACGCTGCAACTTTTTCACCGGGGCGTTGAACAGGCCATTCTGGTAGAAGGCGAAGCCGACGGTAAATTCGACACGGCCGATTACATTGAATTCATTGGGAAGGGCAACGATGGCACGCAGGATTCGGCCCTGTACCGCCCGGCGTCGGCGCAGCCTCATCCGTATTACAGCCTCTATTCCGACACCACCGCCTACTTTCTGACTACCCGCCTCGACGGGTTGCCGGGTAAGCGCATGACCAGTTACACGGATCTTGACGCGGCTGCGCTAACGCCCCAGCCGTATATCTGGGCGGAGGAGTTGCGCGTGTTCACGGACCAGTACCCCGCCGGGAATATTTACCCGATCGGAGCCGGGTACAGCAATGGAGCGATCCTGACGGCGTATGATGTGGGTGAGGGCTGGATGAGCAACAGCATCAAAGCACAGACGCGCTACGAACAAGCCATTACGCTGACAAAAGTGCTGAGTACCAGCCTGGCCACGCCCACACTGACGATGCAGTATATTGGCCGGACGCCCACGGCCCATTCCGTGCAGGTGCAGGTAGGGCAGAGCGCCCGCCCCCGAACGCTCGACATGGTTAAAAGTGTCAACTACGACCCTTACACGCTGACGATTCCATTATCGGCAACGGATGTGGCCGATGGGGGCCGGGTAATTTGCAGCCTGAGCCCGCAAGTGCCGGATGAAGAAGTGTCGATGGCTTACCTGCGCGCCGAGTATCCGCACCAGACCGATCTGGCCGGCTACTCGTATCGGGAGTTTAAAACGAATGCAGCCACGGGTGGGCGGGCACTGCTGCGCCTGACCAGCGTGCCCATAACCGGGCGAGTGTTCGATATCACAACACCGGGGCAAACATCGGTGCTGTCAGGTACGTTGGTAGCCAGCACCTTAACGAGCGGCACCTGGACCAGCGTCGTTCGGGAGGCTTCGGTGCCGCGTAACCTGCTGATGGTCAGTACTTCGCTGCCGGTGTTGGGGATGCAGCGGGTTGCGTTTCGAAACATCAATCCGGCCAAAGCCAGCTTCCTGATCGTGACTCATCCGGCCCTGCGCGCGCCTACCGTTGCCTCGCCCGACGCCGTGGCGGAGTATGCCGCGTACCGGGCCTCGAAAGCAGGCGGCAGCTACGATACGCTGACTGTAACGATCAACCAGTTATTCAATCAGTTCAGTTACGGCGAGCGAAATGCGGTGGCCATCCGGCGGTTTATCGATTACATCAGCCGCAACGGGTCGCCCAGGGCACTGCTGCTGGTTGGGCAGTCACGCGACCCGCAGGGCGTTCGGAAAAATCCGCTGGCCAGTAGCCTCGACATGGTGCCCAGCGGCGGGTGGCCGGGTTCTGATCTGGCCCTGGTGACTGGGTTGAATGGTCGGCCCGAGTATGTGCCGGCCGTGGCGGTTGGTCGCCTCAACGTCACCCAGCCGCAGCAGGTACTCGATTACCTGAACAAAGTAAAAGAACATGAATCGGCGGCCAGTACGGCGTTGTGGCGCAAGAAAATGCTGCACCTTAGTGGCGGCCGCTCGGCGTATGAACTGAATCTGTTTCGCGCCTTCGTTGATGAGTTTGCCACCGATATTACCCGTAAGTACGTCAGTGCCTCGGTAGAAACAGTGTCTAAACGTACGGATGATCCGGTTGAAAATATTCCGATCGTTGATCAGGTAAATAAAGGAATCGGCATGATCTCCATGTTCGGGCATTCGAGCCTCGACGTGGCCGATATCGACATTGGGTACGTGAGCAACGACCGGCTGGGTTACCGGAACAAAGGCCGCTACCCGTTGTTGCTGGCCAACGGCTGTGCATCGGGTAACTTCTATTTTGGGCCTAAAACGTTTGTGTCTGACTGGGTGCTCACGCCCGATCGAGGGGCCATTCTGGCCCTGGCGCATACGTATAACGGCTTTGCCAGCGCATTGAAGACCTACACGGACAACCTCTACAGCGTAATGACCGACAGTACCTGGTACGCCAAACCGTTCGGCGATATTCAGGTCGAAGCCATTCGGCGGTACATGCTGGTCAATAATTCGATTTATGACAAAACGAATGCTGAACAGATTACCCTTCAGGGCGACCCGGCGGTGCGGCTGTTTCCATTCAGTCGGCCCGATCTGACGTTTTCTGATGGCGGTATTCGCGTAGTGGCACAACCCAACTCGGTATCGCTTACGGCGGTGGTCCTGAACCTGGGGCGGGGCATGAGTCAGCGGCCTGAAGTGCGGGTGCGCCAATACGCCGCCAGTGGGCAGCTATTACAGGAAACGCGGCAACCGGTAAACGCGGCCACTTACTCTGATACGCTACGGATTTCGCTGCCCGTAACGACGCTGGCAGGTACGTTCTTCGAGTTCTACGCCGATGCCGATGCCCGCTTTGACGAAGAGCGGAAAGACAATAACGTGTTGCAGGTCAAGAGCGACGGTCAACTGGCGAACTTACCTTTCGACGTGGACAATACGGCCCCGGTTGTGGAGGTGGCCTTTGATGGACGGCGCATCCTGAACGATGCGTTTGTGGCCCCACAACCGATGATCAGCGTGTTGATTGCCGATGAGAATACGCGCCTGTTCCGCACTGACCCAACCGGGCTGGAGCTGTATCTGCAACGCCCCTGTGCTCAGCAGCCCTGTGCATTCGAGAAGTTGACGGTGTTGGCCAGCAATGCCACCTGGAGCAACACTGGCGGTACGTTCCGGCTGAACTACCGGCCTGCGCAACCCCTGCCCGACGGCGTGTATACGCTGGAAGTGTACGGCTCTGACCTTAGCGGCAACCGGGCTCAACCCTACGCCATTCGGTTTGTGGTGAAGCAGGAAGCTGTTGTTCAGGCTATTACGGTAGCGCCAAACCCATTTGCGTACCAAACCACGATCAGGTACGTGCTCACGGGCAGCCAGACGCCGCAGCCCGTTACGCTGCACCTATTCGATCTGGCGGGGCGTGAGGTGCGGACGATCCAGCTACAAACGGTGGTGGGCACCAACGAATTTGTCTGGGATGGCACCAACGATACCGGTACGCCAATGGCGGCGGGTTCGTACCTGTACCGGCTCGATATTCCCGGTTACGATGCCTTTGCCGACACGGCGAAAAAGCAATTGACAGGCCGCATTATTTTAGCCCGATGAAATCGGATGATGGCTGGCTGGTGGCGCTGTGGTTGCTGATCAGCATCGTGATCGGCTGGCTGAGCTACGTTAATCCGACGCATTTTGTGAGCCCCGACTCCACCTACTACCTGTCGTTTGCGGGTTTGCTGGTCGGGCTCGATGGAGATCAGTACGGCCACGTTTCGGCCGGGTGGGAAGGCACCTTTCCGCTTGGTTATCCGCTACTTGTAGGTACGTTGGCAAAGGGTACAGGTACGTCGTTGCTGGTGGCGTCGAAGCTGTTGAACATATTGTTGACGGGTGTTTTCCTCTTCATCTGGCGGCAACGGATCGGTGCCCGCCGTGCGGTGTGGGTTGGCTCGGTGCTGTTGCTTGGCGGGTTCCTGCGGCTGCTGATTTACACTTGGTCTGAATGGGCGTTTCTGATTCTCCTGCTGGAATGGGTCTGGTTTATCAGCCAGGCCGAGCCCACCGCATCAACCCCGGCCAGCCGATTCAGGTACGTTGCCTATCTGCTGTTGCTGACGGTGGGCCTGTTTCTGCTCAGGTACGTTGGTGGGTACGTGGTGGGCGTGTATGGCTTGCTGGCGCTGGGTACATACCGGCGCGTTGGCTGGGAAATGGGCCGGCAGCGAATTTGGCCCGATCTGGCGTATGGCCTCGTTTCAGTTGCCTTCATGATTGGTTATTTCTACCTGAACAGTCTGCTGACGCCTTCCGCCTATGGCGGTGATCGGTTCTATGAAACGGCAGAAACGATGGGCGACAAACTCTACCTGATCGCCGTTGCCCTGATCAACGAATTGCTCCTCCTGCGCGACTACATTCCCGGCGAACCGGTCTTGCTGGTCCTGATCGGGATCATTCTGCAGCTCGGGTTGGTTCGCTGGATCTGGCCGGGGCTAAAGCAACAACGCGCTACCCTGCCCGACTGGGGTGAACGTGAACGCTCTGTTTGGCGAGTACTGCTGCTGTCGGCCGGTACGTACCTGGCTATCCTATTCATCATGCGGCTTTTCAGCCCGTTCAACGGCCCCAATGCCCGCCTGATGGCACCCGTTATGTTTCCGCTGCTGGTATTGGCCGCGTTCTGGATCAGCCGGTGGAACAACATGCTGGCCCGGCGGCAATTGGGCCGCTGGTGGGCCGTGCTGCTGCTCTGCTCGTGGCTGCAACTACTCCCACAGGCCGACTTATGGGAGAAGTTGCAGCATATACTGAGCCGGTAACCGGGAAACTGGTTGCCGTTATAACTGCTTCGGTTCGTCGCCCGAAAGGGGGGATGGTTTGGGGTGATTTCTATAGAACGGATTGGGGTCAAAACGGCCCTCGTAAAGCGGGTCGGTCAGGTAGTCGAGCTTGCGCGAGAACAGGGAGGTACCGTCCATCATCAGTAGTTGTTGGTCTTTGGGTAACTGCCTGATCTGGTTGACGGGTACACCGGTAATCTCCTCAATCTTACGGGCGATCTGGTAATTCTTACAGCCGAAAAACTGGAGTAGTCCGCAGTTGTTGATCAACGTCTGCCAGTCGTACGGGTAGTTCGATTCGAGTTGTTGAAAATCCTGCCAGATGGTCCAGCATTTGAGGCCGTACCCCCGGCACAGGGTAATGATGCTGTAGAGGTACGAAAAGTGGCCTAGCTGACCGGCTTCGTCGAGGACGAACAGCGTCTGCAGGTCGGGAATCACGTCGCGGCTGGTAATGGTTTTCAGCAACACACCGATCCACAGTTTCAATAACGAGCGGTGCGACACCAGCTTGTCGGGCGGAACGATGATGTAGATCGACATGGGTTTGCCCTCCCGGAACTCGTTAAGCGAAAAGCTGGATGTGCTGGTTGCTTTCAATACATCTTCACTCAGAAACGCCGACATATAGGCGTGGGCCGTGGCCAGCACGCTGGGCCGGGTGTTCTGATCGGGCATGGCCAGAATCGCCGCAATCTGGTGATAGGTCGATTTTGGAATCTGCTTGCCGTGCGTATCCAGAATAACGGCCAGCGAATAGACCAGATCATCGGAAAACAGCAGTTCCCGAACGGCGGCTAACGTGCGCTCTTCAGGTGGTTTTATAGAAGCAACGTACCCAATGATGCCGGCAAGCAGCATACAGGCGGTCAAATCCCAGAAAGGTTCTTTCGTGCCCCGGTTGCCCTGCGCAAATAATTCAGACATTAGCTGCGCCTCCGTTTCAATATCGATATTGGGCAAACCGAACACATCCATTATGTTGAACGAATCGATGTTGTCGGCGCCAAACGGATTAAGACAAATCACCTGCTGACCCATCTCACGCCGCGCACGGGCCGTTACCTGGTAGTTTTCGCCTTTGGGGTCGAGCACCACCACCGAACCTGGGTACGTTAGCAACGTTGGAATAACCACGCTGCGCCCTTTGCCCGTGCCGGTAGGAGCCACCGTCATCAGGTGAGCCGTACCGTCGTAGATAATAGACTGCGTGGGTGGAACCCCGGCAGTAACACCAGCAGACTTATAAGACCGGAACCCCCTGACTTCGTGGACCGAAGACGTATGGAGGGTGCTGTCGGAGTGGTAACCGACGTGTACTGAGGCTGAATCCTGTGACATGCTATGGGGGAGGGTAACTCAATGGGGCGGTGGAGAAATAGCCGACCCGACTGAGCAGATGAGTAGCCACAAGATAGACAGGCTCAATGGTTATTTTCCATAAGTTCGGTGAATGATTTTACTGTTTTTGAACATCCCCATTCTAGTACCTTTGTAACGCGTTTTCTTCAGATTATCAGTGTACAAACCGAAGGGAAACGCAGTATATCCCGATCAATCAATGGCATCTTCACTACTCGGCCTCCGAACGGCTATCTACGCCGCTCCCAATCTTGATCAGGCAAAAGCCTGGTACGCTACTTTCCTGGGTATAGCCCCTTACTTTGACGAACCATTCTACGTTGGCTTCAACGTGGGCGGGTATGAACTGGGGCTGGACCCCGACCTGACCCCGGCTCAGGGAACGCCGGTTAGCTACTGGGGCGTGACAGATTTACAGGCAACCTGGCAGACACTACTGGCCCAGGGAGCTACTGCGCTCAGCGAACCGCAGGACGTAGGCGGCGGCATTCTGGTTGCCACCGTAGCCGATCCGTTCGGAAACACGCTGGGCATTATCCAAAATCCTCATTTCAAGGCTGAATAAGGGTGTTGTTACCTTCCAATGGTGAGCGCTTTCAGCGCGAGGAGCCAGGCAATCAGGGTCAGCGCGTTGCGGAGGTAGTTTAAGCGTACCCAGGAAGTTACCAGCCGGGAAACGCTGGCGGCCGGTAATTGACCTGCTTTCTGAAGCTTGATGGCGGTTGGAATGAAGAAAGCGAAGGTGCCTGTACGCTCGGCAAGGGTCAGTAATGCCGCGCTAAGCCACCAATCATGCACAGGGTCTGGAGACTGCCAGGCAGCGAAGATATTGGCCAGGGTAAGTAAGGTGAGCGGTCCGGTTGTAACGAAGCCCCAGAACGTGCGACCCGTTTCGATAGTGTGCATCGCTTCTGTATTGACTCGATACGTGAGGTCCGGCGATCGGAGAAACCAAAGTGGTAAAACGATACGTGTTTCGTAGAGCCCGGCCCCGAAGGCAGTACCCAGATTCAGGATAAATAGCGCCAGCAGAAGTTCGGTTAGCTGATTCATTGCGTCTGTAAAAAGCGACCTCAGATGTGGTCATGTTTGATTACAGGCTCAAACCTAGCGGGTTACCCAACGCAATGCTGCCAAATGGGAGTCAACCAGCCGACGGCCGCGATAAACAGGCCAAACGAAACGACGAATTTGGTCATTGACTGTCGTTAGGATTCGCCGTCGTTAAAATGACTAGCTACGGTAACGTAGAAAAATCAATCGGGGGGGGCTGATGCTGCGCAGGCCTGGTGAACGTTGCGTTCAGGGGCGTGTTGACGTCGAAGAAGCCGCAGTTTCTGAGGAAGAAACGGCCGTTGGTCAGGCCACCGGCGTAGTCCATGCGGTAGGCTTTCCGGGCCGTATTGTCGCCGGTGAACCGCATCGTAGTCAGTTCGTGCCACTGCCCTTTGTTGCTACGTACCCACTGATTCGAGAAGCCAGCTTCGCGCTGTATGTTGCCTGTTTCCGGCTCGAAGTTTTCCAGAAACGAGTGAAGTGATTTAAGATACGTTTTGGTTTTAGGTCGTTTGAAACTGGCAATCAGTTGCCAGACAGTTGCATTGGGCGTCCTGAAATAAGCGGTATAGGCCGTGTAGCCGTCGGCTTCGGACTGGGCATGTAGCAAAAATGCATAGGTCTGTCCCGCCTGCCAGTTGTACCGCAGAAAGCTCTGTCCACCCGCGCCTTCGTTGCCAAACTCGTTGGTGGTAACGCCCGGTCCTTTGCGCACCAGCCGGATTTTCTGATCATCAGGAATTTGCTTTGGATCGTCGGTCTGAAACGGGCTCCACACTGAGAAAAGGATACGCCGCTCGGTGGTTGAGTTGACCTGCATGCCAAAATAACCTTCGCCAAAGCCAGTAGCCATGTAGTAGGAACCGATCACGTCGTTACCGATTGGCACCGTGACTTCATTATAAAACCACTCGGCTTCTACCCCGGCTGGCATCGGGTAGTTCAGGTGAACCGAAGGCCCGCGCCTGCCCCAGTAGAAGAAGTTACCGTCATTGGTTCGCACAAAGGCCGTTTGCTCATCGACAGCTTCACCGCTGAGGCCGAAATCGGTGGCTTCCGCATAAACCCGACCCGTTTTGGCAAGCCCCTGCAAGCGGATTTTAACGTACCCCGGTTTGGCAATGTTCCACTCACCAAGGGCGTAGCTGGTCAGGATATCTCCCTGAACATCAATCTCTTTTGACTGGTCGAGCACTGTAACCCGTATCCGGCTTTTACCCGAAGGTACACGTAGATTGATGGATAGTGCCAACGTACCTGGCTGTTCAAAGCGCACGTAGGTGTCTATCGTACATGACGAACTAGACCAGTTACTCAGCCCCTCTTTCGAGATTCTGGCCGGTTTCCCTGTCGTACTTGTGGCCCAACTGTTACCACCAATCGGCACGCTGACCGGATTTGGCCCCGGTCCGGCAAATGGTGTAGGGGATGGCGTAACTACCCCGAAGACGGTTACGAGCAGGCAACTGATCGGGAGCCAGTTTGTCAATAGAGTAGCCATTATTGGTTTCGTCAGTATGTTGTGTGTCAGTGTGTATTGCGTTGCGAACGCACCATCAGCAGCATACGCTATTTATGGTGTTTCAATAGCCAGCTATAGATCGCTTTCTCATCGTACAGATACAGAAGATCATGGCCTGTACTAACTAGTTTAGTGAACCGCACCTTTCCCTGGCAGGCGTTGAGGCGGCGCACCAGGCGGGCGGTTTCATCGAACGGAACCTGATCGTCGGCGGTGCCGTGGAAAGTCCACACAGGTACGTTCCTGATCTGGCAGATTTGAGTCGAATCGTCGCAGCCGCCACAAAGGGGTGCAATGGCCGCAAACGTGTTGGGCCGGGCTACGGCGGTTTGCCAGGCACCATACCCGCCCATACTGACACCCGTGAGGTACACCCGCTTCGGGTCGATTCGGTACGTTGTGGTCAGTTCGATATACAGAGAATCGAACCAGTTGTCGGTCGACCAGTATTTCCCTTCCGGGCATTGGGGTGAGGCAATCAGGCAATTAAACTGCCGACCCTGCGCAACGGCATGCGGCGGGCCGTACTGATTGAGCCTGCTCAGGTCGTTGCCCCGATGCGAGCCGCCATGTAGGTAGATGATGAGTGGGTAGGTGGCCTTGCTTTTCGGGTACGATGCAGGTACGTATAACTGGTAGGCGTAACGCGCAGCGGGTTTGGCTGGCTGTAGAGTTTGGGCAAAGGTTGGCAAGCAAGAAAAAATGCTTGCGAAGTAGAGGAGATAAAGTTGGATAGGGCGCATCGGAGCAGTGATCGGGTGCAAAGATGCCAGATAGCAACCGGTTTGTAATGGTCAGGGAGTTATACTATATCTCCAGGATATGGCATAACTCCCTGACCATTACAACCGGGCCAGTTTTTGGGCCAGTAATTTTTGCTCGGCCAGCGACGAAGTCAGATGTAAGGCCTGCTGGTAGTGATGGCGGGCCGCATCGGGCTCAGCGTTCCGTTCGTATAGATCGCCCAGAACAGCGTGGTAGTAAACGGTTTGGTCCAGTCCGTTCAGCCCGGTTACCTCCGAAATTGCCGCTGCCGGGCCAGCCACTTCGGCCAGAGCTACGGCCCGGTGCAGCGCCACTACCGGCGACGGTTTGTAGGCAAGTAGCAAGTCGTAATAATGTAGTACGGTTGGCCAGTTGGTGGCGGCGTAGGAGGGGGCGCTGCTATGAAGCATGGCAATGCCGGCCTCCAGATGGTAGTCGCTGGGCGTGTTTCCCTGGGCCGACCGGTTCAGGTACGTATGCCCTTTCCGAATGAGCAGGTGGTTCCAGCGACTCCGGTCCTGATCTGGCAGTAGCACAATGGCACCCTGCTCGTCGATGCGGGCCTCGAAGCGGGCGGCCTGAAAACACATTAGTGCCATCAGCGCATCAACGGCGGGCGTGTGCGTATGTGGCGTTTCGGTCAGCAGCAAGGTCAGTCGCATGGCTTCCTCGCACAGGTCCTGCCGGATAAGTGCCTCGGGCTGTGACGAATTATAGCCTTCGTTGAAGAGCAGATAGACACTTTTCAACACCGCACCGAGGCGGGGAGCCAGGTACGTTCCGGTGGGGACTTCGAGTTGAATACCATCCTGCCTGATCTTCTCTTTAGCCCGGTAAATCCGTTTCGTGATGGTGTCGCTGCTGGTCAGAAAGGCACTGGCAATCTCCTGAACACTCAGGCCGCAAAGGATTTTGAGACACATGGCCAACTGCGATTCGGGCGCAATGGCCGGATGGCAGATGGCGAACAGCATGCGTAACTGGCTGTCGGTGACGGCTTCATCGAAGAAAAGTTGTTGGGCCATAGCCTCGGTAGCGTCCTGCTGGTGCAGATAATCCGCCTCTGCACCGATTTGTCGGAACCTGTTTTCTCGCCGAACAACATCCAGCGCCCTGTTTTTCGCCACCCGATACAGCCAGGCACGTGGATTGTCGGGAATGCCCTGAAACGGCCAGCTTTGCAGCGCCTGCACCATAGTATCATGCACAATGTCTTCGGCCAGATCGAGCCGGTCGAAACCCAGGGTACACGCCAGCACCGACGTCATCCGACCTGCTTCGTGGCGAAACAGATGCGCAACTAACTGGCCGGGTTCATTCGGTGCTGGCATGGACTGGCTTGGGGTGATTTACCCGAAATTAACGACCGGCCGCACTTCGACCGAACCATCTTCGGTGTCGAATATGGGGCATCCTTTGGCTAGTTCAACGGCCTCATCGACGCTGGCTGCCGTAACCAGCGTGTAGCCGCCAATAATCTCTTTTCCTTCCGTAAATGGCCCGTCCGTAACCACCTGCCCGCCATTTGTCATCACCTTGCCAAACGGCATCAGGGATTCGCCGCCGACCATCTTATGCTGCGCCGCAATGCCACCGATCCACTGATTCCATTTCTGAATTTCGGCCTGCATATCCTCTGGCGACTGTTGTTGGTAAGCCGTTGCCTGTGAGACAGGCCAGTGAAAGATGAGCATGAATTTTTCCATGATAACTGGTTTGTTTGGGTGAAAATTACCTGATTTCGCCACTAAGACGAACAGCCTCCCCCAAATCGGACAACGTACCTGAAAAAAGTTTTTGCTGCTAATCACCTTCAGCAATAAACGGTTCAGTAATGATCTATTGCTGAATCTGCTGTAGCGCTTTCCCGGTCAGGCGAAGTTTAACGGTTGGGTCGGTAACGATGGATAAGCCCTGCTGAAAATTAGTGTATTGAAACAAACGTGAACTGTCACGGGCAGTAATAGCGCCTTTCACCAGACTGTTGGTCGAGTCACGAAGGACCAGTTGATTTCGTCCAGACAATAGGGCTGTCAATTGGTTAAACCGAACGTGTTCAACCAGGGTCGTGCCACCTTTACCACGCTGCGTAAGCGTCAATCCGTCGCCTTTGAACTCGTGAATCTGGCAGTTTGCATTGATCGTAGAAACTGCCTGAAGTAGCGGCAACTGCACAACAAACTGCGGATTATGCCACTCGTCATCCTCGTCGTCTACTCTGAAAGACCACCCTTCTGCGGGGTTTACGTGCAGAAACAGGGTGTCTCGCTCAACCCGGTAGGAGTAGGTTGATTTTTTCCACGGGTTAATTGTATCGGCAAGCAAACGGGTACTATTGCCCGGTTCAATCTGGACTACTGCCGCTGATGGGCCGGTGATCTGTACGGCGTGAAAAGTAGATAACGGCTTCTTTTGCCAGCGCGAATACTTGTCTGATTTATCGATCGAATCGAACTGATGACGAATGGAGATGGCCGCGCCAAACATGGCAATGATCAGGGCAAGGGCCAGCCCCAGCAGAAGTTTAATGCTGGTTTTCATGAGGCAGAAGCGGGTTGGAACGCGTTGAAACGAGATTCGATTTCAGCCATGCTGATGCCCAGCAGGGTCATGGTGCGGAAAAGGCTGGGCAGTTCGATGTCGAGAAACCGGGCGCGGCGCATGGCCTTTACCCGCTCCGGGGCATCGTCGGCGGCGTAGTAGCCCATGCCGCGCTTGTTGAACAGAATGCCCTGCTGCTGTAAAAAATCGAAGGCCCGCATGGCGGTGTTGGGATTCACTTCCAGCGACGAGCCGAGGTCGCGTACCGACGGAATACGCTCGCCGGGGGGCCAGGCCTGCTGGAGAATCTGCTCGCAGACATAATCGGCGATTTGCAGATAGATGGGTTGTTTATCGTTGAATTCCATGTAGTTACCGTTCTATTTCGTTAAACCGGACGCGGGCAATAACCCAAAGCCCGAGTAACGTACCTGCGTAAGCACCGTACTTTAGCCAGTCTGGCGGAGCTAATAACTCATAGTTGCTCTTGGACGTGTGAACGGCGATGTTGTAAAAAGGTAGTGCTGTACCTACCCCCTGCCCGGTAGATTGCAGACCGACTATCCAGTGGTACATAAACAGCAGGCCAATCGCTAAAATCAACACTGCACCCACGTTTCGAATCAACACCCCTCGCCGAAAGAAGAAGCTACCTATTAACGAGATAGCTAGGCTGGTAAAGAGAAAATAGGGAGTGAGAAACAGAAGTTCTCTGTCATCATCGGCCGAGTAGTTATAAATCAGTGATGACACATACCGGTCAGTTATGTTAGCTGGCAACTGGCTATTAGCTATATTGAAAACAATGGCCTCATACCCGAAGTAGGCAACACTCAGCGACAATAAAGCAATGACACAATACAGAGTACCCAGCCAGAACTTCTCTGTTCGTGAGGCCGGAATCATGAGGTAAGCAATAGCTGATTCCTGTCGGAACAAGGCACTAAACACGTCGCTGCCTATGCTAAACGTGACGATGAGTGACAAAAAATTAAAATAAACGATATCGTTCCGCTGTACCCCTAACGGGAAAAACATGCCCGTTTCTGAAAAAACTTGCGATGGAACCAGGATAACGATTGGTATCAGAGCCAACGCGGCTATACTATACGTTCGGCTTTTGGTGGCCCAGAACCAGCGGTTCAGTCGGGCGAAACGAGAGAAGGAAAAGGTCTGGTTCATGGTTTTGGGGCAGAAAAAAGCGTTTTCATGCGTTGCGGGTTGCTGATAGCGGCGTTGAATAGCCGTTCCAGATCAATAGGTGTGTCGTCGGTTGGGTCGTTGTTTTCCAGCACCACGGCATTCCCGCGCAGGCTGGGTTCGGCATACAGCGCGTTGGCTGGTACGTCGCGGCCGAGCAGTTCGAAGCGCAGGCGTTGGCTTACCCGTTCGAGCGGGGCGTTGATTAGCAGCTCGTGGTCATTGATCACCACAACGGAGTCGATCAGCGAGTCGAGGTCACGTACCTGGTGGGTGGAAATGATAATCAGCCGGTCGTCGGTGAGGGCGGCGGATACTACTTTTCGGAACTGACTTTTCGAGGGTATATCGAGGCCGTTGGTTGGTTCGTCCATCAGCAACACGCTCGTGTTGGTAGCCAGGCCGAAGCTGATCAGCACCTTTTTGCGCTGCCCCAGCGACAGATCCGCCAGCTTATCAATAGTGGCGGGAAGCTGAAACGACTTCAGGTAGTGGCGAAACTGGGCGTCGCTGAACTTCGGGTAGAAAGCGCCCATCGTGGTAACGTACCTGGAGAGCGTCATCGACGGTGTGTCGATCTCTTCGGGCAGAAAGAAAACGGTCTCCAGAAAAGCCGGTTCCCGTTGGCTGGGCTCGTGGTTATTCACCCGAATCTGGCCATCGGTCGGGAAGAGGAGCCCCGCTATCAGCCGCATCAGGCTCGACTTGCCCGCTCCATTCGAGCCCAGTAAACCATAGATTCGCCCCGGCTCCAGATGTAGACTCAGGTCCTGCAATACCGGTGGCTTCCGGCCGTAGCAGAAGGTGAGGTTAGTTAGGTTGATCATTGCTATAGTGTATTATATAACTAATACACTACAATAGTATAAGTTTAGGTCGAACTAACAATAAGTCTGGGCAATTTTTTTTCGGAACGCATTATTTCCCGACTATCTTTTTCGCCTTTGCTTCCTGGATGAGCTGCAGGTTGGCGTTTTCGGGGTGACGGTTCCCAACTGGCTTATAAAAAAGCAGATGCGCCGACATAGCTAACAGATTGATAAACAAAGCAAGGTGGTTGATATATGGCGGGTGCAGTTATTTCGCCATCTTAGCCGGGCATTTCTGACTCCTTCCTCCATGAATTATCGCTCCCGTGTACTGTCTTTCCTGTCAGTGCTCTCTATTATTACCTACATCGACCGGACAGGTATATCGCTCGTAGCGGCCGACATGAAACGGGATCTGCATATCGAAAACGACGCCTGGGGCTGGGTATTGAGTGCTTTTGCGCTCGCCTATGCCACCTTCGAGATGCCAACGGGTGCCCTCGGCGACCGGCTTGGCCCGCGTCGGGTGCTCACGCGGGTGGTGGGCTGGTGGTCGGCGTTTACCATCCTGACGGGCACCGCTACGAGTTGGCTGTACCTGGTTATCGTTCGGTTTCTGTTCGGCATGGGCGAGGCCGGTGCCTATCCAAACGCGTCGATCGTGGTGTCGCGCTGGTTTCCGCGTCAGGAAACGGGTCGGGCACAGGCGTTTATCTGGGCGGCTGGCCGGGTTGGCGGCGTACTGGCTCCGTGGATCGTGATTCCGATCTCAACGTATTATGGCTGGCGGGCGGCCTTCTTCGCGATGGGGCTGCTTGGGGTACTCTGGGCTATTTACTGGTTTGTCTGGTTTCGCGACTTTCCGCACGAGCAACCTGACGTACCTGCCGACGAACGGGCGCATATCGAAGAAAATCGCTGGTTCAAGATCAAATCGCACCATATTCCGTGGCGGGCCATTTTCCGAAGCACCAACATGTGGGCCATCATGCTGATGTTCCATTTCTACATGTATGGCGCGTATTTCTTCACCGGCTGGCTACCAACGTACCTGAAAGAGGGACGGCATTTCGACAAAACCCAGATGCAGTTGTTTGCCACACTTCCCTTTGTGCTGGGCGCTATCGGGTGCTTCACCGGCGGCTTTGCCAGCGATTGGCTGGCCAAACGCTACGGGCTGAAAGTGGGCCGCAGAGCGGTGGGTATCGTGGGCATGGGGCTGTCGAGCATCAGCATTTTCCTGTCGGCAAGCACCAGCGATAACCAGACAGCGGCGATATTGCTGGCAATGGGTATGGGCTTCAAAGACCTGACCTTACCCGTTTCGTTTGCTGTTTGCAACGATGTGGGCCGCAGCCAGTCGGGCGTGATATCGGGAGCCATGAACACGTTCGGGCAGATGGGAGCCGTTTTCCTGGGCGTACTCTTCGGCTACATCGTGAAAGCAACCGGCGATTTCAACGATCCGCTGTTCATGATTTCCGGCCTGTTATTATGCAGTTGCCTGCTCTGGCTGCGCATCGACCCAACGGAAGAAGTAGTGATTTAGCGCAGAAACCAGCACAGGCACTTTGCATCAAGGCTCAGGTACGTACCAGAAAGGAATGGTGATGAGTTCATCGGCCGTTGCCTGTCCGGGGCGGTTGATGGCCACCTGAAGCAGGTTACGACCGGTGATGAGGTTGCCCGGTACGAGCACCGTTTGCCAGCCGCGTTGTTGTAACGTACCTGATTGAGCGAAAAACAGGTCTGGTCGGCCAACTATCGAATCGTTAACCGTCAGCCGGATAAGCTTGTTGATCTGTTGACTACCCCAGATGGCATCCTGGCGGCGTTTTTCCTGCCTCGACAGGGAATCGGGCCAGACTGGCTTCGGGGCCACGCGCGTCAGCAGTGTATCGAGTACTTTTGGGTACGCAATGAACAACCGTAAGTACGGCTCGCGGATCACGTCGGCCTGAATAGATGCCACGTCAATGTATTCACCCTCAGGCCGTTGGTTGTCGTAGGCACCAGGGTCTACAAAGAGACTATCTACACTGACACTATACAGTTTACGGCTGTTGAAGAGGGTAGCCCGACGGTCGTTGCGGGTTGCATCAGTGATGGATTCGATAAAAAATGCCACGAAAAACGCCAGCATGAAGAAGGCAGCCGTACGGGTAAAGCGTTTCTGTGGAATGTGGCTGTAGAAGGTATTGGTGACATAGGACGAATGCCGGTACATACCCATCATGAGCACTTTCATAACTAGTTGGGTGGTTTTCGTCAGGAGAAAGTACAGCCGGGCACCCGTTGGCGATTCTTTTACCTTTTTTAGATTCAGTACAATGATAGCGACGTAGAATATGCCCACCACCACGGCTACGCCAATTTTGATGTTCTGCCAAACAGCCGCCGGTACGTTGGGCTGCACAACCAGATAAAACACCAGGCTCACTACGTAGAGGAGCCCAATCAGTATCAGAAAAAAAACGAACTGAAAAGCAAGGGCAAACACGATGTTGCACCGCTTGTCGAGCCAGAGAATATACCGGTCGAGTGGTCCAAAGTCGTCAGACATACGTTGCTGAATCTCAGGGGTTGAGAACGGCATACGGTCATAATGGATGCCCGACGGAAACACAGCCAGCAACCCGACCAGCCCGACCCAAAACGCCCGCATGATGAAGTTGGCCAGAAACGCCACAAACAGGATGTTAAGGGCCGTTCGGATCATGCTGTAGGCCAGCGATGGCAGTAGGCCGGCAATCCCTTTAGTATTGGGCAGAAAGTTGTAGCGCAGACTGGAAAAAGCCGAATCGAGCAGGTCGGGAAGTTGCAGGATGGCAAACATGGCGACGCCCGAAATGGCCAGTTCGAGGTTCCAGCTCTGGGTGGTCAGTTCCCGCAGTTTTTCCTGCTCGTCGGGCTCTAAGGAAGATTGTGGGGGCATGGGGGTAGGGGTAAGGGTAAGGTTAAAGTTCAGGGTTCAATGGCCAACGTGCTCCGCTTATTGATACTTCGTTGCTGAGCGGAGCACGTTGGTCAGTAAGCCATAAACAATAGACATTACTTGTACTGCTTACCGTCTTTCATGACGAAGCGGACGGTTTGCAGGGTTTTGATGTTCTGAATGGGATTCTCGTCGACGGCGATGATATCGGCAAATTTACCGGGTTCGATCGAACCGATCTGGGTGTCCATACCCAGCAATTTCGCGTTCGTCAGCAGGGCCGACCGGATCGCTTCGACGGGCGGCATACCCGCTTCGACCATGTACTCGAACTCTTTGGCGTTATAGCCATGAATGTACACGCCCGCATCGGTACCGAAGGCAATGTTCACACCCGCTTTATACGCTTTGGCAAACGTGGCCTGAATTTTTGGACCAACTGCCAGGGCTTTGGGCGTAACCAGGGCCGTGTAATAACCAAACATTTTGGCTGAATCGGCTACGGTTTTGCCCGCAATAATGGTGGGTACGTAGTAGGTGCCCATTTTTTTGCAGATGGCGATGGCTTCGTCATCCATGTAGGTGCCGTGTTCGATGGTCTGTACCCCGGCGCGGGCGGCGCGTTTGATGCCTTCTGCCCCGTGGGCATGGGCCGCCACGGCAAACCCGTAATCTTTGGCGGCTTCAACGATAGCGCGGGCTTCTTCCTCCGTAAACTGCGGACCAGACCCGTCTTTGGCGTTGCTCAGGACACCACCCGTAGCCGTGATTTTTATCAGGTCGGAACCGTCTTTATAACGCTGGCGAACTGCTTTGCGAGCTTCGTCGGGGCTATTGATAACGCCCTCTTCAGGACCCGGATCGCCCATCAGGTCTTTCCGGTAGCCGTTTGTGGGGTCGGCGTGCCCGCCCGTAGTAGCGATCGATTTACCCGCCGTCATGATCCGTGGCCCATCAACCAGCCCCCGGTTCACGGCATTGCGCAGTGCCACGTTTACGCCGGTTCCGCCCAGGTCACGGACGGTAGTAAAGCCCGCCAGCAGGGTTGTTTTAGCGTATTTAGCGGCCTGAAAAGCAACGTCAGGTACGTTCATAGTAAACCGGTCGACAATGCCGCCCCGGCGCGTCTCGGTTTCCAGATGCACGTGCATGTCGATGAGGCCGGGGAGTACGGTTTTGCTTTTCAGGTCGATCACCCGATCCTGTCCGGTAGCGGTGGTGTAGCCTCGCTGAATGGCGGCGATCTTGGTGCCTTCTACGATGATGGTCATTTCGCGTTGCAGGTCGTTGCCTGTTCCGGCGAAGAGGTTGCCGCAATGGAGCAGCGTACGGGTCGGCGCGGTGGCAGTTGGTTGCGCCAAAAGGGGAGACGTGCCGAGGCAAAGCCCCAGTGCTAAGGACAAGTAGTGACGGTTCATGAAGTTGATTTGAGGGGTACAAAAAAGCCGCAACCCGAACAGGTTGCGGCCTTGAAGATAAGAAAATGATCGGTACGCCTTCTATTATCAGAGAGGTGCTACCTGAATAATGGCCCGGCCCAGCCGACTCTGGTCCGTTTCGCCGATATACTGCCCCCTTACAATCACCTTGTATAGCTGACCACCCAACTTAACGCTCGCTGAGTCGCCCAAACTACCATCACGTCGGCTCTGAACACCGAAAAAAGTAAACAGCCGTACCGGTTGGCTCTCCTGGTTACGTACCACTTGTAATGAGGCGAATACGTTGTTGGGGACGAGACAAGACGCATTTTTCGGACATATAGACATGTATACGGTATCGGCAATGACGGTCAGTCCCGCAGGCGTAAGGATCGGCCCACCCATTTGTAGTTCTACATATCCAGCAGGAAGTGGCGGTAATGAAACATCTTGCTGCTTACAGGCATATACTACCGAGAGCAGTATGAGCAAAAAAGCAGCAAGGTGTTTCATGAACTGAGAAGTGTTTAGGTCAAAGGGACACCAGCAAGATCGCCTACAACTTCGACACTTCGATCACCGCCTGTGTGGCAGGGGGCGATGGCTGGTTAACGTTAGGATAAGGGGTAACGTCACGCAGGATCACTTTGTAGGTAATTCCCGACAATACCACGCCCGTAGAGTCTGACTTTTGCCGGGTTCCAGTCGACGATGGATCAGGACCCAAAACCAAACGTACCTGTTTCTGGTCGGTATCTTTCGATAAAGTTGCTTTCACCACGGCGTTGCCTTGCCAAATGCAGAGCGCGCCTTCCGGGCAGCGACTATCTTTAAGTGAATCGACCCGTACGTTGATATCGTTTGCCACACGGCCCGATTGGTAAGCGCTTAGGGCCACGCGGTTTGTGGGCGTAACTTCTGATGATGTTTTGCAGGCGTAGGCCAGCGTAATGGCAGCCACGCCCAAAGCAGCGATTAACTTTTGTGAGTACTTCATAACACAGGGAGTAAGAACCAAAAAGCGTAGCCGATACGGCCAGCGGCTGCATCGACTACGCTTACAATGACCCAGGCTGCAAAGACGCCGTTGGAACCTGTTTATTATTTTTTTACAATTACCCCATCAGCCACAAAGGTGAGGGCTTTCTCTGGCTCCGTAATTTTTGCGATCTCTTCTTTGCTTTTGCCAGCATCTTCGGCGTAGTGCCGCAGTTCGTCGACCGGAGTAAGCGTCTGTTTAGCCGTTCCCTGCATAACTACCGTTTTACCAACGATGTCTTTAGGAACAAAAAAACCGTAGTCTTTGAACGATACCCGCATCGTTTGTCCGTCGGTGGTGTTCACCTTCATCCAGCATCCTTTCACCTTACAGACCGATTCAACGGTGCCTTCCACTTTGGCGGGCATCTCTGTTTTGTTGGCCATCGTAGTGGCTAGCTGAGCGGCAGGAACGGCCCCTTTCTCGGAAATCTTTTTGCCGTGAAACGAGTCCTGGGCCGAAGCGCCAATGGTCAGGCCCAGCATAAGGGCCAGTGTTGCAACGAGTTTCATATTCGTTTGTGTGTTTATGATGCAAAGGTAGTTTAAAGTTCAATGTCTACTGTTTGAAGATCTGAAGGTCTAAAGTTCAAGGTCTACTGTGCGCTGCTTTTGGATACCTCGTTGATAAGCGGAGCACAGTAGATAGTAGACATTGAACATTTTTCCTTATTCCAGCACTTCGATCCAGCCTTTGCACTGGCTGCCGCCGGGAGTGGTTAACAGGTAAAAATAAGTGCCGTGGGCCACTTTGCGGCCCCAGTCGTTGGCGTAGTTGTCGGTCTGGTAGAGCAGTTTACCCCACCGGTTATATATTTCCAGCTTTGCTTTTGCGAAACCAACGTCGAAGACGTCATTTTTGCCGTCTTCATTGGCCGTGATCGTGTTGGGTATCTGGCTGAAATCTTCGTAGATGATCGGGTAGCTGAGCGAAATAGCGCAGTCATTTTTGGTGGCTGTAACGGTAATCTCATACGTACCTGAACGGGGATACCGGTAATTCTCGGGCATTCGCGTACGAAGTGTATCGCCATTGCCCATCGCCCACAAAAACTGAGTAGCTCCAACCGTCGAGTTGGTGAACGTCAGGCGGGTGGGTTTGCCGCAATCGGGTGTGGCCTCCACGCTGATGTTGGGTTTAAAGGTATTGTCGGCGCTCACGGTCACGGTTCGGGTCACTGAGCAGCCGTATTCATTGGTGATCGACACGCTGTAGGTTGTACTTGTCTTCGCCGCCACCAGAATACTCGCCGACGTTGGGTTGGCCAGGCCGATGGCTGGCGACCACAGGTACGTTACCCCGCCCCGGGCCGTGAGTGATACCGGCCGATCGGCACAGAGGGCGGTGTCTTTACTGACCTGAAAATTGGCCGGGTTTACCTTGATAATCTGTTGCGTAGAATCTACCAGCTTGCAATTCAGTGGGTTATAAGCCCGAAGCCGTACAATGTACTCACCGGGTTTGTCAAAGGTATAGCTTGTTGCCAACGCATTGGTCGATTGCACGTTGCCAAGAATCTGCCACTCGTATCGCCGCCCGCCGATGCTGGTATTCTGGAAATTCAGCGTAAGTGGTGCGCAGCCTTCAGTTACATTTTTCTTCGTGCCCAGGTACGTATCGAAGGTCGCTTTTAGCTTGTCGGTATCGAACTTAAAGGCGATGTTGTTGCAACTGGAATTACCGCGTGCTTTCGACCAGGCGGTGGCGGTAGCCGGAAACAGGTTGGTTCGGCAGCTACAGGCGGCGTGGTAGATGGTGCCGTCTTTGT
The DNA here is from genome assembly GCF_964250085.1 of uncultured Fibrella sp. NCBI lineage: Bacteria > Pseudomonadati > Bacteroidota > Cytophagia > Cytophagales > Spirosomataceae > Fibrella > uncultured Fibrella sp. The sequence continues at coordinate 883,840 of NZ_CAXUEC010000002.1, read as the reverse complement.
CGAATCGGCATGTGCCGCCGTCCACATGGTCCCCGTCTGAGGTGGCGGCGTTGGCCGATCGGGTGTCGCCCATGAACGTGCCGTAAAGTAGTGATCTGGCACCCCGTTCCAGTACGCCGATCCAGAAATTGCTGGCGCTCGTCACGGGCTGATACGCGTCGGGCGTGACGGGCAGGCCGGTGGTGGTGCTAAACGTATTGTAGCCATTCTGCTGATTGACGGTTCCGCCCCAACCCGCCAGGTAGATGTTGCCGCAGGAATTGACCAGGAAGGCCGTAGGCGAAATATCGGGGCCGGTAATTGACCCGTTGCTCTGCAAAGCCCGCCCGGTTCCGATCACGGTAGAGAAGACCGTTTTGCTCAAGTCGGGCGAGAGGGCGTGAATAAATTGGCCACTACGGGCGTTGTTGTACACGTTTGCTGACACCGGATAAAGCCCCTTTGTAAGACCCAGCACATGAGGTACGTTGTCGGGGCCAATATCAACCAGGTGGGCTACGTCTGAAAAGGTCGTACCCAGGTATGTTAGTGCCATGATCTTCCCCGCGTCGGTCAGGCGGGCGAGATAGCCATCGTTCAATCCTGCGAGTTGGGGTTGCAGGCTACCTGCCGTGCCCAGATTGGTGCTGTACGAACTGCCACAGACATACAGCGTTCCGTCGGGCGACAGGCGCAGCCCGTTGGCCACATCGACGTTGTTGCCGGCAATTCGGGTACACCAGCGGAGTTGTGTCAGATCAGCCGACAGGCGGCTGATGATGCCGTCTGAATAACCCGCCAGGGCAGAGCCGTCCGTCACCGGAAAATCGGCTGATTGTGCGGTGCTGGCCAGGTACACGTCGTCGTCGGGGCCAACAATAATTTCGCCCCGAAACTCGTCGGAATAATTACGGACGTGGGTTGATGGGGAAACGTACAGGTTCAGTCCGTCATTGCCGGAGCCGCCAAGTAACGTGCTGCCAGTCAATGATTTGCCATCCATGCTCAGACGGACGATGAACAGGTCACTGGCGAGTTCATAATCAAGATAGCCTCCGTAAACCGACGCTCCGCCACCTTGTAGCGATTTGAGTGTTCGCTGAAATGCGCCCGTTGTAGTCGGGAACGCAGCGGAGGCCGTTGTGCCCATGATAATCAGTTCGCCCTTGCTGTTCACCACGGCACTGTGGGGTAAATCGGCCCCGCTACCACCGAGATTTACGGCATAGATCAGTTGAGAACCGTCGGGCGAAAATTTCATGATGCCGACGTCAGTCTGTCCGGCGTAGTTGACCTGGAAGGCACCCGTTGTGGTCGGAAACCCCGTACCCCAGACCGACCCGGCCACGTAGGTATTCCCCCCGGCGTCGTAGGTAGCTGTATGTCCGAAATTGTCGGCCCGCGAGCCGGAGAAGGTAGTAAACACCAGTTCCGGGTCGACGGTCAGCGTTTGGGTGTTGTCGTATCCTTTCGGGAACTCGAACCGGGCAAGTTTTCCATCCAGCACCCAGCGGGTGACAACTTCAGTGGCTTTGTCGGCCCGCGTAACAAAACTGTAGGGCGCATTTTCCCGAAATTCATTCACCGATGTTTTAATGATCAGCCGGTTATCGGTTAGTGAAAGCTGATCGGTGCCTGAATACGCCAGTTGAATGTTGGCCGGGTTGGCTCCGGGTTGCACCACAAATTCGTATTTCAGGGTTTGATAGTACGCGTAAATTCTGAGGTTGATACCGGGGTAAACGTCGTGGTATATCACTTCCGGGAATCCGCGTGTACTACCCGCCCAATGTGCCGGATCGTTACCGGTAAAATAGCTGAACGACGTACCCACCGGATGAATGCCTTCAATACGGACCGTACCGGTCTGGTTTAGCAACTCCACGCCGACACCATGCGCCCGAATGGTGGGCAGAATAGGCTCGCTGGAAGCGGGAGCGGCATGTCGGCGGGCTGTTTCGCGGGTATCGTAGAAGGCGTAATGAAGGCCACTTTTTTTCAGAAAGAGAAACCCGCCCGGCAGATCGGCCCGGAACAGAACATCATCGGGCCACTGCCCTTTATTCTCAACGAAAACGATGCCCGGCTGGATTGGGTCAGTTATGCCATGCGGGGCCGACCAACAGATCAGGTACGTTGAAAAAATGGCCAGCCAGGTTAGAATAAAGCGCATAGAGGTAGGGTAGGGCATTACCTTACCGAAAGCTACAAAAATTATTCCGGCCTTTGCGATGCCTTTCATTTGTAAGAGGCTCCCTTCGATTTATCGGACTCTCCAACTAATATGGCTCTTTTATTCAATTCATGGCGTAGGGGCGGCAATTTAGGCAACCAGCGACTATCGTTTCCACTGCGTTACGTCCAGGACATTGGGGCAGAAGTCGTATTCGGTGGGTTGATTAGAGCCGATCAGCAGGAGAACGGGGGGCTGTGTGGAGGGCGCAATAAGCTGGGTAACGTGCTCGTGATACCAGTCGGTGCCTTGCCGGTCGAGGTTGGACGTGGGCTCGTCGAGGAGAACGATACGCGCTTCGGAGAAAAAAGCGAGGCCGAGTTTAACGCGCTGCTTCATGCCCGATGAGAAGAACTTGATCTCTTTGTTTCGGGCGTGGGTAAGCTTCATCTGCTCGATCAGGTCGAGCGGTTCGGCTCCGTTGCGAAATGGTTTGAAGCGGCGATGAAAGTCAAGTAACTCGCTGAGGGTCAGTTCTTCGATTAGTTCAAGGTAGGGGGCGGCCAGAACGATGTGGCGGAACCAGTCGTCTTCTTCGATTGGCTTTTCTGCGTGCAGGTACGTTAGTTTTCCCGCCGAGGAAGGCTGCATACCCGCCAGTACCTGGAGCAGGGTCGATTTGCCGCTTCCATTAGGGCCAACAAAAGTGTAGCTGGTTCCCGCCGACAGCGTGAGGTCAACCCCCCGGAAAATCCATTCCCGGCGGTATTTTTTCCCGATCTGTTCAGCTACTAACGTGAGGTTTTCAGTTTTCAGTTTGCCGTTTTCAGTTGCTTCGCTAAGTGGTAAGGTAGTCAGCAAGCAGCGCAACTGAAAACTGAAAACTACAGACTGAAAACTGAAAGTTATTCTCCCCCTCCGCTGCCGGGGCCTTTCATGATGCCACGTTCTGAATTGCGGACGAAGTTGAGCACTTCGTCGCGTTCGGCCGTGGCGGGAATCTCCAGTTCAATGCGGTTGAGGGCCTCGGCATTGTTAAAGCCGCGCAGAAAAATGTACCGGTAAATTTCCTGGATCTCGTTGATCTGCTCGTTGCTATAGCCCCGTCGGCGGAGCCCAATCGAGTTGATGCCGGCATAAGACAGGGGTTCGCGGGCCGCTTTCGTAAACGGGGGCACATCCTTGCGAACGAGTGAGCCGCCCGACACCATGGCATGGGCCCCAATTTTGGTGAACTGAAGCACCGAACTTGATCCACCGATGATGGCCCAGTCGCCCATATGGACATGGCCAGCCATCTGCACATTGTTGGTCACGATGCAATGGTCGCCAATCCGGCAGTCGTGGGCTACGTGGGCGTAGGCCATAATCAGGCAGTTGGCACCGATCTGAGTACGCCAATGCTCTTCTGTTCCCCGGCTGATGGTAGCATACTCCCGAATGGTGGTATTGTCACCGATGATAGCCTGGGTTATTTCCCCGTTGAACTTCAGATCCTGGGGGACGCCGGCAATAACGGCACCCGAATAAATTTTGCAGTTCCGGCCAATGCGCGACCCCGAATTGATTACTGCATGGGAGCCAATCCAGGTGCCTTCCTTGATCTCAACGTCCTTATGAATGATAGCGAAAGGCTCGATGACAACGTTTTGGGCAATTTTGGCTTCGGGGTGGACGTAGGCTAATGGTTGAATCATTATAGAAATGTCATAAGGTTGTCATTAAGTGGTCATTAGCGGCATTTATAGTCTGCAACAGATGACCATGAATGACTACTAATGACGACGAATGACTATTTCTTTTTTACAAGGCTCGCGATCATGTCGGCTTCGCAAACGAGTTGATTGTTTACGTACCCACGTCCCTGCATCTTTACAATACCCCGTTTCATGGGCGAGCTAAACTCACAACGGAAGATTACGGTGTCGCCGGGTAATACGTTGCGCCGGAACCGACAATTCTCGATGCCAATCAGGTATGGCCAGTAATTCTCCGGGTCGGGAACGGTACTCAACACCAGAATACCGCCCGTCTGCGCCATTGCCTCTAACTGCAAAACACCCGGCATAACCGGATTGCCCGGAAAGTGTCCCTGGAAATACGGTTCGTTCATGGTCACGTTCTTGATGCCAACCACGCTGTTCTCATCGAGCGCAACGATTTTGTCGATCATCTGGAACGGATACCGGTGGGGCAGTAGCTGCGTGATGCGGTTAATGTCCAGAACGGGTGGTTGCTTCGGATCGTATTGAGGCACCTGATTCTGGGCATTTTTCTGAATCAGCCCTTTGATTTTCTTGGCAAACGCTACGTTGGCCGCATGGCCAGGCCGGGCGGCCAGAATCTGCGCTTTAATGGGCCGGCCAATCAGGGCCAGATCACCGATCATGTCGAGCAGCTTGTGACGGGCCATCTCGTTGGGGTAATGCAACTGCAGGTTGTTGAGAATGCCCGCCTGCCGGTTGATGCCCACCCGTGGTTTATTGAGTAACTCGGCCAGGTGGTCGAGTTCGCCCTCATCAACATCGCGGTCTACAATAACGATAGCGTTGCTGAGATCGCCCCCTTTGATCAGGTTCTGCTTATAGAGCATCTCCAGTTCATGCAGGAAAACAAACGTACGGCAAGACGCAATTTCCTGCGAAAACAGCGTCAGGTCGTTCAGGGAAGCGTGCTGGCTGTTGATCACCTGCGAGTTGTAATCCACCATCACCGTCAGCCGGTAGTCGTTGAGCGGCAGGGCGGCAATCTCAATGTCTTTCTCGGCATTGCGATGGTGTACAAACTCGGTGATCTCGAAGTACTTGCGATCCGCGTTCTGCTCTTCGATACCGGCAAACTGAAGTGCCTCCACAAACTTGATCGATGAGCCATCCATAATAGGCGGCTCCGGCCCATCGAGTTGGATAAGCGCATTGTCGATCTGGAGGCCAACCAGCGCTGCCAGCGTATGCTCGACGGTGTGGATGCGGGCCCCATTCTGCTCCAGCGTTGTACCACGCGACAGATCGACAACGAAGTCGACGTCGGCGTCTACAGTTGGCTGGCCCGGCAAGTCAATCCGCTGAAACTTATACCCGTGGTTTGCTGGTGCGGGCATGAACGTCATCGTGGCCGATACGCCCGTATGCAGTCCCACGCCCGATACCGAAACGGCTTTCTGTATAGTTTGCTGTTTAATATTCATCTTAATCTGTCTACTGTTTGCTGTTTACTGTCTTCTGTTGCTTCGCTGAGTAGCGATACGTACCTGGGCAGCGCAACAGAAGACAGTAAACAGCAAACAGTAGACTAATTTTGTTTTTTTTCCAAGTCACTTACTCGTCGTTCAAGCTCTGGCAACCGCCGGAAGATAGCTTGTGAACGCATGTTATCACGCAGCAAAAAAGCCGTCGATCCATTCAATGAAATACCTTCTTCAACAACGCTTTTGCCAATGCCCGACTGCGCCCCTACTTTCGTGCCGTTTGCAATCGTCAAATGCCCGGCAAAGCCAACCTGCCCCGCAATCACGCAGTTGTCGCCGATCCGGGTGGAGCCCGAAATGCCCGTTTGGGCAGCAATAACTGTGTTTCGGCCAATCTCTACATTATGGCCAATCTGGATCAGGTTGTCGAGCTTGGCCCCCTGCCGGATGATGGTCGACCCCATCGTGGCGCAGTCGATCGTGGTGTTGGAACCAATACTCACGTAGTCTTCGATCACCACGTTTCCCAATTGGGGTATTGTCTTGTAGGTGCCGTCGGCCTGCGGGGCAAAACCGAACCCATCGGAGCCAATAACCGCGTTGGGGTGAATGATGCAGTGATGACCAACCACGGTATTATCGACCAGCCGAACGCCCGGATGAATAATCGTATCGTCGCCGATGGTCACATTATCGCCGATGTAGGTGTGCGGGTAGATCTTTACATTCTGCCCAATTCGGCAGTGCTTTCCTACGTAGGCAAACGCGCCCAGATACCCACGCTCGCCCATCTGACTGCTCTCATGAATGAATGAGGGCTGTTCGATACCAACTCGGGCGAAACTAACCTGCCGATGGTATTCTTCTAATAATCGGGTGAAGGCCAGATAGGCATTATCGACCTGAATAAGCGTAGTAGAAACGGGTTCACGGGGCGTAAACGAGCGGTCTACAATCACGGCCGATGCCTGCGTATTGTAGATGAATGGCTCATACTTCAGGTTAGAAAGAAAGGAAATACTGCCCGCAAATGCTTCTTCGATTTTGGCTAACTGGCTGACTTTCAATCTGTCATCACCGCTAACGTCACCGTTGAGCAGGGCGGCTATTTGCCTGACTGTGAACTCCATATGCTTTTTAGAATCCGGGTAGTAGGATTTCGTCGTTACTGACGTTAGGTGCGCAAGGTAGCCAACAAATTGCACTATTCGTATAAATGGCCGTTTAATTCAATTTATTGTTGGTGCTGTCTAAATGAGTCTTCAGTCTTCTGTTGCGCTGCTGCTCAGCAAGCAACGTGATATAGCAGCGCAACAGAGGACAGAAGACTCACTTCACCACAGCCCAATCCAGTTCGCGCGCCCAGCAAACATAATGCCGCCTGACAATGGTTGATAACGCACCGATATTGGCCAGGTCCGATGCGTCGGCAATATCGCGAACGAGCCCATTTTTGAACTTGATCCTGATCGAATCACCCGTAGGTAGGTAGGCGGCGTTGGTAGCCTGCCCTTCAACCAAAAAATACGATAACTCATCGTCAGACAGCCCTTTGCGGCGGAGCTGCTGCGTCATTTCCTCAACCAGAACGGGCTGGAAAGGCTCGGTAGAGAGGATTATCTTGAACAACCGGCGGTCGAGCAGCATCTGGCAGAGCATAGACAGGACCGGGTCGGGGTGGGTAGCCCACGCTTTTACGCAGGCCCAGACATCGTAATCGTCGATGCGGGTGAACGCCTGTAGGTAGTCGGGGTTGGCCTTGAACTCATCGATCGATATGCTTTCGCGCAAAAACATCAGAAAATCTGGTAGCGCCTCGATCTGCTCGCCATTCCGCGCCAGAAAGCGCGCCCGGCGTAGAATTTGTACCAGCATAGACTCGCAGCAGATCGACGTTTTGTGCAGATATACCTGCCAGTACATGAGCCGCCGCGCGTTCAGAAAATTCTCGACGCTCAGGATTCCCTTATCTTCCACCACAAGCTGATCGTCGGCCAGATCAAGCATTTTAATGATCCGTTCGGCCCCGATAGCGCCTTCGGCCACGCCCGTATAGAAACAGTCGCGGTTGAGATAATCCATCCGGTCCATATCCAATTGGCTGGAAATCAGTTGGTGGAAGAAGGGCCGGTGGTATGTCCCCTCAAACATCTCGATAGCCAGTGACAAGGCCCCGCCAAACTGCCGGTTGAGGTCGTGCATCAGCATCAGCGAGATCTCTTCATGGGGAACGTCTTCCAGAATGCAACATTCCAGGACGTGTGAGAACGGACCGTGGCCAACATCGTGGAGTAGAATAGCGATCTGAGCCGCCTCGCATTCAGCGTCCGAGAGTTGATTGCCTTTGCTGCATAACGTACCTGTAGCCTGCCCCATCAGGTGCATGGCACCCAGCGCATGGTGGAAGCGCGTATGCAGGGCTCCCGGATATACGTATTCCGACAATCCGAGCTGTTTGATGCGCCGAAGCCGCTGAAAGTGTGGATGTTCGACCAGATCGAAGAGTAACGGCGACTGGATACTGATGAAACCGTAGACCGGGTCGTTGAGGATTTTCTTCTTATTGGCCATAGGCTAAAGGTAGCAGGTCGTTACCGCCTTAAAAACGAAAAATTGCGCCCGATGGTCATTAATTCCGTTGAAACCTGTATTTTTGTGCTGTCAGAGAGGAAACTATTTTCTGATATGGGCTTGTAACTCAGTTGGTTAGAGTGCCTGACTCATAATCAGTAAGTCCCTGGTTCGAGCCCAGGCTGGCCCACAAAAATGCCCCGCAGACGATCTGTTTGCGGGGCATTTTTGATTTTTTACAGGGTAGCATGTCGTACACGGCACCGGCCGTACAGTAAAAAGCCCGCTCATGTCAACTGACTACACGGCCGGTGCCGTATACGATATGCGCTACCGAATTTTTGCCATTGCCCGTACCGGGAACGTACCTACGCCCTTGAATTTTGGCGGTATAGCGCTGAAGGTGAAACCACTGGTTGGTACGGCCGATAAATTACACAGGTGCTCGACAATCAGAATGTTGGCCCTCAGTAAGGTGGTATGTACCGGGCGACTTCGGCCGCTGGTGTCATCAATGTTATGCGAGTCTATGCCGACCAGTTTTGCGCCGCAGTCGCGCAGGTATGTAGCTGCATTGGCCGTCAGGTAAGGGTGATTTGTGTAGTATCGATCGGTATTCCAGTGTTCGTCCCAGCCGGTGTGGATCAAAACGGCCCGGTTTCTGATCTCGTGGTTTTTCAGGTGGTCAGCAGTAACGGCAAGCGACTGGTTATGAGGTAATCGGATTACGGTTCCTTCCAGATCCGTGAAGGCGTAGAGGCCAACCTGCGACAGATCGTTGCCATCGGGGAAGCGGTGAAACGGGCAGTCCAGGTACGTTCCGGTGTTGGCGACCATCTCGATCTTTCCAATCTGAAACTCGGTGCCTTCTTCATAGAAGTTACGGGAATCTTCGCGGCTCAGAAAGTCGCAGATGATCGGTGCCGGTAAGCCTTTGTAAGTAATCAGCCCCGCCTCAATCGTGTGGCTGAGATCGATGAACTGGGTACGTTGCCCCGGTTCGTTGATCGCGGTTCGCTTGTGGGCTTCGGTGAAAATGACCTTGTTGCGAATAATAACCTGACCGACCATCAACAACCTCAGATCGGCGATGATGTAATCAGTCAGTTCGTTGTCGGTGATCGTATTACCAGCGATGTCGAGCCGGAAATCGGTACCCGTCAGGCTGCCTCCGTTGGTGAAGTGTATGTCAAAATCAAATTGTACCCGCTGTTGCATTGACCGTGTAATTAAGTTATTGGGTGGGCAATTGGGCTAGTGCCCGAGGGCGAAGGTAGCGTTTCGGGTAGAACCAGGCGGTCGGGTAGGGGAATTATCCGTAAGTTCGTCCATCATTTATCAACGACTCCCATGACTGTACAGACGATCGACACCGGTTTTTTTAAGCTCGATGGCGGGGCTATGTTTGGCGTAGTGCCGAAACCGATTTGGCAAAAGAATTTTCCGGCCGACGACCAGAACCGCTGCAACTGGGCCATGCGCTGCCTGTTGATCGAAGTAGACGGCAGGCTGGTTCTGGTCGATACAGGCATTGGTAACAAACAGGACGAAAAATTCTTTGGGCATTATGCGCTCAACGGTGATGCGACGCTCGAAAACTCGATTCGACGGGCGGGCTATGCCCTAAATGACATCACCGATGTGCTATTGACTCACCTGCACTTCGATCATGTGGGCGGTGCCGTTGAGCGGGCCGGAGACATGCTGCGTCCCACGTTTCCGCAGGCTACCTACTGGACACACTCCGACCATTGGGCCTGGGCAACAAACCCGAATCCGCGCGAAAAGGCCTCTTTTCTACGCGAGAACATGATGCCGTTGCAGGAAAGTGGACAACTCCAGTTCTTCGGCGATACGTACCTGGCTATTCCGGGCCTCGACCTGGTTTATGTGGATGGACATACGGAGAAAATGGCCCTGCCCAAATTAACTATTGGCGACCGTACCCTGTTGTACTGCGCCGACTTGATTCCGTCGGCCGGGCATGTGCCGCTTCCCTACGTGATGAGTTACGACGTGCGGCCGTTGCTGACCATGACCGAAAAGGAACGACTACTGGCGGAGGCCGCTGCGGGCAACTGGATACTGGTTTTTGAACACGATGCTACAACAGAAGCCGCCACCGTTGAGCAGACCGAGAAAGGGGTGAAGATTCGCCAACGTGGCGCGCTGGCCGACTTGCTAACGTAAACCTTCGTATTGCCCGGCACGTTGTTTGGTTAATGGATACTGGATAGTGAACACTAGTTTGCTATCCAGCATTCACTAGCCAACATCGAGTAGCATACGTTCCTTTGTAATTAGCTCTAATTCAATGAAAATTGGCCTGGTATTGTCGGGAGGTGGTGCGCGTGGAATCGCTCATCTTGGAGTTATAAAAGCGCTGCTGGAACAGGGCGTACAGATCAGTCGTCTGTCGGGAACGAGTGCGGGGGCCATCACCGGTGCGCTGACGGCCACAGGCTACACTCCCGACGAGTCGCTAAAGATCATTGAATCATCGTCGTTTGTCCGTCACCTGCGTCCTGCCTGGACCAGGATGGGCCTGTTACGGATCGATACCGCCATTGACCTGTATCGTAAATACATTCCTGCCGATAGTTTCGAGTCGCTCAGTATACCCCTGCATGTGGCGGCGGTAGACCTCAACGCGGGTGAACTGGTCATCTTCGAGGAAGGTGAGCTTATCCGGCCTGTACTGGCCTCCTGCTGCCTGCCGGGCATTTTCGAACCGCTGCTGATCAATAAAAAGCAGTATATCGATGGAGGAGTACTAAACAACCTGCCCATTGAGCCTGTGCTCGGTAAAGTTGATTACATCATCGGGTCGCACTGCAATCCATTTCCAGCCCATCGGCCAATTCGTACGGCGCGGGGTGTCATTGAGCGAAGCCTGGTTTTGTCGGTACGCAGTAAAACCAAAGAGCGGCTGGAGCAGTGTAACTTCGTGATTGAGCCACCTACCTTGGTCAACTTCAGTGTGTCTGACATCCGTCGGGCCCGAGATATCTTCCAGGCCGGCTACCGCTACGCCCGTACACTTCGGATCGCCGACACGATCGCCAGCGCTGTTTAAGCAAGAATTTATTCAGACTATAGTTCGTAGAAATCGGGCAGCTTATTAGCGGCTACTCGTTTTCTATTTAAGAATTTATACTTACAATATTGCCTAAATATTGCCTTATTTCTGACATTTTATAGTGATTGTCTGCAATAAAAAAGGAGAATGCTGTAGCTTATTCCACTATATAATAACCTATTGGTAGAAGAATATTTTGGCTTTAATGTGTGATACGGAATAAAAATTTGACAAAAGATAGATTTACTATTGTCTACTTACCATTCGATAATTAGTTTTGCAGATTCATTAACCATCGTATTTTCACTTATATCTAAAAACCGCATACATGAGGCAATTACTACTTATGAGCTTACTGCTGGTTTGCTCTACCTGGACAATGGGGTTTGGCCAGGACAGGACAGTGACCGGTAAAGTCACATCGGCCGATGATAATCAGGCTATTCCAGGCGTATCGATAGTTATTAAAGGAACAACACGGGGCGTATCATCAGATGCAGAAGGGAAATACTCACTGTCAATTCCAGGTACTGGTGTAACGCTAGTTTACAGTTTCGTAGGATCGGTAACCAAAGAGGTTTCAGTGGGTAACCAGTCAGTTATCAACGTTGCACTTACCAGCGATTCCCGTCAACTTTCTGAAGTAGTAGTAACGGGTGTTGGGGTAGCCACAACCAAAGCAAAACTGGGTATTGCGGTTGAATCAGTATCGGCCAAAGACCTGCCTACTGCACCCACCGCCTCAATCGATCAGGCATTGGTTGGTAAAATTGCCGGTGCGCAGATCGTGAGTGCCAACGGTACGCCAGGTGCCCGCGCCAACATTCTGTTGCGCGGTATCAACACAGTGAACCGAGGCACGGCTCCGATTGTGATCATGGACGGTTTACAGGTTGGGGTAACCGACCTTAACTCGCTGGATTTGAGCAGTATAGACCGGGTCGAGGTGATTCAGGGTGCGGCGGCCTCAACGCTCTATGGAGCGCAGGGTGCCAACGGGGTTATTCAATTGTTCAGCAAGCGCGGACAGGAAGGACCGATCCGGGTCAATTTCGCCAATAGCTACGCCGAAAACACGTACCTGAACATTGGTAATGTACGCAAAGCCGACAAGCATGCGTTTGTGACCGATGCCAGCAACAACGTCATTGGCGTATCGGGCAACCCCATTACCCTGAACCCCAACTCACTCCGCTGGAGCGAAAACGTTCAGTACAATGCGCTTGACGTAAACAGCAATGCAAACAAGGCTTACGACAAAAACCTGCAGTACTACGATCATTTCAAGATGTTCCTGGTCCCCTCGCAGACGATCAATAATTCAGTAAACCTGTCGGGTGCCAACAGCGTTTCTGATTTCAGCATCACACTGTCGAACAACTACCAATCGAGCCCAATTCGGAATAACGGTGATTTCAACCGCACCAACCTGGTGACCAACCTCGGTGTCACGCTGGCTAAAAACCTCAAGCTCCGTAGTGTAACGCAGTTGGTTTATACCCGCAACAACCTGAAGGTAGATGATCGGAACTTACTGTATTCGTTGAACAATACGCGCCCGTTTGCCAACTACGATCAGACAGATGTGGATGGCAATTATGGTGCGTATTTTGGTGATGCGTCTGGGGTTAATGCGTATAACCCGAACTTCCGGCAGCAGTATCTGACCCACAACGACAACAAGATCGATGTGCTGCAAAGCCTGAACCTGACGTATAACCCCATTAAGTTCCTGGAACTGAACGCCCGCTATGGCCTCAACTACCAGACTGAAGTGGATCGGTATACTTATGCCAACCAATCGCAGAACCGCAATATTATAGCTGATAAGACCAGGTCTACAGGCATAAACGCACCTGATGAAAAAGGGGAAGTGAGCGATTATAATTACAAGACGGTTTTTCAGAACGCCTTTACCAGTGCTACCATTAAAACGGATTTCAAGGAAGATTTCAAAATTAACCTGCCTATCCGCACGGCTACGCTCGTTGGGTTCGATTACCGCAAAAACGTGTATAGCGAATACAATACCTATGGCACCGGCTTGCCCCTATATAGCCCCGTTACGGCCGCTCAGGCAGGTACGTACCGCATCACACGCGACAACGTAACCCCCTTCATCACGTTCGGCTATCTGCTGAGCCAGAATATCGAGTTTGGTGATTATGGCGGCATCACAGGCACCTACCGTAGCGATTACTCGTCGGCATTTGGTCGGGGGTCAACGCCATTTGGTTTCCCCGCTGCCAACGGCTACATCCGGCCATCGTCGTTCAATTTCTGGCAGAACAGCTCATTAGGACAGATTGTGCCTGAGTTCAAAATCCGGGCTGCCTATGGTGAGGCCGGTATTCAGCCCCGCCCATTCGACCGCTACGTAACCCTGAACACCAGAACGCTCGGCACCAATAACGTATTCTTCTACAGCCCAACACAGAACAACCCAGACCTGAACGTAGAGGTATCAAAAGAACTTGAAATCGGTACTGATTTTGCGGTGAAAGGCGGTAATGGCGAATGGCTGCGCCGGTTGAACTTCTCGTTGAGCTACTGGAAACGCAGCACCGACAACTCGATCTATAACGTTGATGCAGCACCATCGTCAGGTGTAGGGCAACTGAAAGACAATGCCTTCGGGCTGTCATCGAGCGGGCTACAGTTCTCGCTCAATACGACGCTGTATCGCGGTAAGGACATCACCTGGGATTTTGTGACCAATTTCGGCAAGCAAACGTCGGAGATTACGTCTGTAAAAGGCAACGCACAAATCACCGTGACCTCAAGTGCCGGTAGCACCAACTACGTGCTGAAAGCCGGTGAGAAAATTGGGCAACTGTTTGGCTTCGTGGCCATCCGCGACCTGAACCAGATTCTTCCCGACGGTACTCCTGCTATTTCAGAGTCGAACAAGGCGTTGTATGAAGTGGCCAGCAATGGGTACGTGGTCAACAAAACTACCAAGCAGCCGCTGTTTAGCTCGAAGCAGTATAGCCTGGGCGACCCGAACCCATCGTTTACCTCGTCGTTTATCAACACGGTATCGTTCCGTGATCTGGTAACACTTGGTTTCCAGTTCGACTGGACACAGGGCAGCCACATCTACAACCAGACCAAATCATGGTTATACCGTGATGGTATCAGCTCAGACTATACGGAGCCAATCACCATCAATGGCAACACCGGTGCCTGGACGGCCTTCTATCGTGGTGTGTATCAGGCTGGTGCAAACAACGGCACCAAGAACTACTTCTACGAAGATGCCTCGTTTGTTCGCCTGCGGAACGTATCGTTGCGGTTCAACATCGCCAAAGCGTTGCCCCGCCTGCCTTTCCGCAACCTGCAGCTCGAACTGAGCGGCCGGAACCTGCTGACCTTCACCAAATATACGGGTATGGACCCCGAAGTGAGCTCAGGGCAGACAACGGGTAACGAAAACTCAGCTTTTGACCGGGGTACAGATCACAACACAATGCCTAACCTGCGTTCGTATCAGGTTGGCCTGAACTTCGGTTTCTAATCAATCTCCACCGAGTCGAATTCATGAAGATGAAAACATATTTTAAACATACCCTGCTTACACTCGCCGCCACCAGCTTGATGATGGCCTGTAGCACGGACGAATTGGACGTTAAAAACCCCAACCAGCCTACACCTTCGAGCGCAGCTACTGAAGTAGGGGTTATTTCACTGGGCCAGGGAACGGTCTACATCAATGGCCTGGGTACTAGTGCCGGTATCAAATATTACGATGGCGTACCCGGCGGTTTCCTGACAGGCGCACTGGGCTTCCACGAGCTCATGGGTGATATTGTTGGCGAAGAAGCAGCCAACCAGTTTGGTAACCAGATTGGTATGCCCGATATGGTCACGCTCGACGACGGCACTAAAGTGCTGAATCCCAGCTCGGTTTCAACCCAGATTGCCCTGATACGGACAGTTAATGTGAACGCACAGGGTGCATCGAATCCGCTGTATTACGAGTGGGCGTATATGTACAACCTGAACAATGGTATGAACTCGGTGCTGGAGATTGCGGCCAGTACTAAATTCTCTGGCGATGCCGCCGCACAGGCCGTTAAACTGAACACGCTCAAAGCCTGGGCCTACTGGTGGAAAGGCTACGCCTATTCGCGGATAGGCTCAATCTACTACGCGGCCATCATTAATGACAAAGCTGGCACAACCAACGGCAACTACGTGACCAAGGAGAAGATCATCGACGAAGCCACCAAAAACTTCGATCTGTCGGCTACAGCACTGACCGCTCTGGGTGCAGGCGGAACCGATTATAACACGGTGATGGAAGGGCTAATACCAGCCTTCAACCGGGTAGGCAAAGGATTGGTGCCATCGCCAGCCGAATGGAAACGGAACATCAATACCATGAAAGCCCGTAACATTCTGGTGAATACACCAGCTAAAACCATGACTGCCGCACAGTGGGGGCAGGTGCTGACCCTTGCCAACGACGGTGTGCAGGCAACAGACAGGGTGTTTACCGGTCGCTCAAACGATAACGGTGATTTTATGAACAACCAAAGCGGAAATATTGCCGCTAAAACGTTTGGCCCTACGGGTGGAACCTACAAAATCAGCGAACGGCTGATTCAGGATTTTCCGGTAGGTGACAAGCGATTAACGAATAACTTCAAACAATCAGCAGCTCCCATTCTTTTCAATCAGGACCGGGGTAACTCGTTCAATACCCGTTGGACATCGATAGATGGTGGTGCTGGCCTGCCGGGTGTAGTAGTGCTAACGAACCTCACTATAGGTGCTTACGAACTGTATTTGGCTGGTACATATGAAGAGAACGAATTGATGAAGGCCGAAGCCAAACTCTATACCAGCGACATTGCGGGTGGCCTCACGAGCATCAACGCCGTTCGTACCTTCCAGGGTGCCGGCCTGACAGCTCTGACTGGTTTAACCCAGACCGCCGCACTTGAAGAACTGCGCAAAGAACGCCGGGTGGCCCTGGCCTTCCGGGCGCTCTCGTTCTACGATGCCCGCCGCTGGGGAGTAATCACCGATGGCCGTAAAGGAGCTGTAGTGGTAGACAAAGCTGGTAAGGTGAGCACCAATGCTACTATCAACTATAACTTCCTGGACTATTGGGACGTACCTGACAATGAACTAGCCTACAACCCGGCTACATCAGGGAGCGCGCCGATTAAAAATCCAAAGTAAGGTGCTGACGTAGTTTACAATCGGATCTTTATTAAACACAAAAAGCCTGGCTCATGAGTCAGGCTTTTTGTGTTTAATAAAGATCCGATTGTAAACTACGTCGTGGATATACTGACCAGCCGCTTAGGACAAATTTCAATACTACAAGAAATTAAATGCACATTAAGTTTTTATACTGGCCAACACGTATATGATCGACAAATAGAACAGTAATAATTATTTTAATAATCGATATAATTTAAAAATTATATTTTACAAAGAGACAAATAAGTGAAATATAAATTGGCAAACCTTTCAATGTACCTATTGACTACTCGGTCGTGAATATGTAGCTTTGTTGACTTGACAAGTATAGTATTTACACTTAATCTAACGATCAATACGTATGAGGCAATTACTACTTATGAGCTTACTATTGGTTTGCTCTACCTGGACCGTCGGGTTGGCCCAGGACAGAACAGTGACCGGTAAAGTCACGTCCGCCGATGATAACGCAGCTATACCTGGTGTGTCGGTGATTATCAAGGGGACAACGCGGGGCACATCAACAGATGCCAATGGTATGTATACGATTGCTCTGCCCAGTAAGGGAGCCACACTTATCTATAGCTTCGTTGGTTCTGAAACCAAAGAAGTGGCCGTTGGCAATCAAACTATGGTCAATGTGGCACTTGGAAGCGATACCCGCCAACTGACCGAAGTAGTGGTGACGGGGAGCGGGGTAGCAACAAGCAAAGCTAAACTGGGTATTGCGGTAGAAAGCGTGTCAAGCAAAGATTTGCCGCAGACGCCAACAGCCTCAATTGACCAGGCGTTGATCGGTAAAATACCGGGTGCCCAGATTTCATCGGTCAGTGGGAACCCCGGCGATCCGGTAAACATTCTGCTCCGGGGCATCAACAGCGTACAGGGCGGCACAAAACCACTGATTATGGTCGATGGTGTGCAGATTGCATCTACCGACATCAACTCGCTCGACCTCAGCAATGTAGACCGTGTTGAAGTGGTACAGGGCGCTGCTTCGGCCTCTATTTATGGGGCGCAGGGTGCGAATGGCGTTATCCAGGTATTTACCAAAAAAGGGAAGAAAGGACGTACGGCCATTAACTTTTCGACCAGTTACTCGGCCAACGAGTTCCTGAACACAGGAAATGTACACAAAGCCGAGTTGCATCCGTACCTGACTGATGCCAGCAATAACATCGTTGATGCCAAGGGTAATATCCTTCAGTATACAGATGAAGGGGCTATCACGGGTATTTCATACAGGTATGGCGGCGCAACACGCTATGCCATTCAGGATATTCGGAATGATGCCAATACGCCATACAGCGGCAACCTGAAGTATTACGACCACTTCAAGCAAGTGTTCCAGACGGGTGTTACCACCAACAATAATATTAGCATTTCGGGTGCATCTGATAAGAGCGATTTCAACATTGCCGTTGCTAATAATCACACAACGTCGCCTATCCTGACCAGCGTCAATGGGTTTATTGATCGCAGTAACTTCTCGGCCAATCTCGGAACGGAACTCTTCAAAGGGTTTACGCTTCGGTCAAATACCCAGTTGATTTATACGAAGAATACGCTGAAGCCAGGTTTAGGCTCTGCTTTCGGAACGGGAAATGGGAATGTGGGCTCTGTATATGGCTTCTTAAACACATCGCCTTTCTTTGATCTGACTCGTAAACTGGCTGATGGGACGTACCCAGTTTACCCCACTGCTGATTTCCTGAGTATCAACGCTGGTAATCCCTTTTATCAGGCTGCCTATACCGACGCCGTTAATAATAAGATCGACGTGGTGCAGAATTTTGAGGCTGATTACAAGATCAACAAGTTTGTCGACCTGAATGCAAAGTACGGGATCAACTACCGGACCGAAACGGCAAGACAGACGTACTATAACCAGTCAGACAACATCAGCTCCAATTATTACGGGTCATATGCCAGCAATTACGCACCAGACAACCTGGGTGAAATTGACAACTACCAGTATACCAATACATTCCAGAACTTTTTGGGGACCGCCTTTATTCGGACCGACTTCGCCAGCGATTTCAACTCGAAGCTGCCTATTCAAACCAGCACGCAGATTTCGTTCGATTATCGGAAAAATAAATCGACCGAATACGACACATATGGCGTTGGCCTGGGTACTGCACCTCCGTATAATGTTGGAGCTACGTCGACCCAATCGGTTGCTTATGACAACGTAACCCCATTTATTACGTACGGCTATCTGGTCAATCAGAAAATCGAGTATGGCGATTATGGTGGCATCACGGCTGGTTTCAGAACAGACTACTCGTCAGCCTTCGGTGCCGGATCGACTCCATTCACGTTCCCGCACTTCGACGCTCATATTGCTCCGCTGTCGTTTGCTAAAAACAGCAGCATAGCCAACACATTGACCTACTTCAAGTTAAGGGCAGCCTACGGGGAAGCGGGTATTCAGCCCGGTGCGTTTGACCGGTACCCTGTCTTGAGCCAGCGAAACCTGGGATCTGGCCTGGTGTATACTATTCCAACGACAACCAATAACCCCAACCTGCAGGTAGAAGTATCGAAAGAACTGGAAATCGGTACGGACTTTACTATTGGTGGAAACTCAAACCGGACCTGGATCAACTCAATCTCAGGCTCATTTACCTACTGGAAACGCTCGAGCGCCAACGTGATTTATACGGTAAGCGTGCCACCATCGATCGGCTCCACGGGCCAGCTCACCAATGCCATCGACATGTCGTCGAATGGAGTGCAGTTCTCGTTAGACATTCCGGTGTACAAAACGCCTGGCCTGCGGTGGGATTTTAAAGCGAATTTCGGTCATCAGATCTCTAAAATCGATGCTATCTCAGGCGGCGCCGATATCATCCTGACGTCAAGCGCTGGTAGCACCGCGCTGGTGTTAACGCCTGGTCAGCCAATCGGTCAGGTTTATGGCTACAAAGCGTTGACTAGTCTCGACTACGTGAACCAGTCAGGTGTTCGGTATATCAGTGAAGCCGACAAAGCCAACTATACCATCGTAGACGGGCGCGTTGTGAGCAAGCTTACGTATCAGCCCCAGTTTACCAATGAGACGTACCCACTCATGAATCCGAACCCAGTCTTCAACGCGTCGTTCATTAACGGGGTGACGTTTAAAAATTACCTGACCCTGAACTTCCAGTTCGACTGGGTGTATGGCAGTCACCTGTATAACCAGACGAAAGAATGGATGTACCGCGATGGAATCAGCGGCGATTTCAGCAAGCAGGTCACCATTGATGGGAAAACGGGGGCTTTCCCGGCTTACTGGTCGGGGGCTTACTATAATCTGTGGGGGAGCACACGCGGCGCCGGGAACAACGCTACAAAAGACTTCTTTGTCGAAGATGCCTCGTTTGTACGGCTTCGGAACGTCTCGCTCGCTTTCGATGTCGCCAAGTTTGTTCGGCTTCCTTACCTCAATAAGTGCCAGATCGTCTTTACAGGACGCAATATTTTAACCTTCACGAAGTACACCGGCTATGATCCTGAAATTAGCTCGGGCTCGTCAAACTCGTCGTTCGACAGAGGGGTAGACCATAGTACCCTGCCAAACATCAAGTCGTATCAGGTTGGTCTCAATATTGGGTTCTAAATTTTAACTTCCTTGACTATGAAACTCATTCAGACAAATAAATTAGTTGCTTCTGTGCTGATAACGGCAACCCTGATGGGATCAGTGTCGTCTTGCAAAGACCAACTGGACGTGGGTAATCCTAACGCACCAACGCTTGCCGCCAACGTAAACAACGAGGCTGGCCTTATTGCCTTTGCCCAGGGCGGGGTATACGTAAACGGTTTTTTGAACGGTGATGGCTGGCTGGGTAACAGTTACTTTTCGTTACCGTGGGGCTATAGCGAACTGATGGCCGATAACGTTGGGGCCGATGCGTCGAACAACCAAGTGACAACGATCGGCGTGCCCGACTATATGATCCTCGACGATGGCTCGAAACTGACAAATCCGGCGCCTCAGATCGGTATTATCCGGGCCTACAACAGTCGGGCCGCTACGGGGGCTGGTAACAACCCGCTCTATTATCAATGGCTGAACATGTACGCCCTGAACAACGTCTGCAACCAGATTCTGGACATTACGGGTACTATTACGTTCAGTGGCGACGCCGCCAGCCGCGCAAATACCCTGCGGGCCTGGGCCTACTGGTGGAAAGGATACGCCTATGCGTCGATCGGGTCGATGTATTACGCGGGTCTTATCGCAGACAAATCAGGCGTGACGGATGGGGGATACGTCCTGCACGATGTGATGATCAACAAGTCGAACGATTACTACAACCTGGCGGCTACTACGCTGGGTAAAATAACTAGCGCCACTGATTATCAGGCTGTAATGGGTAAGCTCATCCCGTCGTTCGTTCAGGTTGGTAACGGTACAGTGCCAACCATCGACATGTGGAAACGGAACATCAACACCATGCTTGCCCGGAACATTCTGGTCAACAAGTTGTCTCCTTTTGTTAAAAGCAACCCCGCTGCTACAATCACCAAGTCATCGATGACAGCGATGACAGCCGCTGACTGGAACGCTGTGTTGACGCTGGCTACCAACGGTATTAAAAAAGGAGACGCTGTATTCACCGAACGTAGTACACCCTCAAACTCCCCTTTCTCGCCCACAGGTGGTACAGTTGCCGCGTTGACATCGAATGTAAATACCAGTTCGACGTTTAAAATCAGCGAGCGATTCATGCAGTCGTTCAACGCGGGCGATCAGCGGGTCGCGAACAACTTCAATACCAAGACGATGTATAAGAACAACTATTCGTTTACAACACGCTACAGCATGGTGCCGAATGGTAATGGCCTGGCGGGCGTTTACGTGTACGGATCGAGAGATGTAGGTGCGCATGAAGTGTACATGGCTGGTAGTTACGAAGAGAACGCCCTGATGCTGGCCGAAGCCAACATGCGTGTGGGGAACATAGAAACGGGACTGGGCTTTGTCGATGCCGTTCGTGCGTATCAGGGAGCTGGTGTACCGGCCACTGTTGGCACGAAGCTAACGCTGGCGGGCGCACTTACTGAACTGACCAAGGAACGAAGAGTGGCGTTGTTTAGCCGGGGCCTTGCCTATTACGACACCCGGCGGTGGGGCTGGATCTATGACATTGCGAATGGAGGCGGAAGCTACGGTAATGTCGTGATCACATCAGCGGGAACCGTTATCAACAAAAACGTAACCATCAATTACAACTTCCTGGATTATTGGGACGTACCTGCCGATGAGGCGGTGCTGAACGGGAGCTCAGGTGGAGTAGCTACGAAAAATCCGAATTTCTAGATACACTGCTTTGTGCTACTAAAAAAGCCCGGCCAGATGGCCGGGCTTTTTTAGTAGCACAAAGTTACCTAAGTGCCAGTACACCCGGCGGAACCGTTCAGGTAAAACAGGGCATCATTCACGCATTAAACCTAAACTACAGAGACAACTCTAACGTTTTGACTACGGTATTCACGTAGGCTCTAAAAACACTATGTTGACGCGTTTTCTTGTCATTATCGGCGTTTGTGCCTCGCTACTGGCTCAGGCCCAGGCGGTTGAGTATTCGACGCCGCAACCTCGCGTCGATGACGCGAACGACCCGGCCGTGATCATCAGCCGAGTTGATCTGACGGCCCAGTACACGATTATTTCCATGCGATTTCGGGGCTTCGCCCGGTCAGGCAGCAACATTCAGTTTGTCCCTACTGCCAAGCTGTATGCCAATGATGGGGCCCGGTCGTTTAAATTTATTAAGGCTGAAAACATCCCGGTTGGACAGCGGACCCGCAGCGTAAACGCAGGTGAACAGGTAGAGTTTGTGGCATACTTCGAACGACTTGATCCTGGTATTCAAACGTTTGACCTCTTTGAGTGTTCAGATCGGAGCCGGGATGGTATTACGTGCTTTAACTTCTGGGGCGTGCATGTTACAAATCCGTTGAAGCGGCAACGTACCCAGACGCCCCCACCCGCTCCGCGTCAGGTTCCGCGCCCAACCCCTGCCAAACCGACACCCAAGCCAGACCCTGAGCCGGTGCAGACTCCCGCTGCTCCCGTCCCAACGTTGGCTATCAAGGGCATTGTGCGTGATGCCAAAACGGGAAAACCAGTGCTGGCCACGCTTACCTACCGGCTGCTGTCTGGTGCCGAATCGTATGGCAATGCCGCCCCTGATTCGATTCGCACTAACCCGCAGGATGGAACCTACCAGATACCCGGCGATGCCCTGACTGTCTGGGATGTGTCGGTATCGGCCAAAGGGTATTTTGGGCAACGCGATACCGTCAGTATCAACCTCACGGAGAAAACGGTCAATTTTGATCTGGTGCCGATTGTAGCCGGCGCGAAGATTACGTTGAAAAATATATACTTCGCCCAGTCGAAATACGAGCTACAGGCCGAGTCGTTTCCTGAGCTGGACCGGTTGGTAACGGTGATGCGCCAGAACCCAACGATGACCATCAAACTGGAAGGGCATACCGATATTATTGGTGATTTTGATAAGAACCTGGAACTGTCGCGCAACCGGGTGCAGTCGGTGCGGCAATACCTGACCAGCAAGGGAATTGAGGCCACTCGGGTAGAAGCGGTAGGTTATGGCCACTCGCGCCCCATCAACAGCACGCCCGGTAAACCCCATCCCGAAAATCGCCGGGTTGAGATGGTGATAACCAAAGTGTGAGTTTACCGTTTTCTGTATACTGTCTTCTGTGGCTTTGCTCAGGTACGTTGTCGTTACCTAGCAGCGCAACAGAAGATAGTATACAGAAAACAGTAAATTTCTCCTATGTTCCCTCTCGACACTGTACTGGCTGCCATTGAACCGGCGATAGCAACGTACCCAAAAGCAGCCATGTTCGATCTGTTTGAACGAGGGTACAACAGCCTGTTCGAGCAACTGATCTCCTGCATTATCTCGATCCGCACGCTCGACGAGACGACCATTCCGGTGTCGCTGCGCCTGTTCGACGTGGCCCGTACACCCGCCGACGTGGCAGCGTTGTCGCCAGAGGAATTGACTCCGCTGTTGTACGGAACAACGTACCCAGACCAGAAAGCGTACACGATCATCGGCATTGCGCAGCGCATCATGACCGAGTTTGCCGGTACATTACCCGCCGATTTCGACACACTGACATCGCTGAAAGGCGTGGGGCCAAAGTGCGCGAATCTGGCCCTGGGCGTAGCGACCGGGCAGGCAGCCATCAGCGTAGACATTCACGTACACCGCGTTACGAACCGCTGGGGGTATGTGCAGACAAAAACACCGGAACAAACGCTGGCCGTGCTGGAAAAGAAAGTGCCTGTGGAACAGTGGATCAACATCAACCGGCTACTCATGCCCTTTGGCAAGCACATCTGCACAGGTACGTTGCCGCATTGCTCAACCTGCCCCGTATTGGCTTATTGCGCGCAGGTGGGTGTAGAGCGGCACCGGTAAGATAGCCGCGTTATCTTTGTGATTATGAGCAAGCAGCCACAGCAGCAGATCGTTCGGATTAACTCCGATAAGACCGCGCCACTTTCGAAAAATCAGAAAGTATTCAATCGGTTATCGACGCGTATTGCTGACCAGGAAAAGTTGATTGCCGAGCTGAAGATCGCCATCGACAAGGGAAGACAACGAATACAGGCCGATCTGCTTCCGCTCCACACACAGTTCGACAGGCTGCGGGTTGATATGGTCAAACTCTTCGACCAGATGAACACGCGTCATCAGTTCACGAAGGCTGAACGGAAAAAGTTAACTCAACTGATTACCAGTATTTCGTACGAACTGATTCAGAAAGGGTACGACGAGTTACTTGATATTCATGACCGCTACGATGAGGGTGGTTTCGAAGCCGCCATGTCGGAAGCAGAAGAACAGAGCGCTGTGTCGATGAAACTGATGGCGGAGTTGATGTATGGAATCAAATTTGACCCGGAAATTGACTGGAGCGAGCCCGAAACAGTACGTACATTCATCGACGAGCAATTGCGGGAACGTACCCAGGCCGAGCAGCAGCGTCGGCAGGAAGCAGCCGAACGGCAGGCAAGTCGCCCCAAATCGGAGAAGCAGCAGTTGCGCGACGCTAAAAAGCAGGCCGAGGAACAAAATACAACCAAAGCAGTACGGGCCCTGTATATGGACCTGGTAAAAGCATTTCACCCGGACCGGGAGCCCGACGAAACCGAGAAGCTTCGCAAAACAGCAATCATGCAGCGCGTTACGGCGGCGTATGAGAAAAGCGATTTGATGGCTCTGTTCCGTCTGCAACTCGAATTTGAACGAATTGATCAGGCGCATCTGGAAAAACTGGCCGACATGCAGTTGCAGTACTACAACAGAATCCTGAAGCAACAGGTGGATGAACTCGACGGGCAACTGTTGCAGCTCGAGAACGAAATGGAATCGATGACGGGCGGAGGCATATTCGGTTTCAGTAGCGCTATTGGCCTTGATTATGCTATCAATGCCGATATAAAGTCGATGAAAGGTGCCGTTAAAGCCCTGAAAGCGGACTTAAAAACGCTCAATGATGCCGCCTATCTGAAAGCGTGGCTAAAGACATACCGACTATAAAACGCGTGCATGGTTTTGCGTGCTTTAATGATCTCGTTACTGAGTATAACTTCTATTCATAGCATTATAGCGTGAAAAAATAGGGTACTTTTGGGGATGAATCCTGGCCATTCGCCTCAATTTATACCCATTTCCGACTGGAGCGACCCCGAACTGATCGAGGGTATCCGGTTGGGAAATCGGCTCGCTTTTGGGGAACTCTATGAACGGTATTGGGAGGAGTTACACCGGGTGGCTAGCCGAAAAACAGGCTCGGCAGAAGGGGCGGAGGAACTGGTTCAGGATCTGTTTGTATCGCTCTGGCAACGCCGGGAAACATTACAAATCGATCAGGCCAGACGTTACCTGTTTGCGGCACTTAAATTTGCCATAATCGACCTCATCCGGTCAACAGCGACGCACGAGCGGTTTGTGGCTCACATCGAAGCAACCACCACCCACATTGACCGCCGAACCGAGGATGAACTCGCCATGCAGGACCTGACCCGGTCGGTAGAGCAGGGGCTGAGTTCATTGCCCGAAAAAACGCAGGAAGTATTTCGGTTAAGCCGGTTCGATTGCCTGACCATCCCGGAGATCGCGGTTCGGCTCAATTTGTCAGAAAAGACCGTGCAGTACCACCTCTCAAACGCCCTCCGCGAACTGCGAACGTACCTGCGCAACGAATAAGAGCTAAACACGCTGTGCTTGTCGAAGGGCCTACCTGGCGAAGCAAAACGCGTCAGTAACACCATAAATCTATTTATAATTATACCATGAATATTTGCTTCATATTTATCTGTAGATACAAAATATTAAACAAAATAAAGAATTTATAAAACTGTTCAGGGTGAAGGCTGGTCTTCTACGACTTGTTGGTAACGGCTCCTTCTGACGAGCTATGTACCTGACAATGACCATAACCGACTTTAAAGACCTACTGCGCCGTTACCTCGACGGACAGTCGACCGAGGCTGAACTGCGGCTGATCGATACGTGGTATGATGCGCTCAACGAAGATGTTACCTATCAGTTTACGCCTGCCGAACAAGCGCGGCTAAAGGCCAGAATGTGGGCACAAATTGAGGAAAGGACCGTGCCGGAAGGCGATGAGGTAGAAACGCCCATTTTGCCCTTGCCCGTTCGTCGCCAGTCAGTCGCCTGGTTTCAGCGCCGAAGCTGGCAGGTGGCTGCTTCCCTGTTGCTGCTTGCTGGCGTTGGCTGGTTCGGTTGGCAAGCCCGGAATGACTCGTCGGCAGACGTATTGGCTTTTCAGGGTGATTTAGCTACCGCCTCGGCCGGGATGCCTGAGCGCCATAACGCAACCGATAAACCCATCACACTTCGCTTACCCGATGGAAGTACCGTATACCTGACCCCACACAGTACGCTTCGGATGGCTACTACCCTGGCCACTGGTGAGCGGGTGGTCTATCTGGCAGGCGATGCTTTTTTTTCCATCGCAAAAAATCCACATCGGCCATTCCGAGTAGTTACCGATCAGGTTGAAACGCAGGTGTTGGGCACCAGTTTCTGGGTACATGCCGCCGGACGGGCTAATCAGGTTGATGTCGAAGTTGTTACGGGTAAAGTTCAGGTTTATGAACGTACCCGGCAGGCGGGGAGCGGCAAGCGTGGCGACGTTGGGCGCGGTGTTGTGCTCACGCCGAACCAGATGGTGACTATTACGGATAAAGAGCACTGGCAAACCGGACTAATTGCACAGCCAGTGCCTATCAAGCCCGAATTGGCATCTGAGTCAACGGTTGATCCGGTTACCTCGTTGACATTCAGTGATGTACCGTTGACACTTGTTTGCCAGCGTCTCACCAAACTGTACGGAATTGAGCTTGATCTGGCCAACATTGATCTGGCCTCCTGTACGTTTTCGGGCGATCTGTCTCGCCAGTCCCTCTATACACAGCTTGATCTGATCTGTACCACGATCAATGCCCGCTACGATGTTCGGGGAACGCATATCCTCATCAGCGGGCGTGGTTGTTCCCGATGAGCTGTCCCAACTACCTGAATTTTTGCATTACTAACCTGTATCTCCTAAACCTTTACCTGTTTTTGTATGAATCTATTTGTCCTTTTCTCATCGCGCTGCCGGTCAATCCTGACGCGCAGTGCCCTGCCACTGTTGCTTGGCTTTTTGAGCCTATCGGTTGCGCTGGCTCACCCTACCCGTGGCCAGGATTTTCTGAACAAAACGGTAAGCCTGTCGGTCGACAACGCGCAACTGAGCCGGGTGCTTACCTTGCTCGAAAGCCAGATAAATGCCCGGTTTGTGCATAGCCCAACCGCCATTCAGGCCGAGCGGCGCGTGTCGGTATCGGCGCAAAACGAACGCTTATCAGTTGTGCTTGATCGGCTGCTTGGGCCACTCGCCATCCGGTATTCGGTGGTAGGTGGTCAGATTGTCCTGCGAGCCGATGCGCCGGCTGGTCAGTCGATGCTGGAAAAAAACGCGACACCCAGCGAGTTTACAAAACCCTACTCAGGGCGTGTGCTCACCGCCGACGGACAGGCCCTGCCGGGCGTAAACATTGCCGTGAAAGGCACGACCCGCGGTACATCCAGCGACGCTGAAGGCCGGTTTCGCATTGAAGCAGATCCGGGCGATGTGCTTGTATTTTCATTCATTGGCTATGTGAATCAGCCTGTTACGTTAACAGAAGAAACTGAACTGACGGTGCGGCTAGCCGAAGCGAATGGCTTGTTGCAGGAGGTCATGGTCATCGGTTCACGGGGCAAGCCACGGACAGATGTTGAACGCCCGGTGCCAGTTGATGTACTGAGTGCCAAGGAGTTGCAGCAAACAGGGCAGGTAGATTTGGGTCAGATGGTTCAGTTCAATTCACCGTCGTTCAACTCGGCCAAAACGGGCGTCAATGGCGTTGCCAACTATGCCGATCCGGCAACGCTGCGCGGCCTCTCGCCCGATCAGGTGCTGGTGCTGGTAGACGGGAAACGGCGTCATCAGTTTTCGGCCCTGAACCTGAATCAGACGGTTGGCCTGGGTACTGTCGTGACCGACCTGAACGCGATTCCGTCATTGGCCCTCGACCGCATTGAGGTATTGCGCGATGGGGCGGCAGCGCAATATGGCTCCGATGCCATTGCGGGTATTGTCAATCTGGCCCTCAACAAAAGTGTGGGCGTAGGTACGTTCAAGACGCAGTACGGGCAGACATCGAAAGGCGATGGCGCTGGTTATATGGCGGCCTTAAACTACGGTTTCCGGCTGGGCAAGCCCGACAGTTACCTGAACATGACCCTGCATTATCAGTACACCGGAGCAACCAACCGGACCGATCCGTATCTGGGGAATATCTATAACGCAACAAAAAGCAAGGAAGACAGCACCAGAAAGGTACGGGGCGTGTACCCCGTGAGTGGGCCATTTACTGTTGGCTACTATGGCAGCAACCAGACAAAAGCGGTGCAGGGGTTCTATAATGCGGGTATTCCGCTTAATCAGCAATGGTCGCTGTATAGCTTCGGCGGGTACTCGCGCAAAGACATTCTGGCCTACGGTTTCTTCCGAAATGCAACGCCATCCAACGCCAACTCAACCCCTGAACTATTCCCGGATGGGTACGTACCTGAACTGCCCGGCACCAGTGTCGACTATTCGTCGGTGGTTGGGGTAAGCCGCAAAGTTGTTGGTGGCTGGAACCTTGATTTTAGTACGGGTTACGGGTATAACTACCTGGATTTGTGGGCGAATAACACAACAAACCCATCATTGGGAGCCGCTTCGCCGACTAATTTTTATGTCGGTCGCAATGCGTTCGGCCAAAGCACTACCGAGGCTAACCTGTCGAAAAACTACACCGGTTTATTCGGTACAAAGTCGTTAAACTTTGCATTTGGTGGTCAGTACCGGGTCGATCAGTTCATTCTGGGTCAGGGTAGCCCGGACTCGTATTCGACGGGACCGCTGGCAAAGACGAAAAACAAAGCGCCTGGTTCAAGTGGAAGGCCTGGTATTGCCCCCGAAGATGAAACCAACGCCACGCGCAGCAACCTGGGCTTGTACGTAGACGTTGAAAGCGACCTTAGTGATCGCCTGCTGGTGGCTGGGGTACTTCGTTACGAGAAATACAGTGATTTTGGGTCTAATGTGTCCGGGAAACTGGCCGCCCGTATCAAACTGAGCGAAAGCGTTTCGCTTCGTGGTTCCATAAACAAAGGATTTCGGGCACCGTCGCTGCAACAGACCTTCAACAGTCAGACAACCTCTACGGTACAGTCGGGCGTGATTGTGCAGACGAAGCAGCTTCCGTCAAATGATGTCCGGCTGGCGCAGATCGGCGTTGAGCAGCCCAAAGCCGAAACGTCGTGGAACTATAACCTGGGCCTGACGGCTAAGGCGGGTAACGATTTCCTGATCACCCTCGATGCGTACCAGATCGATATTACCGACCGGATTGTGGAAAGCGAGCGAATGATCGTGAAAGACATTGCATCCCTGAAAACGCGCTTTGCCGGCCTGAGCGAGATTCGTTTCTTCACCAATTTTATCAATACCAGCACCAAAGGGATCGATTTCGTAACCAGCTACAAACACGCGTTTACTCCTCGCAGCCGCTTCACGGCCAGTGCCGCCTTTACGATTAACCAAACCAGGATTGTCGACACGAAAGCCACGCCATCAGCCTTGCAACAGGATACGCCAAAAGCGATTTTGCTGATCGACACCGTTAGTATTGGCCTGATCGAAACAGCGCAGCCCCGGCAAAAAATCCTGCTGTCGGTGGGGTACACGTATGGGAAAGTGGGTGTAAACGTGCGGTCGTCTTATTTTGGTGAGGTTACAGCCTGGGAAAAACCCACGGGCAAACCGCATCAGAGCCAGACCTTCGGCGGCAAAAACCTGATCGACCTGTCGTTGATGTACAATCCATCGAAACGCTGGGCCATATCGGCGGGCGGCAACAATATTTTTGACATCTACCCGGATAAAGTACTGGCAACCACGGCCGCTTACTCGAACGGCGAAATTCCTTACAGCCGAAACGTAAGCCAGTTTGGCTTCAACGGAGCCTCTTATTACATAAATGCCACCCTGACGTTTTAATAAAGGGCGAAAGCGTGAATGAGCGAAAGGGTGACTGTTTAATAAGTACTTTACAGGGTAGCTTTTGTAAATCGCCTGGCAGCCACCGGTCATTCACTCTTTCACTCATTTACTCTTTCACCCAGTAAAGCGTGTCCAACCTCATTCTGCTCATCGTATGCCTCCTGGCTGGGGTAGCCCTGCGCAGGATGCGTGCGTTGCCAGAGAATGCACCGCTGGTGCTGAACAAACTGCTCGTCAGCTTTTTTCTGCCCGTACTGACATTCCTGCACGTTGTCGACATGCAGATCGATTCCCGGCTGTGGCTTCCAATCGCCGCACCCTGGCTTGTGTTTATGGGTGGCTGCGTCTTCTTTGGCAGTTTGGCGCGTCGGATGAACTTTGATCGGGGTACGTTGGGCGCTCTGCTCCTGACGGGTGGAATCAGCAGTATTTCATTTGTCGGATTTCCCATTTTCGAATGGCTTTATGGGCGTAAGGGGCTCGAAATGGCCATTCTGATGAGTCAGGCAGGTACGTTTGTTGTCTGTGTAACGGCGGGAGTAGCCATTGCTTCCTGGCTGGCTGCCGAAGAGCCATCGGTGAAACGGATGCTGCACGATATGCTTCGGTTTCCGCCGTTTATGGCCTTTCTGCTTGCCTTGCTGGCGCGGTGGGCAGGCTACGAACACGCACCGCTGACGCGCGACGTATTGAGTAGCCTGAGCAGGCCCTTCTCGGTCATTGCCCTGTTATCGGTGGGCCTGCAAGTTAGTTTCAGCCTGCCAAAATCCGGACGGACAGCCCTTTTGACCGGTCTCGGTTATAAATTGCTGCTTGCACCGGCTTTGGTTTACCTGGTATTTGTAGTGATACTGGGACAAAAAGGGTGGGCCGCCGATTTGTGCGTGCTGGGTTCGGCCATTGGCCCAATGAACACGGCTGCTGTGCTGGCCAGTCAGTATAAGTTAAATCCACAACTGGCCGCTCAACTGGTGGGGCTGGGTATTCCGCTGTCATTCATTGGTCTTTATATACTGTACAACCTGTTGTAACAAATGAAAAAACTGGTTACCAACCTGACTTTCTGGGTACTTACCGCCATTAGCCTGGGCGTGGTGCTCGGCCATTTTCGCCCCGATCTGGCCTTATTTCCGCTGCTGGATGCACCGTTGAAGACGCGGTTTATGGGTCAGGAGTTGACCGTTGGTGCCACGTTCAGCGAATTTCTGAGCGGCCTCTTTATCAGTACGGTCAAACTCTTCATAAGCCCCATCATCTTCCTAACTATTACCCTCGGCATTGTCAGCATGGGTGATCTGAAGAAGGTCGGAAAGGTGGGAGCGAAAGCATTGCTTTATTTTGAAGTGGTCACGACCGTGGCTCTGCTAATCGGGGTAGTTGTTGCCAATGTAATTCGCCCCGGCGATGGCGTAGTAACCTCGGCGCTGGCGGGGGGCGACATATCCAAATACACGAAAGGGGCTTCTGCGTTTAGCTGGTGGACGTTTTTCATGGATAACGTGACATTACAGGTGCTGTTGGCGGCTATCATCACGGGTATGGTGCTCACGCGCTATGAAGGCCGCGACCGGATTGTTGCCGTCATGAATCGCGTATCCAAAGTGATTTTTGCGGGACTTCATAAGGTGATGCTACTGGCTCCCATTGGTGCATTTGGCGGCATGGCCTACACCATCGGCAAGTATGGGTTGGGTACGTTGCTGCCCCTCGCCAAGCTGATGATTACGGTATATACCACCATGGCCCTGTTTATTTTCGGCGTGCTGGGGGCTATTCTGTATACCTGCCGGGTGCCGATTCTGGGCTTTCTACGCTACATCCGCGAAGAACTGCTGATCGTGCTGGGTACGTCCTCGTCAGAAGCGGGGTTGCCGTCGCTGATGGAAAAGCTGGAACGAATGGGCTGTGCCAAGTCGGTGGTGGGGCTGGTGGTGCCGGCTGGCTATTCATTCAACCTGGATGGCACCACGATCTACCTGTCGATGGCGACCATTTTTCTGGCGCAGGTATTCAACGTGCATCTCAGTATCAATCAGTTGCTGACGATTGTGGGTATTCTGATGGTCACCTCCAAAGGCGCT
The DNA here is from genome assembly GCF_964250085.1 of uncultured Fibrella sp. Lineage (NCBI taxonomy): Bacteria > Pseudomonadati > Bacteroidota > Cytophagia > Cytophagales > Spirosomataceae > Fibrella > uncultured Fibrella sp. Next base: position 851,906 of record NZ_CAXUEC010000002.1, on the reverse strand, counting down.
GCCGGGGTTACGGGCAGTGGTTTTGTGGTGTTGGCCAGCACTCTAACGGCCATCAATGTGATACCGGTTGAAGGACTGGCTTTGCTGCTGGGCGTTGACCGGTTTATGTCGGAAGCCCGCAGTATCACCAACTTCATTGGTAATGGCGTGGCAACGGTATGGCTGGCCAATCATGAAAAAGCGTTTGATCGCAATCAGATGGAACGAGCTTTTGGCCAGGTAGAGAAGACGGAAAAAATCGCGCTTTGAGGCGGGAAGGGTGTAATTTTGACGATATGAACACATCAGCTTCCAGCAAACTACGCGAAGACGCCCTGCATTATCATGCCAAAGGCCGTCCGGGTAAGATTGAAATAACCCCCACCAAAGAGACCGAAAATCAACGCGACCTCTCATTGGCTTATTCGCCGGGGGTTGCCGAGCCTTGCCTGGCCATTGCCGATAATCCCGAACGGGCCTATGACTACACCGCCAAAGGAAATCTGGTGGCGGTCATCTCCAATGGTACGGCTGTGCTTGGTTTGGGCAATATTGGCGCAGTTGCTTCCAAGCCGGTGATGGAGGGGAAAAGCCTGCTGTTCAAGATATACGCTGACATTGATGCGTTCGATATTGAACTAGATACAACCGATGTCGACGAGTTTATCCGGACGGTCAAGATTCTGGAGCCGACTTTTGGCGGGGTAAATCTGGAGGATATCAAGGCACCGGAATGTTTTGAAATTGAGCGGCGTCTGCGCCAGGAATTGAATATTCCGGTCATGCACGACGATCAGCATGGAACGGCGATTACATCCGGCGCGGCCTTACTGAATGCGCTTGAGCTGGCCGGTAAGGAGATCAGCGCCATCAACCTGGTGGTCAACGGAGCGGGGGCGGCGGCCATCGCCTGCCTCGATCTATATGTCAATCTAGGCGTGTCGCCCGATCATATCACGGTCTTCGACAAAGATGGCCTGTTGACCAAAAACCGCACGAATCTGGTTGGTAATCAATACAAATACACAACCGACCGACACCCCGCTGGGTACGTTCTGGCCGACGCTATGGTTGGTGCCGACGTGTTTCTGGGCCTTTCAGTAGGAGGTGTCGTTACGCAGGACATGATCAAGAGCATGGCACCCGACCCGATCGTGTTCGCGATGGCGAATCCAAATCCAGAGATCACCTACGAAGACGCCACGGCTGTTCGCCCCGATATTATTATGGCTACGGGCCGGTCCGACTTTCCGAACCAGGTCAATAACGTGCTTGGGTTTCCGTATATCTTCCGGGGCGCGCTCGATGTAAGGGCTACCGAGATCAACGAAGAAATGAAATTGGCGGCGGTGCGGGCACTGGCTCAACTAGCCAGACGACCTGTGCCAGAGGCCGTAAGCCGAAGCTACGGCATCAATGGGTTGGTGTTTGGACGTACCTACATTTTGCCCAAACCCACCGACCCGCGCCTGCTGACGATGGTAGCCCCTGCTGTTGCCAAAGCAGCGATGGACTCGGGGGTGGCTAGAACCGCCATTCGCGACTGGGCCGAATATGACCTTCGTCTGTCGCAGCGTCAGGGACAGGATAACTCGTTCATTCGGAACCTGGTCCGGCTGGCGCAGCAATCGCCAAAGCGCGTAGTGTTTACTGATGGCGAAAATCTGTCGGTACTGCGGGCGGTGGCAGAGGTGCGCGAACAGAAAATGGCCGTGCCTATCCTGCTCGGTAACCCCGATATTATTCAGGCGACACTCAAGGAACATAACCTCGACTTGGGCGATACGCGAATTATTGATCACCGTGCCCCCCGCCAGGACCGCATGCGCGAAACGTTTGCAAAGGTGTTGCATGAAAAACGCAAGCGCAAAGGCATGACCCTGGGTGAAGCTCAAAATCTGATGCGCGACCGCAACTACTTTGGGTCGGTTTTGCTGGAAACGGGAGAAGCCGATGTGCTTATCTCTGGCCTTACCCGCAACTACCCGCAAACGCTTCGCCCTGCCTTACAGGTTATTGGTCGGCAAGCGGGTATTCGCAAGGTATCGGGCATGTACGTGCTGATGTCGCGCTTCGGCCCAATCTTCCTGTCGGATACCACGGTGAATATGAATCCGAATACCGCCGAAATAGTGGAAATTGCCGAAACAACGGCCTACGCGGTTCGTCGGCTCGGTATAGAGCCACGCATTGCGTTGTTATCCTATTCAACGTTTGGCAGTGCCACGGGCGACGATGCCGTGAAAATGCAGGAAGCCACGGCCATGTTGCAGGCCCGCCATCCCGATTGGGTTGTAGATGGAGAAATGCAGGCTCACTTGCCCTTCAACCAGGAATTGATGCGCGAGTCGTACAGCTTCTCGCCACTGGCCGACCAGCCTGCCAATGTGCTGATCTTCCCCAGTCTGGCGGCATCCAACATCGCTTACAATTTGCTCAAGGAAATTGGCCGTATCGAAAAGATTGGCCCGGTGCTGATGGGTCTTCGCAAACCCGTTCACGTGTTGCAATTGGGCAGTTCGGTACGGGAAATTGTGAACATGGTCGCCATTGCCGTAGCCGATTAGGTACGTTAGCCAGCATAAAGAAGTGCTTTCGACTCAAGCTTCGTACTTAAGTCGAAAGCACTTTTGCGCGTTTATCCGGCAAAATAATGTCCCATCTCCAGATCGTCCAGAAGCGATGACTGGCTGGGGTGCCAGCCCAATTGCTGCTGCGTAAGTGTACTGGAGGCCGGTGCATCCATTCCAACGAAACGTGCCATCCAGCCAAAATGGGCAGGCGCTTCTTCAGGTGATTTAGAAACGACAGGTACGTTCAGATGCCGACCGATCAGGGTCGCGATGTCGCGCATGGAGACGCCTTCGTCGGCAACTCCGTGATACCGGGCACCCACCGCCCCTTTTTCCAGCGCCAGTCGAAACAGCCGGGCTGCATCCAGCCGGTGCACGGCAGGCCACCGGTTTACTCCGTCACCCACATAGGCCGCTACGCCCTTCTCACGGGCAATGTTAATCAGGGTGGGTATAAACCCATAATCGCCCTGATCATGTACCGATGGCGACAATCGGACCACCGACGCATGTACGCCCTGTGCTGCCAACTCCATTGCCGCCTGTTCCGACATACGGGCTTGGGTAGTAGGTACGTCATTCTCGGTTGCAGGGCGGCCAAGAGTAAAACCCGCCAGGCCGGCCGTTACGATAAGGGGCCTGTCTGAGCCGGCAAGTGTACTTCCGAGTGCGTCAATGGCACGCCGGTCTGTCTCACCCGCGGTTTCATAGGCGGCGAAATCATGTACGAAAGCCAGATGGACGACACCATCCGATGCTGTTGCACCGCCTTTAAGGCTGTCGAGGTCGTCGAGCGAGCCCATATGAGCTTCGGCCCCAGCGGCGGCAAGTGCCTGGGCGGCGGCTTCTGAGCGGGCGAGGCCCAGGACCTGGTGCCCTGCGCCGATTAATTCCTGAACGACGGCCGAGCCGATGAAGCCCGTTGCGCCGGTAACGAAAACACGCATGTTGAGTTTGGTTGCTGATTAGGCAACAAAGGTCCGGTAGCAGCGGTTAACGGCTTTGCGTAGGTCAAACCATTTACTGAATAATTCAAACAATCGGCTTATGCCCGGAGAGCACCGGGAACCAACCCTGTTTGCCGTTTGAAGAAATTGCAAAAATGCGCTACGTCGGCAAACCCCAGGCTATCGGCGATCTCGGAGACGGTCCAGTTCGTTTGTTTCAGTAAGATTTTGGCTTCCTGCGATACCCGGCTGCCAATCAGTTTGGTGGTTGTGTGGCCGGTTGTTTCCTTCAACACGCGGTTCAGGTGGTTGACGTGAACGGCCAATTGGTCAGCATATTCTTTGGCCGTGCGCAGGCGTAGTTGCTGCTGCGGACTATCGAGGGGAAACTGTCGTTCCAGTAGGTCGGCGAACAGGGCCGCCAGTCGTGCAGATGCATTATGGCTTGGCGCCATTGCCATATCAGGCTGAAGCTTTTGACCAAAGTAGATCAATTCCAGAAGGTAGGCGCGAAGCAGGTCGTATTTGTACGAAAAAGTAGACGTAATCTCTTGGGTCATCTTCAGGAAAATGGCCTCTATTGCCGCGTATTCGTTGTTTGTGACCGACCATATCGGGCAAGTGCCCGGTTGAAAAATTGGCAGTTCTCCCAAGATCATTCCTCCCTTTGCAGGTTGTAGAAACTCGTCGGTGAAGATGCAGAAATACCCGACTTGGGCTGAATCTTTCGGGAGCCAACGGTATGGCACCCTCGATGTAGCAAACCAGATGGCGCATTGATCAACCTCAATCATGTTATCGGCGTACTCGACCTGGCTACGGCCTCGAATCAGGCTGATTTTGTAGAATGCCCGCCGGTCAAAGGTCATCGGTGGCTTGTCGCGGCTACCGCGCATCAGGTCTTCAACATTGAAGACGTTAAAATGCCCGACCTCTCGCTGCATACCCGCCTGTAGCAACGCGGTTGACGCGGTACTGTCCCTGGGCGCCAGTTTAACATATAGTTCTTCGATGGGCTTTTGTGGCATGACGGTCGTTGTAAAAAACAAAGATAGTATTCCCTTTTTCGTAAACGCCTTGCTGGCTTACTGCCTGGCACCGTGAATCGCTACGGTTGCGGCGGCAGATTGGGTAAAAAGAAAGGGCCGGATCAATGACCCGGCCCTTTACTGACTATTCCTAAACCCTTAACCTTTTCTACTTGAAAAACTAACTTAAACTGTTTCTTGTTCCAAGAACCCAACTAAATTAGTAGAATTTATATCTACTCATTATCAGGCATTTGCGGTACTTCCTGGCTTACTACCCAGAAGTAAGATATCATGCGGACGGTGTTGTTTACCTGGGTTAACCACAGGCTGGCGTTGCCGTCTTTTTGCTTAGCCAACTGCTTCGTAACTACAGACGAAGCTTGTTTAAACTGGTCACGTTCTGTTTCTGAAAGATTCAGCACCGAAACGGGATTTTCGTTGTATTTCGATACAACATTCATACAAGTCTGCCATTCGGGCTGACGGGTAAGCTGATTCATTTTCTGTTCGGCGTAAGCGCTGAACATTTTTTCTGAACCGTTAATCAGTATTGTTCCGGCAGGCTTGTTGGCAACCGGGCTATCATCGTTTATGGTGGTAGCGGCGTTAGATGTTGCTGTGATGCTTAATCCAAGAATCAACGATGCAAAGATAACACGCGTTTTCATTGTTTTATTCTATTTTGTGTTCAGTGATAGAACACAGGCTGGCCGCAGGAAGTTTATGAAGTTCAAGTAGTTACTAGGGCTGGTTTAGAATATTATTTTGAATTTAAGGGTTGATTTCCGCTAAAAATCCAAATATGCTCTTTCTCGTCTGGGTAATTCAGAATAATGTTTGGCGTTGTTTTGGCTCTACCTCTGTTTTGTAACTCTTGATATAATTCAAAAATTCTTTAAAAAGTTATATCATTGGTTGTAATTATTCATGGCATGTTGTATGCCCATAGTACAAAAACTGACCACGGCGTCGCCAGCCCGATCCAAAAAGTCGGGCAATTGGATCAACTCGTCTTCTGGAAACTGCCCCAGGACAAAATCAACCTGACGGCCGCGCGAGAAATCATTACCGATGCCAATGCGTAACCGGGCGTATTCCTGCGTGCCCAGCAACTCGTCGATGCTTTTCAAACCGTTGTGCCCGCCGGGTGATCCTTTGGGTTTCATCCGCAGTTTGCCAAAGGCAATGTCCTTATCATCAGTCAGTATCAGCACGTTTTCGATGGGAATATGTTCCTGCTTCATATAGTACGACACTGCCTTGCCGCTCAGGTTCATGAAGGTGGTGGGCTTGATGAAGAAGAATTGCTTGCCTTTATACGACCAGGTAGCCGTGTAGGCGAGCCGGTTCATGGTAAAGGAAAAGCCATGCTGAACTGCCATTCGATCAAGCACCATAAAGCCAGCATTGTGCCGGGTTAATGCGTATTCGGGACCGATGTTTCCGAGGCCTACAATCAAAAATTTCATGAGTTCTAACTGGATACTGTGCGTTGGAAAGGGTATTATTCCGTCGTAAAGGTCATAAAATTGGTTGCTGAAAGCCAGAAACTACGTCGGGAAACCTACTTTTAAGGCATGAATCAAAAACGTCTCGTGTTGTCCAGCCCATTGCTGGAGATTGTCATCAGCCGCCTGAGTCAGGAGTTGATTGAAAACCACAACGATTTTGCCAATTCGGTAGTGCTGGGCCTGCAACCCCGGGGAATCTATTTCGCCGAGCGGGTGGTGCGTGAACTGAACCGAACGCTGGCGGGCACCAATCCCGGCGTAACCGTGCCACTCGGTTACCTGGACGCCACTTTCTACCGCGACGATTTCCGCCGACGGGATTCGCCGTTGCGAGCCAACACCACCAATGTGCCCTTCCTGCTCGAAAACAAGCGGGTCATCCTGATCGACGATGTAATGGCTACTGGCCGGATGGTGCGCGCTGCTCTGGATGCTATGACAGCCTTCGGGCGGCCTCGAAAGGTAGAACTGCTCGTACTGATCGATCGGTTATATAATCGGGATCTGCCGATCAATCCTGATTACGTTGGTCAGCGTGTACATACGCTCGATACGCAACGGGTGCTGGTCGAATGGACCGAACAGGGCGCCGAACAGGACCGTATCTGGCTGGTTGACCCCGACTGACATAAAAAACGGCAGCCCTCAATGAAGGTTGCCGTTCCAGGTACGTTCAGTAGATGCCGTTGATTAGGCGATCTCGATTTGCTTCACTTCTGGTTTCTGTTCTTCCATTTTAGGAAGTTCCACCGTCAGGATGCCGTCGGTATAAGTAGCTTTGATGCCCTCGACATTCACTGTTTTAGGCAACCGGAAGCTGCGCTCAAACGCCTGGAAGTTGAATTCCTGACGGACATAAGCGTCCTTCTTTTCTTCTGAATTGTGCTCGTCTTTGAACGACAGCGTCAATACTTGCTGGTTCACCGACAGGCTGAAATTTTCCTTCTTGGCACCGGGCGCCGCTACTTCGAGCAGGAAGGCAGCTTCGGTGTCTTTTACGTTTACGGCCGGCGTAGATAGGGCTGGCTTGGTGTACCGGGTGATATAAGGACGGGCCGAGTATGAAGGGCCAAAAAAGGTGTCGAACAAAGTCGGCATTGAGTTTACGCGTGCTAAGGTGTTCATGGTTGTTTATCGTTTAACTGCGTTCGTAAGCAGGTTACCCATCCTTAGTCAAATCTAATACCAATCGCTGTTTGCTGACTATTTGTCATTATTGAGGTGATTTTTATTGACAATCCCGTCAAATTGTCTGATTTTTTTATTGAAGTACACTTTGCACTAGTTAATGCTGACAGTAGAGGGAGCAGGAAAGAAACTTAATTTGTTGCGCCAATCCTCGGAATGTATTTTTAAAGTTCTTAATTGATTGTACCTGCGTAACTAAAACTATGTCATTTGTGAAACATTGTATTCTACTTATTGTGGTGGTGCTGGTGGGGTTCCTGATCAGCAATCCGCTGATGGCCCAGCAAACAGCCGTTGACTACTTTGAAAGTGGCGTCACCAAGAGCCGCTCCGGTGATTTTACGGGCGCGCTACAGGCGTTTAGTATGGCCATCACGATGAATCCCGACAATGCGCCCAGCTACTACAATCGTGGTCTGGCAAAAGCGAACCTGAAAGATCACCGGGGTGCCATTTTAGATTACGACCGGGCTATCGAAATAAATCCAAAAGATGCCTTGGCGTACCTGAGCCGTGGCGTGAGTAAAAGCAAACAGGAAGACCACCGGTCGGCCCTGCTCGACTATGGACGTGCCATTGAACTGAGCCCGGAAGATGCCCAGGCTTATTACAACCGGGGAGTGAGTCGTAGTAAGCTTGACCAGTTCAAAGGGGCGTTGCAGGATTTCAACCGTACGCTCGAGCTGGAGCCTGCCAATCAGGCGGCTCTTTACTCAAGGGGCATAACCAAGCAGAAGCTCGAAGAATATTCCGGTAGCCTGGCCGACTTTACTAAATTGATTGAACTCAGTCCTAAAAAATCGCAGCCTTACGCCGCTCGTGGTGCCTCGCGCATTGAACTGAATGACTTTAATGGAGCTATCACAGACCTGAACAAAGCCATTGAAATCACGCCCGACGACGCCGAATCGTTCCTGAATCGGGGGTTTGCGAAGGGTAAACTAGAGGATTTCAAAGGAGCCAACGGCGATTATGACCGGGCCATTGCACTCAATGCCACAAACTATAAAGGCTACTACGGCCGGGGTTTCTGCCGTGGCAAACTGGGCGACCAGAAGGGAGCGGTGCAGGATTTTAACCAGGCGATTGAACTGAACAACACGAACACCGAAGCCAAACCGCTCTTTAGTGGCCGGATTAGCCGGGCTACGCTGGGGAGTTTGCTCAATGTGGTTCAGGAGCGAAACAAGCTGAACGAACTGTCGCCTGAACGGTCGGAAGCTTACTTCAGCCGGGGCATGAGCAAGAACAAGCAAGGCGATTCCAAAGCGGCCATCATCGACCTGAACAAAGCCATTGAACTGAACCCCACTTACGCTGAAGCTTACTTTAGCCGGGGCTTGATCAAGTCGGCGCAGAATGATCAGAGAGGGGCTATTCTGGATTGCAACAGTGCCATCAAACTCAATCCGCGCTATGCCGAAGCGTTCTATGTTCGGGGTATCATCCGGCATGGCCTAGGCGATGATAACGGCGGCTGCCTTGACCTATCGAAATCAGGTGAGCTAGGCTACACACCCGCCTACAAAGTGATCAGCGATTATTGCAATTAACAACGTACCCCGGACCTCAGTCCGTCTGTATTTGTTTCTCAGTAATATACAGACGGACTGAAGTCCGGGGTACGTTGTTATTCGAATCGCAGGTGTTTTACGGATTCGCCGGAGGTGGCCAGTTCGAGCAGCGAGTCGATGCCGATTTGCAGGTGTTTGTTGACGAACGTGGTTGTCACTTTCTTGTCACTTTCTTCGGTCTTTACGCCTTCAGGGACCATCGGGTTATCAGAAACCAGCAGGAGCGCCCCGTGCGGAATGGCGTTGACGAACCCTACGGTAAAGATGGTAGCCGTTTCCATATCGATGGCCATCGCGCGGGTTTCGCGGAGGTATTCCTTGAACGTTTCGTCATGCTCCCAGATGCGGCGGTTGGTGGTGTACACGGTACCCGTCCAGTAATCCAGTTCATGCTTCTTGATTGTCGACGACACGGCCCGTTGTAGTCGGAAGGAGGGCAGGGCGGGAATTTCCGGCCGCATATAGTCGTTGCTGGTACCTTCGCCCCGGATGGCGGCAATCGGCAGAATCAGATCGCCAAGCAGGGTACGTCGTTTCAGGCCGCCGCATTTCCCCAGAAACAGTACGGCCTTCGGGCTGATTGCCGACAGTAAGTCCATGACGGTGGCGGCCATGGCGCTGCCCATGCCAAAGTTGATGATGGTGATATTATTGGCGGTTGCCGTCTGCATTGCCCGACCAATGCCATAAATCTCCACCTCATGTTCCTGGGCGAACATTTCAACATAGTTGATAAAATTAGTCAGCAGAATATACTCGCCAAACTGATCAATGGGCGTACCTGTGTATCGGGGTAGCCAATTCTGTACAATTTCTTCTTTTGTTTTCATGGTTATGAATGGAGCCCTCTACTCGCTTATCTTCGTGTATGGACGCGCTTAATCTGCCTGAATTCGATTGTAAACTTACGGAGATCAATGGCAAACCGTATATTTTCGATTTGTTACGCCGTAAGCATGTCCGCCTCACGCCCGAAGAGTGGGTACGTCAGCACGTGGTTAATTTACTGATTACGCATTACCAATACCCCAAATCATTGATCCGGTCGGAGGGGGGCGTGGTGTTGAACGCTACCCAGAAACGTACGGATTTGGTAGCCTTCACGCGCGATGGAAAACCGTTTTTGATCGTTGAGTGCAAGGCGCCCCACGTGCCACTTACGCAGGCTGTTTTTGATCAGGCGGCGCGGTATAACCACGTGCACCAGGCTCCCTATCTGGTCATAACAAACGGGCTCACGCATTATTGCTGCGAAGTGTGCCACCAGACGGCAGGCATCACTTTCCTCGACGATTTCCCGGTATTTATTGGGTAGCAGCCTTGTCTTTTTAGGGGAATTTATACCTTTGCCCTGCACCAAAATAGTATGCACGCATACTACCCGTCATGGCAGAGACTTATCAATCGCTTTCTACATCCACTCAGAACGGAGTATTGACGTTAACCTTGCTGGGGCCTGGTAAAGGCAATGCGATGGGCCCCGACTTCTGGGCCGAACTACCGCGGGCGATCGACGAAATCAACGGCATGGATGATGTCCGGGCGGTAATCGTACGGGGCAGCGGCGACCATTTTTCGTATGGCCTCGATCTACCCCAGATGATGCCCAAGCTCGCCGCTATGGTGGGGGCCAATCAAATGGCCGACCGTCGGCGCGAACTGATGGACATGATCCGGCAGATGCAGTCGGGTTTTCAGAAGATGCATGAATCACCCAAGCCATTTATTGCTGCCGTTCATGGCTGGTGTATTGGCGGTGGGCTAAACATGATTTCTGCCGCCGACATTCGGCTTTGCTCGGCCGATGCCAAATTCAGCCTGCGCGAAGCGAAACTTGCCATTACCCCCGACATTGGTGGGTTGCAGTGGTTGCCGCGCATCATTGGCGAGGGCATTACCCGCGAAATGGCATTCACGGCCGGTGATTACGATGCCTCGTTTGCGCTGCGTACCGGCCTGGTCAATCACGTGCTTGATACGCCCGAGGCGTTGTTTGCTAAAGCTGATGAACTGGCTCAGCAAATTGCCGATAACGCGTACCTGGCCGTGCAGGGGGCTAAAGCAGTGCTGAACTACAGCCTCGATAAATCGATCGACGCCGGGTTGCAGTATGTAGCCGTCTGGAATTCGTCGCAGTTAGAGTCAATGGATTTTTCGGAAGCCATGCAAGCAACCTCCGAGCGTCGACAGGCCGCATTCAACAAGAAAATTAACAGAGGCTACTAAATTAAAGAGTGAACTAGTGAATGAGCGAAAGAGTGCATTGCTCTGCTGATTCAGGCCTTGAAACATTCACTCTTTCGCTCATTCACTACTTTACTCATTCACTTCATATGGCAAACACAGGAATGCTGCGCGATGATGCGCTGGCCGGGAAGACGATCATTGTAACGGGTGGCGGCACGGGCCTTGGTAAATCGATGACCCGTTACTTTTTGCAACTCGGCGCAAACGTCACCATCTGCAGCCGCCGTCAGGCAGTGCTGGATCAGACCGCGCAGGAATTAACCGATGAACTGAAAGAGCAGGCCGGGGCCGGACAGGTGCTGGCCGTTGCCTGTGACGTTCGTGACCCGCTGGCTATCGAGAAAGTTATTGCCGAGACTGTAGCTCGCTTTGGCCAGATTGATGGACTGCTGAATAACTCGGCGGGTAATTTTATCAGCCCTACCGAACGTCTTTCGTACAAAGCTTTCGATGTGGTGGTCGACATCGTGTTGCGCGGAACGTACTACTTTACACTGGCTGTCGGTAAATACTGGATCGAAAACAAGATTAAGGGAACAGTACTGAACATCTCAACGACTTATGCCACAACGGGTTCTGGGTACGTTGTTCCATCGGCGGTGGCCAAGGGTGGTGCGTTGATCATGACTAAGTCGCTGGCTGCGGAGTGGGGCAAGTATGGTATCCGGCTCAACGCCATTGCACCGGGGCCATTTCCAACAAAAGGCGCGTGGGACCGCCTCTTTCCTGAGCCGTTGGCCAGTATGATGGACCCTACGAGCCGTATTCCGCTGAAACGGGTCGGTGAGCATCAGGAACTGGCTAACCTGGCGGCCTACCTGCTATCCGATTTTTCCGGGTACGTTACCGGCGAGTGCATCACTATCGACGGCGGCGAAGTGCTGGCTGCAGGAGAATTTAGTCATCTTGAAAAGGTGACAGAACAGCAGTGGGACATGATCGGCGAAACGATCAAGCAAGCCAACCGGGAAAGTAAGAAGGAAGGCAAAAGTGAGAATTAGTTAATGGTTCGGCTTAACCCCCACCCCCCTGAGGGGGGGCTAAAGCTCCGCGATGGTATGTTGCATCGCAGTAGCCCCCTTCAGGGGGGTGGGGGTAAGCTGCTAATCAACCGATAACCAATCAACTAATAACTGACAATTGACACCGTTTCGCCATCGAAAACACCATAGGTGCGGGCGTGAACCCACTCGCCCAGATTGATGTAGCGACTGGTAGGCGAGACGGCCAGGTTGAGGGGAATGTGGCGATGACCGAAAATGTAGTAATCGTGGTGTTGACTGGCCTCTACTTCACGGCAGTAATGCCAGAGCCACTCATGCTCTTCACCCCGAAACACATCTTCTCCTTTCTCCGTATTGGTAATCCGGCTTCGGCGCGACCAGGCTTGTGCCAGACCAATGCCCAGATCGGGATGAAGCCATCGGAAAGCCTGCTGGGCCAGTCCGCTTTCAAATACCTTCTTAAGGCGCTTATACACATGGTCGCCGGGACCAAGCCCATCGCCGTGGCCGATCAGGAACTGTCTGGTGCCCAACTCGTATGAACGTGGCTGACGATACACCGGAATGCCCAACTCCTCGGTGAAGTAGTGGCGCATCCACATGTCGTGGTTACCGGTAAAAAGCGTGATGGGCATGCCTCCATCGGCGAGTTCGGCGAGCTTACCCTGCAATCGCGCAAATCCTTTCGGAATGGCATGTTTGTATTCGAACCAGAAATCGAACACGTCGCCAACGAGGAAAATAGCGGCTGCATCGGCCTCTATCGTCGAGAGCCAGCGGACAATAACAGCCTCACGCTCACGGCTCTGGGCAGGCGAAGGAGTGCCCAGGTGAAAATCTGAAGCAAAATAGATTTGGCGTCCCGGTGGTAGGGCAATACGGTCAATAGCGTCCATGTGGGGCAAAAATACATCAGAAACCGCAGGCCATACCTGTTCTCGCGCCTGACAAATGCTACGATCCGTCTCATAACAATCTGTTGCTAAATCGGGTTGAGAAGGAAGTTATACATCGACTTATGAAACAATCAGCCATTCTCTTCTCAATTGCTTTACTGGGCATGGTATCGTGCCGACCCGGAGATCGCGACGATGCCAATGATGCAGGCGGCACGTCAAGCCCTTACCTGGCTCGTCAGGTTGTGGGGGTGCGCATGTTATCAAATGACGCGATATACGACAAAGCGAGCAACCTGCTGGCCGAAGAACTGGTACGCGGTACATTCAAACTTGGGGGCGATACCGAAGTAGACGTAGTGGACGAGGCGCAGGGCGGAAAATTTAGTTGGGGCAAAAATGAAGTAGACGTTTCATTTGCTACACAACGGCCCTATCAGTCCATTTACCATGCCGAGTACGCTTTCGACCGGATGTTCCAGAACAGGCCAGCGGCCAGGATGAAAGCACCCGAAGTGGCAACGGAAGAGCCGCAGAGCGGGCCAAAACCGGAAGGAACGGGTGCCGAAATGCCAGCCGAATCAGCCACCAGTTCGCTGGCAAAACAGGATGCGTCAGCTAAAAACGACACAGCAACGAGCGTATCCCGTCAAACACCGGCGGCCACTCAGTTGACCCCGCCCGCCATTACGACCGCCCAGTTTGCTGCTTACCCTGGTTTGGGCGATAAAGCGGTGTGGGATGCATCGACAAAAACAATGCACGTTCTGCTTAACAATCACATTTTGAATGTGCGGGTAAACACCAGTGACAATGTGACAATGGCCCGGCAACATGCAGCAATTCTAGCTAATGTTATACTCGATGAGGTGCTGGGAAGCCATTAACGTATATAGTACCCGTTGTCTAAAAACCTCCCTCTGCCCAGAGAGAGGTTTTTTTTTGGACCAGACTGACTGACTGGTCGCTATGACGTTGGATTCGGCCATGATGTTTACTTTTTATGAGTTTGTAGCTGTGGTCAGGCCAAAGCAGGTACGTTGTTTTCTGCTTAATTTCTACCTGACCTAGCTGCTAAGCCTGGTATGAAAGTTTTGTGCGAAACGACTGAAAATGCCTGATAGTGTTGCAATTATGAAACACAGGCCTATTTTTGGATGACCAACGGCAACTTCGTTCGTCTAACCAACTCCCTACCCTTAACCATCTGTTAAGCACTACTATTACCCTCTCTCTATGTTCACTAACAAAACCCCCTGGATTATCCTGCTTCTTCTCTGGATGGGCGGCTCGACGTGGTGGCACGTCTGTAAAATCAAGCAGCTCTGTCTCGAAGGGCCCGCGCCTGCTTCGGCGACTGCCACGGTAGCCATGCCCCCTTTATCGATCATTGATGGCGACCGGCTCAACCTGAACGTACCCGGCAATTTTAGCTATGCCAAATCAGGCGCTGTTGCCAGCGCGGCGGCTATCGGCAATACAGTTCAAACGCTGGCCGACTATCTGAAAGCCAATTCGACCCGGAAGCTTACCATTAACGGATATTACCGGGCCGAGGAACAGAACCCAACAACGTACCCAAATTTAGGAGTAGCCCGTGCGGAGGACATTAAAGCACAGTTGGTAAAATTGGGGGCATTTCCTGATCAACTAACCACGGCTGGTGTGCTGCTTGATGGCACGAATACTGACCTGATGCCCTACAGCGCCAAGGGTGATTCACTATATGGTGGTTTGGCATTCGCCTTTACTGGCGAGGCACCCGCCCCGGTTGCAGAAAAAACAGAGAAAGTGCTTTTGAAGACAGAAGAAGCATTGGCTGATGCCCAAAAGTTTACATCCGTTTTTAAACCCATCGATCTCTATTTCAAGACCGGGCAATCGGGCTATATCCAGACAGAGGATACGAAGAAGTTTTTCGACGAAGCGGAAAAATACCTGAAAGAAAACAAGGGCAAGAAATTGTTACTGACGGGCCATACCGACGATAAAGGCCCTGAAGGTGTGAATATGGAATTGTCTAAAGCACGGGCTGGTAACGTGAAAAGCCGGCTCAAAAAAGCCGGGATCGATGGCGACCAGATTATTGTGGAAGCCAAAGGTGAATCGGAGCCAAAAGAATCGAACGAGACATTGGAAGGCCGCAAAGCCAACCGCCGCGTTACCGTCGTTGTCCAATAACTGAAAACGCAGAAGCACTATGTTTACCATGAATCCCCTGAATTGGCCCGACGCTACCCTACAGCACTGGATTATGCTGTTTGTGGCTGGTACGCTGGGTTTTATTATCGGCTATATTTCCCGCAAAGGCATGATTGCCCAACTGGAAGGCGATCTGGCCAGTACCGAGCGTGAACTGGCCGACTGCACGCGTGTAGTGGCGGCGCCCTCTGATCAGGAAGCCCTGGTTCTGAACCGGGTACGCGCCCGCGCAAATGAACTCGATTTTACGCATATTGGCCGGGCAACGCGTGCCGAGGCCGATGACCTGAAAGAGATCGTAGGTGTTGGGCCGTTCCTGGAGAAAAAGCTCCACGCTATCGGTATCTACACGTTCCGTCAGGTTGCCAACTTCACCAAAGAAGACGTGGCCAAAGTCAACGATATCATCGAGTTTTTCCCCGGTCGAATCGAACGCGACGATTGGGTGGGCCAGTCGGCTGAGTTTGAACGTAAAAAACGGAACGCTTAACCCCCTACACCTATGTTTGGATTAGATCCTTTTAGTCGCCCGGTCGCGATCGTCGAAATGTTACTGCTGCTCTCCCTGGCAGCGTTTGTGGGGTGGTTAATTGCCCGTTTTATCCTCAATGGCCGCGTGAATGCCCTGCAAGCCGCCATTGCCGATAAAGAGGCTGAACTCGACAATTGCCGTCGGGCCAAAGCAAGCGTGCCAAAACCGCCTGTAAACAGCATACGGACGGAGGCAATTGCGCCCGTGGCGATTGTTGAGCCGCTGGTGGTACCCGCTATGGCTGCTCCGGTACTGGAAGTGCCCGTTGAATTGCCTCCTGTGGTTGTTTCCACGGTAGTTCCACCAGTTGTCGGGGTAGTTATCCCGCCTGTAACCGAGCCAGTTACGCCGCCAGCGGCAGTGCCTGTACCTGCTGTGTCAGTACCGCCAGTGGCCAGTTCGGAAGATGCCGTTCTAAATCGGATTGCTGCACGGGCCAATGAAATTAACTTTGACCGTATTGGCCGGGCAACCGCTGCCGAAGCCGACGATTTGAAAGACATTGTGGGCGTCGGGCCATTTTTGGAGCGCAAGCTGCACAGCCTTGGTATCTATACCTTCCGTCAGGTTGGAAACTTTACGAAGGAAGATATCGATAAAGTGAATGAAATCATCGAGTTTTTCCCCGGCCGAATCGAACGTGACAACTGGGTTAGTCAGTCGAAAGCTTTTTACAACCAGAAGTATGGCGGGAAAGTGACTGAATAGCTTTTTGAGCCGTTTTATGAAGTGGGTTATCCGTGTTTTACCACAGATAGCCCATTTTTTATGTCTGCTAGCCTACTTCTTGCGAACGGGCGTGCTGCTGAGCACCATCGTCTTGCCCGATTGGAGGTAATCACAATGGAGGGCCAATACACATTGGCCGCATTTGGGCGTATACCAGGTGCAGACGCGTTGCCCATGCCAGTAAAAGTGCTTGTGGAAATTAAACAATTCAACGGCATCGGCGGGCAGCACTGCCAGCAACAGATCATGCGCTTTTCCGGCACTGACCTTTGGGCCAATGATGCCAATCCGTTGGGTTACCCGATGCACGTGCGTGTCTACCGGCAATACGGGCTTGTGAAACGTGAAAAGTAGTAGCAACGTCGACGTTTTTGGCCCAATACCTGGTAGCCGGTTGAGCCACTGCATGGCATCTTCCGTAGAAAGATCGGCCAGAAAGTCGATGTTCGCTTCGCCTCGTTCGGCAATCAAGACCCGCAGCAATTGCTGAATGTAGGGGGCTTTTACTTCCGGGTAGTTGGCCGTATGAATGGCGGCGATCAGGTCGGCCAGCGGTGCATCACGAACGGCCTCCCAGGTTGGAAATCGGTCGCGCATGGTACGATAAGCCGTGACTTCGTTGTCATGAGTGGTTCGGTGCGACAGAATCGTGCCAACCAGTTCGTGCATAGGGTCTTTGTACCCGTAAATTGCCTGAATGCCGTATTGTTCGTTGAGCAGTTGATGCGCCAGCCGCGTTTTTTCCGCAAGAGTCATGGCGATAAAACGCGGCTGGCACCGACTGGGCAGCTTTACGCCATTTTTTCTTTCTGACTGGCCCGTTCAATGAGCGTGTTGGCGAGTTGGGTCATACCGATGCTGGCAGGCTCACCAATCAGTGTAAGGTTTGAGCGCGGCTTGATCTCAGGTAGATTAGGGTCTACCACGTAAATAGGCACTGTTTTTGGAATGAAATCAACCAGACCCGCCGCCGGATACACGACCAGCGACGTACCTACGACGATAAAAATGTCGGCGGTCAAGGCAATGTCAACGGCCTCTTCCATCATCGGCACCGACTCGCCGAACCAGACAATATGCGGCCGAAGTTGTGACCCCTTTTCGCATTGATCGCCCAGCTTTATTTCCCACCCGTCAATATCGTAAACCAACGATTCGTCAATCGAACTGCGTGATTTTGATAACTCACCATGCAGGTGGATGACGTGGGTAGAGCCTGCTTTCTCGTGGAGCCCGTCAACGTTCTGGGTAACAATGCTGACATCATAGTACGCTTCCAGTTTTACCAGGGCGTAATGGCCCGCATTTGGCTCAACCGACAATGCCTGTTTACGGCGCTGATTGTAGAAATCAAGTACCAACTGTCGATTCTTTCGCCAGCCTTCAGGCGTTGCTACATCTTCGATTCGATGATTTTCCCAGAGGCCGTTCGAGTCACGGAAAGTGGCAATCCCACTTTCGGCACTGATACCAGCCCCCGTCAATACGACAATCTTCTGACGCTTTTCCATACAGTAAGATACAAAAATTGGGTGAGTCTGAAAAATGAAACTCCTGCCTTCAGCAGGTACGTTGCTATGGACAACGTACCTGGAAAATAGCGAAGCCCCACCAACTAACTGGCAGGGCTTCGCATCAATAGACTAAACAAACGCGTTTATTTCTTTTTTGCTACGGCCTTCTTGGCTGGTGCTTTTGTGGCTGTCTTGGTAGCGGTAGTTTTCTTCGCCGGTGCCTTTTTCGCTGGTTCGCTTTTCGCATCGCCGCCAGCCAGTTCAAGGCATTTCTCCAGTGTCAGTTCGGCGGGGTCGATGTCTTTAGGCAGGCGAACATTGCGCTTGCCAACCGCCAGATAAGGGCCGTACATACCATTAACCACCTTTATTTCAGGCCGTTCGGGGAATTCCTTGATGTACTTGTTCGCTTCTGCATTGCGCTTCTGCTGAATCAATTCCACCGCGCGTTCCAACGTCAGACCGGCGAGTTGTTCGCCTTTGGCCAACGAGATGTACTTGTCATCGAATTTCACATAAGGGCCAAAACGACCTTTCCCCGTAACAACTGGCTTGCCTTCAAATTCACCGATGGATTCGCTAATTGCCTCGGCCCGTTTCTGTTGAATCAACTCAGTAGCGCGTTCGGCAGAGATCGTGTACGGATCATCTTCCTTAGCCAACGACACGTATTTGCCATCGTGCTTCACGTAAGGACCAAACTTACCAACGCCAATGGTCATGGCCTGATCTTCGAAGAAGCCAACTTCACGCGGTAGCCCAAAAAGACTCAGGGCATCTTCCAGCGAAATAGACTCAATCAATTGACCGTCACGCAGGTTAGCGTATGCCGGCTTTTCCTCGTCGGTCGATTCGCCGATCTGTACGTAAGCGCCATATTTACCCAGCCGCGCTGATACTCGTTTGCCCGATTTGGGATCGATACCCAGTTCGCGGGCTCCGGTTTTGAAGCTAACGCCCGCCGCTGCGCCCTGAATATCTTCGATATTCTTATGAAAATCGCCGTAGAAGCCCTGTAGCATCGTTTGCCACTTGAGTTTTCCGTCAGCAATCTCATCAAATTCCTGCTCTACATTAGCCGTAAACTTGTAGTCGACAATGCCGGGAAAGTATTCCATCAGGAAATCGCAGACAACCACGCCGGTATTGGTCGGGAACAGTTTGGCTTTTTCTGAACCAAAGGTCTCTTTGCCACTTGTCTCGGTAATCGTCTCAGCCTGAAGGATGTACTCCAGAAAGGTGCGTTCCTGACCGGGTTTGTCCTGCTTGGTAACGTACCCACGATTGATGATCGTTGAAATCGTTGGCGCGTAGGTCGACGGCCGACCGATGCCCATCTCTTCGAGTTTCTTCACCAGCGAAGCTTCAGCGTAGCGAGGCTGTGGCCGGGTAAACTTCTCCGACGCCTTCATCTGGCTTAAATCAAGCTCCTGCCCAATGTTCAGCGGCGGTAGCATGCCTTTGGCATCTTCATCGTCCTCATCGTCTTTCGATTCGAGGTACACCTTCAGAAAACCGTCAAACTTGATTACTTCGCCCTGGGCAATCAGCTCCGTCGGAAAGCCCTCGGTTGGTACACCCGTTGTGCGGATGTTGATCGCTACGGTAGTACGTTCCAGTTGAGCATCAGCCATTTGCGAGGCTATAGAGCGTTTCCAGATCAGTTCGTAAAGCCGTTTCTGGTCGCGGTCGCCGCCAGCGCTATGGTCACTGAAATTGGTTGGCCGGATGGCTTCGTGGGCTTCCTGTGCCGACTCGTTTTTATTCTTAAAATGCCGCTTCTGTACGTATCGCTCATCAAATGCGGATGTGATTTCGGCAACGGCCTTGTCAACGGCTTCTGTTGAGAGATTCAGCGAGTCGGTCCGCATGTACGAGATCTTGCCCGCTTCGTACAGGTTCTGGGCAATGCGCATGGTCCGGTCTACCGAGTAGCCGAGTTTGCGCGATGCCTCCTGTTGCAGCGTAGACGTAGTAAACGGGGGCGCAGGCGACTTCTTGGCGGGTTTTACATCCAGGCTTTTGATCGTAAACGTTGCCCCGATGCACTGCTCCAGGAAGCTGCGCGCTTCGGCTACAGTAGCGAAGTTTTTTGGCAGTTCGGCGTTCAGCACCTTGCCACCGTCGACGATGAATTGAGCCGTTACTTTAAAGCTCGATTTAGCATTGTGCTTATCAATCTCCCGTTCGCGTTCAACCACAAGCCGCAGGGCCACGGATTGCACCCGACCGGCCGACAGGCCCGTGCTGCCACCTTTGATTTTGCGCCACAACACCGGCGATAGTTCATATCCCACCAGCCGGTCGAGGACACGCCGGGCCTGTTGGGCATTCACCAGATCGAGGTCGATGGTGCGCGGAATCTGAATGGCGTTCAGGATCGCATTTTTGGTGATTTCCCGAAAAACGATCCGTTTTGTATCGGATTTCAGTCCGAGTGCTTCTTTCAAATGCCACGAAATAGCTTCGCCTTCGCGATCATCATCCGTTGCCAGCCACACTTCGTCGGCGTCTTTTGCCAGTTTTTTCAACTCACTGACAAGCTGCTTTTTATCGGGTGAAATCTGATAATCAGGCGCGAACCCATTTTTCACATCAACGGCCAGGCCGTCTTTAGGCAGGTCGCGAATGTGGCCAAAACTAGACCGGACGGTGAAGTCGCGACCGAGGTAGCCTTCAATTGTTTTCGCCTTCGCGGGCGATTCGACAATGACTAAGTTCTTTGACATAAAGTGTCCTGCAGTTGATGATAGAGCTCTTTCACGTTGTGTGCCAGATATAGCGGTTGGGGTCAAATATAGACGCAAACCAATGATATCATGCAAGCCGCGTGATAGGCAAAGCCAGTTATAGGGGGGGAGAATGGTCTAGTTACTTAACACATTTCGGCGGGCGAACGTTCGCTCACCAAAATCTATTCTTATTGTATACTATATTGATAGCCAGTGTATTATGTACCGATGTAACGATTTGGCCACGCCAATCCAGTGTGTGGGATAGGCTGTTTATTAAAATGGGTAAGCGGTAGATCTAATGACGCGAATATTGTCGATAACGTTGCAATACGGCGAAGGTGAGATCGTATTCAGACGCCTGTAGAACGAAATCATCGTTGAAATTACAGTAGTCGCGGAAGGTTTCGATGGTCTCGCCCTGGAGGTCGGTGGCCCGTTGGGTGATGAGTTCTACCCGGTAGTTGGCCAACATTCGTTTGCGATGCTGCTGACTGATCACCGCCGCTTTTCGGCTAGCCCGGGCCTGCTTGCTGAAGAGTTCATACAACAACGTAACCGGCGACTGAGCGAGACTAAAAATCTGTTCGCCCGACAGATTCTTACGCGCTTCGGGTTCCCGAAGAAGCTGTTCCAATTCTTTACGGACCTCTGCCTCGCGTTTACCCCGAACTGTCAGGGTAGGCAGGTTGACAACGTCGTCGGAGAGTTGCCGTTTCATAACCAGTTGCGGGTCTTTGGTCATGCCGTCCCACTTCAGGCCTGCCCGGCCGTGGCTTGGGCTGGTGACAATCACCGAATCGCCGGGTTTGACGTCAAGGTAAAACGCACCGGCGGCGTTGGTGCGGCCAATAGCCTGTGTGCGCGGATTGATGACCGTTGCGTTGTTTACGCCGCTGCCATTTTCCTGATCCAGCACTTTACCAATGATGAACCGGGGTGTCTGGGCCTGACACAAAGCGGGGATGAGCAGAAACAACGATAAAAACAGGCGCATGGACAGTTGAAAAAGAACGGTGCAAAAATAACGGTTCTGCCAGTTAATACTGTATAGGTCGTGCCGGGTACGTTGCTCCCAGGAAGGTATAAAAGCCACAAAACAGTGAGCTGAGGGCTGTTTCGCTAATCTGGATTAAGACATTTTAACAATGGCGTTTGGTCGGGCTGGCAATAGCTGATTGAAGACAAGGGCGAAAATCATGACCAGCAGACAGCCAACCACGTTGAGCCAGAGAAAAGCCATCAGGTCGAACTGGTAGCAACCCACCACAATGGCTTCGGCCAGTAGAGCCGCCCAGAAAGTAGCCCGTCCGCCCACCGATTTAAGGTAAAAGGCAACGCAGAAAATGCCCAGAATGACGCCATAAAACAGGGAACCGAGCACGTTCACAATCTCGATCATGCTGCCGCCGATCAGGTTGGCAAACTGAGCCACAATAATGCAGAAGATGCCCCAGCCAACGGTCAGCCAGCGCGACAGAGTTACTTCATTGATTTTTTGGTCAGCAACCGGTACGATCCGGTTATAGACATCGACTACCGATGTTGAGGCCAGTGAATTGTAGGCTGAAGCGATAGAGCCCATAGAGGCAATGAAGAGTGCGGCAATAAGCAGCCCAATCAGGCCGTGGGGGAGGTGATCGAGCACAAACCGCAGAAAAACGTAATTGACATCGTTGGTATCGGCCGTGGGGTTGTTGCGCTTCACCAGGGTCGACACGTCTTTGCGGAGTTTGGTCAGTTCGCCGTCGCTGACTTTAATTTGTTCGCCTGCTTTATCTGCCGCCCCATCATCGTGCGATTGTATGGCTACTTCAAGGTCTGCAACAGCTTCGCGACGGGTAGCACTCAGGGTCTGGTGCTTTATATCCAGCAACTGAAATTCAGCCGCCAGCGGTCCTGACTTCAGCCGTTCGGTTTCCTGCTGGTTGAAAAAGATGGGTGACTCGTTGAATTGGTAAAAGACGAAGACAAGCACGCCCACCAGCAAAATCAGAAATTGCATCGGCACTTTCAGCAGCCCATTCATCAGCAACCCCACCCGGCTCTGCGTTACTGATTGCCCGGTCAGGTAACGGCCCACCTGCGACTGGTCGGTGCCGAAGTAGGAGAGTTGCAGGAAAAACCCGCCGACCAGTCCCGACCATAGATTGTACCGGTTTTGCAGGTCAAATTTTGTGTCGATCAGGTTTAACCGGCCTGCCTTGCCTGCCACGCGCAGCGCATCCGTGAACCCCATGCTGTCGGGCAGTAGCCGCACGGTAAGCCAGCCCGCCACCACCATCACCACCGTCACAATCAGCATTTGGGTCAAGTGCGTGTGGGAGATTGCTTTTGTGCCGCCCGTAACGGTATAGATCAGAACAAGCCCACCCATGATCAGGTTGGTGAGGTAGATGTTCCAGCCCAGAATCGTAGACAAAATAATGGCGGGTGCGTAGATAGATAGTCCCGTTGAGAGGCCGCGCTGCAATAGAAACAGGCCTGCTGTTAAGGAACGTACCCGGCCATCGAAGCGATTTTCCAGAAACTCGTAGGCGGTATACACGTTGAGCCGGTGGAAGATAGGGACAAAGGTGACCGACAGAACGATCATCGCCAGTGGAAGGCCAAAGTAGAACTGCACGAACCGCATGCCATCCGAAAAACCCTGCCCTGGTGCCGATAAGAACGTGATGGCGCTGGCCTGCGTTGCCATAACCGATAGCCCCACATGGTACCACGGAAGCGATTGCCCGGCGCGGGTGAAATCGTCGAAATTCTGCTGACCCCGACTTCTGTAAAGCCCATACCCAACCAGAACAGCCAGCGTGCTGCTCAGTACCCACCAATCCAGACTACTCATGCGAACCAGCGCATTAAGGCGTAGAAAAAGGCAATCTCAAGGAGTAAGGCCCCAATCACCACGGCATATGCACGTGGCCAGGAGCCAAAGAGTGGTGAGTCGGATGGGATGGGCATAGGAATAACGATTGGCGGTAAATGTACGCACGAACCACCAAACCGCCGGGTTCGGACGTCTGAACCTGTAACGCATAAATGATGCCATCCCTTACTTTTGTTCAATCGTGTTAATTGGTTGACTGGTTAATTGGTTGACTAGTTAATTGGTTGACTAGTCAACCAATTAACTAGTCAACCAATCCCCAATCCCTTAATCAACCAAAAAATGACTGTTGCACAAGCCGAAAAAGCCGTTTTTGACCTTACCGATAAGGTCGCCATTATTACCGGTGCCAGTAAAGGCATTGGCGAAGATATTGCCCGGCTCTACGCCCGCTTTGGCGCTAAAGTCATTGTCAGCAGTCGAAAACAGGAAGCCTGCGACGCACTGGCGGCTGACATTAAAGCAGCAGGTGGTGAAGCCACAGGTATTGCCGCTCACGTTGGTGATATGGATCAACTGGCGCAACTGGTTGAAAAGACCGTTGCCGTATATGGTGGAATAGATATTCTGGTGAATAATGCCGCCTCGAACCCAGTGTTCGGCCCGTCGCTGGAGGCCGATGGGGGTGCATTTGACAAGATTATGCAGGCCAACGTGAAGGCTCCGTTCGAGTTAAGCAAGCTTTGCTACCCAAGCATGAAGGCCCGTGGTAGCGGAAGCGTTATTATGGTGAGCAGCATTGCCGGCCACACGCCCGATCCGGGCCTTGGTCTGTACAGTGTTAGTAAAGCCGCCCTGAATATGCTGACGAAAGTGCTGGCGAAAGAGTGGGGCCCGGATGGTATTCGGGTCAACGCGATTTGCCCCGGTCTGATCAAAACCAAGTTCAGCCAGGCGCTGTGGCAGGATGATAAGACGCTGGCCCACTTCACCAGGCGCCTCCCTATTGCCCGGATGGGCACTACCGACGAGATCAGTCCGCTTGCCCTTTTTCTGGCATCGTCAGCCTCGTCCTACTCAACCGGTAGCCTGTTCTACGCCGACGGTGGAACGGTGATTTAGCCAGTTACTGGTTATTAGTGCTTCCTGGGTACGTTCCCTGGCGGAGTAATAACCAATAACTGTTTACTTCAAGAACGCCATCAGTACCCGCACAAACTCGGCGGGTTGTTCGGCTTGTACCCAGTGGCCCGCGTCGTTGATGGTGACGAGTTGTGCGTTGGGGAAAAGCTGGAGAATGGCGGGCCAGTCGCTGTCGAGGATGTACGGTGACCGTTGACCGCGAATGAACAGGGTGCGTTCGGTGATGGGGTGCGGGTTGGTTAGTTCTTCGCCCACGCCGTGAATTTCGCGGCTGATGACGGGTAGGTTCAACCGCCATGCAAACTGCGACGTACCTGCCACCTCTTCCCGGTACAGATTCTTTAGCAAAAACTGACGCACCGTTGGCGACGGCTCATAGGGCGTCAGCGCGGCATCGGCTTCGTTACGGGTACGTACGTTTTTTAGATCGATTGCCGCCAGCCCGCGCAGGATTTCGCCATGGTGAACGGGATAGAATTTGGGGGCAATATCAACGATAACGAGGCTGGCGAACGTACCCGGAAAGGTAAATACGTACTGCATCATGGTTTTACCACCCATCGAATGGCCAACCAAAATAGGGTTTACCAGATTCAGGTCGGTGATTAGTTCATGAATGTCAGCCGCCATATCGACATACGAAAAATCATCGCTCCGTGGCGACTGGCCGTGGTTTCGCTGATCGGGTAAAATGACGCGGTAGCCTTCGGCGGCAATCGTTTTGCTAATGGTGAGCCAGTTATCCGACGAGCCAAAAATGCCGTGTACAATAATGAGCGGAGTAGCCGTGGGCTCGCCCACTTCCCGGTAGTAGAGTTTCATACAAGATCGGTCCAAGGTTCAACATTCAAGGTCTAACGTTGCTCTGCTCAAAGGCTAATCAGTAGAGCAACGTTAGACCTTGAATGTTGAACTTTGGACTCATTTAGTTTACGTACACAACTTTTTCCTGCTTCGCTACCAGCGTACCAAAGGGTTTCAGGGCAAAGCCATTCTCGCTGGCCATGCGCTCAAACTCATCCGTACAATGTGGTTCTACAGCGATCAGCAAGCCGCCCGACGTTTGCGGATCGGCCAGGATATACCGTTGCGTGTCGGTGAGGTCAGCGATTTTGTGGCCGTAGCTGTCCCAGTTACGGTGCGTACCGCCTGGAATGCTGTTTTGGGCCAGGTACGTATCCACCACCTCAAGCCTGGGTACGTCGTTGAATTGGATTTCGGCGGAGAGTCCACTGCCTTCAGCCATTTCGGTGAGGTGACCAAGCAGACCAAACCCTGTTACGTCGGTCAGGGCTTTTACGTAGGGGAGAGGTCCCAGCACTGCACCGAATGAGTTCAGTTGCGCCATCTGACGAGGGGCCAAATCAGCATGTTCGGGGCGCAAAATGCCTTTTTTCTGCGCGGTGGTGAGGATACCGACGCCCAGCGGTTTGGTTAAATAGAGGACACAACCTTCGGTAGCCGTATTGTTTTGCTTTAGATCGCTGATACGTACCCGGCCCGTTACTGCCAGTCCGAACACCGGTTCGGGGCAGTCGATGCTGTGGCCACCGGCCAGGGGAATGCCCGCTTCGGCACAGATAGCGCGGCTCCCGGCGATCACCTCACCGGCTACTTCGGGCGAGAGTTTGTCGATGGGCCAGCCGAGAATAGCGATCGCCATGATGGGTTGGCCACCCATAGCATACACATCACTAATAGCGTTGGCCGACGCAATTCGCCCGAAATCGAAGGCATTATCAACGATCGGCATGAAAAAATCGGTGGTGCTGATGATCGCTTCACCATTCCCCAAGTCCATAACGGCCGCATCGTCGCGAGCGTCGTTTCCCACTAATAAAGTGGAAAAGAGATTGGTTGGCGAGGTTGGTCCACTAGACTGACCGTGCAGAATACGGTCGAGCACTTTGGGCGCAATTTTACAGCCGCAGCCAGCGCCGTGACTATACTGAGTGAGCTTAATAGTAGCGCTGTTATCGGAGGTTGGTATCATTGAAAAAGTGGAGTAAAACTAAGTAGACTAACACGTATGATTGCCTTTGGGTTGGCTTAACAAAAACATAATAATCACCTATTAGGCTGATACTGCGGAAAATATGGAGTTTTTTAAGAAAATAGCCGCTGAATAACCAAAACGTATCACTTTTTATAGAAAACTTGCTTGGCGGTCACGAAATCTTGTCTGACCTTTGCGGCTCAAAATATCTCCATGTCCAACTCTATGGGCCTGACTGCATTAACAATCAAACCAAACACTTCTATGTTTAAAAAGCTACTGCGCTTTCGGGCAGCGTTCATGCTGCTCGGCAGTATGTTGCTTGCCGTGATAGGCTATGGCCAGGGTGTAACGACCTCGTCAATCAACGGGGTTGTCACCGACGACAAAGGCGAAGCTTTGCCAGGGGCTACTGTGGTTGCTGTCCACGAGCCTTCTGGTACACGCTACGGGATTACGACAAACACTGCCGGGCGTTACACATTTCCTGCCGTACGGATTGGTGGTCCTTACAACATTACCGTGTCGTTCGTAGGTTACCAGGATGTTCAACAGCGGCTTCAATCAGCCGATTTGGGCGTACCTGTTTCGCTTAACATCAGGTTGACCGAAGTGGGTAAGCAACTCTCAGAGGTTGTTGTAACTGCACGGGGTTCAATCATTGATTCTGAACGTTCAGGTGCTTCTACCAACTTCAAACGTGAAAGTTTCGAACGGTTGCCCACGCTGAACCGTAGTTTCCAGGATTTTTCCGTTTTGACTCCGCAAGCTGGCCCAGGCTTTTCATTTGGTGGCCGGTCTAACCTGTACAATAACTTTTCAATTGATGGTGCTACGTCAAACAACGTATTTGGTCTAAGTGCGTTACCTGGTGGCCAGTCAAATGCCCAGCCTGTCAGTGTTGATGCTATTCAGGAGATCAGCGTTCAGCTTTCGCCATACGATGTAAGTCAGGGTGCGTTCACCGGAGCGGGTGTAAACGCCGTAACGCGGAGTGGTACAAATAAGCTACAGGGTTCTGCTTATTATTATACGAAGAGTGACGCACTGGCTGGCAAGAGCATTTCAGGGGTTGAACTTCCTGTTTTGCAACGGCCTGCCTTCACCTACTCCAACTATGGTGCTCGTATCGGAGGAGCCATTGTTAAGAATAAGCTTTTCTTCTTCGGTAACTTCGAGCGTGAAGAGGCTACTTCACCTGCTGTACTTTATCCTTATGGACAATCTACAAATGGTGTTGCGAATCAGCCAGGTTCGCAACTTGCGGATGGAGGTTTAAACCCAGAGACGGATCTTGAGCGCCTTCGCACGTTTCTGGTTACGTCTGGTAATGGCAAGAGCTGGACGTATGATCCAGGTACATATAATAACTTCAATGTACCTCAACAGAGTACCAAGTTTCTGGCCAAGATTGACTGGAACATCAATGACAATAACAAGCTGACGATCCGGTATAACCAGTTAAATGCATACCGCGATGTGCCCCCAAGTGGTTCGGGTGGTTTTGCCGCCGGTCCTACTGGTGGCCGTTCGAACAATAATAACACGTTGCCTTTCTCGAATTCATACTACCGAATTCTGAATAACCTGTACAGCGTGTTTGGTGAATTAAACTCATCGTTCGGTAACGGTAAATTCGCTAACAATCTACAAGCTGGTTACAATGCGTTCCGGGATACTCGCCAACAAGGTGGCGGTGGTGATATACCCCCTTTCCCAACTGTTGATATTCTCGGGCCTAACTTACAAAACCTGACAACGTTCGGTCCTGATCCTTTTACGGTAAACAACCGTCTTGATCAGGACGTGATTCAGGTAAATGACAAATTTGATGCGTTCCTGGGTGCGCACACATTTACACTTGGTACGGCCAACGAGTTTTACCGGTTCTATAACGTGTTTACGCAAGTTATTTACGGAACATATCAGTACAACAGCATTAGCGATTTTATCAATAATGCTACCAATCCATCGGCTGCTAATGCACCAACCCGTTTTTATCAGCAATACTCTGCGTTGGCAGGTAACCCGGCACCAGCCGCTGATTTCAAAGCATCACAATTGGGCTTTTACGCACAGGATAGCTATTCAGGGATCAAAAACCTGCGTATGACGCTTGGTCTGCGGGTTGACATTCCTATTTACAATGAGGCTGCTAGTGGTTTGTACCCTAACCCAACTGTTGAAAATCAGAGATTTGCCAACGGTGAGCAACTATTTGTAAACAAACTGCCAGCAACTACGCCGCTGTACTCTCCTCGTTTTGGGTTTAACTGGGATGTAAAAGGCGATAAGTCGTTACAAGTACGCGGTGGTGTTGGGGTCTTTACGGGCCGTGTTCCGTTTGTATGGATTTCAAACCAGTTGAGCAACAACGGTGTGTTCTTCAACACCTTTGCGTCGGCTGTTACTTCAGCGACTAACCCAGTCTCTTTTACGACTGGCCAACTTAATCCGCAAAATTCGGTCAATACGCCATTTAATCCGAACGTTAATGCATATGTTCCCACCACCGCTGGAGGGGCTTCTACGTATGCAATTAACGTAACGGCGCCAAACTTCAAATTCCCCCAAGTGTTCCGTACCAACATTGGTATCGACAAAACATTACCAGGTGGTTTTGTTGCGACGGGCGAGATGATCTACACGAAAGATATCAATGCCGTTTACATTCGTGATGCGAACCTGGCCGCTCCAGTAGGTACGTTGGCGGGCGATGGTCGGCCACTGTATGGTACAAACTTGCTGATCAACACAACTGGTGCAACGCAGGCTCTTATTCAGGACAACACGGATCAAGGATACGCATTTAGCCTTACTGGTCAGATTCAAAAAACGACTGGTCGTTTGAGTGGATCCATTGCTTATACATTCACTGATTCGAAAGACTTGAACTCGCAAGGTGGTTCTACGGCAGGTGGCTTGTTTACCGGTAATCCGTATGTGACCAACATAAATGCGCCAGTTCTAGGATATGCTGGTAACTGGTTTCCACACCGTGTGGTAGGCTATTTAGGCTACCGATTTGACTATGCCAAGTATTTCGCAACTACGTTGTCGCTGATTTATGAAGGTCGTAATGGTGGTAACTTCTCATACACGTATGGTGGCGCACCAAATGGTTTGACGTCAGCAGCGAACACAAACCTGCTTTACGTACCGCGTAACCAAAGCGAAATTTTGTTAACTACTACGAATGCAACCGACTTGCGCACGCCGCAACAGATCTGGGACCAACTCAATGCATACATTGAACAGGACCCTTATCTGAAAACACGTCGTGGTCAGTATGCCGAACGTGGTGCTGCATTGACTCCTTGGGTTAACTTCTTGAATCTGCGTGTGCTGCAAGATTTTAAACTTCGTACTGGGGGTAATGATAACTCTATACAGGTTTCTCTGGAAGTGTTTAACGTACTAAACCTGATCGACTCGAACCTGGGAGTAGTTAAATCAGCGGCCCGGACGAGCCTGCTTGGCTTCTCTGGCTACGAGACGCCCAACACGGCTACTGGTACAACTGGTCGCCCGATCTACACATTTGCCACCAACGCTGATGGCACACCGCTATCTAATTCTTATGTGAATAGCCAGGGTGTATCAAATGGTGTCACTACTTCACGCTGGCAGATGCAACTTGGTTTGCGTTACATCTTCAACTAACAGACTCAAGACATTGTCATGAATTTCAAGCTAGAATCTTTACTGACAGTAGCTGCCTCTGCGTTGCTGGTCGGTACACTAATTACAAGTTGCAAAGATACCGAGTATCCGACGCCACAGCCTGTTACAACAGCGCCCAACACATCAGCCCGCGTGCTATTTGCTAATGCTACGGGCGACGCTACTGCGCTAACTGCTTATCTTGAGAATTTGCCTGTTGGTTCAGCACTTGCTCTAGGGCAAGCTACCAACTACGTAACTGTTCCCTATCTGGGATCATTACAACTGCGTGTTAAAGGTGTAGGTGGAACGCTTGGAGCTAACGACTTATCAAACAAGTCGACTGTGGCCGCTAATGGGGCATACACTGTTTTTGTAACCGATTCGATAAATCGTCCGGTGGTCCGAAACGCAGCTAACCTCATTACGGATGTTGGTGGTGCCCGACTTTCATTTGTCACTGATCCCCTGACTCAAACGCTGACGGCTGGTAGTGGCGGTGTTCGTTTCTTTCACTTTGTAGCTGATGCTGGCCTGCCAGCCAGTTCAACAGCCACAACGCCTCTTGCTTTGTCGGTTCGGTTGAGTAATGTGAATAGTACATCGGCAACAGCTATAACTCCGTTCAATGGGCGGGTCTACAGGAATGTCGCTACAACTGCGTTTACCTCGGTTCCAGCAGGTACATACCTTGTGGAGGTAGTTACGGGGGCAACAGCGCCTACATCGGGAACCGTATCAGCCATCACCAGTACGACGCTTACAGTGGAGGCAGCTAAGCTGTATACGCTATACGCTCAGGGGTTAGCCCGTCGGCGTACGGTTAGTGTTGGTCGTATTCAGCATAACTAAGCTGGGGAACGTACCTGGAATGAGAAAACCCCGGCCAACTGGCCGGGGTTTTCTCGTTTATGTGGTTCGCAGAATGTCGGTTCCGTCCTGGTAGCCCTGCACGATAAGCTTGCCAATATCGTCGGAAGCGAATTTCTGGAGATTTAAACTCAGGGGTTTAGTGGGGCGAATCACGGTGAGGCTGAATGTATGACCGCGTAACTTTTCCCGGTCAACGAAACGCTCGGCCCAGGCAATGTCGTTATTTACGATCTGGTTAACCGTGATGTCTTTCACCCGCTCCATGAGGTTCAGCAGGTTGCGGTGATTGAACGATTCGTTGAAGATTCGTTTGGCATGGCAGGCAACGCACATCAATTCGGTGGCTCCGTCGTCGATGGCTTCTCGCAGGGGTGCCACTTCGCGTAAGCCGCCGTCGAGAAACGCCTTTTTGCGGTCGCCACCAATCTGCACGGCGGGCATCAGAAACGGCAGGGAACTGCTGGCAAAGACATAGTCGAGGAAGTTGTCGTCGCTGGGAGATACGTAGACCATATCGCCCTCAATTACGTTGACGGCCCCGACCTTCAATTTGATCGGTCCCTGTCTCAGTATGTTTACATCAATATGCTGTCGGATCAGGTTGCGCAATGGTGTATTATCCAGAAAGCCATCGAACCGGCTAAACAACGTATTGTAGCCCGTCAGAACGCGCGACCGGATCACGGCTACGTCGTCGGGTTTGGTGATATTCTTGATCCAGAATTCGAGTAATACGCGTGCCACTTTCGGCCAGTCGATATGGCCGGTTTCGGCGTACTGCCGGTTGGCCTCATGAACCAGGAAGGTAGCGTTCAGGCTTCCGACGGAAATGCCATAGATGGCTTCGGGTTGAAAGCCCGTTTCAAGAATGGCCGTTATAGCACCACATTGAAAAGCACCTTTGAGCGAGCCCCCCCCCAGCACCAGGGTACGGCCACAGGAGGTGGGCAAAAAGGTAGATTGAACGTCAGACGAGGGAATAGTGGGTTGGTCAGGCATGAGTTAATGAGCGGCGCGTTGTCGGACGCCTATAAATAAACAGTTAGGTGGGTAATTGCAGAGGGCCCTCGCAGAGTGTCCTCGCAGAGTGTCCCCGAAGAGATACCTCGAAGATTGGAATTTTTGCCAACAGTTCGTCAATTCGTCGTTACTTTTGCCCATAACCTAATCAATGGTGTATCGCGGGCGACCACGAGCCCACGTAGTCAGGCAGCCTCCAAAGTTGCCCCTTCAGTAAACCCAATGGCCCTCACCATCGCCGACATCCAGGCTCCGATTGCTGCTGAAATGAATCGGTTTGAGCAGACATTCAAAGACTTGATGAAAAGTGACGTGATGCTGCTCGATCAGATCACGTCCTACATTGTTCGGCGCAAAGGCAAGCAACTTCGCCCTATGTTTGTTTTTCTGACGGCGGGTGTATGCGGTACCATCAACGACTCGACCTACCGGGGAGCGGCCCTGATCGAGCTACTACATACGGCTTCACTGGTCCATGACGATGTGGTTGATGATTCAAACTACCGTCGGGGATTTTTTTCCATCAATGCACTCTGGAAGAATAAAATTGCGGTTTTGGTGGGTGATTATCTGCTGGCACGAGGGCTGTCGCTCTCACTCGACAATGGCGATTTCGACCTGCTGGGCATTGGTAATAGGGCCGTTCGTGACCTGTCGGAAGGGGAACTGCTGCAACTCGAAAAAGCACGTCGGCTTGATATAAACGAGGATATCTACTACGAAATTATCCGTCAAAAAACGGCGTCGTTAATTGCCGCCTGTTGTGCCATGGGAGCCCGTTCCGTGAATGCCTCGGCTGATATGATCGAAACGGCCCGACTATTTGGGGAGAAAGTAGGAATCGCATTTCAGATCAAAGACGACCTGTTCGACTACGGAACCGCCGAAGTGGGTAAACCACTGGGTATCGATATTAAAGAAAAGAAGATGACTTTGCCGTTGATCTACGCCCTGAATAATGCCGGACGGAGTGATAAACGGCGGGTAATCAACATCATCAAGAACCACAGCGATGAGCCCCGGCAGGTGAATGACGTCATTTCGTTCGTGAAAAGCTCGGGTGGCATTGAATACGCCACCGGGGCGATGCAGAGCTATGTACAGCAGGCTAAAGAGCTCCTTTACAAACTACCGGCCTCGACCTACCGCAACTCACTGGAAGGCCTCATTCAATACACCATCGAGCGGAGCAAGTAGACAATTATCAATGGCTCCGCTCAGGTACGTTGTTTAGCGGAGCCATCAATAATTGATAATTGTTAACTGTTTTCCCGTGCTTCGGCCAGTTTCCACCAAGGGAGGTAGGGTTGGTTGTGGTGTTCGAAGTGGTATCCGAAAAAATAGCAGGATATAAAAGCCCAGGTGTGGTTGAGGCCCTGGCTACGGGCATTGTGGGGCGGATTATCGTGGTTGCCCCGATGCGGCAGGTACGTGCCGAAGAAGAAAAGCTGGAACGTGCTCAGTATGGCCGGTATCATCCAGAAAACGATCAGGTTTTCCATCGGAAACCAGATTTTCAGCACATTATACGTAACAGCCATCGCCAGCACCTGCCAGACGGACACATAGCTGCGGGCAAAATCAATGAACCAGCGAAGTATGTGCGCGTTGCCCCGATGGTAGTCAGGATCGTGTTCCGTAGCGGCATGACGGTGATGCAGATGATGCCCCGCCGACAGTTTGCTGTAGCTATTATAAGCGAACATCAGCGTGGCTACCCAGCCGATGGCGTTGTTGAGCCGCTTGTTGTTGGGGGCCACCACACCGTGAATGGCATCGTGGGCCGTAATGAACACACCCGTATACAGATGCGTCTGAAGCAGCACAAACAGGTATACCAGTGGGTCGGCCCAGCTAAGGCCAACACCGGGAATAACGGGAACCGGACTGTGGTAGGTCAGTAGGAAAGCGAGTAACGTACCCCAGGAAAGTAGAATGGTAAGCGCAATCCAGATGCCCTTGTTGCCGATCTGTGCGGGGCTAAACGACATTCCTTGCTGCATGGAAACAAGCCGATGGCTTCGTGATTTGGTAATCAAGTCAACGGTAGCCGCGCCCGAATTGTTCGTTACCTTTGTGGCCATCTATCGCTCGTTTCGCCGCTTTATTTCATGACGCGCTTCGCATCCTCTATACTCTTTATTGCCCTGGTTGGCTCCCTGACAACTATTGCACAGTCAAAAAAGGCCGGTGATCCCACTATTTCACCAACCACAAGCCCCGGTAATGCCAATACGGCAGCCCGCCCCAAACTGGTGGTTGGCATTGTTGTCGACCAGATGCGGTATGATTACCTGTATCGCTACTACGACAAATACAGCTCCCTGAGCACAGGCGGCGGTTTTCGGCGGTTGATCGAGCAGGGCTACAATTGCCGGAACAACCATTACCATTATGCCGCCACTTACACTGGCCCCGGACATGCCGCTATCTATACCGGATCAGCTCCCGCGTTCAATGGCATTGTAGGCAATGAATTCTACGACCGCAACCTGGGCCGTATCGTGTACTGTGCCGAAGATACCACGGTAAAAACAGTTGGTAACAGCGGTGCTGCAGGCCTGATGTCGCCCCGGAACATGCTGGTGACTACCATTGGTGATCAGCTAAAGTTGGCCACCGACAACCGGGCTAAAGTGGTTGGCATCGCGCTGAAAGACCGTGGCTCGATCTTGCCCGCTGGCCACGCAGCAGATGGTGCTTACTGGTTCGACTCGAAAGATGGCAACTGGATCACCAGCACGTTTTACCGGAAAGAACTACCGGCCTGGGTGCAGGCTTATAACAATCGCCGGTTGCCCGATCAGTTCCTGAAGCAGAAATGGGAACCACTTCTGGCCCTCGACAAGTACGTTGAAAGCACATCGGACGACCAACCCTACGAGGCTACGCTACCGGGCGAAACGAAATCTGTTTTTCCGCATGAATTTGTAGCCGTTGCGGGCCAAAGCCGGTATGAGGTCCTGCGGGCTACACCGTATGGCGACCAGCTCACCAAAGAATTTGCATTGGCTGCGCTGGATGGTGAACAGTTGGGAAAAGACAACATCACCGATTTATTGGCTGTTAGTTTCTCG
Source organism: uncultured Fibrella sp. (assembly GCF_964250085.1). Classification (NCBI taxonomy): domain Bacteria; kingdom Pseudomonadati; phylum Bacteroidota; class Cytophagia; order Cytophagales; family Spirosomataceae; genus Fibrella; species uncultured Fibrella sp. The sequence continues at coordinate 816,648 of NZ_CAXUEC010000002.1, read as the reverse complement.
TCGACCGACTATGTTGGGCACGCCTTCGGCACACATGCCATCGAAACGGAAGATGAATACATCAGGCTCGACCTGCAACTACAGGACTTTTTCAACGAGTTAGATGCGAAAGTGGGAAAAGGGGCCTGGCTTGCGTTTCTGTCGGCCGATCATGGGGCCGCCGACATTCCTGCGTTTTCGCGGTCATACCGCATTCCTGCCGATACAAAACCGGCTGGTGATGTAGGAGAGGCGGTTAAAGCGGCATTGGCTAAAGCGTATGGGCCGGGGCAGTGGATGCTGACGTACTTCAACCAGCAGGTGTATCTGAACACGACGTTACTAGCCGAGAAAAAAATCCCGATTCAGGACGTGTACGCATTGTTACGCACAACCTTACTGGCGCAACGGGGCGTGATCAACGTGATTAACCTGCATGATCTGGCCAATACGCCACTTCCTGAAAACCAGCTTTTGATGTTACGCAATGTGTATAACCCCAACCGGAGCGGTGATTTTTACGTGATGTTGCAGGCAGGCTGGTTCGAGGGCCGTAGCAAAGGAACAACGCATGGAACCATGTATCCCTACGATACGCACGTGCCCTTTTTGCTCTACGGATGGGGTATCAAACAGGGGCAAACCTTCCACCGGACTCAAATTGCCGATATAGCCCCAACGATTTGCGCGTTACTGGGCATCCTCGAACCCAGCGGATGCGTTGGCAACCCCGTAGAAGACGCACTGAGACAATGAACAATTATCAATGGCTCCGCTCAGGTACGTTGTTTAGCGGAGCCATTGATAATTGTTCATTGTAAAAAAGTTACTTCCTTAAAGGCGAAATAGCGCATGACACCGTCTGACAGGATGCCAAGACGTCCGGTTGGGTCCAGATCGGTGATGGTGCCGGTAAAAAGCTGGTCATCGGCCAGGTACGTATGCGGTTGCTGGTACCGGTAAAGGTGTTGCAGGTACGTTGTACGAAGCACATGTCGATGGCCCGCCCGTAGTTGTAGATAGCGCTTTTCCAACTGCTCGGCCAGGGCGGTCAGCAGCCCCGGCAGCGAATAACCATCCGGGGCCGACGACTCGAGCAGGAGCGATGTAGCGGTTGGCACTCCGAATGCTGTCTGGTTCACGTTTAGGCCGACACCAACAACCGAATGGCCCAATACGTAGCCCTGAAGCGTATTCTCGATCAATACGCCGCCTAATTTTCGGTCGTGGACATAGACATCATTCGGCCATTTTATCGTTAATCCGGTAGTGGGCAGGAGTGGAGACAGCGTGTCCTGAATGGCTAGTGATACGGCTATGTTTAGCCAGAACTGATCGGTGGCGGCCAGAAAATTCGGGTGTAGCACCAGCGATATGGTCAGGTTCTGACCGGCTTGTGCTTCCCACTGGTTACCTCGTTGTCCACGACCCTGGGTTTGCTGATCGGTGACAATAATCGTTCCTTCAGGTACGTCTTCCTGTGTTAGCAGTTGAGCGGCCTCATCGTTGGTAGACTGACAGCTTGGCAGATAAACGATTTTTTGGCCAACAAAGAGGGTTTTGGGATAAATTTTGTACAATGATTGTTATGATTATAGATTAGTCAAATAATGTATGGTGCGTCGAAGCAGTGGCTTCCCTTGACTTGGCTACGTACCCGCTACCTGTTTGCGCTCACAAGTTTACACGCAAAGCATGATTCAAAACGCTGTTTCAGCCAAACTAACAGAATTAACGACCGAACAACTCCGTGATCTGGTCGTAAAAGGAATGCAGGAGAAAAAAGGGCAGGACATCGTTGTGATGGACCTTCGCCATGTGAAAAATGCCATTACCGACTTCTTCGTGATCTGTTCTGGTAACTCCGATACACAGATCGATGCCATCGCTGGCTCTATCGAAGAAGAGATTTTGAAAGTGAGCCGGGTATTCCCCATGAACCGCGAAGGCAAATTGAACCGCGAGTGGATCCTGCTGGATTACGTGGACGTTGTTGTGCACGTGTTCAAAAAGGAACGCCGGGCTTTTTACGATCTTGAGCAACTCTGGGGAGATGCCGAGATGACGTGGGTCGATAATGAAACCGATGTATTCATTCAGCGTTAGTCTGTTGAATACCGGCTGGTTGTCTTCCTGTTCACAGTACACTAGCAAAAACAATCACTATTGTACTGTGTTTCCCTACTAACCGATTTCTGTATAACCTGTCGAAATGTCTGATAACAACAACAATAAAAATCCACTGCCCCGGTTGCCCAGAAAGCCGAACTTCCAGGGCTGGATTGTGGTACTGCTGATTGCCGCTATTCTGGGCATCGCCTTCCTAAGTAAAAGTACATCGGTACGCCCTACCTCGGCCCGGCAGTTTGAGCGGATGGCTCGCAACAACGACGTTCAGAAGGTTATCGTCGTCAATGATAAATACGCCGAAGTAACGCTTACTCAACAGGCGTTGCAAAAACCTGAGTATCGGGGGTTGAATGGGGAGAAACCCTACTTTGGGGGGGGCGCAGGCCCACATTACCAATTTGAGGTGCCTTCTGCTGAGTCGCTGAAACGCGATCTGGAACGTATTGAAAAGGATAAGCCCGATAATCAGCGGATCGACTATAACGTTGAAACACGCACAGACTTTGCAAGTCAATTGGCTACGTACGGATTCTTCATTGCCATGATTCTGGCCATGTATTTCATCCTGGGCCGAATGTCTGGTGGCGGTGGTCCCGGTGGTCAGATATTTAATATTGGAAAATCGAAAGCCGCGCTGTTCGATGCCGATAGCAAAGTTAAGATCACCTTTAACGACGTGGCTGGCCTGGACGAAGCCAAAGAAGAGATCAAAGAGATCGTTGATTACCTGAAGAACCCGTCGAAGTTTACCAAACTGGGGGCGAAGATTCCGAAAGGTGCCCTGCTGATCGGTCCTCCGGGTACTGGTAAGACCTTGTTAGCCAAAGCAGTAGCTGGCGAAGCGGGTGTCCCTTTCTTCTCGCTCTCAGGTTCCGATTTCGTCGAGATGTTTGTCGGTGTAGGTGCTGCCCGGGTACGTGACCTGTTCAAGCAGGCGAAAGAAAAAGCGCCCTGTATCATCTTCATCGATGAGATCGACGCCGTGGGTCGTTCACGTGGCCGTGGCTCGATGCCCGGTGCCAATGACGAGCGCGAAAACACGCTGAACTCGCTGCTGGTTGAAATGGATGGTTTTGCTACCGACTCAGGTATCATCATTCTGGCCGCAACCAACCGTCCTGATGTGCTTGACTCTGCCCTGCAACGTCCCGGCCGCTTCGACCGTCAGATCAGCATCGACAAGCCGGATATTATCGGTCGCGAAGCCATCTTCAAAGTCCACCTGAAGCCCATCAAGTTGTCGGCCGATGTGGAGCCTAAAGAGCTGGCCGCCCAAACACCTGGTTTTGCTGGTGCTGAAATTGCCAACGTTTGTAACGAAGCCGCGCTGATTGCTGCCCGTCATGATAAGGAATCGGTGGATATGATCGATTTCCAGGATGCGATGGACCGTGTCATTGGTGGCCTCGAAAAGAAGAACAAGCTGATTTCGCCGGAAGAAAAAGAAATCGTTGCCTATCACGAAGCCGGACACGCGCTGGCCGGTTGGTTCCTCGAATTCGCTGATCCGCTGGTGAAAGTGTCGATCGTGCCACGTGGTGTAGCTGCATTGGGTTATGCGCAATACCTGCCCCGCGAACAGTACCTGTACCGGACCGAACAACTCATGGACGAAATGTGCATGGCGCTGGGTGGCCGGGCAGCCGAAGATCTGGTCTTCGACAAGATTTCGACTGGTGCGCTGAGCGATCTGGAGCGGATTACCAAGCTGGCCTACAGCATGGTGACCATGTACGGCATGAATGACAAGATTGGTAACGTGTCGTTCTACGACTCGAAACAATCTGAATATTCGTTCAACAAGCCATACTCGGAAGAGACGGCCCGTCAGATCGACGAGGAAGTTCGGAAGATCATCGAGGGCGCTTACGAGCGGACAAAAACGATGCTGGCCGATCACCGCGAGGCGTTGGAGATTATTGCGCAGGAACTGTTGAAGAAAGAGATTCTGTATCAGGATGACCTCGTTCGGTTGATCGGCAAACGCCCATTCGAGCGTGATACAGTGTATCAGGCGTACAAAAAGCGGGGTATTGCTGAGGAAGTCAAAGAAGAGATTGGTACGGACTCAATCCCCGATGCGATCAAGCCTCACGAGACACTGGAAGGTATTTGAGCAACGTACCTGACTACCACAAAAAAGGCCCATCCAGTACTGGATGGGCCTTTTTTGTGGTAGTCAGGTACGTTAACTGATCTCTCCTACTAAGCTCAATGTTTGCAAGGCTTGATTATGAAGAATCTGAATCAGCAAGGCACCGGTTTCCGTTGATAGCAAGTCTGTTGGTGAAATATGGTAAAAGGTGGCAATAGCTTGTACATTTTTCCAGCGGGGCTGTGTCTCGCCCGTTTCCCAGTAGCTATAAGCTGGCTGACTCACATTCAGGAAGAAGGCTATCTGGTATTGCGACAAACCAATCACTTGGCGAAGCTGGCAGAGTTTTGCGGGAAGTGTTTCCATGAACTTATAACTTGTGGAGAGTAGATACGCCATACGCTAAGTAAGCAACAATCTTAGTATTTTTTAGTTATAAACAAAGAAGAATCGATTAAACGAGCATTAAGTGGAATAACTAAAAATTTACTTAAGTAGATACTTATTGTTTGATAAGTTTCAGTTATTGGTTTACCAACAGAAAGCCTACATTTTTGATCTGTTTACAAATCACATCGAAAATGAAAGACTTATTCTTAGTTCAACGACGTTGGCGTGTGATGTCGTTACTCATTATTGGCGGCTGTCTACAGGCTTGTAGTCCCGACTTTCTGGAGAGCGATCCGGGTAAAGGGAAGCCTGAAGAGGGCGTATTGATGGGATTGGTGCTATTCCCTTTGTTTATTCAGCCATCCAATGGGGCAGGGGCATGAACTGGGTACGGTACGACTCGGAGCGGATCTGGAACCACCTGATCGGATCAGGCATTCCGTCGTACTTCCAAATCTGTTATGAAGACATTGACCATAATGCGTTGAACGCCTGTTTGGGGCCTGAAAACCCGGACTTTGCGACGGTGGGCGGGGATTATACCACCTGTATCAACAGCAGCATTATCCAGGTTTGCTACACCTACTATCCCTCCACCAATGGGCAAAGCGATGGTTTGATCAAAGCACCTTCGCTGTCGGGTTACAACACAGCCTGGGCCACCAACGCTACCCGTGTCGAGGCTTTAGGCGTGAACCATTTACAGATGCGGAAGCATCCGAGGATGGGAACTATATACAACGAGGCATTTGATAATGTTTACGGCCCCGCTTTTGCTACCCCAAAACGATGATAAGGGCAGTTATCATGCTATTGGCTCTCCTCCTTGTTGCGTGTAGCGAGGAGGAGAGCGTGGTTGACGCTGATGGCGTAGTCAGTAAACAACCTTCCTTATGGGCTACTTCGATATCCAATAATGGCGAGTTAGCGGAGGAAGTGGTCAGGTCAGTACTGGTTTACAATGAGGAGAATGTACTGGTAGGTGCTAATCGGGGTGCTAAGCGTTTCGTATACAGTCTAAGCAGCGGTAGTGGTAGTGTAAACTGGATGTGGGGAGATTTACTTTCGCAACTTACCAATCCTACATATACAGACCCATTAACTGTTAGAGAGGATAGATACCACCTTTACGATGAGGGGTTGGCTTTTATTGACGGTGGTAACACGTACCTGGTAAATTTGCCAACAGGTAAGACTATAGCTAGAAATCAGGTGACGCTCTCTCGCTATCCGCAATGCTCGGGAATCAGTAATTTTTTGTTTACCAGCGGTTCAGTACGCGATTCTGGGCAGCCAGAAGGACTATATATGACTGATCTGAAGGCAGTAGGCGACCCGGTTTATGTGGTCATGCCTACTTACGATTATACCGATGCTGACCAGCAAAGCGTATTCAAGGGAATGATTGGTGAGACTTTGCCTTTCAAGAAAGATGGCGAAATCTTGGTTACGGTGCTGTATAACGATCCAGCAAAAAGCGGTAGCCGTTATTCCACTGCTATGGGCTTATACAATTATACACAGCGTAAATGGGTATATGAACGGGTGACCTTGAACGGTTCGTATCCAAACTCGAACGTATCCTGGGCCAAGCTGTATAACGGTAAGGTGTACCATACTTCTACCCGGTCCATGCAGTGTAATGATGTGATGACAGGGAAACTACTCTGGTCGGTCAACTTCGATCAAGGGTTTGGTTCATCGGGCTTTATTATCCAGGATGGTAAAATCTTTGGCAACAACGACAACCGCTACACCTACTGCCTTGATCCTGAAACAGGCGCTCAGCTTTGGAAAGAGGAAAGCTCGGGCTCGGCCTCGCCTATCAGTTACCTTAACGGGGTGCTGTACTTCATGGGTGGTGGTGATGGTCGGTTGCACGCTATTGATGCGGCTACAGGCAAGCATCTGTGGCGGTTGCGCTCACCGGATGTAGACAAGAACTCCGGGGCTTATTTCTACGGCACCTGCGTGGCCGTGCCGGGGCAGGGAGGCAGCAAAGGGCGTATCGTAGCCACAACGGGGTTAAACGCGTACGGCTATGAAGCGATCCGCTAAGCAGACAACGTACCTGAACACAAAAAATCCCCGTCAGTACTGACGGGGATTTTTATTGCTGTAGTAGCGTACCAGAGTGGTTAGGTACGTTACCGGTTCATCGAGATCAGGAATTCTTCGTTGTTGCGGGTGCCGCGCATCCGGTCGAGGAGGAAGTCCATCGATTCAACGGGGTTCATGTCTGACATATGCTTGCGCAGAATCCAGACGCGTTGCAGCGACTCACGATCGATGAGCAGGTCCTCTTTCCGGGTGCCTGATGCCATCACGTCAATAGCCGGGTAAACACGTTTGTTGGCAAGGCGACGATCCAACTGAAGTTCCATGTTGCCGGTGCCTTTGAATTCCTCAAAGATTACCTCATCCATTTTAGAACCTGTATCGATCAGGGCTGTGGCGATGATCGTTAGCGAACCGCCATGTTCTACGTTACGTGCTGCACCGAAGAACCGCTTGGGTTTGTGCAGCGCATTGGCATCTACACCACCCGAAAGAATCTTGCCCGATGACGGCACAACCGTGTTGTAGGCTCGTGCCAGGCGGGTGAGCGAGTCGAGCAGAATAACCACATCGTGGCCGCACTCAACCATGCGCTTGGCTTTTTCGAGTACCATGCTCGCCACTTTCACGTGACGGTCGGCCTGTTCGTCGAAGGTTGAGGAAATGACTTCGGCGTTTACGCTGCGGGCCATGTCTGTCACTTCTTCCGGGCGTTCGTCGATCAGCAGAATCAGCAGATATACCTCCGGGTGGTTCTTAGTGATGGCATTGGCAATCTCTTTCAACAACACCGTTTTACCCGTTTTAGGCTGAGCCACGATCATACCGCGCTGCCCTTTGCCAATCGGAGCAAAGAGGTCGAGTACGCGGGTAGAGTACACGTCGGGTCGGGTGCTGAGTTTGAGTTGTTCTTCCGGGAAAAGAGGCGTGAGGTATTCGAAGGGAATACGGTCCCGGATTTCCTCGGTCGTTTTGCCGTTTACTGTGGTTACTTTCAACAGGGCAAAATATTTTTCGCCTTCTTTCGGTGGGCGAATCGAGCCATTGATGGTATCACCGGTTTTCAGGCCAAACAGTTTGATCTGCGACGGAGACACGTAAATATCGTCGGGGCTGGCCAGGTAGTTGTAGTCGGCCGAGCGCATGAATCCGTAGCCACCGTCGGACATGATCTCCAGCACACCTTCATTGTCGATGATGCCATCGAATTCGCGAACGTGCTGGTTATACTGGCGACGAATACGGCTGGCGTATTCCGTTTGTTCACGAGTGGGCTGGGGCGACTGCTGCCGCTGACCATCCTGACCAGTTGCTTCGCCATCCGGCTGTTGAACGTCGGTAGCAGGTTGCTCCTGATCGGCTTGTTCAGGTACGTTGGCGAGGCCGGGCGTTTCGTCAGAAATCACCGTTGGCGTCAGGAATTCCTCGTCTGGTTCCTGCTGAAAGTTGGTCGCGTTCTCGTCCCGGACGGTAGGTCGGCGGTTTTGAACAGGCTGCTGAAACGACGGAACGGACGGGTTGGGATTCTGACTCCGGTACGAATCCCGCAGCTCACGCCGGGTTTGTTGATTTCGGTTGGTATCCTGATCGGTCCGGTTGGGGCGTTGTTGATTGCCAAACCGGTCGTTGCGTTGCTGGGGCTGATTGCCCGACTGCCGATCTGTCCGGCCGTTATCAAATCTGGATGAATCTGGCCGCGCCGAATCTGGCCGTCCGTAGCTGGTATCGCGTGGGCGATCCGACTGATTACGCCGATCATCCGTCCGCTGCCGGGAATCATCCCGCCGGGGCATATCACCCTGTTCCGGACGACTCTGTTCCGGGCGACTTTGGTCGGTCCGGTTTCGGTTTAGCTGCTCTGGCCGGCTTTGATCAGTCCGGTTCTGACGTGTCCCGTCGGCCCGGTAATTCTCTGATTGGTTGCGCCGATCATCCTGACGTCCCTGGCGGCTGTCGCCCTGGCGGGCTCCGTCCATACGCTGGCGAGGCTCACGCCGATGCTCTTCCTGAGTCGCTTCGGTTGATTCCCCGCTTGGCTGAGTTGGCTCAACCGGCTGAGCGGGTTGTTCCGTTGCGGGCTGGGCGGTAACTGCTTCTGGCGCAATGGGGCTGACCGGTGTTGACGGTGTCATTACGTCGGCGGCATTTTCAGCAACGGGTTCGGCTGTTCGTTTAGCCCGTTGTTGCCGGGGTTTTGGCGAATGCTCAGCGGGTACTTCTTCAGTAAGAATGGGAGTGGGGGTAGACTCGGCGACTACGTCGACGCTGTTGTTGTCAACGGCGGGCTGCGTTTTACGGCCTCGTGCTACTCGTTTGGGCGCACCGTCGGCTGAAACGTCCGAGCTGGTTACTGTGGGCGATGTATCGCCTGGTTGCCGCGATTGTTGATCCAAAATCTTATAAACAAGGTCTTTTTTTAGGTACTTGGTGGCCTCAGGAATACCGAACTGATCGGCAAGGCCACGTAACGCCGTGATAGGCTTGGACGTTAAGTCGTCAATAGTATACATAAGTAAGGGTTAGCGCAGACTGCTGTCGGAGAGCAAAGTGAGCAGGCACAGGGAGAAATAGGAAAGTGGCCGTTGGGACCAGCTAACAAGTGAATGTACGCTGAAGGATATACGACAGGAAATAGAGAATAAGCTGGCCGATACGACCTCACCCGGTACGATGCTCGGGCGGTAAAATCTGCAACGGGAACGTAGTGCTTGCAGGCTAGAATCAGGGTGCGGAGTGATACGTCAGCCCCTCTGAATCATAGGTATACAAATATAAAACAATCCGACAGATTAATCACGTAACAAGAAAAAAGTGAAAAGGTTTCCCTTATCCAACGGGACAGTGGGGCAATTTTATCAGGTACGTACATTTTTTATCCTGAAAAAAGAAAAGCGCAGGTTTTTCAACCTACGCCTTCCAAACTTACCTCACAACACAAGGTCTTATTTGACAGCCAGAATTTTAAACTCTGTCCGCCGGTTTTGCTGGTGCTCGCTTTCGGCGCAGTCTACACCGTCGGTGCAGCCATTCACAATTTCACTCTCGCCATAGCCGCGGGCAGTCAGTCGGCCTGGGTTGATGCCCCGTGAAGCAATGTAATCAACGGCGGCCCGCGCCCGGCTTTCCGAGAGGCGCATGTTATAGGCATCGCCCGACCGCGCATCGGTGTGCGACCGTAACTCGATTTTCATCGTTGGGTACTCTTTCAGGATCGCTACTACGTGATCAAGTTCGCGGGCCGCGTCGGGGCGGATGAAGAACTTGTTCAGGTCGTAATAAATGTTTTTGAGCTGAAAGATGTCGCCCTCACCATACAGGCCAAGCGAGTCGACTTCTGTGCGTTGTGTTTTCTTGCCTTTGATCACTTTACTCTGGGTACGTTTGGTGGCATACCGGTCTTTCTGGGCTGTAATTGTGAACGGCGAGTTGGGTTTGACCGCAAATTCGTAGCCACCATCGGGGCCGGTTACCACCGTTTTCTCCGATTTATCCTTCTCGTTGCGCAACGTCACCTTCACGCCTTCGGCTGGCTTCTGGTTTACTTCCGTTTTCACCACACCGCGAACAATGGTGTTTTCGCTCTTTTCCAGGTAAATCGACACGTTCATCTGCGGCTTGTTCGACTGTGTCAGGGTCGAGAAACGGATGCTGTTGGGCGCATAGCCATCTTTCACTGCCTTGAACTCATATTCGGTGTTTACATCAAGGCAAAGGTCTGTTTTACCTTCGTTGTTGGTCACCTTCAAATCCTGGTTTGAGCCATTGCGAACAATGCGAACGTCGGCAGCACTCAGCGGCGCCCCACTTTTGGCATCGAACACCAGGATGTTCAACTGCTTACACGACCGTCGGAATGAGTAAATATCGTCGTCGCTGATGCCCTTGCGCCGGTTGCTGCTGAAATAGCCCGAGGTACGTCCTTTGTCGGTAATCAGGCCAAAGTCATCCTTCTCCGAGTTGATTGGGTAACCTACGTTCTGTACATCGCGATACGGAACGCCATCCTTCATTTCGGCATAAAACACATCGAGCCCACCCAGCCCGGCGTGACCATCCGACGCGAAGTAGAGGTTGCCGGCCGAATCAACGTAGGGGAACATCTCATTTCCTTCGGTGTTCAACTCCTTACCCATGTTGACGGGGGTGCCCCATTCGCCGTTTTTGAACTCAACGACATACAGGTCCGTACCGCCATAACCGCCCGGCATGTCTGATACGAAATAAAGCCGTTGATCGTCGGGCGCGAAAGCAGGATGCCCTACCGAATATTCACTGCTGTTGAAGGGTAACTCCGTGATGTCGTGCCATTTGTTGCCCCGAAATACGGCCGAGTAAAGCTTCAGCTTACGCACACCGTCGCTGCTTTTCGCCGATTTACCTTTACTGCCGTTGTTGCGGGTAAACACAATGAAATTCTGGTCCTGCGTAAACGTGACTGGCCCTTCGTGGTATTTGCTATTCAGGGTGCGGCTAAACTTCTCTGATTTAGAAATCGGTTTGTTTTCGGCTTCGACCTCAACCGACTGATCGGCCGCTGGCCCGCCGCCACCCAAAACAGCCGTTGAGGCGGGTCTGGCTACCGGGTCGAAACCGGGAATACGAAGCTGGTTCGTATCGGGAAACGAATAAAGGTCGAGAAAAGGAGTCTGGTTCCAGGAGAAAACGCGTTTGATCACGCCGCCCTCATCGCGCGAGGAAACGAAGACAAGGCCCTTTTTATAGTACATCGGGCTGAAATCGGCCTGACGGGAGTTGATCGGTAGGTTCTGAATGCGATAAGATGAGGAGTCCAGATAGAAGCGACTAAGGTCCATGTACGTAATGGTACCGGTGCGGCCGCGCAAATCGTTACTCTGGCGCTGACCATACTGGCTATACATTTTCTGGGCTTCCCGGCTTTTTCCGTTCGAGGCGAGTGCCTGCGCATAATACAGGTAAACCTCGCTCTCCAGATCGGGGTAACTTGCAATCAATTCACCATAGACGCGTTCTGCATTCCGGGTATCCTGAAGTTTACGGTAGCTGAAACCGAGCTTGGTCATGGCTTCCCGGGCTTCGGTAGCATCAGCGGGTTTGCCGCGTAAAAACTCTTCATACAGTCGAACGGCGGCCAGGTAGCTGTAGTTATCGTACTGCTTATTAGCGGCCTTCAGTCGCCCGCTCTGCGCATGCAGGGTCAGCGACGTTATCAGCAGCCCCGCTATCAATAGCAGAACCCGTGTTGATCGGTTCATGAGGTAATCTGTTTAACTATGGGTTTCCCCAATCTCTATTAACAAAATAAGTGCCAAACTGAATGAAGGCACGGCGAGGAAACCTAAACAAACCATAGATCTGATGGTTGCGACGTGCCTTTATTACCCTAGTTGGTTATAGACTAAATCTCCCTGACTGCCAGTGCAGAACCGCAATACGGCGGGTCGCTCTGGTAATCCGGGAGGCCTGCGCCACGCGTAGACCGACCAGCCACATAATCTGACCATCTGCCTCCAGCACCCATACGCGTTCTCGCTGACGGATAGGTAGTTTGGCGTCGGCCAGCACATCGCTGATCAGCCTGGTGCCGGTCATACCTAATGGGCTGAAGCGATCCCCCTCCCGCCACGGGCGCAACACCCAGGGAAACGGTAGCGCATCGGCATCCAGCAGTGCCACCGACGAATCGGCGGGCCAGCGACCATCCCACTCATCGACGCTGATCACCTCAACAGATAAATCACCGGCTGTGCTAACCTTTAGAAGCGAAATGGGCCAATCGGTCAACTGCAGCGGCAAGTTTGGCACAGACTCACGGGGAAGCAGCCAGAGTTTGCCCCGGTCGTGCAACAGCCGGTGGGCGAGAGCCAGAAATACCTGCCCGTTACGGCCAGGTACGTTGCCGGCCCGTGAAACCGCCGCCCAGCATTGGGCCAGCACGTCGGGTGTAAACCCGAAAGGACGCAGCCACTCGCCCAGCCGGAACAGGGGTTCGGAATGGCGCATCAGGGCGTTAAGGTCGATAATAAATCCTTCATCGGTGGGTTTAGTACACTGATGAAATGAGGCGTCGAGGTCTTGTTGAAGAATGGCTTCGGCGGCCCGTAACTGACTCAGCGAACGGGGCAGCGTTTGCATAAGCCCGGGATTGATCGTTTCGAGCACAGGTACCACATGATGCCGAATCTGGTTACGGCTGTAGTTGTCCGATTCGTTGGAGGCGTCTTCCCGCCACTGAATGGCTTGTATCTGCGCGTATGCTTCGATGGCGGCGCGCGTGGCAAACCAGAGCGGACGAACCACCCGCGGTCTGGTGTCGGTAAGCTCCGATTGAATAGGCATCCCGCGCAAACCAGCCAGGCCTGTTCCCCGCGATAAATTTAGTAACACAGTTTCCAGTACGTCGTTCAGATGGTGGGCCGTTGTGAGAGCAACGTACCCATGCTGTAGCTGAAGGTGCCGAAACCACTCGTAGCGCAGTTGGCGGGCCGTTACCTGGATCGATTCCCGCCGATGGGCTGCCTCGGCAACGGTGTCGAATCGGGTCAGGTGGAACGGAACCCCGTACGAAAGGGCCATGTTCTGCACAAAGGCGGCATCAGCATCGGAAGCATCTTCGCGCAGGCCAAAGTTGACATGAGCCACTCCAAACGAGAACCCGCCCTGATGTAGTAACGCCGCCAGCACCATTGAGTCGAGGCCACCGCTGACGGCCACGAGCAACCGGTCTGTTTTGGTGAAGAGCTGGTGTTCGTTAATAAAAGCTAAAAAGCCGTCGGGTAGCACGCAGGTACGTTAGATTTGCATGTTGAAGGTACATGAACTTGATTACACAAAAATATACCCTTTCGCGGCCAATAGCCGTTTTTTTCGGATTCCTGACCCTACTATTCCTGTCAGGTACGTTGGCGTGGGCGCAGGTTGGCCGTCCGGCGGTGCCAGGTACGTCGTCGGGGACTACCGAGCAGGTTCAGATCTTAAACGCTGATAGCCTGGAGGTTAGTCAGGTGCCGGGTAGCGCCACAAGACGGCTGGTAGGCCATGTTCGGTTGAAGCACAAAGGGGCATTGATGTTCTGTGACCTGGCCATTCAGAACGCCAGTGCCAACGTGGTGGAAGCTTACGGAAACGTTCGCATTTTGCAGGGCGACACGATCACCGTGAAAGGGGATACCATGTATTACTACGGCAACACGCGTTCGTCTACATTGCTGAGTCGCGTTTCGCTGCGCGATACCAAAATGACGCTGACCACCTCGCGCCTGGATTACGACATGGCTAACGGCATTGCCCACTACCCCAGCAAAGGCCGTATTGTTGATAAAGACAATGTATTGACCAGCGAGGAGGGCTATTACGATACCCGTTTCAAACAGTTCACCTTCATCCGAAACGTTAAACTGGTGAACCCCAAAACAACGCTTACCGCCGATTCGCTGCTGTATAACAGTGCTACTAAGATGGCTACGTTTCAGGGACCGACCAAGATCGTGAACAAAGACGGTACGCTGGTAGCCCGTGAGGGTACGTATAATACGGTGACACGGGTCTCTAACTTTAGAAAGCGAGCGACTGCCTATGCCGAAAAATATACGCTCACCGGTGATACCCTCGACTTCGATAACCAGACCGAACTGGGCATTGCCAAGGGAAATGTGGTGCTGGTTGGCAAAGAAAATAACACCATCATTACCGGCGATAATGGGCGGTACAATGGCAAAGCCGGTATCTCGCGAGTGACCGGTAATGCGGTGGTGCGTTCGCTCGTCAGCAAAGACACGCTATATATGCGGGCCGACACACTTTTTTCGTACGATACACCTAGTGGTAGTACCGAAAAAAAACCGCGTAAACTGGTAGGTCAGAAAAATGTATGGGTCTATAAGTCTGACTTGCAAAGTCGTTGCGATTCGTTGGTTTATGCCGTATCGGATTCTACTATTTACTTCTACAAAAAACCAATTGTCTGGAGCGATGGCTATCAGATGGAGGCCGACACGCTGACGGCGAAATTGAAAAATAACCGGATCAATACGCTGCTTCTGCGTGGGCGATCTTTTGTTATTTCACAAGATTCACTCCAATATTTCAACCAGATAAAAGGCCGTTCGATCACCGCTTCGTTTAAGAACGTGCTGGATACAATTCGCCCAAAACCGGCTGCTACAGCCCGTACGCGTACAAAAACGGCCCGAACTGCTACTGCCAAGACTACAACTCCGCCGCGTACGACAACCGCCGTAGCCGGTCCGTTCAAGGTAGAAGATAAAACGGAATTGAATCGGGTGGTAGTAGAGGGCAACGGTCAGAGCATTTATTACGTAGTGGATGATAAGAATGTCTTTACGGGAATGAACCGCGTTGATTGCAGCAAAATGACCATCGATTTCAAGAAAGGCAGAGTGGGTAATATTCGGTTTTATGGCAGCCCGGATGGCGCATTGACACCACCTAAACTGATCACCGATGAGAAGAAAAAGCTGGACGGTTTTCGCTGGCGTGTTGCCGAAAAACCAACGAAAGAGCAGGTAATAAATGGCGCAAAAGCGGTGGGGAATAAGCCTGTAGCAACAACTTCATTGCCTCTGCCGGTAACAACAGTACCGGCTGCTACAACCGCCGTTTTAAAACAACAGCTTCTTTCAACGGGGTTAAACCCACCATTGGATAAAAGCGGCATTAAATTTGACGCTAATTTTAAACCAATACCCTCTAAACCGGGTCAGAAGAAGTAAATAGCAGCAGAATTAACAATTTTTTACTTTTTATCACGTTGACTTTGTCTTTCAACATACCTACGTTTGTGTTAGTCACAGTCAAAGCATTGATTTTCAGGAATGGGAAAATGTTTACATGTATATGGGTGTTTAATCGGCCTGCTGTTGGCCACTTCGGTTCAGGCACAGGTGCCTGGTCGGAGTCGGCTTGAGCTTGGTCGTAAAGCCACCCCATCAGCACCAGCGGTAACCAGCAGCAAGACCCAGCGGGTACTTCTGCCTGTGTCGCGGCCTATGTCGACGATGGATTATCTGCTGTCTCAAGGCAAAAACTCAGCCATGCGCGACTATTACCGGTCGTTGCTCATTGCCTCGCCTGTGTCGAGTACAAAAACGACCGCTACCCGTCCGGTGAGCGTAGTCGAAGGGTCGATTGGTAGCCTGTCAGCCGAGCGTTCTGCCGAGGAGACCATGCGAATCGATGAGCGGATGTATAGCAGCGACCGCCTGACTGTGTCCAACATCTATCCAAATCCGGCTCATGATGTGGCGGAGATCGATTACGTCATGAATAGCAACGTGGGTAATGCATCTATTACGTTGCTGAGCATACTGGGGGCACCCGTGGCCGAGTATACGTTGGACCGTAACGAGCGTAAGGTTCGGTTACAAACCCGCGACCTGCCTACTGGCTACTATTTCTATCAGCTATCTATTGAAGGCGTGAAAGTAGCGACCAAGAAACTGCTGGTGAAGCATCAGTAATAAGTCGGAAAAAGTTGACTTTCCCCGACTTTGTGTATAGACTCTTAAGATTTGTTAAGTGGCGCACCATATTGGCTACCTCCTCGTTTAAAGGGTGTAGCCATTATTTTTGTATATTTGCGACCTTATGCGAAACCGTCGTTTTTTTGCCTTAGTTGTTGGACTCCTTGTACTTGGGCTTTCGTCGTGTAGTGATTTTGCCAAACTTCAGAAAAGTGGCACCGACGACCAGAAATACAAAGCCGCCCTGAAGTACTTTGAAAAGAAAGACTGGTATCGGGCTGGCCTGCTGTTTGAAGAGATCATTCCTAAGTTGAAGGGTAGTTCTGAGCAGGAGATTTCGCAATTCAACTACGCCTATACGCAGTATAATCAAGGCTTATACGAGCCTGCCGCACAGCTCTTTAAGCGTTTCTACGAGACGTTTGCCCGGTCTGAATCTGCCCCTGAGGCCATGTACCTGTACGCGCTCTCGCTCTACAAAGCCACGCCCGGTTTTAACCTTGATCAGTCTAATACCATCACGGCTATGTCGGCTTTACAGGATTTTGTGAATACCAATCCCGACAGTGAGCATGTAAAAGATTGTACGGATCTGATTCTAAATCTGCGAAAAAAGCTGGAGCGGAAAGCCTATGAGCGTGCCAAGCAGTATTATAAAGTGAGTGGCTTCAGCATCGCCAACTACCGGTCATCGGTTGTAGCGATCAACAACTTTCAGCGCGAATTTCCTGACTCTGAGTTCAACGAAGAGTTGGCCTACCTTAAGGTAGACGCCGAGTACAATCTGGCCATGAATTCGATTGCCGAAAAGCAGAAGGAACGTTTTCAGGATGCTGTGGCGTTTTATAAGGCGTTTCAGGAGAAATTCCCGACCAGTAAATACGTAAAGCAGGCTGAAAAAATGTTTGATGGCAGCAAGAAAGAACTGGATCGCATCGCCAAAGAAGAAAAAGCCCGCGAAGAACTTAAAAAGCAACTACAGCCAAATCCCAACGCGCCAGCGAAGGTGACTTCGGCAAATTGATAAAACTATGGCATCAAATCCTTCGATTATCACGCGCGACACCGACAAAATCGCGGCAATGACCGGCAATCTGTACGAATCAGTTTCGATCATCTCGAAACGTGCCCGTCAGATTTCGACCAAGAATAAAGAAGAACTCAGCAACAAACTGTCAGAATTCGTTTCGGCGGTTGATAATCTGGAAGAGGTATTTGAGAACCGCGAGCAAATCGAAATCTCGAAGTTCTACGAGCGGATGCCCAAGCCTACGACGCTGGCAACCGACGAATTCCTGGCTGGTAAAGTCTATTTCCGGTACCCGGAAGAAGGCGAAGAGAAATAAGTCAACGCATTAATACATAATCCCACGTGAAGCCACGGAGGCACGGAGTTTAGACGAACTCTGTACATCTTTGCGTTTCACGTGGGATTTTTGCTGCTTATGGAGGCCCTTCGAGGTAAACGAATTATAGTGGGTGTATCGGGCAGTATCGCGGCGTATAAGTCGGCGTTGCTGGTTCGCTTGCTGGTGAAAGCTGGTGCCGATGTGCAGGTCATCATGACCGAGTCGGCCAAGGCATTCATCACCCCTTTGACGCTGGCTACGCTGGCTAAACGCCCCGCCCTGTCGACCTTTGTAGCCGATACGAACGGGGTTTGGCATAACCACGTCGAACTGGGTTTATGGGCCGATGCACTGGTTGTTGCGCCTGCCTCGGCGCGCACTCTGGCCCGCTGCGCTACTGCACTTTGCGACGATTTACTATCCGCAACGTACCTGTCGGCCAAATGCCCGGTTTTTTTTGCCCCCGCTATGGATCTGGACATGTACCGGCACCCAGCTACGCTCGAAAACCTGGATCGGCTGCGTCGGTTTGGGAACCACATCATTCAGGCAGAGCATGGTGAACTGGCGAGTGGTCTGGTAGGTGAGGGGCGGCTGGCCGAGCCCGAAACGATTGTCCAAACGCTCGAACGTCATTTCAGTCGGCAGGAGTTGCTGGTTGGTAAGTCGATCCTGATTACGGCCGGACCCACTCAGGAAGCGATCGACCCCGTGCGATACATCAGTAATCACTCGACCGGTAAAATGGGCTTTGCTATTGCCCGTGCTTTTGCGCTGGCTGGCGCCGACGTGACGCTGGTATGCGGACCAACGTACCTGGCCACGCCCGAGCCGACTATTAAACGGATAAACGTGCATTCGGCGCAGGACATGTATGAGGCAACGGCTCTGGCCTTCTCTACAGCCCACGTCACGATTCTAAACGCGGCCGTTGCTGATTATACGCCCGCACATCCGGCTACGGAAAAAATAAAAAAGAAAGAGCCTACGTTTGCCGTTGAACTTACAAAAACCGTTGATATTGCCGCCACGCTGGGAGCCCGGAAACGAACCGATCAGTTGATGATGGGCTTTGCGCTGGAAACAAATAACGAACGTGAAAACGCGTTGGGTAAGCTCCATCGGAAGAATCTGGACTGGATCGTGTTAAATTCACTACGCGATGCTGGCGCCGGGTTCGGGCACGACACCAATAAAATAACCGTTATAAACAGGCAGGAGGTGGTGACGGAATTTGACTTGAAAACCAAGGATGAGGTGGCCGCTGACCTGCTGTTGATCATCGCACAAAAACTATAAGTAACGCGCCCAAAGATGACACGTATATTGCTTTTGATCAGTTTGTTACTAGCTACGGTAGGGGGCACACAGGCGCAGGAACTGAACTGTACCGTTACACTGAATACCGATCAGTTGGCCGCTGCCCAGAAAGCTGATCTAACGTACTTCAACCAGTTGAAGGGGGTGATTTCCGATTTCATAAATAACCGACGCTGGTCGACGGATCAGTTTGCTCCGGCGGAGAAAATCAACTGCACGCTGACCATCAATCTGATTCAGTCAACGGCTATTGGCGTGTTTAAGGGAAACGCCCAGTTGAGTGTTACCCGCCCGGTGTATGGGTCAAACTACCAGACAACGACGCTCAGTTTTGTCGATCGTAATTTTGATTTCAGTTGGTTGCCCTCGCAACCATTTTTCTACCGCGAAAATCAGTATTCGGATGAGCTGACGCAATCACTGGCATTTTATGCCAACGTAATCCTGGCGATCGATTATGATTCATTTTCCCGGCAGGGCGGTAATGTCTACATTCAGCGGGCTTTCCAGATCGCAAACGTGGCCCAGACCGTATCGGATAATAGTGCCTGGTCGGCGCAGGACAACAGTCGACGCAATCGGTATTGGCTGGTTGAGAACCTTCAAAATCAACAGGTCACCCCATTTCGGGAGGGTTTCTACGCCTACCATCGGTTGGGCCTCGACGCGTTTTCGAGCAACCCTGTTCAGGCTCGAAAGTACACGATGGATTTGCTGACGAGCATTCGGCAGATTACCTTGCAAAAGCCCGGAGCCGTGTTGCTCAACTCGTTTTTCGATGCTAAATCTGACGAACTGCTGAATATAATGGCCGAAGGTACCCGCGACGAACGGAAGCGAGCCTTTGACTTACTCTCATTTTTAGATCCTGGGAAAACAGAGAATTACAGACGACTGTTGAATTGATGGGTACTGTTTTCAGACGACACACTGAAAACAGTACCCATCAAAATCTTTCTTCCCGGCTGATTGTTTCCTATTCGTATGCTATCGCACTTATTGATCAAGAATTACGCGCTTATTGACCAATTGGAAATGACCCCCGATCACGCCCTGAACATCATTACGGGCGAGACTGGAGCGGGTAAATCCATTATGCTTGGGGCCATTGGTCTGCTGTTGGGCAATCGGGCCGACACCCGCGTTTTGTATGACCCATCGGTGAAATGTATCATTGAAGGGTCTTTTGACGTGTCTGGGTACGTTATCGAAACCATTTTCGAGGAGGAAGAACTCGACTTTGCGCCAACGTGCATCGTTCGGCGCGAAATCAGCCCCGCTGGTAAATCGAGGGCCTTCGTGAACGATACACCCGTAAATCTGGAAACCATGCGGCGGGTTACAAGCCAGCTCATGGACATTCACTCGCAGCATGATTCTGTGTTGCTGGGTTCGAATGAGTACCAGTTACAAATTGTGGATACCTACGCTCAGGATGACGACCGGCTCAGAGCCTACCGGGCCGATTACCAGACATATCGGGAGCGGCAAACGGTTTACGACCATCTGATGAACGAGGCGGGTGCCATGCGCCGGGAGTTTGATTATAACAACTTTCTGTACGAAGAACTGGCCAAGGCCAACTTGCAGGCCGATGAGCAGGAGTCGCTGGAGCAGGAGTTGAACGTTCTGGAAAACGCAGGGGAGATCAAAGAACGCTTACAGATGGCGTCTGAATACCTTGATAACCCCGAGCAGTCGGTGGTGGCGTTGCTGAAAAGTGCGGTTGGCTGTCTTAATCAGGTGAGTAAAGTCGCTGATCAGTATCGGCCCTTGCAGGAACGGGCACAAAGTGCGCTGATCGAGTTACGCGACCTGTCGGATGAAATTTCTACGGAGCAGGAAGCCGTAGAGATGGACGATACCCGGACTGAGGCCGTGCGCGAACGATTGAATCTGATCTACCAGTTGCAGACCAAACACCAGGCGAAAGACGTGGCGACGTTGATTGCCTTGCGGAATGAACTGGAACAGAAAGTAAGCAAAGTGCTTAATCTTGACGAAGAGATCGACAAAGCGAAAGCCAAAGCCGACGCTGCTCAGAAGAAAATGAATGCCAGCGCCGAAGCATTATCGAAGAGTCGACTGGCGGCGCTGAAGCCAATCGAAAAAGAGATAAAAGGTTTGCTCAACGATTTGGGCATGCCAAATGCCTCTCTGCAGATTCACGCCGAGCGTGGCCGACCTACGCCCACGGGTATCGATACGGTTTCGTTCCTGTTCAGTGCCAATAAGGGTGTGAAGCCCCAACAACTCAAAAATGTAGCGTCGGGTGGTGAGTTTTCGCGTTTGATGATGGCGATCAAATACATCCTGGCCAGCAAACGATCATTGCCAACAATCATCTTTGATGAGATCGACACGGGCGTGTCGGGCGAGATTGCGATCAAAATGGGGCAGATGATGCGCGATATGGCGCATACGCACCAGCTTATCTCCATCACGCACCTGCCCCAGATTGCTGCACAGGGTATGGCTCATTATTTCGTCTATAAAGATCATTCGGCTGCCAAAACGGTGAGCCGGGTACGTAAGCTCACCTTTGAAGAGCGGGTGCAGGAAATTGCGCAGATGATTGGCGGTAAATCACCATCGCCGAGTGCCGTAAGCAGCGCTCGTGAAATCCTGGAACAGAACGCAGTTGCTTAAGCCTCCGTGCGGTAATGTAGCGGGTCAACCTGCTCGGTCTTTACATTGCCGCTAAAGCTAAAAAAGCTCATTAACTAGTTGATAATAAATTAAAAATCAATGAAATACGTAATACCCGCCATCGCATTAGCCTTAGCCCTCACTGCCTGCGGTACTAAAGAAAAAACGGGTCACGAAGGGCATGATATGTCCATGAGCGAAGCAAGTACGCCGATTGATAAAGCGGAGAAGGAAGTCTTTGCCGTACATGATGAGGTGATGCCCAGGATCGACAATATCATGAAGCTAAAGAAGGAACTGAACGGGAAACTGTCGGCTTTAGATAGTATGCAGGGTACACCCAGCGAGACCGTCCGGGTCGACGAGCAAAAAGCCCAGGTACGTCAGTTGGTTCGCCGCCTTACCGAGGCCGACAGCCTGATGATGGACTGGATGAGCCGTTATAATGGCGACACGCTGAAGAAACTGCCCGAAGCCGATGCCTTGCGGTATCTGGCTGAACAGAAGCAACTTATCAACAATGCAAAAGCAAAGATTAACCAGAGCATCGGGCAGGCGCAGACGTACCTCAAACAGTAGTCTTATCGCTCGTCTGGTCAGCTTGGCGCCAGCTATCATGCTGTTTTTCGGCATGGCTGGATGCACCCAAACGGACAAACTTCCCATCCTGGGCGAACGCGAAGCAGTAACGAAAGAGGTGGACGGTAAGACCGTAACTGATTCCGTCTATCATACCATTCCCGATTTCAAATTTGTTAGTCAGAATGGGGATACGGTAACAGCAGCAACGGTAAAGAACAAAATCTACGTGGCTGACTTTTTCTTTACCTCCTGCCCAACGATCTGCCCGAAAATGAAAACGCAGTTGAAGCGTGTTTACGAGCGTTTTAAGGCTAACCCAGACGTACTCTTGCTATCGCACACCATCGATCCTGCTCACGATTCGGTGCCGGTGCTGAAAGAGTTTGCGCAGGAACTGGGCGTAACCGGCAAAAACTGGTTGTTTGTCACCGGCGACCGTGATAAAATTTATGACATCGGTCAGAACAGCTATATGGTTACGGCCCAAGAAGACTCGTCGGCACCCGGCGGTGTAGTGCACAGTGGCGCGTTTATTCTCGTCGATAAAGACCGTCATATCCGTGGAATTTACGACGGTACGACCGAGACCGGCGTCGACAAACTAATGGCGGATATGGACAAGCTGTTGAATGAGAAATGAGTAATGGATCTGCGCCGCAGTTGACAAATTATGCCCCAATTTTATAAGAAACGAATAGTCTGTTACGCTGTATTCAGCTTATTTCTCGTGGTGGCTTTCTCTTCCTGCCAGAGCGATGAAGAGACAAAGCGGCAGAAATACATCACCGAAGGCATTTTGCTGTACCGGAAAAACTGCGCGAATTGCCATCAGGCCGACGGGGCTGGCCTGGCCGGTTTATACCCACCGTTAGTCAACTCCGACTACCTGCGAGCCAACAAGAATGCGGTGATCTGCTCGATTCGATACGGGCAACAGGGGCCAATTAAGGTAAACGGAAAGACCTATAACCGGGTGATGCCGCCGCAGTTGCAGTTGAGCAACCTGGAAGTAGCCGAAATCACGACCTACATTTATAGTCAATGGGGCAACGATAAACGGCTGATAACGGGTAAAGCAGCGGAAGCCTTACTAGCGAAATGCGCCGAATAGTTTAGTAACCAGTAACTAGATACCTCCTTCCAGGTTAAAGACACCGGTTGGTTTGCGGATTGAATAGCGCGAAAAATCCTGGTTCGCGTCGAGACCGAGGCCGTACAGTTTTTCGCCGGTTAGTTGGCTGGAAACGATAACCCGTCTGTCCGTAAATACCTTCTTGGTGTTGGGATTCCAGTTTAACAGGTTGGTTTGTAACTTCTCCTGTTTGGCCTTGTTGATGACGACTACGTGCCCCATCACCGTGTAGAGGTCTTTTGCCTTGTCGTACTTCCCTGAGTCGGAACGTAACGTAGTAACTACCTGTGATCCAGTCGGGTCGTAAAAATCGATGAAGACTTCTTTCGGGTATTTCCGGTCCTCGTTGATGAAACGCAACTGACGGGCCGTGGTCAGTTTCACGCGCATCAGTGCAGATTCACTGTATAACAGTTTTACATTATTGATCTCTTCGATGGGTCCCTTGTAGGCTACTGATTGAACAGGTTTCTTATCCTCTTCACAGGCCAGAAGCAGGGCCAGAAAAGGCAGTACAACACCAAGTTGAAGCAGACGTGGCGTCTGGGCGATTACAGAGCGCAGTTGGCTACACAACGGGTGGGGGAGGAGCGATGTCAGGGCGAAACCACGGTTCATGTTGGTACAAACAGCCTTACCTGTTTCCTAATCGATCACCGTTTTGCGGAACCACCAGTCATTGAGCGAGAAGCCGACGGCTACTTTAAAATAGCGTTCACGAATCTGGGCGCCTGTCAATACACCCCGCTGACCAGCTACGAAAGCCAGATTGATGTGGTTTACGAAATAGGCACCCACCGGAATGGAGAAACCAAGGCTCCCGTTTACATCTTTCAACTGAACGCCTTGAACCTGATAAGGCAGTTGATTGTATTGGAAACCAGCGCGGTAGGTAATCAGGTCGCGGTAGCGGGTCGAGGTGGGTTTGGGCGTGAATTCAACGCCAACCGATGAATGGAACGCATCGCGAAGGTTGCCCGGCTGATCGGTGATTGTTCTAAACTGGCTCCACGATTGCATACCAGCCTCTACGCCGATCGCCAATTGATTATTCTTTTCGAGCGTAATACCGAACTGGATATGCTGTGGAAGGGGCACACGGCCATCGCTGTTGGAACGAAGCGTATCACTGCCCGACACAACCGAGCCACCACTGGCCGTTAACTGTTGATACACATCGGTTTCAGTGCCACTCAGGTTTGATTTTGGGGCGAACGTAGCACCGATGTTCAATGCATAGTTCTTGCCGAGTGTCGGACGCCAGGCAGCCCCCAGGTTCCAGACAATGTCGCTGTAGTTTACCCGGTTTACCCGCGAGGTGACCAGGTCAGATGAGGAATTGATCAATACCTGTGCATCGGAGCTGGACGAGATATTGCCAAATATGAACGAAGCGTCGGCACCCAGATAAATGTTTTTACCTAGCCGGACTCCATTGCTGATCGAGGCACGGTTGAGAGCCCCTTTGCCTGAATAGTCGAACTGGGTTTCGTAGATCGTGCCCGGAATCTTGCCGTAGGTGCGTGTCTTATAGTCAACATAGCTGTAGGGCCGAAGACTAATCGCCGTATTCCAGCGCGATGACAGCGGAAAAGCCAGTGCCAGGTAGCTCAGGTTAGCCCCAAAGTCGCGCTGGGTCAGTGGCTCGTTCTGAACCAGTTGGCTGATGGTTTTCTGCTGACCCAGCAAGCCGATCTCGAAGATGGTGAAGCGGGTGCGGCGAGCCAGTAGCGCCGGGTTCTGACTGTTTAGGTAGAAAGGGCTGGCATAACTCACGCCAACGCCACCCATACCGATGTTGGCAACGTTTGTGGCAGGCAAAATTTCACCAAGGCCAAGGGCCGAATAAGGCGAGTTGCCAAGGCCCTGCGCCCGAAGTGTGGAGGTGGTCAGCAGACTAAGGCCAGCGGCCAGAAGAATTAAATTTTTCACAAAAAAACGTGTCAGATGCCGGTCGGTTTCGGTCAGATGATAAAAACGGCGGCATTACGGTTGCACATGAGTCAACAGAATGCGATTTAAGCCTTGCAATACCAACTCCGGTACTGCAAATATACCCGGTTTCAGGCGGTTTATGAACAATGAACTATCGCCTCCGCATACGATGACCCGAAGATTAGGATGAAGGTTGGTGTATTCGTCGATAATTCCCGCCAGTTCAAGCGCCATGCCGTTGAGCGCACCACTCAACATCGCCTCCTTCGTAGAGCGGGCGGTCAGCGGTGGCCAGGCGTCCTCGTCAGGTACGTTGTCGATCAGCGGCAGGCGGGCTGTAAAGGTGTGCATGGCCTGTAACCGCATGCGTAAACCGGGTGAAATAAGGCCACCCCGAAACGTGTTGTCGGCAGAGACAAAATCGGCGGTAATACACGTACCCAGGTCCAGGATCAGGCAATTCTGAGCGGGAAATAAAGCCGATGCCCCCACTGCCGCCGCCAGGCGATCGGCTCCCAGGGTGTGCGGCGTTCCGTACGCGTTTTGAATTGGAATAGCTAACAGGCTGCTCATTAACAGCCAGTTAGCACCACCGTCGAACGCATCCAGTAGCTGCCGAAGCTCATCGGCCGGGCGGCTGGTCGACGACGCGATAACGTACCTGGGCGGCGTTGCCAGCAGGGCCAGGCCCAATGCTTCGGCAGAGACGTACCTGGCCGTTTCAACCAGGCGATCTCCGGTGAACCAGCCCGCTTTAATGCGTGTATTTCCCCAGTCGATGACTAGATTCATAAGGGTGAAGATGATTTTTTCAGGCAGGATCAACAGGATAATAACGTGAGGCCAAAGGCGCAACGCATCTGCTTAAGACTAGACATCCTGTCAGAAAACTTAAACGGTTAGCGGCCGGTTCATGAGGGCGGACGATGTCGGTTACCGGCATTTTTAACAAACTTTGTGAAATCCTATGCCGACTCTTTACCTCATTCCAACGCCGCTGGCTCCCGATACGGCCGCAGCGGTGTTAACCTTGCCCATCACCGAGGCCATAGCTCGCCTCGATTGCTTCTTTGTGGAAGAAGTACGCACGGCCCGTCGGTTCATCAGTGGCCTGCGTACCGGTCGTGTCATCGACGAAACTACGTTTTTCGACCTGCATAAAGATACGCCTGAAGCCGACACCAAACGGCAACTGACCGACCTGCTGGCCCAAAACCGGGATGCGGGCGTGCTGTCGGAGGCGGGTTGCCCTGGTGTGGCCGACCCTGGTGCCGTGGCGGTCAGGCTGGCGCATCAGCTTGGCTTTCGGGTCGAGCCGCTGGTCGGTCCTTCATCCATTCTGCTGGCCTTGATGGCGTCGGGGATGAGTGGCCAATCGTTTGTGTTTCACGGGTATCTGCCCATCGAGAAGGCCGACCGAAGCCGGACGTTGAAGCAACTGGAGACCGATGCCCGAAAGCGACAGCAGACGCAGATTTTCATGGAAACGCCCTACCGGAATAATGCCCTGCTGGCCGACCTGCTGGCCATCGGGCTACCCGATACGCGCCTGTGCATTGCCGCCAACGTGACGGCTACCGATGCACTGATCCAGACGAAAACGATAAAGCAATGGAAAATAAGTCCACCTGATCTGCATAAAAAGCCTACTATCTTTTTGCTATTTTGAGATGAATTATTGTTTTCTGTCGCTCACTCATGCTTTTTCGACTCATTTGGGCAGTAGGCCTTTTAGTGATTACGTTGCCGCTTCAGGCCCAGACAACCCGGCAGGATTCGCTGCGAATTGTGAAAATCACCAAAGATTCGGCCCGAATTATGGAATTTGCCCGGCTTGGCCTGGTCATTATGTACGACCGGTCGGGTAAGTACAAAGAAGCCCTGCCGTATCTGGAACGGGCTGAAGCTGAAGTCCGCGAAACCAGGTCGCCACTCCTGATAAACCATGTGAGGCAAAAACGGGCCGAATTGGAATGGGTAGCCGGTCACTGGCCAAAGGCGCTGACGCTGTTTCTGGAAGCCGAACGTACCTACAGCCAGTTAGTGGCCGGTAAGACGCCCAACGCTGCGTCGTTACGGAATCATGTCTTACTGATGAAGCTTCGGATCGGTCAGGTCCAGACAGACAACATTGATTACGTTCATGCTCATTCGTCGCTGATGGGTGCGCTGCAATATGCCCGTGATCAGCAACTGACCGCCCCCAAAGAGCAGCGCCTAGTTGCCAATATTTACAACAGCTTATCGATTCTGGAGGGTAAGCTCAATCATCAGGAAAAATCGCTGGCCTATGCCGATACGGCGGCCTTACGTTCGCGGGCGGCAGGCGACGAATATGGCTACTTTTCGGCGTTGCTCAACACGGCCATCACCCGCAAGAATCTGAAGCAGTATGCCGCCTCGGTTCGGCAATACGAAGCCTGCGCCCGGTATTTTGCCAGTCAGCGCGACAGTTTTGCGCTGATGTTGGTGTATGATAACATTCCCCGCGCCCTGCTCGGCCTGAACCGGGTCGATGAGGGAATAACCTATGCCCGGAAAGCCCTGGCGATGTCGAATCAAACCTCTGACCGGATGGTACTTCAGGCAGACATCCACGACGCTCTGTCGACACTCTACGAAGCCAAAGGCAACACGCGGCTGGCGCTGGCCGAGTTTAAACTGGCGAAAGCACAGCAGGATACCCTCTTCAAGAAAGACAGGGAGAAACAGATGCAGGAACTGTCGGCGAAATATGAGGATGAAAAGAAAGAAGCGGCCATTCTGGAGTTGAGCCGGGAAAAGGAACAACGTACCCGGCAATTGACTGGTCTGGGCGGTGGGGCCGTGCTGTTATCGTTGCTGCTGGGCTTAAGCCTCCACCAGTCGAAGCGATTGCGGGCGGGGAGTAAACGCATTCAGCGACAGGCGGAACAGTTGCAGTTGCTGATGAAAGAACTGCACCACCGCGCCAAAAACAACCTGGCCATTGTGTCGGGTCTGCTTGAACTACAGGCCAACCGCACCCAGGATGTGCATACCCGGCAGGCGTTTCGCGAGGGGCAGCAGCGCATCCAGGCCATGTCGCTGATTCACCAGCGGCTGTACCAAACCAGTGAATTGACCGCCGTCGACCTTCGCGAATACATCAGTCACCTGGTGCAGTCGCTGATGAATACCTATGGCTACACAACCGATACGATCGAGCTGAGGCTATCGCTCTCCGCCGATGCCGTTGACGCCGATGTAGCCATTCCTTTAGGGTTGATTATCAACGAGGTATTGACCAATTCGTTTAAATATGCGTTTCAGGAAGCGCCAAATCCTACGCTAGGCGTAACGTTGAAAACTACGGCTGACACCCTGTTGCTGGAAATGGCAGACAACGGTCCGGGTATTGATCTGGCGGTGTGGGAGTCGGCCAGAGGGTCATTCGGCAAGCAATTGATTCGGAGCTTAAGCCAGCAACTGGACGCCGATCTGACCGTTGAGAACCGGCAGGGTACGTATGTGGGGCTTCGGGTGCCCATGAGTAACCCCAACCAGGAACTCGCTGCAGAGCGAAACAACAGAGAGGCTACGTTGCTCCGCCGCTAGGTAGTCAAGGTAGTTCGCAATTTCGTACTTTTGTACGCTCATTATGGTAAACTCATTCGTATTCTCGCCTTTCCAGGAAAACACCTACGTCATCGCCGACGACATAACCCGCGAAGCCGTAGTCATTGATCCCGGTTGCTACGAGCAGGCTGAGAAAGAACAGTTAGCTGCTTTTATCGCCAGTCAGAATCTGACAATCCGCTACCTGTTGCTCACCCACGCCCACCTCGACCACGTGTTTGGCGCCGCTTATGTGAAGCGGAAATACGGCGTCGAGATGTACCTCAACGAGAAGGATATCCCCATCCTCAACGACGTACCTACCCGCTGCCAGTTGTTTGGGCTGCGTGGGTACGAACACGCCGACCGTGACCATAACCTGGCCGAAGGAGACATTATTCGGTTCGGGAGCATAGAACTGGCCGTGGTGGAAACGCCGGGCCATGCACCGGGGCATGTGGCTTTTATCAACTATGCCGACAGGTACGTTATCGGCGGCGATGTGCTGTTTCAGAACAGCGTTGGCCGCACCGATCTGCCCTATGGCAACCATGCGATTTTGCTCCAGAGCATTCAGACCAAGTTTTACACCCTACCCGACGACTATATCGTGTATGCCGGTCATATGGAGCCAACCACCATTGGGCGGGAGAAACGCACGAACCCCTACACAAAGGAAATTACAAAGTAGCCGCTATGCTCAAACACGTACCCAACGCCATGACCTGCGGCAACCTGCTGTGCGGATGTATTGGTATTCTAATGGCTACCGAAGGTGATCTGGTAACAGCCGCCTGGTTGATTATTCTGGCGGGAGTACTCGACTTTGGCGATGGCTTTGTGGCTCGTATGGTTGGCGCATCCGGCCCGTTTGGCAAAGAACTTGACTCACTTGCCGATGTGGTGACGTTTGGCGTGTTGCCTTCTTTTATACTTCTTGAACTCCTTCGGGGAAATGCTTCACAAGCTAACGGGTTGCACACCGCATCATACGCGGCATTTGCTATTGCCGTTTTTGGTGCCCTGCGCCTGGCTCGTTTCAACATCGATACCCGCCAGACCGATCAATTTCTGGGGGTTCCTATTCCGGCCAATGCGCTGGTTGTTGCGTCGTTGCCGTTAATGGCCGCTTCGGCGGGAACCGTTGGAAAGCCACTCGCCGATTTTTTCCTGTCTGTCCCCTTTTTGTTCGGCTACATCCTGATTATGTCCTGGCTGATGGTGTCGGAATTGCCGTTAATGGCGTTCAAGTTCAAAAGCTTTAGCTGGCAGGCCAACCAGGTCAAATACAGCTTTCTGATCGCTTCGGTCGTGTTGCTGATTGTGTTGCAGTTCGCTGCCATTCCACTGATAATCCTGTTGTATATTCTTCTTTCCATCTTAACAAACCAGCGAAAGAACGAAAGCATGACCGAGTGAAAACGTTGCCTACTGTCCAGTAAGATCAGTTAGTCGTTCGTTTTAGTCGTTATCTCTTTTATTCTTACACTAATTATTCCCCATGAAGTACCTCGCCGAAATCGACATTATGCCCCAGAAGGAAATTCTGGACCCCCAGGGTAAAGCCGTGAAACTGGGCCTGCACAACCTCAATATGGATACCATCGACAATGTGCGGATTGGCAAGCATATTCGGCTGGAAGTAGAGGCCGAGAGCGAAGCACAGGCCCACGAAACCGTTGATGCCGCCTGCCGCCAGCTACTGGCCAATCTGATCATGGAAGAGTACAGCATTACGCTGAAGACGGCCTGGTCGAACGTTACTGGTTGACCATCAACGTTCATTCCTATTATGACACCAACTTATTCAACAATAACCGGACTGGGTTTCTACGTACCTGACAACATCGTGATGAACGATGATCTGAAACAGTATATGGAAACATCCGACACCTGGATTCAGGAACGAACGGGGATTAAGCAGCGCCGGTATTTTACCTACGGCAAAGATACCAATGCCAGTATGGGGGCTGCTGCCAGCCGGATGGCGCTTGAACGGGCTGGTGTTGCTACCGCCGATGTTGACCTGATTGTGTACGCCACTATTACGCCGGATTACTATTTTCCCGGCTCTGCTTTCTTGATGCAGCGCGAACTGGGCCTGGAAGGAACGGCCGTTATCGACGTACGGCAGCAGTGTTCAGGTTTTGTCTATGCGCTGTCGATCGCTGATCAGTTCATTAAAGGCGGTACTTACAAAACAGTGCTGGTGGTAGGGTCCGAAATTCAGTCGTCGCTCCTCAACAAGTCGACGGAGGGGCGTAATGTGGCCGTTATCTTTGGCGATGGGGCGGGGGCCGCCGTGGTGCAGGCCACGACCGATCCCGCCCATCGGATTCTGAGTACCCACCTTCATGCCGACGGCCGGTATGCCGAAGACCTAATGGTGAAAGACCCCGGTAGCAGCCGTGATGGCCGCTGGCTTACGGAAGAGACACTGGCGGCGGGCGATTACAACGTAGCCATGAATGGCAATGCGGTGTTCAAGCATGCCGTAGTGCGCTTTATGGAGGTTATCAACGAGGCGCTCGACGCCAATGGCTATTCGGCCAGCGACCTGGATCTGCTGGTGCCGCACCAGGCCAATATTCGCATTTCTGAATACGTCCGGCAGCAAATGAACTTGCCCACCGAAAAAGTTTACAGCAACATTGAGCGGTACGGCAATACAACGGCCGCCTCTATTCCGATTGCCATGACAGAAGCCTATGATGAAGGGCTCATCAAACCGGGCGATCTAATCTGCCTCGCCGCATTCGGCAGTGGATTCACCTGGGCCTCTGCCCTGATTCGCTGGTAGCTAAAGCGTAAAAGAGGTAAATAGTGAGCGAGTGAAAGGTTGTTTACGCCGGTTCTTTGCTCGGGCGTAAGCAACCTTTCACTCGCTCACTATTTACCTCTTTTACGCTTTAGCTCTGTCTAGTAATTTCCAATCGACAGCATAACCAGGGTGCACGCTTCGATTGGCTCTATCCCTTCCTGTTTAAGCTGCCGGGATAGGTCCGGGTTTTCAGCGCCGGGATTGAAAATAACCCGCCGCGGCTTCAATTGCTTCAGGTAGTCGACGTACCCAGCCTGATTACGAGCACCCACATACAGTGTTACCGTGTCAATATCGGTAAGTGCAGGCAAACCCGTCTGAATGGGATGGCCCTGAATTTGCCCGGTTCGTAAACCAACCAGCTCAATAGTATGACCGTGTTGCAGCAGACTGCGGGCTGCCCGGTTTGCGTACCGGTCTGTATTTTCTGAGGCACCGATCACTAAGGTCTTCATCTGTATAAACAATTATTGAGGCTCGATATAAGGACAAAATTGCCGGGCTTGTTGTTCATCTCCACGCTTTTTTCTAATTTACCTGTTTAGCTTAAGTTAAACAAAATGCCTCCGATCGGGTGAAGGGTGGGCGTGTGAAAATCTAAGTATTTCCTGTAATTGACTGATTACCACTAAAAAATTATATTGCATTGCCCTGATAAACGAGGCCTGTGTTTGTTTAACTTTAGCTATACAAGAGTTAACAGGGTTAGTCCAACAATCCACAAACAGCGTAAGCCATGACCAATAAAATACCAGCAACGTTCTGGAACGAGCAATGGGTGCCTATTGTGTTCAAGGATATTGATAATCCGCCTGTATATCAGGTTTCTAGCTATGGCCGACTGCGTAGTTTCCAGTCAGATAGCCAGGGAAGCATTATCAGAGGGTCTGTCATTCAGGGCTACCGGTCACTCAATATCCGTAAAAAAGGAAAGATAGTTAACCGGTATATACATAAACTGGTTGCTGAGTATTTTCTGGAAGCCGGCCGTCCTGATCAGACCTACGTTCTGCATCTCGACCACGATAAATTAAATAATCGGGTACAGAATCTGCGCTGGGCAACGCAGGAAGAAATGATCGAGCATAACCGTACCAATCCGAATGTACTGAACCGGCCGCTTCCTAAACGTACCCGTAATTATAAGCTGACGGAGAGTAAGGTGAGGATGATCAAGAAGCTGCTCAGAAATGAGAAAAATCGCCTGAAAACCATTGCCCGTCAGTTTGGCATCACGCATACGCAACTGAACCGGATTCGGTCTGGCGAGAACTGGAAACACGTTGTGTTGGAAGAGGATCAGCGTCACCAGATGCAACCCGCCATGACCTCCTATGCTATGTCATCTAACAATGGGTAGCCCGTAGAGGGCTACCTTTTTTATGGCAGCGTGGAGTGAATTAATTATTACCCGACCGGGCGGGGCCGGTTAGGGGCAAGGCAATGAAGAACGACGTACCTACATCGACCGATGTTTCGAACCAGATGCTTCCCCCGGCATGCTCGATTCCCCGTTTTGAGATAGCCAGGCCAATTCCCGTACCGCCCTGTTTGGTACTGAAATTGGGCAGGAATACTTTTGAGCGGATCGACTCCGCAATGCCAAGTCCATTGTCGTGAATCTCAATGTTGGCGTTACCGTCAGTGGTGAAAAGCCGAATATCAATGATTGGCTTCACTTCAGTAGACACAGACTGAATACCGTTGATAATCAGGTTCGTCATGATGCGCATGAGCAACTGACGGTCGCCCATAATCCAGACGGGGCCAGTTTCGATCTGACGGCGAATGGCTACCCGTTTGTCATCCGCGTACAGATCAGCCGCTTTATGCACCACGGAGGTAAGCTCGACCAGCTCATTCTGCGGCATTGGCATGTTGGCGAAATCAGAGAAAGACGTGGCAATGTCGCTGATGTTATCAATCTGGTCGAGCAACGAATCAAGGGTTCGGCTTACGGCTTTGTCGGTAACAGGGTTGGTGCCGGGCAACGTACGCTGTAATTGCTGCAACGTAAGTTTCATGGGCGTGAGGGGGTTCTTTATTTCGTGCGCAACCTGCTTGGCCATCTCCCGCCAGGCCGATTGTTTTTCGCTCTGCGCCAGCGAGAACTTACTCTCTTCCAGCTTGGTCAGCATCCGGTTATATTCTTTCACTAGTGCGCCAATCTCATCGTCTGAATGCCACTCGATTGTTTGGTTGAGCCGGTCGAGGCTAGTACGCCGAATCTTCTGAGTCATGATCCGAAGTGGCTTTGTAATGCTGCTGGAGGCAAAATAAGACAAGATCAGGAACAGCAGGAATAGCGCCGTGAAGACACTCAGCGCCGATGAAATCACCTCGAGCAACTGTCGGTCAAGTTCGGGGCGGGCATCGAAATAGGGTACGCTCAGGATGCCCATCAACTGCCCATTGAACGATTTGATGCCCGCATAAGCCGTACTGAACTGCTTCGTTCCCAGCGATTCGTTTAAGAGTACCTGGTTTTCTTTGTCTTCGGCAATGTGAATAAAAGCCGTGGGATTGATGTATGGCGACAGATGCCCGCTTTCGTACATCAACTTGCGGGTAGTGCTGTAGAGTCGGCCAGCCGTGTCAAACAGGTTAATGTCAATATCGGCGTCGCGGGCAATCGTTTCCAACTCCTGCTCCATCGCTTCTTTGCTGCGCACCTTCCGTACATGCTCATCGAGATAGGCCTGAAAGTTGGCCGCGATATTTTTCGTATTACTGACGTAGCTCGCTTCCTGGTTGCTGACGTAGTTGCCACTTATAACCCCCAGAATGATGACAACCACAAGCAAAAGGGGCAGAAAGAACGCCAGGTTCAATAAGATTTGAATACGGGTTGAGTAGTTGATGCTGAACCGCGAAAAGCCGTACTGAACCGAATAAAGAATGATGACTATAATGACCGACAGCACCAGAATAAGGTACAGAAAGGAGAAATTAGGGAATACGCTGCCATAGGTATAGGCTGGCGACGATACAACGAGTGTGCGCCCGTTAGTGCCCCGTATGCCTAAATGACTAAACCCTTCTTTGATAATGCCGGTCTCGTAAAGGATAGGGTTTGACAGATCACTGTTCGGCATTTTTCGCTCGTAGTTATACGCCCCGGTAATATGCGTCAACTGCGGAGCGCGTGAGCCAGAAGCCCGTTCATAGACCGCGTGGCTATATTGCTGCATCTTGGGCGACTGTACCAGTCGGTCATTGACCAGCAAGGCAGGATACACCGAACTAGGTGGTTCTTTCCGAAGCTTCAGATCCAGTACCACATAGCCTACAATGGTGCTATCAATATCACGGATATCAATAAAATCGACATATTCTTTGACAAACTTATTACCGACCTCATTGATGAAGAAGAGATTGTTATACTTCGTCTTAAACTTAGCTTGTTGGAAATTAGCTACATAGCCGCTTAGTGATGCCGGATTTTCACTGGCGTCGAGCGGCGTTCCCCCCAAGTCGAAGGAAGATACTTCGGTATCATATTTATCGAAATACTTGTCGAGATGAAGGTGCTTTATCCGTTCCTGAATTCGCTCACGACGAAATGGAAGCGTATTGGTTTGAAAGGCTCGCCGAATATCAGGATCATTATTAATGAACCCCTGGGCTTTATGGAGTAATAGTTCGCCGTACTCGTCGTTTTCGGCCAGCAGCGTTTTTCCCACCTCCTGTTTAGCGAGCAGGTCTTCGCGTATCTGTTGGCGATATACCACACTAGCTGCTGTGAAGGCGCAGACAAAGCTTCCAAGGAAAAAGTACAGCGATGTCTTGTAGCGAAATGTGTAGAGAAATCGGGGAAACCGGCTTAGGTAGAGGGCCAGAAAATAAACGCTATTCAACAGGTATAGCGGCTCAAATCTGGTATTGATGAAAACGGTGACCAGGCCAACACTCAGTAACGTGCCGACCAGGAATAAGATTACTCCGTACAAAAACCGCTGATTGAACCGGATAAAGAGGCTGGCCAAAATATGCTGAACCAGAAAATAGATCATCGACAGCGTGATGAAGAAAAACAGGCTCGCAATCTTCAACAGAGAAAACTCGATGCTTAAAGCCAGATCAAGGGTATACTGCGACTTTTCATACAGCGCATTCAACTGGCTGAAACAGGCAAAATAAACCGAGTGACTTAAAACAACCAGTATGATAGAGAGCACCGCCCAGGACCAGGCAGGCAGGTGAATGAGGCGGTTATAGGTCCGGGAACGGTAAAAATTGTTGACGATATAGAAGGCGACAATCAACAGGGCTATGCCATTGAGCATCAGGTCGCCGAGTGAGGGTGCTACTTCCGATGAGGCGTAATACTTGGCGCTGAAAAGGTCATTCTCAATGAATAGGTAAGGCACCCCTACGTAAAGCATTACGCCTCTAAGCAACAATAGGTAACCTGATAGCCACAGAAAGCCCACTTCGTACTGACGTACCCGAGCCGCCCACCTTAATCGACGAATCACATAAAGACCCAGAAACAGGACGGCAAGCGTGGCCAGAATTACCGTGTTAACTGGCGTTGACCGGTTCCGAAATGGATCTACTCTAGGCGGCGTGACCGAAAACAGGAAGACGGGTGTCGAATCGTATACGTTCTGGTACGCGGCTCCTTTTTTTGTGGTTAATGATAGCGGATCGAGTGAAAAAAGGCTGGGGTTGTAGCCCGATTGCAAAAACGGGTTCGTCGTGGTGTATTGCCGGTACACCATAATCAGCGAGAACACATCGAGGGTGTCGCGTTTTCGATACGTGCGCTCATGACTAACGATAAACCGACCCTGGTCAAAATCAACTAGCCTGGGATAACGAACAGCGGCAATTCGCGCATAATCAGGAATAAACCGGTTGTCGGCCCAGTACAGCAGGCGTTTATTCCTGAAGATAAAATAAGGATATTTCGTAGGCTGGCTTAGCGAATTAAAGGTATAATTTGGCGCATTTGCCACTCGTTCTTTAAGCTGGTTCAGCTCGTTGGCACTCTGTTTTGTTTCGCTTTTGATACGCTCCTGAATGGAGGTAACATATTGCTCGTCAGTAGCTCCAGGTGCATTGCTTTCCAGAAAAGTATAACACAAAACCGACGCGCAACAGGCGACGATCGCTAACAACAAAAAGATATGACGTTCTATAAAAACCACAGGCGCGTACGAAATCAAATAGGTACTTATCGGGCATTGTGACCTAAAATCGTGCCATTATTTAAGGTCACTGCCACGATCCACAACAAACCCGTTCCCCGCCTCTGTTTGTTCGAACCCAATGGTGGCGTCCAGAACGTACAGTAAATGACGTTTGTCGATGATTACACGGACTCCGTCAATGGCGTAAATCTCGTCGGTCGGGCCAGGCAAATCAAAGCCTAACAGCCACGATGCACCACAACCACCTCCCTTTACCCCGACTCGTAGACCATACTCAGCCGGAATTTTTTGCGTTGTAAGCGTGTCAATAATCCGGGCACGTGCTTCGGGAAGAATCTGAACAGGGGCAACTACCATAAATGGGTCGGCGAGCGGTGGCTCTGCCAGTTAATTAACGACTAAACTACGAAAAAATGACCGTCCTGAGCGATCTAATCAAACTTCTTGTCCCGGCAGCGCTGGTGTTATACGGTATGTATCTAACCGTTAAATTGCTGCTGGAGCGTGAGGCCGCCCGTCATCAGAATGAAGTGAAACAGCGATACAGCGAAAATGTAATTCCCATTCGCCTACAAGCCTACGAGCGAATGGTACTTTTCCTGGAACGCATCAGCCCGAATAACATGCTCCTGCGCCTCGGTGGTTCAGCCGACTCGGCCCTCGAACTGCAACAACTCCTCCTGCGCGATATTCGGGATGAATACAACCACAACCTCTCGCAGCAGGTATACATGAGCCAGACCGTCTGGGATCAGGTGCAAAACGCGATGAATGATGTGACAACGCTGATCAACCAGGCCAGCGGCGACATTCACCCCGACGCGCCCGCCATCGACCTGTCGAAGCGAATTTTTGAACGGATCATCCAGCGTGACCGCCAGCCAACAGCCGACGCGCTTCGGGCGGTGAAAGAAGAGATTCAGACTATGTTCATGTAAGCCGACATAATGCCTTGCTTCTTCCTGAATCAGGTAGGAAACGAGCCTACATGATGTCGCGGGATAGTTGGATCGCCCTCGAAAACGCCGCCATATCAAGTCCCGTTTCGATGCCCAACGTACCCAGTGTGGCCACAATCTCTTCCGTTGGCAGGTTTCCCGTCAGCGTATCAGCGGCCATCGGGCAGCCTCCCAGTCCGCCTATCGCGCCATCAAGTCGCTTCACTCCAGCCCGCACGGCTGCACGCACTTTAGCGGGTGCTTCGCCGGGAAGGGCGTGCAAATGAGCGCCGAATGAATACAACGGAAACGCATCAGCAAGCGAGTCGAACAGGAGCGTAATGGTCTCCGGGGTAGCCGTACCAACCGTGTCAGACGGAACGATGTGGCGGATGCCCAGATCGGCAAGTCGGCTGGTGAAGTCGATCACCAACTCGGGGCTATACAAATCACCGTAGGGATTGCCAAAGCCCATTGACAGGTAAACGACCAATTCTTTATCGGCCTGCTGGCAAAGAGCGTGTATCGCCGCCACATCGACAAGAGCTTCCTGAATCGATTTGTTGGTATTACGCTGCTGAAAGGTTTCGGACACCGACAGCGGGAAACCAACGTACCTGATGGCCTCGTAGCCTACGGCCTGCTCGGCCCCGCGCTGATTGGCAACGATCGCCAGCAGTTTCGTTTGGGTAGTGCTCAGGTCGAGCCCGGCCAGCACGTCGGCGGTGTCCTGCATTTGAGGAACCGCTTTAGGCGACACAAACGACCCAAAATCAAGCGTATCGAAGCCCACCTGCAGCAGGGCATTCAAATAGCGAATCTTGTCTGCCGTCGGAATAAAGTGCGTCAGTCCCTGCATCGCATCGCGCGGGCATTCGGTAAGGAGCATAGTAGGAAATGAGTGAAGGAGAGAATGCGTGAAAGAGTGAAAGGTTGCTTACGCCCGATCAAAAACCGGCGTAAGCAACCTTTCACTCTTTCACGCATTCTCTCTTTCACTCTTTAATTTTGGTTGAAACTCTTCATGATCCAGCCGCCGCCAACAACATCATCGCCTTCGTAGAAAACGGCGGCCTGACCCGGCGCAATCGCCGAAACACCTTCATCGAAACGCACTTCGATCTGATCGGTACCCGTTTGCGTAATCGTGGCCGACGTACCCGGGTCTTTGTAGCGAACCTTCGTCACGGTTTGTAGCGGCTCGTCGAGGGTGGCGTATTTTTGAAGGTTCAGTTTGCTCACCATCATGCCGTTGCGGTACAGGTCTTTATCCAACCCAAGAATCACTTCGTTGGTGTCTTTCCGAATCTCCGTCACGAACACCGGATGGCCCAGCGCAATGCCTAGTCCTTTCCGCTGCCCGATGGTATAGAACGGATAGCCTTCATGCTTGCCAACCACCTTGCCGGTACTTTCCATAATGAAATTACCACCCGCTACTTCGGCTTCCAGCGTGGGAACACGGCGTTTCAGGAAGCCCCGATAGTCATTGTCAGGCACAAAGCAAATCTCGTACGACTCCGACTTAGTAACAAGTTCTATGAACCCGCGGTCGGTTGCCATTTGCCGGATCTCCGATTTTTTCAGATTACCCAGCGGCAGTTTTGTCCGGGCAAGGCTCTCCTGCGAAACCCCCCAAAGGACATACGACTGATCTTTCAGCGTGTCAACTCCCTTCGAAATAACGTACCTGCCGTTCGATGCCCCTTCGGTCTGGTCTTGCCGGATGTGCGCATAGTGGCCCGTAGCAATGTGCTCACAGTCAAGGCGGTCGGCGCGGCGGAGCAGGGCGTCCCACTTGATGTGCGTGTTACAAAGAACACAGGGGTTCGGTGTCCGTCCTTCCAGGTATTCGCCCGTGAAATGGTCGATGACGGCATCGCCGAATTCGTTGCGGATATCGAGAATGTAGTGCGGGAAACCCAGGCTCACCGAGATGTTGCGGGCATCGTTGATCGAGTCGAGGCTACAGCAGCCGGTCTCTTTTTTGGTCCCGCCCGACGAGGCGTAGTCCCAGGTTTTCATGGTCATGCCGATGACCTCGTAGCCTTCTTCGTGCAGCATTACCGCTGCCAGCGAAGAGTCGATCCCGCCGCTCATCGCGACCAGGATTCGTCCGTGTTTGCTCATGGTATCTGACCGGGTTCAAAGCCCGGCGATGGTAACTGTTTAATGGGTGTCTGCCCGGTGAACGTCAGCCAGACAGATGATTACTGGTACAAAGTTAGGTAACGAGCCCGGAACCCCGAATAGTTTCGGTGCCGGGGTAGATGAGTATGTCAGCGCCGAATCGGACCTTTGCGAGTGAACTCAGTTGCATACGCCTCCTTTATTTACCCATGAGAATATACCGCACCGCCAACGGCATCGTCCTTGAATCGGAAGGGCAGTTTAAACAGATCCGTCCAACCGATTGGGACGCCTACATCAACCGGGATACCCTCTTTGAAGAAGCAACGGCCGATTTCAACAGCGACGATGCCGAACTGAAAAACACCGATTGGCTAACCAACATCCAGCCTATTCTGCCGCCCATCCAGAGTCAGGAAGTGTGGGCTTCGGGGGTAACGTACCTGCGCAGCCGCGACGCCCGCATGGACGAGTCGAAAGAATCGGGCGGGGATACCTTCTACGATAAAGTGTACGATGCCGAACGCCCGGAGCTATTTTTCAAAGCATCGGCGCAGCGCACGGTCGGTACCAACGACTCCGTCCGGATCCGGCGCGACTCCACCTGGGACGTACCTGAGCCTGAGTTGACGTTGTTTATCACCTCATCGGGTAAGATTGTGGGCTACACGGCGGGCAACGATATGAGTTCACGGAGTATTGAAGGCGAAAACCCGCTCTATCTGCCACAGGCGAAGAGCTACGACCGTTGTGCCAGCCTGGGGCCCTGCCTGTACGTACCTGGGCAACCCATCGCGCCCGAAACATGGATAAGCCTGCAAATCGAACGGGCGGGCGAAGTTGTTTTTTCGCAGCGTATCCAGCTTAATCAGATGAAGCGGAGCCATACTGAGCTGGTGTCGTTCCTGTTCCGGGAATGTAGTTTTCCGGCGGGTGTTTTCCTCATGACTGGTACGGGCATTGTTCCACCGAATACCTTTACACTTCAGTCGGCTGATCACATCACGATTGCCATCGAAGGAATTGGATCACTCGTCAACTGGGTCGAATAAACAAAACGTCATTTGTGGTCATTGTGTGGTCATTGGTAGTCATTTATTGTCTTACAACCAATGACCACCAATGACCACCAATGACAATGAATGACTAAGAAATATGCAACTTACTGGAAAACAATGGATTGGCGGTGAAAGCTCGTGGGAAGGCCTGGAGCAGTTTCAGGCATACACACCACATAACAACCAGCCCACGAGCACGGTGTTTTACGAGGCAACCGGGTCTGAAATTGAGCAGGCGGTTAAACTGGCCGACGAAGCATTCTGGACGTATCGCAAAACATCGGGCGCGCAACGGGCCGATTTCCTGGAAGCCATTGCCGAAGGTATCCTGGCATTGGGACCACAACTCATCGAGACCGCTTCGCAGGAGTCGGCCCTGCCAATTGCCCGCCTCGAAGGGGAGCGCGGCCGCACTGTGGGGCAACTTCGCCTATTCGCCGAGTTTATCCGCAACGACGCCTGGATTAACCCGATCAGCAGCCCATTGCAGGCGGTGAAGCAAGCGAACGGAGAGCCAGCCATGCTCCATCAGATGCAGATCGCGCTGGGGCCAGTGGCCGTTTTTGGGGCCAGTAATTTTCCGCTGGCGTTTTCCGTGGCCGGGGGCGATACCGTTTCGGCTCTGGCGGCGGGTTGCCCCGTAGTCTTCAAGGCACATCCGGCGCACCCCGCCACCTGCGAACTGGTTGGTCGTACGATTGCGGAAGCTTTGGAAAAATCGGGCTTGCCTGCCGGGGTTTTTTCGCTGTTGCAGGGAGCTACCCACCGCGTTGGCGAAAGTCTGGTGCAGCATCCGCTCATCAAAGCGGTTGGTTTCACCGGCTCGTATCGGGGCGGGAAAGCCCTGTATGATCTGGCCGTTCGTCGTCCCGAGCCGATTCCGGTATATGCCGAAATGGGCAGTACAAACCCCGTTTTCTTTCTGCCGGGTGCCCTCGAGCAGAACAAAACCGCGTTAGCCACTGGCTTTGCTGCTTCGGTGACGCAGGGAGTCGGGCAGTTTTGCACCAATCCCGGCCTGTTTGTACTGGAAAGCGGCCATACCGATTTTACGGATGAACTCGACCGTCAGTTGGCGGCTATTACCTGCGGAGCCATGCTGACGGAAGGCATCAAACAAGCCTATCAGAAAGGAATTACGCGCCTGAGGGCTATTGCGGGCACGCAGGCCACAGCCCAATGGACTGGCGACGGTGTACAACCGCATCTGCTGTTGACCAACGTACCCAGCGCCTTACAACATCCCGAACTATCAGAAGAAGTGTTTGGCCCGTCGACGGTGGGTGTTGTGGCTGAATCGAAGGCGGAGATACTGGCGTTTGCCCGAAATCTGCAAGGCCACCTCACCGCTACCATCCACGGCACCGAAGCCGACCTCGCCGAATACGCCGACCTGATCGACATACTGACGATGAAAGTAGGCCGACTGGTGTTCAACGGCTTTCCTACTGGTGTTGAAGTAAACCATGCGATGGTCCACGGCGGCCCATTCCCCGCCACCACCGACAGCCGGAGCACCTCGGTCGGGACCGGTGCAATTTACCGGTTCACGCGCCCCATCTGTTTCCAGGCCTTCCCCGAATCGGCCCTGCCAGGTACGTTGCTCAACGCCATGACCTCATAGTAAACACAGGATTTATTCGTGGACGCCCAATCTGTATTTCACTGAAACAGATACAGATTGGGCGTCCACGAATAAATCCTGTGTTTATGCAGCACGCTTACGGCTCTAGGGTCAGCGTTATTAGATCGTCGTCACCCTCACGAATGAAAAGGTCGACGCTTTTGTCGTGAATGTTATCAATTTTAGTACGCCAGTCCAGCAGCTTTTTAAAATCGGCTGTTTCTGACACGATAAGCTCGTTTGTCTTATCGTCTATTCTGTAGAAAAGTGCTGTGGGTTGAGCGTCGCCCAGTAGCTGAACCTCAAACCGGTTTTCGGGTAGAAACCGGAGCCATTCGACCTCCATATCAACCTCGCCAACCTGCTGAACACCGCGCTGGTAATACACGCTGTTATTTTGGCTGGCTTTGGCAACAACCCATTTGGGCTGGGCTGTTAACCACTGGCGTGCCTGACGTACCTGAGCGGTTTCGGTTGGAACCGTAGGGTCAACGGTAGTTTTGGTGCAGGCCGATAGGAGTGTAATCAGCGCGAAGCAGAAAGGAA
The DNA here is from genome assembly GCF_964250085.1 of uncultured Fibrella sp. Lineage (NCBI taxonomy): Bacteria > Pseudomonadati > Bacteroidota > Cytophagia > Cytophagales > Spirosomataceae > Fibrella > uncultured Fibrella sp. The sequence goes on along the minus strand of NZ_CAXUEC010000002.1, from coordinate 773,719 downwards.
GCAGCAACTTAGTCATGGCGTTGGTTTGGTTTAACGTTCAGGACAACGTGCAGCCAGGACCGCAAAAGGTTGGAATGCAGCTTAACTAATTCACAGACTAGCCGACCGGGACGCCGCGGGTAGGAGACGCCTCCTGAGCCGCTTTTACGTATCTTGCGTAGCGTATACTAAGGAGTAGTATGCTCACCTGATCTCGAACTTCATGCGTTTCTTGTTTTTCGCTGCCTGTCTGGCGGCAGGGTTAGCCGCTCACGCTCAGCGTCCTGTTCACCTCATTCCGAACCCTGTTTTGGTGCAGATACAGACGGGCCAGTTTGCACTGAATAAGGCCACGGTTATTACCTACACCAAACCCGAATCGGCCACGGTGGCGGCGCTGCTGGCGAACCAGTTAGCCGCGCAAACCAGCTTTTCATTGGTGAGTAAACCGGCGAAAAGTACGCCCGCCAATGTCATCGCCCTGGTGCTGAATACCTCGCCCGACGCAACGCTGGGCCGTGAAGGATACCGGCTCAGTAGCAGCCCCAGAGGCGTTGTAATCGCCGCCAATCAGCCAGCCGGGCTGTTTTATGGTACCCAAACGCTGTTGCAACTACTCCCGCTGGAACGTACCCAGCCAACCGCCGCGCCGCCCGCTCTACTACAGGTGCCAGCCGTACAGATTATGGATCGTCCGCGCTTTGGCTGGCGGGGGGTGATGCTCGACGTGAGCCGGTCATTCTTCACAAAAGAAGAGGTCATGCGCTACATCGATCAACTGGCGCAGTTCAAAATCAATACGTTACACTGGCACCTGACCGACGATAACGGCTGGCGCATCGAGATTAAGTCGTTACCCCGCCTGACCAGCGTTGGTGCCTGGCGCGTCCCGCGTGACGGGCATTACGGCGATCGGCCCAACCCAAAACCGGGCGAGCCAGCTACGTATGGTGGGTTCTACACGCAGGACGAGATTCGGGAGGTAGTACGCTATGCCCAGGACCGCCACGTTACGATCGTGCCCGAAATCGACGTACCTGGCCATAGCATGGCTATGCTGGCGGCTTATCCCGAACTGTCGTGTACCAAAGACACATCCATCCGTGTGAACCCCGGCACCCAGTTTTCAGAGTGGTACGGCAACGGGACGTTCAAGATGCTGGTCGACAATACATTGAATCCATCAGACGAAAAGGTATACGCTGTTTTGGATAAGGTATTTGGGGAAGTGGCTGCGTTATTTCCCGGTCAGTACATCCATGCGGGCGGTGACGAATGTTACCACGGTTACTGGGCAAAAGACGCTGGCTGTCAGGCGTTGATGCAGAAGGAAGGCATGACCAAAGTAGAGGAGTTGCAGGGCTATTTCATGAAGCGCATTGAGCAGATCATCAATGCCAAAGGCAAAAAGTTTCTGGGTTGGGACGAGATTCTGGAAGGTGGCGTGTCGCCGAGTGCGACCGTAATGAGCTGGCGCGGGATGAAAGGCGGCATCGAAGCGGCGAAAAATGGCCATGATGTTGTCATGACGCCAAGTACCTTCGCCTACCTCGATTACATGCAGAGCGACCCTACGCTGGAACCTCGCATCTACGCCAGCCTGCGCCTGAAAACCTGCTACAGCTTTGAACCCGTTCCCGCAGGCGTTGATTCTACCCGGATTCTGGGCGGGCAGGGAAACCTATGGAGCGAGCAGGCCCCCACGATGAGCCACATTGAGTACATGACGTACCCACGCGCCTGGGCATTGGCTGAAGTATTCTGGACGCCCCGCAATCGCCGCGACTGGGCAGGTTTTATTCCCCGGCTGGAGGCACAGATGGAACGCGCTGAACACGCCAATATCAATTATTCCCGCGCTGCCTACGACCCCATCGTAACCACCGCACTGGCCGACAATAAACTGACTGCCATGCTCGATAGTGAACTCCCCGGCACCGATACCTACTACTCGATCGACGATACCATGCCCGGCCGATATAGCCCCCGTTACACCAAACCGCTGCTGATTCCCGAGGGAAATGTGACCCTTCGCGTGATTACCTATCGCAATGGTAAACCCGCCGGTCGCCAACTGACGCTCAAGCGCGACGAACTGGTGAAGCGGGCACCGAAATGAGCGATTATGGGCTTTGATGAGTTGAAAAATACAACGTTAGCGTTTTTAAAATAGTCATAAATGATCATTGATAGACAGCCCGTCAACTGGGTGAATTGGCTTCGCGCTTGCCTGGTTCTGCTACTGCCGGGTACGTTGCCGACGCCATCGAGCGGGCAGGGGCGCGTACCACTCACCGCCGATTCCATTGCGCTCTATCAACGGCATATTGGCCAAACGCCGGGCGTATATCGGTATGAACGCCATTATGTGGGCGACGTGAACAACGATAAGCGGCCCGATGTGGTGCTGGTGGCGCAACGTACCCAGCATCAGCCCGGCGATCCGCCCGGTGGCCTTGCCCGGCGGGTCATTCTGCTTCTGTATCAACCAAACGGTCAACTGCGTAATGCGGTGTATAACGATCAGGTGCTGCGCTGCACAACCTGCGGCGGTGGTTCGCTCGTCGATCCGTTCGTTAAAGTGGTCTTCAACAGCAATCTGTTTTCGTTCGTAAGCACCTACGGCCTTGGCGAAAAAACGACACAGGTCATCACCTTCGAGTTCGACCCGAAACGGCCCGACTGGTGGTTACACACTATTTCGCTCCAGAAGTTTGATTATGATGCACCGGGGCAGGCTACCAAATTAAGGCCGTATAAACTATTGACTAAAAAGGAGTTAGGTGATGTTCGTTTTCAGGATTTTGCCAGTAAACTGATCCCGGCCAAATGAAGCTCTCGTTACTTCCCCGAATCGGATTGCGCCCCTTCGGCGGTGGCAACGTCTTCGGCAACTTTTGGCCGAAGCTTTTCCCAGTGAAAACGAAGTTTGTCGTTTTGGGCTGGCGTGCCACTTTTCTGTTCGCTCAGGTGTACCAGTGGCATGTCATTGTACAACGGGCGGGTTATGGCAACCACCTCGTCCCAGTACCGGAGGGCCAGTTTCAGGTGTTGAACTGCCGCCCGTTTTGAGGCTTCTTTGCCGGTAGTACGGTAGGTTTGCAGGGCTACGGCTCCCCGCAGTTTCTCGGCCAGATGCAGCCCCAGATTAGCCCACGCTTTCACGTCGGCCACTTCATACTGTAACGACCGGTTACCGGTTGTCTGGATAGGCTTCACCAGTTCCAATGCCTTGCGGCAATCGGCTTCCAGCTTGCCGGCCAGCAGGGGCGGGGTCATTTTTGTGTCTGCAAACGTGCCGTTGGCCAGCATCGCTTTCACGTAATCGATGACCGATACATAATCCGGGTCGAGCGTGGGTTGGGTAATCTGCTGGTTGACAGAGATATAAGAAACGTTCTTTGCCTCGTCGTGTGCCATCATACCTTCGCTGTAGAGCGAGAAATCCCAGGTGAAATCAAACGCCGAGGCCAGCCGCAGGGGCGTTGCCGAAGCCAGCGCGTAGGCTTCCAGCAACCGACTGGCCGACGGCCCGTACCGCCTGAGAAATTCGGCGTTAAAGACCGCATCGGGCGTTTCGGGATTGTAGAGTATTCGGCCCCAGAGCTTGTAAAACAGCCACTGCCGTTCAAAAGCGTATTTCCACGCGACCGGACCACCAGGTTTGGTGAAGTAATCTTTAGCAGGAATGTAGGTTTCGGATCCTAAAAAATACCCACCCACATATGCCTGATTATTGGTCATAATGTGCGTTCTGACAAAATCGGGAACGCCCCAGCGCAGGCAGAAAAAATCTTCGTTTCGAGCCGTCCACGTAATCTTGTAGGCAGTGGGGTTGGGGCTGAAATAGGTGTCGTACAATTTGCCGCCATGTACTTTCACCAGCGTAGGCGTAGAATGGGCGTGCGACCAGTTGTACTTCAAATCGGCCCAGACTGGCCCGTCGATAAAATCCAGGCCTCCTTCGCGTTCAATTGATTTCCGGGTCAGCTTTTCGGTATCGACGCTCGTAATCCCCAACGAACCCGTGGTGCTCGAAAACGGGATGCGGTGAATAAGTTTAGTTTTTCGATTTGCCAGCCGCATCCCTTCGATGATGGTGGCCGTCATCCAGTCTTCGCGTTGCTGGGGCGTCATGCCGCCCATGCCTTCGCCCAGCGTCAGCCCGAAACCGGTCAGGTCGGGGTATTCGTTGAGCACCTGCGTTACACATTCCCGCGTGTAGCGTTTGACAATGGCCGAGGTATCCCCATCGATAAAATGCCGGTGTTCCAGGTTGTTCACCGCCGGGTTGACGTTGTAGGCCTTCGAAAATTCAGGGCTGGTAAAAATATTGAACGGAATCAGGTACGTGTCGATCGCCCGTTCTTTCGCCATCCTGAAAATGCTTCTGAACAGCGTTTGCCACTCAGCCAGTTGCTGCTCATTGAACGGCGTGGCTGCTGGGAAATTCGTAGGCCTGATCATGAACGTGTACGGGTGTAGATTCCAGAGGCTCAGGGCGTTGAACCGGTTGGTGGCCATCATGTCCAGAAATGCTTTCCAGTATAGGGTATCCCGGCATGTGTCGTAGTGCAGATCCAGGGCGTAGCTATGGCGGTAGGTGTCCCACGGCAAATCGAACTTAATGGCCCTAAGCGCCAGATGGGGCCGCTCACGCCGGGCGGTAATCTTCTGGGGCGCAACGCCATTCTGAATGTCTTCGGCTACCGACAGGCTTCCATAGATCAGGCCACGAGCGTCGCCACCGGTGATGGTAAGCTGATTTTTTGCCACGTCGATGGTGTACGCTTCCGCACCCAACTGTGGGTTGACGGGGGCCAGTTGAATGACGAAATCGGCAGGTACGTTGGCCGTGGCCAGGGTGTAATGGCTACCGATCAGGGCGTTGGCAAGCTGTTTGCCCGCAAATTCGGTTTGTGGCGAACGCGCTGCCGTCTGGATAAGCACACGTTGGGCAGCAGCCATTTTACAAAGTCCCAGCAGAATCAGGAGCAGGCTCAGGCGGATCATCAAAGTGGCGGGTTTAAATCGGGTGTCAGGTAGTAGACAAGTGCTTCCCTCAAGAAGGCGATAACCAGCCGGGTCTCCTTGTTTCGGTCGGTGAACTCATAGAAAACGATTGGCTGCCTGTCCGAATCCCTTTTTACAGGCACAAAATGGCCTGGCTACGAGTTATCCATGCAGACCTGATTTTGTATGCTTGAACTGCTCACGGTGCTCTCTTTTACGGGCTACATCATTTACCTTAAGTACTACGCTGACCAGCGCAGCACTGCCGAAAAACAGGCTGATCAGCTCCGCGAAGGCATCACGCTGTTTGAAAACGACCAGTTTGCGGCGGCGCTGGCCTACTTTAATCACGCCATCGAATCGCAGCCAAAGTTGGGGGTAGCGTACCTCTACCGGGCCCGGATTTACCGCAAGCTGGGCGACACAGAGGCCGCCCTGACGAACCTGGACCTGGCGAAGAGCTATGATGATACAATTGCCGACCTGCATCTGGAAACGGGTCAGATTCACTATGAACGCGGCGATTATTCAACGGCTTTTCAGGACTTCGACAAAGCTATTTTCCACGGAGGCAGTGCCGAAGCCTATCACTGGCGCGGGCTAACCCGGCAACAAACCGGCCAACCTACCGAAGCGGAACAGGACCTGGCCAAGGCTGATTCGATGGTGGCGGCAGCGCAGGTGATGCTGGGTACGCCCGCGCCGGTTCAAACCGGGTTTGTCAATCGGTCGTCGCTGATCCATGCCGGGTTAACGCTTGTCAACGCGCTGGTACTTTTATACGTGATCAAACATAGTCCCGTTATTCACTGGCCCTACCTGCTGGCGGCGTTTTCGGCAGGGGCCATCGGCTTTGCCGAGCCGCGTAAAGGCTGGGTGCTGGCTATGTTGCAGGTCCTGCTGATCTGGATTGGCTATACCTTCGTGGTTGGCCCGGCCGAGTCGAGTGTGGATCGGGAAGTAGAAGCGTTTAGTCTGTATGGAACGCTGGGCCTGACTTTCGTGGGTAGCTTCCTGGGTAGTATACTGAAGCGGGCACAGGCGGGATGAGTCCACATTACCTAATTCCCCCAGTCTTCAATGACCCAATTTACAGCTACGTGTGCTACTTTCGCCCCTCCAAATTAAGTTAGCACAGGTACGTATGGCCCTTCAGACAACCGTCAAAATATCGAACATTACCAACCTCAGCGATGCCCGCTATTGCGCGGGCATGGGCGTCGATCTGCTTGGTTTCTCCATGGATAGCACCAGCCCTGATTATATCGAGCCGGCTCGGTTCAATGAAATCAGGGGGTGGGTGGCTGGTGTTCAGATTGTTGGCGAAACGGCGAGTGCCGATCCCGAACAGATCGAGCAACTGCTGGCTGAGTACCAACCCGATGTGTTGCAGGTGGATGAGGTAGCCCTGTTGCCCTATCTCAGCACAATGGGTAAACCCCTCATGTTACGTGTTGATCTGACAGGAATGTCGCTGGAGCAACTCGACGCGGTGGCTGGTACGGCCCTGCCCGGAATCGACTATCTGCTACTCGAAAGCCAGTCGATCATTCATATCGACGATGAGTTACAGGCTGCCCTCAAACAAGTGGCGAGCCGTCATGCGGTGCTGTTGGGCATTGGCTTTGAAGCTGCTACCATTCAGACGATCCTGGCCGAGTTGCCCATTGCGGGCATTGCGCTGGCTGGTGGAAACGAAGAACGCCCCGGAAGCCGTGACTTCGGGGCGTTGATGGATATTCTGGAGGTATTGGAAGTGGAGTAAGTGTCAAGTTTCAGGTCTGAGAGGTTTCAGACCTGAAACCTTTATTCCTCATCTACGCTACCACGATATCGCTTTTCCCGGCATCCCAGGTAACGCGCTTGCCCGTATGTAACGCCTTGGTCGCCATGATGTTGGCTACCGAGTGGTTGAAGCCGACGCGAGCAGGTGCATTTGGCTCTTTCCGACTGCGAACACATTCCATCCAATTCCGCATGTGAAACGACGTCATAGGGTCGCCGCCGGTATTGGCGCTGGTCTCGATTTTTGGGCCCTGCGATAGTGTCTGCGAGGCCAGTAAGTTTGGCTGCATCCCCATCTCTTTGGCAAAATTAGCCTGTAAACCGCCTTCCGAGGTGATTTTGTTGGTGTCGAGGTTAATCATGCCACCATTCGAGTAGTAGTACTCTTTAGTGCCACCTGCCTCGTTGTGCATCCTCGACGAATACATCACCTGGAAGCCCTTGTTCTTGTCGTTGTCCGGGCCGTAGTCGAATACTGCCGTGAACGTATCGGGGTTAACCCGGCCATCTTTCCAGACATATACACCACCATTGGCTACCACCGACCGGGGGTGATCCAATCCGCTGAACCAGTGAACGGTATCGATTTGGTGCGACATCCACTGACCCGGAATGCCCGACGAGTAGGGGTAGAATAACCGGTATTCCAGGTATTTACGTGGGTCCCACGCTTCGGCAGGTCGGTTTAACAGGAAGCGTTTCCAGTCGGTATCTTCCTGACGGATTTCTGATACCAATTTGGGCCGGCGCCAGCGACCCGGCTGATTTACATTCCAGGTCATCTCCACCATCGTTACATCACCGAATTTGCCGGATTTGATGAAGTCGTTGGCGGCATGGTAGTTCGGGGCTGACCGGCGCTGCGAACCAACCTGAACAATTTTCTTCGATTTTTCAACGGCTTTCAACGCTTTGCGCGCATCCTCCATCGATTCGGCAAAGGGTTTCTCCACGTATACATCCCGGCCCGATTCTACGGCATCGGCGCAGTGAATCGCGTGCTGGAAGTCGGCGGTACTGATGATAACAGCGTCGATATCTTTCCGATCGAGCAGTTCGTCATTGTTGCGGCACATGGCGAAGTTGTTGGCATCGGCCCAACCTTTACCGGTGAGGTACGCCTTGGCTTCGTCGCGGCGGCGGCTCCAGAGGTCAGAAACGCCAACAAAGGAGAAGTTAAGCTCTTTCGCATGGTCGGCAAAAGCGGGCGAAAGGGATTGACGGAACCGGTCTGAGAAGCCAATTACGCCAACGCGCACCCGCTCGTTTGAGCCAAGAATACGTGCGTAGCTGCTGGCTGAAAAGCTCGTGCCCAAGCCTGCCAAACCGACGGCTCCGGCTGATGTTTTAAGAAAATCGCGTCTGTTAGTCATACACTATGAACTAGTTTAAATCGGGAATTTGAGGGTCTGTGTGATGTATTCTTTATTGGTTTGTGCGCACTGTAAGGCGGTGCGGCCTGGGTCGGGTATGCCGTCTAATTCAATGATGCCCCATCCGTTAAACTTAATGGTTTTGAGGGCTTTAAACACCGCAGGTACGTTCACGTTGCCTCGGCCAAGTTCCACGAACTTATACGCGTTGGGCGTGCCTGGCCGATCGGACAGGGGCGACATGGTGTCTTTTAAGTGCAGCGAATGAAGGATATCCTGATACTGCACAATGGCCAGTTCGGGTTGCCCACCGCCCTGTTTGTAGTGAGCAATGTCTAAAAGCAGGCGAATGGCTTTCGGGTTCATGGCCTGAACAATCACATCGACTTCGGCGGGTGTTTCGCCCAACTGGTGCATATGGTTGTGGTAAACGGCCTGCACACCCAGATCAGCCGTTTGTTTGCCAATCTCATTCATCACCGTAGCCAGCCGTTTCAACTCGTCGGTGGTCGGAAGCCGGTCTTTAGGCCGGGCTGAGTTGGTAAGCTGAATGGCCGAACCGCCCAGTGCTTTCACAAAACTGGCGTGGGCCACGTGCTGATCGATCGTGCTCTGGAACTTGGCCGGATCGATTTCAACATTACCACTCGAAAACATGGCAAGTTGTAAACCGTGCTGGTCCAGCATGGCCTTCAATTCGGAGGGTTTTGCGCGGTAGGGGCCAAACGAATTGGCCCGTAACTGGATACCCTTGAAGCCCGTCGCGGCAATGTCGGTAATGGCCTGTGCATCGTTGCCGCCCCAGGTAATGGCTGAATAGGCAATGCGAAGCCCCGACTTTGGCGGAGCCCCGATACGAGCCATACTTTCGGCACCAGCCGCCAGCACGAGGGCCGACGCACCAGCCGCCTGAAGAAACTGCCTGCGGTTTATGGCCGTTTGCCCCTGAGAATCAGGAAGAGCGGCTGCCACACAGTCGTGCGACCGCTGGCGTGAAAGAATTGATACTAGCTGTTGCTTCATGTACAGCCAAAGAACCATTACCGGGGTTTCTACTAAATGCATTTCATTCAGTAACAGGACGGGCTATAAACAGACGTACCCGTTACTGCCGGGCAATAACGGGTACATGTAAAGGATCAGACGGCTATTTTGTGATAACCTTAACGTTAATTTTCTTCTGCGGCTGTTTGCCCAGTTCTCCCACTTTAACGCCCGTACCCAATCCAATAGCATCAACGCGCAGGTAATTAATGCCCGCGCCAACGAGTTGCTGTTTGATGGAGTTGACCCGTTTGAACGACAAAGCCTTATTGGTCAGTCCTGCTGCCGGGCCGGGGGCATCGTTGGCATAACCCTGCAACTGAATCTGTAGGGTAGGCCGTGCTTTCAGGAGGGTAATCAACTCATTAATCTGACCCTGCGAAGCCGAGGTCATACTGAGCGATGAAGGCTCGAACGTAACACCCGTTAGGGCAAACACACGGCCTTTCGGCTGGGCCGGGTCATTCAGGTACGTTGTTAAGGCCGTATTGAAGGCGGCATCGGTAGAGCCTGAGGTGGCTATTCCCGTAGCCGTGCTTGCTGACGAGGCAACTGCGGTGGTAGCCGTTGTTGGTGCAGGACGATTCGTCACCGTGTCAACCGGAACGGCCAGTGAACGGGCTACTGTATCAGACTGAGCCGAGTCGCTGATGGCCGACGAAACGGCGTCGGTTGACTCGGCCGAATCGGCCGAGAAGTTTTTGCTGTTCTGCCAAACGAAATAACCGCCTATACCGACCGCCGCCACGATGAGCGCCCCGATCAGCCACTTACCTACCGATCCGTTCGAATCGGTATCGGGGTCTGGCTCAAAAGAAACAGTTGACGGGGGAACAGGCCGGGTGGCGGTGCCGCTTGTGTTCCGGGGCGGGAGTGCCTGGGCAGTTCGTTTGGCCGGTGCCGCTACGCCAGCCACAATTTGCTGAATACCTACTTTTTCGACAAGCTGCGGAAAGAGGCTTTCCGGTACAGCATTGATAAACGCTTCACGCTGATCGAACAGCGACGCAGCCAGCCCATCGGCGTCTAACTTTTTCTCTTTCACCTGCCGCCCCAGCACATCGAGTACAACACCTGCGGTTAAGCCAAGGAGCGAAATTGCGGATGAGTTTCGGATGCCTGCATAGCTGGAAATCATGCCGGCGATGGAGCTTTTCATGGCCGGAAGCAGGCGGCTTATAGCCTCGTTTCCGGTTGTGATAACGGCATGCGTTTGGGTCGCGTCTTTCAGAACGCTGTTCAGATTGGAGGAAAGCGTACCATCGTAGCCACTTTTCTGGAGTTGGCTAAATAGTTGGTTTACACCAATTTCGGTAGTCGTCCGTTTCAGCAACCCGCCGAAAACGGTGTGGACTAAGCCTTCGACGGCCTTTGTGGTTTTCTCCGCAGGCTCATCCTCGTACAGGGCAATTTTGGCCAGTACCTCCGGGGTAAGCACTTCGTTGAACGCACCAAATAAAGTCATGATGATAGGTTAGTATACAGTTACTATAGAATGTCCGGTTGCCTTGGTCATTCCGCCAGTTTCGTAGTATCAGTGGATGGGTCACTCTCTGGATGCGACGACGTTGAATCGGCCCGGCTGGCCCGATTTGTTGCAGTCTGGTCTTTGCATCCTGTCCCAAAATTAAACACAGTTTTTCAATGCCAACCACTCAACCATTTATTAATGTTTGGCTACTGTCTTTTCTGCAATTGAATCAGGGCTTGTTGATAGTCTTCGTCGACTGCCCGTAGCCGTTGCTGGCAAAAAGCGATCAGTTCAGTAGCCTGCCGAATCCGGCCCGGCAATTCATCGAGTGGCACGGCTTCATTTTCTATCTCGTCAACGAGCGAAGTCAATTGTTCGTATGCTTCCTGATATGTCATAGGGAAAAGTTACTGGTTATTGGTTACTGGTTGTTAGTGGCTTCGCTCAGGTACGCTCATAAGATGAGCAACCAGTAACCGTTAACCAATACCTAATTACCAGTAACAGTTAGTTGAATAGTTCCGTCGGCAAACTGTGCCTCTACGGTGTCGCCGGGCTGAAAGGCATCGGCGCGGGTTAGAATCTGTCCGTTTCGGCTGAGCATGGCATACCCCCTACGGAGCACGTTGATCGGATCGAGGTGGCGGATAGTCGTGGTCTTGTCCGTTAACTCGATGTGACGGTTACGCAGGTACGTCTGCGTGCCATACCGGAACCGGTCGGTCAGGTTATCAATTTCTTCACGGGCACTCTGCATCGCTACCCGACTGGCTTCGGCCACGCGGTACGCCATTTGCAGGCAATTTTCTTCAAATAGCCGGTTATGTTCGATCAGAAAGACGGCTGCTTTGGTGGGCGTTTTTACGCTCTGATGACAAAGCATGTCGGTAATGCTGACGTTGCGGTCATGCCCGATACCGGCCAGAACAGGGTAGGGAAAACTGGCGATGGCCACGCCCATACGCAGGGTGTCGAACGCGCCAAAATCAAGCTGCGAGCCGCCACCGCGCACAATCACAACAGCGTCGTAGGGCACCTGGCAACGAATAATCTGTTCTAACTGGATGCAAATCGCTTTGTCGGCGCCCTGCCCCTGTACCTGGGTGAGGTACTCGTCGATGGCAAACTGGTAGCCCCACGCATTATTGGCCAACTCTTGTCGGAAATCGCGCCAACCGTCGGAATTCGGGGCGGTAATCAGCGCAATTCGCTGCCAGACGGCCGGCCGGTCCAGCATCTGGTTGCTGGTGATGTACTCGCCCTGATCCATCCAGACGTATTGGGAATGCTCGCGAACGAGGGTATCGAGCACGGCCTGCCGTTCCCGCTCAATATTGCCCAGCGTGTAGGCATGGTCGATCTGGTGAATCTCCAGCCGCATGCCGTAGATCGGGCTGTAGGTGACCGAAACAAGCATCAGTAGCTGAATATTCCGGGCAAAAGCAACACCCGTCGCGGCTTCAAACGCCCGCAGGATGGGGTAGTTTTTTCGCCAGATAACCGCATCGAGCTTGGCCACGGTCTGGTTGCCTTCCCGTTCTACAAGGCCCAGAAAGCAGTATTGCCGGTCAGGGTAGTTCTTGATGTCGCTCGTTTCGGCCAATACCCACATGGCTTTTCCACCGAAATTTTCTTCAAGAACGGCGTCAATTGTATAGGCAAGATCGGATAAGCGAATGGGAGACACTGGATTTGGAATTTAGGATTTGGGATTGTGGATTTGCACGGCTGTGCAATAAAAAGAGTTAGTAGTTTTAGCGGAGCAAATCCGCAATCCCGAATCCCAGATCAGTTTAGAGTCCTTCAAACTGCCGTAAGAAACGGACGTCGTTTTCGAAATAGAGGCGCAGGTCACGTACCTGGTATTTCAACATCGTGATGCGCTCGATGCCCATGCCAAAGGCGAAACCGGTGTATTCGTCGGGGTCGATGCCGCAATTTTCCAACACGTTCGGATCAACCATGCCCGAGCCCGCAATCTCGACCCAACCCGTGTGTTTGCACACGTTACAGCCGCTGCCGCCGCAGATCTGGCACGAAATATCGATTTCGGCGCTTGGCTCGGTAAAGGGGAAATAGGAGGGACGGAACCGGATCTTCGTATCTTTCGTAAATAGCTCTTTGACAAAGTGATAGAGCGTGTCTTTTAAATCTTTGAACCCCACGTTGCGGTCAATATAAATGCCTTCGACCTGATGAAACTGGCAGTGGGCCCGCGCCGAAATAGCCTCGTTGCGATACACCCGCCCCGGCATGATCGACCGGATCGGATGAAAGCCGGTTGGGCTGTTCCGCACATGTTCCATCAGCCGAATCTGCACATTCGACGTGTGGGTACGTAGCAACATATCGTCAGACACGGAACCGCCCGATTTGTCAACGAAAAACGTGTCCTGCATTTCGCGGGCCGGGTGATTGTCGGGGAAGTTCAGCGCCCCGAAATTGTACCAGTCCGATTCGATTTCCGGCCCGTCGGATACGTTGAAACCAATGCGTTCGAAGATCTGGATGATCCGCTGCCGAACCAGGCTTAGCGGATGCTGCGTGCCGGTCAGGTTCGGAATGACGGGCAGCGTTAGGTCGACGGTTGGTTGTGAACCGGCCTGCTGCTGTTGCGCGTCGACCTGCTCCTGAAAGGCCGTGAAGCGCTCCTGAGCCAGGTTTTTCAGGCCATTTAGCTGTTGGCCCAACGCCCGTCGCTCGTCGGCAGCGGCTGTTTTAAGGCCCTCGAACAGTTCGGTCACCGCTCCTTTTTTGCTCAGGTAGCGTAGCCGATATTGTTCAAGTTCCTCTTTATTCGATACGGTCGCCTGCTCAATTTCGGCGTATAGCTGGGCAATAGTTTCTGTCATGGAAAAAGGGGAAATAACTTTCAGGTATTTCTGTTGCTGTTCAGGGTCTAAAGGCCAATGTCTAACGTTCAACGTCCAAAGTCTAACGTAGCCCTGCTGATTTGCGAAGCAACTTTAGACTTTAAACCCTGGACTTTGAACAGCAACAAAAGCAAAGATAACTCAGGTACGTTAGCCGTTGAGCGGTAACCGAATAATGAAGGTAGTTTGTTCACCGGGGGTGGTTTCAACGGCGAGCGTACCGCCGTGGCCTTTCGTGATGATGTCGAAACTGAGACTCAGCCCCAGTCCGGTGCCTTCGCCGGTTGGTTTGGTGGTGAAAAACGGCTGAAAAATCTTGCGCTGCAACGCTTCGGGAATGCCATTGCCGTTATCCTGAATCCGCAGTTCGATCTCGTGTTCGTGCTGGCGGGTGATAAACCAAACGGTTGGGTAATAGCCCGTTGGGTTCGCCTTTGCTTTTTCGCGAACGGCATAGAACGCGTTGTTGAACAGATTCAGCAGCACACGCCCCACATCCTGACTCACCACGCTAACGTGCTCGAGCACGGGGTCCAGGCTGGTGTGTAGCGTGGCGTTGAAAGCCTTGTCTTTGGCCCTGAGCCCATGATAACTCAGCCGCAGATATTCGTCGCCCAGCGCATTGAGGTCGGTTTTTTCTTTGTCGCCGCTACTGGCGCGCGAATGTTGCAGCATGCCCCGAACGATACTGGCTGCCCGTTGCCCATGCTGGCTTATCTTGCTGATATTCTGATGGATGTCGCCCAGAAGTTCTGTTTCCAGTTCCGTATCGCGCTCGTCTGCCGGGCGGGTTTGCTCCTGTTTCAGTTCGTCGAGCAGTTCAGTCGATACCTCGGCGAAATTATTGACGAAGTTGAGCGGGTTCTGAATTTCGTGGGCAATACCAGCGGTTAACTCACCCAGCGACGCCATTTTTTCGCGCTGCACCAACTGGGTCTGGGTCTCGCGCAGGTTCTGCAACGACTGGTTCAGCTTGGCCGTGCGCCGGGCTACCTGTTGCTCCAGTAACTCTTTCTGTTGCGTCAGAATTGTTTCTTTTTCCGTCGATAGCTTCTCTACGTCAGCCAGCCGGTTTTGCAGGTCGCGGTTGGTCTGGTCATGCTCTTTGGCCAGCAATATGGCGAGCACCGCCGGAATGGAAATGGCCATTAGCGTAGGCAGAATGCCGTAGTCGGAATTGGCCAGTTTAAAATAATTCAACAGCCCGATAATGATGGTGCCCAGGACAGCGACGCCAAGTACAACAGAGCCGCTGATAAGTACCAGCACAGCGTTGTACTGCTTGTTGCGAATGGCGATCAGACTGATGCGAAAGCCGTCGAGGAAGAGCATTAACAACGAGAGGCCCCGCGCAAAATCCATTCCAAGCTCCATTGGGCGGTTAGATAATGAAATCCCCGTCAGTAACGCCACCAATAGCGTGAACCCGGCAATGAGGCCGAACAATAACCCCCGTTTTTGCTGAAGAAAACTGTAATAGGTAGCCAGCAGCATAACGGCAAACGCTGAATTGAACAACGTACCCAGGTAGTCGGACCAACTGGCAACCGCCAGATTCCGCACATAAAAAGGCAGGTCGTTGGCAATCGTTCCCAGACAGGAGAGCAGCATGGTGGTACCAAAAATCAGGTTGATCGTTCGGCGGCGGTAGGTGTAGTACAGAAAGTGAATCGACGCCAGCATCAGCGACAAGCCAACAATCAGATACTCTTCAAGCGTGCGGGTGTGCACCTCGTCGACCTGGGTCACCACAAAGTTGGTTGGGTGACTGATTTCAATATCGAATGTTCGTTTGCTTTCGATGTATTTGGGCACGAAGCCCGACGTTGGGTACGTGGCAAACCGCACCGCCAGCAGGTGCGGCCCGGCGGGAAGGGCGGGCAGCAGACACATATCGCCGCGCACCCGCTTGTGTTTGACGGTCGTTTCTTTGGATGAGCCAATGGTGCCGAAACTGGCCAGAAAACGCCCATCGACATACAATTCGGCGGCACCATTCATATGCACAAAGAGCGGAATGGGCTGATTGGCCACGGCCGAATCGAGCAGGAGGGTGAGGCGGAACCAGCAGTGGCCAGCTTTGGCTACCTGCGGCAGGCGGTTTATGTTCCGGTTGAGTCGGAGCGTGTCCCATCGATTATCGTCGAGCGTTGGGCTGGCCCAGGCCGGGTTGTCGCCGCCATGCCAGCGCCACAACAGCCGGGGAGATAGCCCTTCGGCAGGAATGCTGTCGATCCTGAACACCCCTGGTTGGGCAAGTGCAGGGCGGCAAAAGACCAGCAGGAGCAGGAGTACAAAAACGCGCATTGGAGGAGCCGGGGTGGTGGTAGGCTGCAAATTAATTGAAACAACCCGTTACATGGCCATTAACTGGTTTGATACCAGTTGCTCAAACGCCGTTACATCATCGTCGGTCAGGTCGAGGTGCGTAACGAAACGAACCAGTTGGGGGCCAAACGCCACCGCCAGAATGCCCTGTTCTTTCAATTTGGCGATGTACTCTGTATTCGTAAGGCCGTCGACCAGGCGGATGATCACGATGTTTGTTTCCACGGGCAGCACCTCGGCTACCTCTGGCTGATTGGCCAGAATCTGACCGATTTGCCGGGCACGGGCGTGGTCTACTTTCAGGCGCTCGATGTTGTGGTCGAGCGCGTAGAGGCCCGCCGCCGCCAGAAATCCCGCCTGCCGCCAGCCGCCGCCCATGAGCTTCCGAAACCGTTTTGCCTGCGTAATGAACGTACCTGAGCCCAGCAGCAGCGAGCCAACGGGGCACCCCAGGCCCTTGGAAAGGCAGATGCTGATCGAGTCGAACAGCCGACCGTATGCTTCGGGGGCATCGCCTGTTTCGACGAGTGCATTGAAGATCCGTGCGCCGTCGAGGTGAAGGGCCAGGCCGTGGGCATCGCAGAGCTGACGAATAGCGGCCAGTTCGGGCAGGGTATAGTAGCAGCCTCCGCCTTTGTTGACCGTGTTTTCGAGCGACACGAGCCGCGAGACAGGCCGGTGTACGTCGGCCGGATTATTGATGGCCGGGGCAATGAGTTCGGGCGTAATTTTACCCCGTTCGCCCGCCAGCAATGCCACCGACGCCAACGCATTGACCGCGATACCACCGCCTTCGTAGAGGTAGACGTGCGAAATCTGATCGCAGATCACCTCGTCGCCGGGCCGTACGTGGGTACGTATGGCCAACTGGTTTGTCATGGTGCCGGATGGGCAGAAAAGCGCGGCTTCCATTCCGAAAAGACGGGCGGCTTTTTCTTCAAGTGCATTGACGGTTGGGTCTTCGCCAAACACGTCGTCGCCAACGGGAGCGGCCATCATAGCGGCCAGCATGGCCGGCGTGGGACGGGTAACGGTATCGCTGCGGAGATCGATCATGGAACGTAACGCGGACTTGAGTCCGCATTGTTTAGTTGAAGTGCGGACTCAAGTCCGCGTTACTTAATGGCTCCGCTAAGTTAATCATCAGTCTCCGGGCGATCCATTATTCCCTGTTCATTAAAAAAGGAATTGACTTATTCGCTATAGAAACTATACTTTACAGGCGATTTCCTGGTTTAACGCACATGGCCGACGAATTCTACAATCTTCCGCTTCGACTGGACCTGATCACGAAGGGCCAAACGACCAAACAGGGGGCCGCCGCCCGGCAAATCACCTGCTCAATGGAGGAGTCGATCCGAAATAATCTGTACCTGATCACGACCACGCAGTATAACGAAGCCCGCTACGATGGCCGGTTCGGCTGCACGATCTGGGACGACGATTTCAGCGTCGGCAATGATTCGGTCTACATTCTCTGGACCGACCGCATCGAGAAATCACTGACCATAGCTATCCGACGTTACGAACCCCGGCTCGAGCGCATCAAGGTAGAGGTAAGTGTAGACCGGGAGGGGACCCCCGACGCGCATAAGCTAATCAGAATCAGGGTACTGGCCGAAATTGTCCCGTCGAACCGGCGCCCGTTTATGTTTCAGCGCGAGATCGCCGTTGCGCCATTCACGACCAAAATCAGATAACCGGTTACTGACCACACCCGCCCATGAACACCCTGAATCCTGCTGATTTTTCGCGCGAAGAAATTCGTAAACGCATGACGCAACATGCCGCGTCGATCTGGCAGATGCGCGGAAAAGACGTGGAAGCCGCCGACCCGCTGGTGAGCTACCTCATGGAAGCCTGCGCGTTTGAGTTGGAGAATACGGCCCAGGCCATTGAGCAAACGCGGGGACGGATCGTTGATCGGCTGGCCAGCGTCATGTGCCCCGATGTGGTGGATTTGCCCCGGCCTGCCCACGCCATTTTTCATGCCCGCCCGGAAGATTCGCTGGCCGACCTGGCGCAGTCCGTGCAGTTTTTCCACCGGCCGCCCTTGCGGGAAGGCAAACAGGACGATTATTTTTTCTCGCCAGCCGTGAAGAGCCGCGTGGTAAACGGCGACGTTCGGTTTGTGGTCAGTGAGCAGGGCATCGCCGAGTTCAGCGGTTCCGATCGCATGCAGTGGGATAAGCAGATAACGCCCAGCTTCTTCACTGACTATCAATCGGTTTGGCTGGGAATCGACCTCGATCAATACGTACCTGCCATTGGTGGCCTGCCCATTTATTTCGACTGGGAAACCGAATCGGTCCGGCAAAAGTCAGTATATTATCGCAAGCTACAAGACCAGTATCAGTCAAAATGGTACCTGAATGGTGAGCCGATTCCGGTTTATTCGGGCTTTGTCAGCCCCGACAGCCACGCGGCGCATCTTGGCCCCGAACTCGACGTGTTGCACCAACTGGAGCAGGAGGTGATGAGTCTGTATCACCGCAGTTTCATGACCCTGGGCAACGTACCTGAGCGCGCCGACTGGGGCGCGGCCCTGAGTACCCTACCGCCTGGCTTTCAGTTTACCGAGCAGCAACGGAAGGTGTTCGACAAGGAGGTGTTGTGGCTGGAGTTGCGCCTGAGCCGGGATTTTCCGATGCAGGCCGTAGCCACAATGGAGGTGCGGTTGAACTGTTTTCCGGTCATGAATCGGTTTCTGAACCGGTTGCAACAGCGGCTTTTTCAGACGCTGAACGTTTTTCCGCTCAAGTCGGAAGCCGAGTTTCTGTTCATTCGTCGGGTCTACGATGCCGACAGCAAAGAACTGTTCCGGTCGTCGCCCCTGCGCGATGTGAATCAACTGGAAGAGAATTCGTTTATGTGGCGGCCACATGATGTGGGGCGGTTCGATGAGCGCAATGCCCGCGACCTGCTTCAGCATGTGCAGCAACTGTTGCTCGACGAAAACCGGGCGTTCCGGGCGTTGGGGTCGGGCTGGTTCGTGAAGACGCTCGATGAGTTGAACCGAAACCTCGAAGACCTGCGCCAGCAGTTGCAGGCCATGCCCAATGAAGGCTTCAAAACAGGTAGTCCCTACGTATTCATTAAACCGAAGAAAACGGATAGCAACCTGTTTGTCGAGTTCTGGAGCACCAACGGGAAAGCCGCCAATTTCATCCCCGCAGGTACGTTCCTGGCCTATTACGGCGGCTACGACTCGATGCAGACCGACCGGACGGCCTTGTTTCTGGTGACGCAAACCGTGGGTGGTTATGACAAACCGACCACCGCCGAGAAGGAATACCAACTCCGGCAGACGTTGCTTTCCCGGCAGCGGCTGGTCACTATGGAAGACATTCAGGCCGAGTGTAAAGCGTATTTTTTTGCGCGCCTTGGTGGCGTTGCCGTAGACGTGCGCGTTGAAAAAGCCTTTGCCGAAAACCTGATCGAAGGGGCTGGGTACGTTCGCTGCCTCGACGTGACGGTCATTCCGCGTGGCCGTACCGAACTCACCGCCGCCGAGTGGGACGCCGAATGCGACCGCTGTCGGCAATATATGTCCGATCGGTCGGCCATGAATTTGCCGTATCGGGTCAGCATGCAGCCGATGACCAACGCCCTCCGCCCGTTATGACGCTTCAGCAATATGCCGATCAACTCGATCGGCTGACCAGTGACGTCAGGCTGGAAGTTATTCTTGCCGAACTCGCGCACGACGGATTAGACCCCCGCCACGAGCTGATCGTGCATTCGGCCGGGCTGTTTTCGCGCAGTTACCGCCACGACGTTGGCCGGGCAATCGTGGGCAACACTGATGCCTTCGGCGATGACTCGGCTTCCATCGATCCCACCCGACGCCAGTACCTGAACATAGAGGTGCACCGCGATGGCCTCTACGATTACCTGCCCGAGGGGCTGTTTCACCAGCCTACCAACCTTGGCCGCGATCAGGGCGAAGTGTTTGAAGACATTGACGAGCAGGCCCGGCGGCAGCGGGGTATCCGGCAGTTCTTTCAGCCTATCGAACAGGAGTTTTACTTGCAGGGGCTGTCGATGGAGCTCGAGGAGCGCAAGTATTTCGTTACCGAACAGAACCTGCGCCAGAACGACCAGGGCACGGTGCTGCGCCAGTTCTGGGGTATTCCGCCCGATTTGCTCGATATCCGGCAACTCAATAACCTGCTCCATCTGCTGCCCATTGCCCACCGGCTGGTACACAACACGCCGCTGGTAACGCAGGTATTTGAGTTGATGCTGGGCGTGCCGGTGCAGATCCGAACTATTCCTCCGCTGGTGCACTTCATCGAACTGGCCACGGGCGACGTACCCAGCCCCAACGATTTGTCGAAAGCGGAACTGGGCAATTTTTCGCTGGAAGGTGCTTATCAGGATACCATGCCTGCCTATGAAATACGGATTGGTCCGCTCAACGGCGAGCAACTGACCGACTATCTGGCCAATGGCCGAAGCCGGGCCATCATGAACCTGCTGACTGGCTATTTCATGCCCGCCGAAGCCGACGTGATCGACCATTTGCTGGTCAACGCGAATGAGCAATACCTCACCCTGACCGACGATGAAGCCGCCCCCGCCAGCGTGCTGGGTGTTGCCTCGTACATCTAGCCGTTACCGGATTGCTTCCATCATCGACACCACCAACTGGGCGGAGTTGCGGGCGGCGATACCCAGAAAAGTACGCATATCGGTGCGGGCCGAGCTGTTTGCTTTGTCGCTCAGGCTGCGGATCACCAGACACGGAATACCCTGCTGGAAACAGATTTGCGCCACCGCCGCGCCTTCCATCTCCGTGGCGTCGGCCTGATGATCGGCCCGAAGTTGATTCACGCGCTGTTCTGAATTGACAAATTCATCGCCCGTTACAATGCGCCCCGACACGGCGATGGGCGCGCGCGGCAAACCAGGAATTCGTTCCAGCGAAGCCGCTTTAGCCGTTCGCAGGGCAAGGGTCAGCAGGGTAGAATTGCCGGGAAAATAGCTGGGATTCAGCTCATTGGTGGTTGCATTTCTGGTCTGATTTGTCGGCTTATTATCCAACGTTGTCCAGCGGTAATCGTGGTAGCCTGTTTCGCGGCCAACCACCAGATCGCCGGGTTGCAGGTCCGGGCTCACCCCACCGGCAATACCCGTGAAGATCACTTGTTTGGGGCGGAAATAGGCGAGGGCGAAAGCCGTGGTCATGGCTGCATTCGTTTTGCCAATGCCCGTGAGTGCCACCACGACCTGCTGCGTACCTAGCCGACCCGTAACGAAGCGAATGCCGTTTTTTAGCACCACCACCGGATTTTGCAGGCGTTTTTCCACCAGTTCTACTTCCGGCCCGAACGCACCCAGCAACGCCGTAATCGGTTCAGTTTGGTAAGCCTGCGCCCGACCGGTATGCGAGAGAACGAAGAACGTAATTGCCAGTAAAAGACGCATGAAGCTGGGGGATTGGCGTAGCATATATTTGTGAGAGACTCTTCAGCGCAGAACGCTATGGTTGATTGTCAGTAACGAACCCGTCGAAATTATCACGGTGGATCACTGTTGTGTGGCCAGGCGAATAGGTTTCTATAAAAGGCTTGGCAAATCGTACTTTGGCGTTAGGATTCCATTTGAATTCCCAGGCATCAATGGCACCATCTTTCTCTTCCAGGTAATCGATTTCCTGTTGTTGGTGCGTTCGCCAGAAATAGGTTCTGGCCCATTGCCCTCCATAGTGTAATACCTTCTGCCGCTCGCTTATCAAGAAGTTCTCCCATAGTGCACCTATGTCTGTACGTAAAGCAACTGGTTTGAAATCAGCCAGGATAGCGTTCCGAATCCCATTGTCGTAAAAGTATATTTTACGACTGCTGCTGATTTCGTGCCGGAGGTTACGGCTGAATGGTTGTAGTCGGAAGACGATAAATGCTTTTTCGAGCAGACCAATATAGGTCTCGATCGTTGCTTTATCAATCTGAATGGTTCTGGCTAACTCGTTGTAAGACACTTCTGACCCAACCTGTAAGGCCAGCACTACTAATAGTTTGTCTAGTACTTCTGGCCGTCTGATGCCGCCAAATGTAAGCAGGTCTTTATACAAATAGCTGCTACTCAGTTGCTGTAAAATGGATCGCTCATCGCCAACGTTCGTTACTACATCCGGGTAAAAGCCGAAGAGCAACCGGGTTTCCAACTGTTGTTTCGCCGCTAGAAAACCGACGTTGCCAACCAGTTCCTGCCACGAAATAGGGTAGAGATGAAAATCGAACTTACGCCCGGTTAACGGTTCATTTATCTCGCTGGCCAGATCAAGGGCCGACGAACCACTAACCAACAGGCGTACATCGGGCATTTGGTCGGTAATAAGTTTGAGTGTCAGGCCAATATTACGAACGCGCTGTGCCTCATCGACAAAGACCGTCTTCTTTGAGCCGATAAGTTGGCGCAGGCGCGTTACACTCGTGTTCTCCAGGAGTGCCCGTACATCAGCTTCGTCGGCATTGAGCAACAGGTAATCGCCTTCCTCAACACAAAGCTTATGAAGTAACGTTGTTTTGCCTACCTGCCTCGGGCCGGTTACCACAAGCGCTTTGCCCGAATTCCAGCGGGAGCGAAGCTGTCTTTCCAGCAATCTTTCTATCATAAACCTATAATTTGGCGATCATAATCCCCAAATTTACTATAATTTGGGGATTATGATCGCCAAATTATAGGTTTATGGATTTTTCTAGTCGAACAGGAGCCAGTCGACGCCGAAGCCGAAACCGCGCTGAAGTTGCAGGAAACCTGGTGCTACGAAGTACCCCGGTTCGAGCAGGCCCTGATTCACATGGCTAAACTTCAGGAAGAAACGGACCCGGTTTACCCGCATATTGGCGAAGGCATCGGCCAGAATTGCGCCCTCCGTCAACTGTACGTCCTGCAAATAATACTGCTGGGTAACGGGCATATAGGCATCACCGTAGTAGGCCGACTTGTAGTGTAGTTCCAGGCCCGTTTGAATATGCAGCACCTTGGCGTAAATAAAATCATACTGCACCCGTCCGTTGATGAAAAACGTTGGGATGCGCAGCACATCGTTTCCCGCATTGAGGGGCGTGTAATAAATCTGCGTACTGGCTTTAAAACGGGCTTTGGTATAGGTGGCCCCCAACCCAACGCGGAACATCGTGAAGGCCGTGGCCAGTTGGGCCGGTTCGGCTTTCTGGTTGAAATAAACGTAGTTGTTGAGCAGCCAGAAATCGGCTCCCGGCGAAACCGTCCAGTCTTTATACTTCACATTCAGCAGGCCGTAGGCGTGTTGGGTGCCCCGCAGACCAAATTTATTCTGGTTGTTCCAGATAAAATGATTGCTGTTGAACCGCTGCGAGATCAGCGTGGGTTCGGCCAGCATCGTCGTGAAGCCAACGGTAAACAGGCGGCTTTCCAGTTGGCCGTTTAGCCGGAAGGCACCCGTTCCGACCAGGTATTCCCCCTCAGCCGTGAGCCGCGACAGGCTATCGGGGAAATAATAGCCCAGCCAGCCGCCAACATAGTTTTCAAAGCCCGACGCCGTATACGTGTTTAGGTTCTGCTGCGTTTCGCCACTAAGCGTGGTGGTCGAAGTCAGGTTATAATCGCTCTGTTGACTGAAGATCCGCTGCCGGTAAAAAAGGCGGTAGTTATAGGCCGATTTCCCCCGGTTATAAATGCCTTTTACACCAAATGTATTATCGATCGCGTGCCAGTACACATCCTGCTGGGTACGTGACGAATCGTATTTGATAGCCGGGTAAAACTTGCTGAACTGCTGATTCTCTACCAGGGCGTCGTCTTTATAATTATTAGTATGTATCTGATAATCAAGGCGGTGAAAGAGTTGAAGGCCGTCGGTTGGGACGTATTGGTGATAGAGGTGCAGGCTGGTGCGTCGTTCCCAGCCCAGGGTACTGGCCAGTCGTGCCTGCCCTTCATAGTCAAACGCCCGTATGGTCGAATCCTGGTTACGGCTAAACACGTTGCCCCCCTGTTCGGGCAGGCTATGGTTCATATGGTTGATATGCGCGAGCAACGTATACCGGTCGTTTTTGGTCCGGTAGTTACCATGCAGCAAAATGCCCCAGTCCTGAGCCAGCAGGCGCTCTGTCTGGCTGCGGGCCGCGCTGGTGCCAAACTGCCGTTCCGACGTGAATCGCTGCACATTAAAACCGACGTTGAGGCGCGGATTGATGTTCTGGTTAAAATCGAAGTTCAGGATGTTCTGATTACGCCCGCCAAGCACCAGATACATGTCGGTAAACGGCGATTTGGTATCGTAGTAACGTACCTGATTGGTCTGAAACGCATACGGTGAAAATACGTAATAGCCTTGCTGCTCACCGATTTGCGTGGGCGTTTCGTAGAAAACGGGGCGCAACGGCGTACCCAGGTTGCCCAGATCGGTATAGCGGTTGTCGTTACGTTTGGTAAACTCGAACTGGTGATTGCTGACCAGCGCCGTATCGGTCAGGTACAGTTTTTTTCGGTTGTTGAAGACGTCGGTTTCCAGGAAAAAACGGGCCGTTGTGGGGCCGTAAATCACCTTCGTTGAATCGTCGATGCCCACACCCACGCCAGTGCCGCCGGGCCGCCCGCCGCCGTTGGGGCTGGTGGTGCCGGGGAAACTACCAGGGTTGGTCGGAAACGTACCTGCGCTACCCGGAAGTTGTTGCGCCCACCCAACGGTGGATAGGCAAAGAAAAGAGGCCAGAAAAAGAAGTGCCGGAAACTGCATACGCAAAAATAGGCCAAATCTGATGCCGGGCCGCGCCAGCGTTGGTGGTTAACGATTTTTAAGGGCCGGGCCGCGCAGGCACTCACCAACCAAACGGGCCAGCGTAGCTGCGTCATCGTTCCGAAAAAAAGTCATGCTCATTGGCAGATAAGCCACGCGCCGCGTTTGCCGCTCAGAAACAGTAAGTAAGGGGGCTAGCTTCACTTCATCTTTCTGCGTTGTGAGCAGCCAGGTATCGGCAGGCGTCTGCGCCAGCAGTTGCTCCACATCCTGCCGACTGTAGGCGTGATGGTCGCCGAAATTGTCGTGCTCCCTGATGCCCCAGGTGCTGGTAACGTACCTGACAAGCGGCTCGGCATTGGCCAGGCCTGTGACCAAACGAACCGGCCCGTCGATAGACACGGGCGACTGGTCGGCAAACCGACGGGGCTGGTCGTAGGCTAGTCCCGCGAAGAGAATCGGTATTTCGATGTTGCCGCCTGATGGCTGTGTATAGCGCCGAATTTGATGTTCAATGGCCGCCCGTTCGGCAGGCGAGGGGGCGTGCGGGCATTTGGTGACAATGACCGCGTGCGCACGCCGGGCACCCGTTCGGTGTTCGCGTAGTCGCCCGCCCGGAAAGGGATCGTCTGTGTAAAACGGGCGGTTGTAGTCTGTAAGCAGGAGATTGAGGTGGGGTTGCACCGCCCGATGTTGGTAGGCGTCGTCCAGTACTACGGTCTGCACGTCGGGCCGTTGAATCGTTAATTGCCGGAGTGCCTCGGCGCGGCGTTCACCAACGGTAACACACACTCTGGGGGCGAAATTTCGGAAAAGCTGGAGGGGTTCATCACCGAGTGTAGCCGCAGTATCGACCGCTGTAGCGATCCGAAACCCCGTTGTTTTCCGGCCGTATCCCCGGCTGAGCGTTGCCAGGTTGCCGGTCAATGTGTCGTCGAGGGTCAGCAGGTGCCTCAGCAGGTATTCAACGGCGGGGGTTTTGCCTGTTCCGCCAACGGTCAGGTTGCCAACGGAGATGCACCGTTGAATAGGTATATAACTGGTTACAAACTGGTAGTCATAAAGCGCATTTCGCAGCGATAGAATACCCCCATACGCCAGAGACAGCGGTTTTAGCAGGTTTTTATACGTCACATTTCCGGTAATAATTTCGTAACATGTTTTTGCCGATGGGGCAAAAGTAGTAGTTTTAGCGGTTTGTTCCCCTCCGCCACCGTATCCATGAGTCTCCGGGTCAGCTACCTGAAATATACACTTGATTTCACCTTCGAGGCTGGCACCTCGCGGGGGACGCTTACCCAAAAAGACTCCTTCTTTCTTCGCTTAGTTGATACAGAACAACCAGAAATAGTTGGATACGGAGAATGCGGTCCCCTTCGTGGCCTGAGCCTCGACGATATTCCTGACTTTGAAGACCGGCTGGCCGAATACTGTCAGTACTTCAACCAGATTGATCTTCAGTTATTTGACTGGAATGTTACCGTTGTGCTGAATCAGCTCATCAGCCAGCAGCACCCCAGCATTCTGTTTGGCTTCGAAACGGCGATGCACGATTTCCTGTCGGGCGGCAATCGACTCATCCGGGATACTGAATTTGTGCACGGTCGGCGGGCCATTCCAATCAACGGCCTGGTCTGGATGGGCGCACACGAAGCCATGCGCACGCAGATCGACCAGAAAATAGCGGCGGGCTACACCACCGTCAAGCTGAAAATCGGTGCGATCGACTTCGATCAGGAGTGTTCCCTGCTGGCCTACATTCGTGAGCGGTACAGCCCCGAGCAGATTACCATTCGCGTAGATGCCAACGGCGCATTTCGACCCGAAGAGGCGCTGGCGAAACTGGAACGACTGGCTCAGTACCAACTGCATTCCATCGAGCAGCCCATTGCCGCCGGTCAGCATGAGCTGATGGCCGAATTGTGTCGGCAAACGCCCCTGCCTATTGCGCTCGATGAGGAGTTGATCGGGCATATGGAATACGTTGATAAATTCCGGTTGCTCAAACGAATTCAGCCTCAGTATATCATTCTGAAACCCACTTTGCTGGGTGGCCTGCGCCACTGCGATGAATGGATCGAACTGGCCAACCGACTGTCTATCGGCTGGTGGATTACTTCGGCGCTGGAATCGAATATTGGGCTGAATGCCATTGCGCAATACGCGTCGCAGTTCAAGAACCTGATGCCGCAGGGATTGGGGACGGGACAACTGTATCATAACAACATCAGTAGCCCGCTGCATATCGACTCAGGTACGTTGCTGTATGATCCGGCAACGCCCTGGCACCTTAACGGACTGCGTCCGTAGCCGTTTAGTCATCACGAACTTTCGTTTCATATTATGCCCCTGACTGCTTTTCTTCGCTCATTAGCTGGACTGCTGGCTATATCTCTATGCCTTACCGGTCTGCCTGTTTTTGGGCAACTCCTGGCCAATAAACAAGCCTATACCCACGGTGATACACTACGCGGTACTATCACCTCCGAACGTAGCTGGTGGGATTTGGCCCATTACCACCTTCAGATACGCGTGGTGCCCGATGACAGCACATTCAGTGGCCGTAATACCATTCAGTATCGGGTGCTGAAGAGCAGCCAGGTCATGCAGATCGACTTGCAGCAGCCGATGAAACTGATTCGGGCCGAGCAGGACGGCCAGCCGCTTACGGTGCGCTCGGATGGTAACGCCCACTTTGTTACCCTGACAAAACCGCAGCGCCCCGGCCGCACCGAAACCATTACGATCGAGTATGGCGGCAAGCCGCGCCGCGCCCGAAATGCACCCTGGGATGGTGGTGTGTCCTGGGCGCGTGATTCCACAAAAAGCTGGTTCATTGCCACGTCCTGCCAGGGGTTAGGAGCCAGTGTATGGTGGCCCTGCAAAGACCATATGTACGATGAGCCCGACTCCATGCTCATCAGCGTGACGGTGCCCGAACCCTACATGGATGTGTCGAACGGACAGCTTCGGCGGGTGGTGACCAACGCCGACCAGACACTTACCTACGACTGGGCGGTGGTAAACCCGATCAACAATTACGGCGTCAACGTCAACATCGCGAAGTACGTTACCTGGCATGAAACGTACCAGGGCGAGTCGGGGCCGCTGCTGTTGTCTTACTATGCGCTGCCCCAGAACGAAGCAGCAGCCCGGCAGCAGTTCCAGCAGGCCAAAACCATGTTGAACGTATTCGAAAACTGGTTTGGTCCGTACCCGTTCTATAAAGACGGCTACAAGCTGGTGCAGGTGCCTTACCTGGGCATGGAGCATCAGAGTTCGGTGACCTACGGCAATCGGTTCCGAAACGGTTATCTGGGGCGAGACCTGTCACGAACCGGCTGGGGCCTTCGCTGGGATTTTATCATCGTGCATGAGTCGGGCCACGAGTGGTTTGCCAACAACATCACCTACAAAGACATCGCCGATATGTGGATTCACGAGAGCTTCACGGCCTACTCGGAGAATCTGTTTACCGAAGCACTTTTTGGGAAAAATGCCGGAGCGCAATACGTGATCGGCACGCGCGTGGGAATTCGCAACGACCGGCCCATCATTGGTGACTATAACGTGAACAGCGAAGGGTCGGGTGATATGTATTACAAAGGGGCCAACATGCTTCATATGATTCGGCAAGGTGTAGGCGATGATGAAAAATGGCGGCAAATCCTGCGGGGCCTGAACAAGTCGTTCTACCACCAGACCGTAACTACCCAGCAGATCGAGACATTTCTGAGCAAACAGACCGGACTGCCCCTCAAGCCGCTGTTCGATCAATACCTGCGCGATGCCCGCGTTCCGGTGCTGGAATACAAAATCACGGCCGACGGTGTCGACTACCGCTTCACCAATTGCCGGAAAGCCTTCACTACACCCGTACGCATTTGCCTCAACGACGCTGGCCCCCGACGGGTTGTCACACCGTCGACCAACTGGCAATCGCTACGTCAGCCCAACGTCAAAGAAGTCACCGTCGACGCCGATTATTACGTCCTCACCAAGCTGGTAGGCATGTAGGGGCGACCCGTCGTGGTCGCCCGCTTTCGGGCGCGACAGCGACCGCCTACAGGTACGTATGTGCAGGCACCGTTGTCAGGAGAGCCATCGGTGCCTACAAATACGTATCTGCAGGCACCGTTGTCAGGAGAGTCATCACTGCCTACAGGTACGTATTTGTAGGCACCGTTGTCAGGAGAGCCAACCAGAGCGGTCGCTCTCGGGCGCGATAGCGGGTAGCCACGACCGATCCGGCGAGGGGCTACCCCTACATATCAACCCACTGGATCCCTTTCTGCAACCAGGTTAGGGTGTCGGCTTCGGGTGAGTTGGGTTCGGGATGGTAATCGTAGATCCAGTTGGCTTGCGGGGGCATACTCATCAGGATCGACTCAGTGCGTCCGTTGGTTTCCAGGCCAAATTTGGTGCCCCGGTCCCAGGCAAGGTTAAATTCAACGTACCTGCCGCGCCGTAGCCCCTGCCAGTGTTGCTCGCGGGGCGAGTAGGGCAGGTCACGGTTCTGCTGCATAAAGTGCGTGTAGATTGGCGCGAATGATTCGCCCACGGCCTGGTGAAAAGCGAATAAATCAGCTTTACTAACTGACCCGCTCTCTTTTAGATAATCAAAAAAAATACCGCCAATACCGCGCGTTTCCTGCCTGTGGGGAATGTAGAAGTACTCGTCGGCCCAGGTTTTAAAGCGGGGATAGTAGGCGGGGTCGTGCTGGTCACAAACGTTCTTCAACTGCTGATGAAACCAGCGGGCATCCTCGGGAACTACGTAGTGGGGCGTAAGGTCGATGCCACCGCCAAACCAATACGTGCCGGTGCTTAGCTCGAAATAGCGCACGTTCATGTGAATGATCGGTACCCGGGGGTTGCGCGGATGGATAACGATAGAGACGCCCGTTGCGTAGAAGTCAGCCGGTTCGGTCAGATTCAATTGCCGGAGCGTGGCCGCTGACGCTTCGCCTTCGACCGCCGAAAAGCCCACACCGCCTTTTTCAATTACGGCACCGTCGGCCATCACGCGCGACCGACCGCCGCCGCCACCGGGCCGTTGCCAGTGATCTTCACGGAACGTTCCGCGCCCATCGGCCACTTCGAGCGCACGACAAATTTGATCCTGAAGCCCTTGCAGGTACGTTGTTATTTGCTGTTTGTCGGGTTGTTGCATAAGAAGTGTAAAGATAATCCGTGTTACGGTATGGGTCGCGTAGAGGGCCGAATCAGGAGTTCAGCTTCCAGGTTTACCTGCGTGATACGGTTATTTTTCTGGATGATCTCGATCAGCAGCTTCGTCGCCATCTGCCCCATGTCGAGCAGGGGTTGCCGGATGCATGAGATGGGCGTGTAAAACAGATCATACGCTTCTGCTTCGTCGAAACTCAGCACGGCGACATCATCTGGCACCCGCACCGACAGGGCGTTGAGTTGCTTCAACCCGTGCAGGGCCAGCGCATTGGAAGCAAATAGAATGGCATCTACGGGCTGTTTACCAGCCCGCAATTCCTGAATGGCCTGAGCCATTTCGGCTTTGTACGTCACCTGACCAAGTGTTTTCAACCAGGTGTTGGCGAACGGTATCTGGTTTTCTGTGAGCGCAGCGCGGTAGCCCTTTACGCGCTCATTTATGTGAAACAGATCGGTATCGAAGCTGATCAGGCCAATTCGTCGGTAACCCGAATCAAGTAGATGTTGCACGCCCGTATAGATCGACTTGTAGTTATCGAGGGCGACGTAGTTTGTTTTCAGCTCCGGGAAGTAGCGGTCGATCAGTACAAAGGGAATGCGTTGCTGAAGGGTAATCAGTTGGGCCTCTGATCCTTCGGGTGCGGCAATGATCAGTCCATCGACTTGCCGGTTCAGGAGCGTATCGATCTGTTTTTGAAGGCGCTGCGGGTTTTCATCTGAACTGCCAAAGAGAACCGTATAGTTGTGTTTATCGGCTTCGTCTTCGATAATACGGGCCAGCGAAGACGAAAAAGGGTTCGAAATATCGGCTACGATCAGGCCAAGGGTGAAGCTTTTATTGGTCTTCAGACTTTTGGCGATCTGGTTTGTCTGGTAGTTCAGACGCCGGGCCGACTCGCGTATCTTCCGGGCAATCTCTTTGCCGATTCGATTCTCTTTTTTATTGTTCAGCACGTACGAAACCAGCGCAATCGACACGCCCACATCCTGGGCAATATCCTTCATCGATGTCTTTTTGACCATTAGAAAAAACCGGAAAAAGCCAATAAAATAGTTAATCGTTTAAACAAGAATATTGTTCGGTGCTTACGGTAATGAAGTGAACTGTCTTTATTAATTCATAAATAGGCCATTTTAATTGTATTATTCTACTGAATATGGATTGTGATATACAGAAAAATGCCCCATATGATGTGTTCTTGTTTAAACGTTTAAACCAATCTGAGAGCCCGGCCGTTTTTCAACTGAGGTTCCAGCGCAAAGCAGGAAACCCATAGAGCCGTTTTTGGATCGATTTGATGAACACGCACTCTAGACAACATGAACATGGAATTAACACATAGCTATACGAGTCAGGTTGCTTTTTCGCGCCTTCGCTCATCACTAAAACAGTCTATTACCCGGTTTGTCAATCAAAACCCGGACGTATTTGAAGCCATTAGCCGAACGGGCACCCCGTTTGGAGGGAGCACCCGGCCAGCCAGGCAGGCAACAGACGCTACGATCGGCCAGCCAACTCAGCAGGAACTGGCGCTGATGCAACGGCAACTGAATGAATTGACCGAACAGGTTGCTCAGTTAACCAGCAAACTCAACGCCTCGCAACCTGCTCTGCCCGAACGCTTGCTCGACGGAACGCGTAAGCCATCCATGGCCCCGGGTAAGCAAATCGGGATTGACCGATTCTGGGCTTTGCAGGAAAAAAAACAGACAATGGCGTAACTGAAACCAGGTACGTCTCTTCACTTGACAACAAACAACATGAAACGATATTCATTAGTATACCTGCTAAAAGACCAATATCAACACATTGGCTTTACAGACCGTACCGACGCAGAGGGCCTCTTACGTCAATTGTTAACTGATTCAAAACGAGTGCCTATCGGGATCTATGATGCCAAAACGGAACTGTTCGACTGGGCACCGTCCTACAAGGCACATTTCGATCAGGCAAGCACTGAAGAACAGGCTAGTCGCGGAAACAGCATCATCACCATTGCCCAGTCGCTGCGTCGTCGTGATTCGAGCTGGCACCCAGCCGATGGTTTCCGCAGGCCCAGCTTCTTTGCCTAGTATGTCCTTGCCGGTTGACCTGGTCTCAGGGTGGGCATCGGTTTGCTTTGGAGTTAAATAGGTTGTTACTTAAGCCCATAAACCCCAAAGATATGAATGCCAAACTCGCAAAACGCACCCTGTTTACTCTGTTTACCGTTGCCGTGACAACAATTAGTGCCCTGGCTCAGGGCGACAAAGCCAGCCGCCCCAGCCCACCAATGACTGCCTCCGGCACCGTCGGCGGTGCACACGTAACCATCACCTACGGAAGTCCTTCTGTAAAAGGGCGGCAGATTTGGGGGGGGCTCGTGCCTTACGACAAGGCGTGGCGGGCGGGCGCTAACGAGGCGACCGTCTTCGAAACGGACAAGGCGATCAAAGTGGCTGGAAAAGACCTGCCTGCCGGCAAATACAGCTTATTTGCTGTTCCCGGCGAAAAGGAGTGGCAGTTTATTTTCAATTCGCAGACGGGCCAATGGGGTATCAAGCGGGGAGGAGACGCCAATCATGATCCGGCTAGTGACGTGCTGACGGTGACCGCCAAGCCTGATAAATCGTCGATGAACGAGAAACTGGTTTACGAAGTCACCAACAAAGGCTTTGTGCTGAAATGGGAAAATCTGGAAGTACCCGTTGCCATTAAGTAGCGTAAAAAGTAGTCAACGTATTTTGTCAAAAGCGTCTGATTTCGATGAGTGATCATCGAAATCAGACGCTTTTTAATTTTATATAGCGACGCATAGCCATTATAGAGTAGGCGAAGCTGGAATAGGCAGGTATGAATGCGTGGTAGATATAGCAGTCCTGAAAGTCAGTAAACACGATATAGGCCGATAGTGAAAAATTATAACCAAAAAATATAATTTCTATTGGTATCGGCGTAGGCTTTTTGTCTTTAGTCAGCTAAGAACCAATTTCATAAGCATGGCAAGACGGCGCTACATTCTTCTCAGGCAAAAGTGCAGACTACGATGACAACTTAGTGAATCGTCTGATTGTCAACACCTACCCTTTTGTCCTTTAAATTCTTTTTCGTCTTATGGATAAGCCGAAATACGAGAAGTTACCAGATTCGGCTGTGCGTAAGCCTGGCCAACCTGATTCCCACTCAGCAGATTATCAACTGTGGCAACGGTTTCTGGCGGGAGACTCAGCCGCTTTCCAGACCTTGATGACCGATCATTTTCGGGTTTTGTTTCGGTATGGCACCCGGTTTTCCAGAGATAAGGAGTTTGTCAAAGACTGTATTCAGGACCTTTTTCTATACCTCTGGGAGCACCGGTCGGCGCTACGGGCAGAGGTGGCCATAAAGCCATACCTAATGGTATCGCTGCGCCGGTACATGCATCGGAACCTGCCGGATACCACGTTTTCGGACGAATATATGGACGAAAAGGTCAAGCCATTCGATACCAACTTCTCGGTTGAGGAGCAATATATTCAGGAAGAAACGATGGTAATTCGGATTAGACAGATGAATCAATTCATGGATATGCTACCGCCCCGCCAAAAAGAAGTGATTTACCTGAAGTTTTTCCAGGAGTTAGAGCGCGACCAGATTGCCGAGATCATGGGTATTGTTCCACAAACGGTCTCTAATCTGATTCAGTTGGCTATTAAGCAGTTACGGCAGTGCGCCAGTGTAGACTTGATCGTTCTTATTGGGTTCGTTTATATGATTAACCGGGTTTTCACGCTGCTGCCAGTTTAACAAACAGCTAGTCACTGCTTGCATTACCAAAAAAAAGGCAGGAGTTATTGGTATTAAAGCCGGGTTTTACGCTACTACTAGTCAAGAGGCAGAAATTCTGACATGAAAATGTATATCCACTATCGGGCCGAGGACTTTGCTTGGGATGAGTCATTCCGCCAATGGGTCTTATCGCCTACCCGCGAAAACGATCTCTACTGGCGGAACTGGCTGGTAACATATCCTGAAAAAGGGGAGCTTATTCGGCAGGCCCAGACTATGGTTCAGGCTCTTACGGTGGATGAACTCGAACTGAGCGACGAAGAGATCAAGTATACGGTTCAGCGAACCATGAATCGGCTCAAAAAGAACCAACTCGTGTCATCCAATGAGGCAGAGCCCGAAAATCGTGTATTGCCCCTCTATCGACGTACCTGGTTCAACCTGGCGGCAATGCTGGTCTTGCTTTCGGCAATCGGCATTGGCGTCTGGTCGGCGTGGCCGTTTGACCCGTTTGGCAACGTACCTGAGCTTGTTAGCTATGACGAGCTTATAGACAATAAAACGCTCAAAGAGGTAATCAATAATTCAGAAAAAGCGATGCCCGTGAAGTTGAGCGACGGATCGCTAATAATATTGAAGAAGGGCAGCCGCATCAGTTATTCGCCGTCGTTCAACGGAAGCAAACGCGAAGTATACCTATCGGGAGAAGGCTTTTTTGAAGTGGCTAAAAATCCGGCTAAACCGTTTTTAATCTATTCAAATGGGTTGGTTACAAAGGTGTTAGGTACCAGTTTTGTCATTAAAGCGTACCCGACGGATGAGGCCGTTACGGTCGAGGTAATGACCGGTCGGGTGGCCGTATTTACCCAGTCAGACCCCAAAGCCAAAGAAAAGACAAGTAACCGGGAACTGGAGGGAATGGTGCTGATGCCTAATCAGAAGATAGTCTACGTCCGCGACGAAGTACGCCTGGCGAAATCGCTGATCAACGATCCTCAACTGGTTGCTGAGTCAGCCGCTGAGCAGCGGTTCTCATTTGAAGATGAGCCGGTTACCAATGTATTCGCGGCTCTTGAGAAAGCGTATGAAGTTGACATTGTCTATGATGAGCAACTACTGGCCAACTGCCCGCTAACCGCCACCCTGGCCGATCAGTCTTTATTTGATAAACTGGATATTATCTGCCGGGTAATTGAAGCCCGCTACGAAGTGATGGACGGGCGCATTGTAATATATAGCCACGGCTGTAAACCGTAACGGTTGCTGCTGATAAAGTGAGAATTTGGCAAATACGGTGATAATGAAAAAATATAGTCAAAAAATGTAAATTTTGTTGGTATCTGTGCGGGCTTTCTGTCTATAGTCTATAGGAACCCTTCTTACTAGGATAGATGATAGAACACAGCTACATTCCTCTTGCATAAAAAATCGGCTATGCGTCAACATAGCCGATCTCTACTCTGAATCCCCACTAAAGCTGGCACCTTAGGACATCCCGAATTGGGTGAAGGGGATTGTTTTGTCCAATTTCCTCAATCCTACAAAACATATCAAAAGTATGACAACTCGTTTACAACGCAACCGTTTACTGATAAGGGCTATGCGGATTACTTGTTCACAACTCTTTTTTGCACTGGCTTTTGTGGGCGTGACATTTGCCTTTGATGGCAAATCACAGACCATTCTGGAGCAGAAAATAACGCTGCAGGTACAAGACCAGGAAGTTCTGCGTGTACTGCGCACCATTGAGAAACAGACCGATGCCCGGTTTGCATTCAGTTCGAAACTGATTCAAACAAACCGGAAAGTGACAATCAGTGCCACAAACGAGACGCTGGCGTCGGTACTGAATCGTATACTCAAACCGCTACAAATTGAGTATGAGGTTTCTAAAAGCATGATCATGCTTCGGCGCATTGCCAGTGCCAGTTTGAACGAACCGATCCCAACCACACCGGAGAAAACAACCGAGGCAATTGCCAAAACGGCTGATATTGTTATTAAGGGTAAAGTAACCGATGGCGAAAAGGGCGAGGCTATTCCGGGTGTCAGCATTATTATTAAAGGAGCAAGCAGGGGGACGAATACAGATGTCAACGGCAACTATTCCATCAACGTACCTGACGAGAATGCGGTACTGGTTTTCAGCTACGTAGGTTTCGAGAAAGAAGAAGTAGTTGTGGGTAATCGCAACCAGATCAACGTAGCCTTACGCAATGACCTGAAAGAACTGAACGAAGTAGTTGTCGTTGGTTTTGGTACGCAGAAAAAGATCAACGCAACGGGTGCTATTTCGTCTATTGGTACAAAAGAGCTGACCCAGTCACCGGTAGCCAACATCAGTAATTCACTCGTAGGCCGGATGCCTGGTTTGTTCGCAACGCAGTCGGGCGGTGAGCCGGGTAACGATGCGTCGAAAATCAGGATTAGAGGTGTTGGCACCTTTTCTGGTAACACCGATCCGCTCACCTTAGTCGATGGTATTCAGGTTGATAACTATAATAATATAGATCCCAATGAAATTGAGTCGGTAACTATTTTAAAAGATGCTTCCTCTACAGCCGTATACGGTATTAGGGGGGCTAATGGCGTATTAATTATCACGACAAAACGCGGTAAGCCAGGGCCGCCGAAAATCAGCTATACGTTTAATCAGGGGTTTAATTCATTTACCGACTTACGGCAAATGATGAACAGTGCCGATTATGCCACCCATTTTAATGACGCCATAAAAGCCGATGCCTACGTAACGGGTACGGTATACGTACCTAAGTACACCGATCAGGATATTGAACTGTATAAAAATGGCCAGGACCCCGTTTTTCACCCAAACGTAAACTGGTTCGACGTGATGTTCAAAAAGGTGTCGACCCAGTCTCAGCATAACCTGAACATCAGTGGCGGTCAGAATAAAGTAAGGTATTTTATTTCGGCCGGTTTTTTCAATCAACAGGGATTATTCAGAGACACAAAAGATGTTGTCGACGCGTTTTCGCCACAATCCACTTTTAGTCGATATAATGTACGTTCAAATTTCAATTTTGATATCACAAACCGGTTGAAGCTTACGCTTGATTTATCGTCACAAACAGAGGTAAGAAGCGGAAATAATAATTCAAGTACAGAACAGGTTGTGGGTGATATTGCTCGCGCCAGCCCATTAGAAACGCCGGGTGTTGTGGATGGTAAGGTCGTTAATATTTTTACAGGTGCCAGGAATAATCCGTATGTAAGTTTACTCTACCCAGGTTTGGCAGGCGGACTTAAACGATCATACAGAAATTACCTGAATGGAAATGTTCGGTTAGATTATGACCTCGGTTTCTTAACGGCCGGATTGTCGGCTCATGGTAACGTTGCCCTGCAGACGTACAATGATCAGCAAATCACGAATACTAAAACGCTTATAACGTACCTGGCCACCAGACTTCCCGATGGAACAATTAATTATGTGCCCTCTACTACTGAAGCTCAATTCAATTTTTCGCAGGTAGGTACGTATAACCGGAGAATTACGGCAGAATTTGGCTTTGATTATAAAAAGAGTTTTGGCGTTCATAATGTAACGGGGTTATTACTCTATAACCAACAAAAAACCTTTGACCCATCGCTGGCTTTTCTGGTGCCCAAGGGATATCAGAGTTTTGTTGGTCGAGCTACCTATGATTTCAACGGCCGTTATTTAGCAGAGGTAAACGTCGGTTATAATGGTACAGAAAATTTTGCGCCAGGGAAACGGTTTGGTCTTTTCCCTGCCTACTCATTGGGTTGGGTAGCGTCTCAGGAACCGTTTTTCCCGAAAGCAGGCTTCGTAACTTTTTTGAAAATCAGGGGATCGTATGGTGAGGTTGGTAATGATAATATTGGGGGAACGCGTTTCCTATACAGAAGCACAAGTTATTCGTCAGTTGGTAACACCTATTATTTTGGTAATGTGGGAGCCACATACAGCGGTTTCACAGGGATCAGGGAGGGCGCAACGGGCAACCCAGACGTTACATGGGAACGCGCTATAAAGCAAAATATCGGCCTGGAACTTTGGTTCTGGAAAGATAAAATCAAGTTTACAGGTGATATTTTTAGCGAGAGTAGGAGCGATATTCTGGCAACACCACAAACAATTTCGTCCATCGTAGGCCTTTCACAACCTGCCACTAATTTGGGCAAAATGGAGAATAAAGGATATGAAACTGAAATTACATATATCGACAAAGTTGGTGGCTTAGGCTATCGGGTTTCTGCTAACTTTAGTTTTGCTCGTAACAAAGTTATTTTCAGAGATGAAATACCCAATAAATATGCCTACCAGAACCGAACAGGGCAACGGTTAAATCAAAATTTTGGTCTTATTGCTGAAGGTATTTACAACACTTGGGAAGAGGTAAATGATCCCACTCGACCCGTTTATCAGTACTCTAATAACAAGATTCAGCCAGGTGATATCAAGTATAAAGATTACAATGGAGACGGTGTTGTCGATGATTTTGATGCCGTACCGATGGGTTTTTCAAACTTACCAGAACAAACGTTTGGCGCATCAATCGGCTTGACTTATAAAGGGTTCGACCTGTCTGTTCTCTTTCAGGGCGTAGGCAATGTATCGCATTACTACACCCGTTTTCAGCGGGGTACCGGCTTTGGTGGAGCGCCGCCCGAAGGGTCTGCCAGTTATATGAATGAAAGCTGGACACAGGAACGGTATGATGCGGGTTTACCAATCAATTATCCACGTTTTTCGGTGAATAGCAATCCCAATGGGGTAGGTTCTACATTCTGGTTGGCTGATGCGAGTTATGTCCGGCTAAAAAATACAGAGGTAGGCTATAAGTTTCAGGATACCATACTTAAAAAAGTGGGAGTAAGCTCGTGTCGGATCTATGTTAACGCGAATAATTTAATCACGTGGAAGCATACGTACCCAGGTATTGATCCTGAAAATACGTCAACCGGGAACACAAATACTGAGCCTTACCCACTTGTACGGACGATTAACGCCGGCATTAATCTAAACTTTTAACTACTAACACCATGAAAAAACTATATTTCATCTTGACAGTAGTATTCTGCTGCTTGATTACCTGGTCCTGTGACAAAAATTTTTTGGATAAAGCACCAGGTGTAGATTTAACGGAAGACAACGCATTTTTAAATAAAGCCAATTTAGAAACTTTTGTATCGACAATTTACCGCTACAGTGTCCATTCAAATTTCCGCTATAGAAATCAGGGTGATATTCCGTTTTCACAGGTAAACAATACCGATTGTATTCATCCAAGTTCAAGCATTAGTGATGAAGGGGATGCCTCGGAAGCCTCTTTTGTGCATTCGAACCGGTGGAATGAAGCAACTGTTCTGCCCGCTAATATTATTAACAACGAGGATTTTCGCTACTTCATTCGCTGGATTGCGATGCGTCAGATTAGTCTGGTACTGAAGCGAATTAACGACGTACCTGATGCCGACGAGACATATAAAAAACAGGTGATTGCTGAAGTTAAATCATTAAGAGCCATGAATTATCTAGAGATGATTAAGCGTTATGGTGGCGTTCCGATCATTGACAAGGTGTTCAGCCCTGGTGAAAAAGTTGTGATTCCCCGAAATACATTTGACGACTGTGTAAAATTCATACTGAAGGATATAGATGAGGCTATTCCAAATTTGCCCGCAGCTTATTCGGCGTCGCAAACCGGTAGAGTGACGGCCCTGACTGCACTAGCTATAAAATCGGAGGTATTGTTGTATGCCGCAAGTCCGCAATATAATACAGCGACACCCATACTGCCTATGGTAAATCCTGCCGATAATAACCTGATCTGTTACGGAAATTTTGACCCGAACCGGTGGAAACTTGCCGCTGATGCAGCCAAAGCCGCGCTTGATTATGCCCTGGCTAATGGGTATGGACTTATTGACGAACCAGCCAACCGGATTCCGAAAGAACTGGATAACGGTACAGTAGGGCCGTTGGGTAACTATAGGGTGTCGTGGGAAACGACAAACAACAAGGAGTTAATTTTTATGTATCAGGGCGGAGCAGCTACAGCAGGTGGCGTTACCAATATCGGTAATGCACCACTGACTTTCTGGAATGCAGCTTGTTATGGTTCATTCTGGAGTGGAATAACTGTCCCGTTAAACTTCGTAAAGAAGTATGAAAAACTTGACGGAACCCCACAAACCTGGGACGCTGCCGGTGGCACCGATCTCATGGCTAAATATGCTGAGTTGGACCCCCGATTTAAGCAAACCATGTCGTATACAAACGGCTACTATACGGCCAGAGATCCAATCTCGCAAATTTATAATGGCGGGAAAGATTATGTCAATTGTAAAGGTGGCGTGTGGCTTCGCAAATACATACCCAGAAATGCGACCAGTGCCAACTTTGTGATGAATGATGTACTGTTTCGCGTCAACGAACTGTACCTGAATTATGCCGAAGCCCTGAATGAATTCTCGGGTCCTGTGCAGCAGGCTTATGATGCTGTGAATGCAATAAGAACACGTTCTGGCATGCCCAATCTGCCAACAGGCCTTACGAAAGAGCAGTTCAGACAGCGGGTAAGAAATGAGATTGCCATCGAATTGGTGAATGACGATCACCGTTTTTGGGACATAAAACGCTGGCTGATTGCCGAAGAAGAAGGCGTCATGAAAGGCAATTTCGAGGGGCTACAGATTACGCGCACAGGTACGTCGCCTGCCTTCAAATATTCGTGGAAGCCGTATACGTTTGAGACGAGAACGTTCAACAAAAATATGTATCTGCACCCTTTTCCACAGGCTGAAGTGCTCAAGGGAAATTTGATTCAGAACCCCGGCTGGTAAGCAGCGTAGCTGTTACATATTGATTTGGATAAATACCGGAAGGTATTCAGGTTATCCTTTACCCCGTCCTTAAACTTATTATGAAACGACAATCTACAAGTAAAGGCTTTTTACTCGTTTTGTGCGTTGTGCTCGCCGGTCAATCGCTGGTTGCACAGCAGGTACAGAAAGCCCTTCCCCAAAACCCAGCAGTAGATACAGTACTAACCTACACAAAGCCTGGCAGCGTAGTAATCGGCTATGGCACACAACCGGTTGGGCAGGTCACAAGCGCGATCTCAACGGTATATGGTGTTGATCTGGAAAAGAACTTCAACCTGAATCTGGGTAATACACTATATGGTCGCCTACCTGGTTTATCCGTGACGCAGGGCGGTTCAGAGCCGGGAGCGGCCACGCCAAACCTCTTTATTCGTGGTGTTAACACTTTTGGCGGAGCCAGTACTGCGCCGCTCTATGTAATTGATGGCTACATCTCCAGTGGCGCAGGTACGTCCAATGCATTCATGCAATTGATGCCCGAAGAAGTAGAGTCGATTACGCTGCTGAAAGATGCCTCGGCTACGGCCATTTACGGGGCCCGTGGTGCCAATGGGGTAGTGCTGGTAACAACCAAGGGCAGCAAGGAAGGTCCATTGCGCATCTCGTTTACGACCAAACAAGGCTTCAATCAGGCGCAGTACCTACCTAAGTTCCTGAATGCCTATAACTATAGCACACTCTATAACGAAGCATTGGTGAACGACGGTTTGCCTGCCAAATACTCGGATGCCGACTTGCAGGCCTATAGAGACAGGACTGACCCGGTTTTTCACCCGGATGTCAACTGGTACGATCAGGTTCTACGCTCAACGTCACCTGTATCAAGCTATAACCTGACCTTTGGCGGTGGCGATAAATTTGTCAGGTATTTTGTCATGCTGAATGCGCTGACCAGTCAGGGGCTATTCAAAAATTTCGGTGATCAGAACGAAGAGAGTTCTAATTCGAAATACGCAAAGTATAACTTCCGTACGAATCTGGATATCTCACTGTCGGCACGATTATCGGCTGAGTTTAAGATAGCCGGCTCGGTTGAACAGACCGACAATCCAAACAACTACACAACCGGGTCAACCTTCAGTTTGCTGGCTACGTTGCCGCCCAATGCCTTTCCTGTGTATAACCCGAATGGCTCGTTTGGTGGCAATGCGCTTTACTCGAACCCAGTTGCCAACCTGCTATCGACGGGCTTTTACCGGAATAACTCCCGCACCATTCTAACATCGCTGAAATTAACCGAGCAATTGGATATGATTGCCAAGGGGCTAAGTGCATCGGCTGCGATTTCGATCAACAACTATTTTGAGTCAGGGTCGCGGAAAACGAAGCAGTATCCACGGTATTCTATTTCGAAAGGACTAGCGGGCGATACGCTCTATAGCCCGGCCATCGGTCAGTTAACGTCACTGGCTGGTACTGAAGAAACACTCGATCAGTATCGGAATTTAATTATTCAGGCATTTCTGAATTACAAGCGTACCGTTCGCCGGAGCGATATATCAGCCATGCTGATGTTTAACACAGATAATATCACCGTTTTTGGTCCCGCTTCTGACCCTGCGAACCCGACGGCAAACTCGACTGACCCTTATCGGCATAATAGTGCGGCGGGCCGGTTTACGTATGCCTACAGCAATAAATACATCGCTGAGTTTTCGATGGGTTATATGGGTAGCGATATTTTTCCGCCCGCGAAACGCTACGGTTTCTTTCCGGCGGGCTCTGTAGGATGGGTGGCGTCAAATGAAAAATTTCTTAAGGGTAATAGCGCCATTAATTTCCTGAAGCTCAGAGGGTCATATGGCCTGGTGGGCAACGATATTATTAACTCGCAGGGTTTATCTACCAGGTACGCGTTTACGCCCACATTTGGTGGTGGGGGTTACTTTTTTGGGACGGGTAACACCGCTGTCGGTGGGTTTGCTGAAAACGCAATTGCCAACCCGAATATTACCTGGGAAAAAGAAGAAACAACAAACGTGGGCGTAGATGCTACGTTGTTTAATTCGATCGATATATCGGTTGATTATTTCAATCGGAACCGGTACGATATTCTGGTGCCATCGAATAGCACAACACCGTTGATTTTAGGTGTAATTACGCCTAACATGAATCAGGGAAAAGCCAATAGTCGGGGTTTTGATTTCGCACTTCGCTACAGTAGTTCCAGGAAAAATGTACAGTTTTTTGTCGAAGCTAATCTGTCTTATTTCAAGAATAAGATTGTGTTTAATGCCGAAGCATTGCAGGCTAATACACAACTGTATGGAACTGGTCAGGCAATTGGGCAACCGCTTGGCTTGAAAGCTATTGGCTTCTATAGCGAGGCTGATATTGCGCAGCGTCAAATAGACCCGAAGAACGTACCTGGCGTGTTAACTGAAATCATCAAAGCGGGTGATATCAAGTATCAGGACATTGGTGGGCCAGATGGAAAACCGGATGGCATCATTGATGGTAATGATAGAATGCCAATTGGAAATACAGGCTTGCCTACCCTGACTGCTGGTATACATACAGGTCTGAGGTACAGAGGGTTCGATGTAGACTTTGTTCTCCAGGGTGTTACAGGGAGTACGGTGTATCTGGGTGGAAACTACTTCCAGGCTTTCCAGAGTAATGGCCAGGTTGCCCCTATTGCGCTCAACCGCTGGACACCCCAAACGGCTGAAACGGCTGACTATCCGCGCCTGTCATCAAAAGACAACCTGAATAACTATCAGTTCTCGTCTTTCTGGCAGCGGGATGGCAGTTTTATCAAGCTGCGGAGCGCCGAAATCGGCTATACGCTCCCGGCCGGTTTACTGGACGGAATCCGAATCCAGACGGCCCGGTTTTTTGTGAACGGAACCAATCTTTTCTCACTTGATCGAGTGCCATACGGTGATCCTGAATCGCTGACGGGATATCCTGTAATGAGAACGCTGACGTTAGGCGTGAAAATTCAGTTGTAATTCAGTTCAAACTAAGCTCGATAATGAAGAAGTATATTTATACACTACCTGTATTTGCAGCTTTAGCTTTAAGTGCCTGTCAGGACCTTGAACGTGAATTTGTAACAACGATTGGTCGCAACGAGATTGAACAGTCTTTTGGCAATGTTCAGGCTTTGCTGAATGGAATTTATACAGATATTCCGGATGGTACGCTCTATATTGGAGGAGCTGCCATGATGGCTTCTGCCACCGATGAATCTGAATTTACGTCGGAAACGAATGCAATTCAGAGCTTTAATACAGGTAGCTGGAATGCCATTAATAATCCCGACTTTGTTTGGGGTACTTATTATCGGAGCATCCGAAAAGTCAATCAGTTTTTATTGTCTACCGGTAAAATAAACCTTGATCCCTGGAAACTCGATCCATCACCATCAGCACAGCAGGTTTATAACACAAACCTGGCGTCTATTAAACGATGGACCTAC
This sequence comes from uncultured Fibrella sp., assembly GCF_964250085.1. Classification (NCBI taxonomy): domain Bacteria; kingdom Pseudomonadati; phylum Bacteroidota; class Cytophagia; order Cytophagales; family Spirosomataceae; genus Fibrella; species uncultured Fibrella sp. The sequence continues at coordinate 729,890 of NZ_CAXUEC010000002.1, read as the reverse complement.
GAAGCCAGATTCCTGCGTGCTTATTATTATTTTGAATTAGTGAAGCGGTATGGTGGTGTACCACTACTGACAAATGCGTTGGCGCTGGAGGATGATTTCTCGAAAATACCCCGTAATTCGCTGGCCGATTGTATTCAGTTTATTACGGCAGAATGTGATTCGGCGGCTGTTCAATTGCCACTCAATGCCTCAACGTTACCATATGTGGCTGCCAATGATTTGGGCCGGGTAACCAAACTGACGGCAATGGCGCTGAAAAGCCGGGTGCTGTTATATGCTGCCAGTGACTTATTCAATACGCCTTCGTGGGCCGGTGGCTACGCTAAACCCGAGCTTATAGCGTTGCCCGCTGGTGATCGAATGGCCCGCTGGAAAGCGGCTTCCGATGCGGCCAAAGCGGTGATCGATGTCGGCGGGGCTATTTCGCTGGGTGCTTATAAATCGCTCTTCAATACGTTCAACAACGCGGAAATAATTTTCACCAGAAGTAACGCAGCAAGTAATCAGTTTGAAAAAAATAACTCGCCGATTGGCTTTAACCTGGGATTGAGCGGTAACACACCTTCGCAAGACCTGGTGGACGCCTACGAAGTGAAAGTGAATGCCACAACGGCGGTGAAATTCGACTGGAACGACCCGGCCATGCGGGCCAACCCCTATGCAAACCGGGACCCGCGCCTGGGCTTTTCGATCGTAACGAATAATACGGCATTTGGTACGCCTAGCCGGAACGTGCAGTTATGGACGGGTGGTCTCGATGGGAAGCCGATTATCAATGCGTCGAAAACAGGGTATTACCTGAGAAAATATCAGATTGAAAGCTTAAACCTGATCAACGGGAATACAGGGGTTCATAGCTGGATCATCTTCCGGTTTCCTGAAATTTATCTCAACTATGCCGAGGCGTTGAACGAGTGGAGCCCCGGTAATCCAGATATCAAAAAGTATGTTGATCTGGTTAGAACGCGCACGGGTGTAGCCATGCCTCCACTACCGGCGGGATTGTCGCAGGCCGACATGCGCGAACGGATTCGGAATGAAAAGCGGGTGGAGTTTGCCTTTGAAGATCACCGGTTCTGGGATGTTCGCCGCTGGATGCAGGGCCCCACGTATTTTGGCAAGCCACTCAATGGGGTGAGTATCACTCGAAATGCTGATAATACATTCACCTACACGCCTGTAAAGGTTGAGGACCGGGCTTTTTCACCCAAGATGTACTTGTATCCCATTCCGCAGAGCGAGCTAAATATTGTGACCGGAATGATTCAGAATCCACTCTGGTAAGTTACCAGCGGCGTGTTGAGCACGCTTAAGAAGAGGTACTTCCAAATCGCTAGTGCCCGGATCAGTGCTTACCTGGCGAAGCACTGATCCAATTCCTGACACACCACAGAGCCAGGTACGTCCACGCCAGTCATCTAGTAGCTAAAGAGACCATTGAAACACATGTCAACGGTAGGGGTAATTATGCCTTATCGCCGACGGAATAGTTAGTTCAACACTCACGTATGCCTGATAAATTCACCCCCACGGAGCACACGTGCTTATGGGACAGGTTCCGCACCGGAAACCGGGACGCCTTTTCGCAACTCTATACGTCGTTTGCTTCCGATCTCTACAGTTATGGCTACAACCTGGTTCGTAACCGGCAATTGGTAGAAGACTGCCTGCACGAACTGTTCCTGTACATTCACGAAAACCGGGCAAGGCTGGGCGCTACGAACAACATTCGGTACTACTTGTACCGCGCCCTGCGGCGGCGCCTGATCGAGACGGTTGGCCAACTCAATAAATTGGAGTCTGACGCCTTCTTGCTAGACAAAGCCGCCTGGCTAAGTCATCCCTATGAAAGTCTGCTGATCAACGAGCAGTTGGTAGAGCACCAGCGGCGGGTACTGGAAACGGAACTCAATCGATTGCCCAGACGGCAGAAGGAAATTCTGTATCTGGTATATATGAAAGGGCTGACCTACAACCAGACTGCCGAGGCAATGAACCTGACCATAAAAAGCGTTTATAACACCGTCAATATTGCCTTGAAAACGTTGCGTGGACAAGTTGGCAAGTCATATAAAGTGTGCGAGTTGTATTGATACATGAACGTTAAACGAATGGCTTAAAAGGGGTATGAAAAACGGATATGGATTTGTATTGTCAGGTATGCTCTTTTTGAGCACGACGCTTATGGGCTGCGACCAGAAGGAGGTTGATAACATCGTGGCTCCGCCAAAGCCGCCGCCAACAGCCGGAGCAAAGCGGTACTACGTGTCGGATGCAACAGGGTCTGATGTCAACAATGGCACCTCTACCTCGACGCCGCTAAAAACGATAAATGCCGGACAGGTACTGGCTGTCCCTGGTGACACCGTTTTCATTATGAACGGTTCGTACATGCCAGCCTCCACGGTTCAACTATTGAAATCAGGTACGGCTGATAAGTATATCACCTACAAAGCGTACCCTGGCCACACACCAAAGTTTATCTTCTCGGGAAGCATATGGAATGCGGTAAGTATCAACGGTTCTTATGTTGTAGTGGAAGGCATCGAATTCCAGGGTAATAACCAAAACCTTACCTACGCCGATGCGCTGGCGTCGTTCAATGACAAGCTAGGTGGGGGAACAAACAATAACCTGTATGCCACCTACAACATGAACGGCGTTTCGATTGGCGGCCCTAACACGGAATCGAAATTTCCGCATCATATCGTTATTCGTAATTGCAAAATTCATGACTTTCCGGGAGGAGGACTTGGTGCCATTCAGACAGATTACATCACGTTTGAAGGAAACACCATCTACAATAATGCCTGGTACATGATGTATGGAGGCAGCGGTATCAGCATTCTCACTCCCTTTGACAGCGACGCGAATACAGGCTACAAAAACATCGTCAGAAGCAACATCTGCTATTCAAACAAAACGACCATTCCCTGGATTGGCATCACGCCGGCACGGCTTTCAGATGGCAATGGCATCATCATCGACGTGAACAAGCGACCATACGGGTCAAGCGCTACGGACAAACCTTATAAAGGCCGAACGTTGGTTGAGAATAACATCAGTTTCAATAATGGTGGATCGGGCATCCACGCGTTTGAGGCGGCGCATGTAGACATGATTAATAACACAACGTATAACAATGCCCAGATTATGGTCGACTATGCAGATATGTATGCCAATACGTGTGATGATGTGAAAATCATGAACAATATCGTCTATTCTAAACCCGGTGGGAAATGTAATTCGAACACCAGGAATACGAACGTTACCTACGATTACAACATCTATTTTGGTGGTGCTACGGCTGTGAAAGGGGCTAATGACAAAGTGATGGACCCTCAGTTTATAAACTTGTCAACAAATCCGGCAGTAGCTAACTTCTCGCCGGCTGGTGGGAGCCCCGCGATAAATTCGGGTACACAAAGTTTATTTGCGCCTAAAGATATAACGGGTGTTGCCCGTCCCAAAGGCGGCGCTATCGACTGCGGTGCTTACGAGGTGCAATAAGTAAAGGGGATTCTGAAGATGGTCGTTACCACCTAACGATCAGATTATAAACTGCCTGGCCTTGACCTAAAGAAGCCTGAGCCATGCCTGGTTCAGGCTTCTTTGTGGCAGGAACTTACAGGGGGAAGTTGTTTCAATCAACGTATTATTTTCTAACAAAAACAGCCACCTACAAGGAATGTAAGTGGCTGTTAGAGAGGTAATTAAGTGACCACGGGGAGACTCGAACTCCCACATCTTGCGAAACCACCCCCTCAAAGTGGCGTGTCTACCAATTTCACCACGTGGCCGTGTTTTATTGTGGATGCAAAAGTAGGCCAACAAGCCGATAATGTCAATGCAGTCGCTGAAAATCGGCCAAATTTTCGTAATTTAGAGGTATGAACCAGCCGGGACGTCAACGTACCTGATGGGCATTTCAAACCGAATCAACTAAGTATATGGCACTTGAATTAGTGGGCAAGCTGGTAAAAACGCTGCCGGAAGTGACGGGTCAGGGCAAAAATGGCACCTGGCAGAAGCAGGAGTTTGTGGTTGAGACTACAGATCAGTTTCCCAAAAAAGTATGTGTGTCGCTCTGGGGTGATAAGGTCAATGACCTGAAGCAATACGCACCCGGCGATATGCTGAAACTGAGCCTGAATCTTGAATCACGCGAATACAACGAGCGCTGGTACACAGAAGCACGTGTATGGCGCATCGAAGCGGCTGATGGATCGGAGGGAAGTTCAGCGGGTCAGGGCCAATCGGCTCCAGTTGCCAGCAAACCCCGTGCGGCTCAACCTACCGCTGTGCCCTTCAACTCGTCATTTGACGATGACAACAGCGGCGATTTGCCATTCTGAAAACAGAAAGCCACAACAAAAAAAGGGTTGGTAGCATGTCGCTACCAACCCTTTTTTTGTTGTGATCCGGCTGGGATTCGAACCCAGGACCCATACATTAAAAGTGTATTGCTCTACCAGCTGAGCTACCAGATCGGGCTACTTCAGCAGCAGATTAAATGACCGTTTCCTGAATCGCGATGCAAAATTATTGCGTAATTTGGCCCTATGCAAGCCTTCGTCGTAAAAATATTCCTATTTCTGGGGGTTTTGCGGATAGTGTTCTGGCCCTCAGCAGGATTCGCCCAATCTGTGCCAAAAGAGAATCCTGTGGGTCTGGCCGATTCGCTATACCGGGCAGGAAACTGGGTAGATGCCTCCCGGTACTACGAGTCGGCGATGGTTGCCGGGCAGCCCGCTACAGACCCTATGTTGCTAAAACTAGCCAACGCCTATGAGCAACAGGGCGATGTAGCCAAGGTGCTTTATTTTCTACAGGTCTACTTCAAACGCCACCCTGATGAGGCTGTACTGCGGAAGATGAACGATTTTGCCCGCGCTAATAACCTGACTGGATACGAGACGAGCGACCTCAACTATTTCTATCTGTTTTATCGACAATACGGCGTCTACTTACTGCTGGTCATGTTGCTGTTGGGCGTCTATGTCTTTAGCGTGCTGTTGATCAAGTCTATGCGGCGCGAACCAACATCAACTCAACTGAAGACGCTTATTCTGGTCTACTTCGTTGCGTTACTGATCTTCATTAATCTACCCGAAGGCTACGACGCCGGTATTACCAACACGAACCAGGTTTTTTTACGCTCCGAACCGTCGGCGGCGGCGCCCGTTGTGGTAACGCTTGGTCGGGGCAACAAGGTGAATATTCTGGGTAGCACCGATATCTGGTGGCGCGTATTCTGGAATAATAAGCTTTATTACGTTCGTAAAGACACTCTCTGGATCATCTGACTTCAGTATATATGAAGAATAATCCCCGCGTCATCCGCGCCTGGACCCTCTACGACTGGGCCAACTCGGTTCATTCATTAGTCATTGTATCCAGTATTTTTCCTGTTTACTTTTCCGCTACAGCACTGAATGATGCGGGTGGCCCAGTCATTAATTTCCTGGGCCTGAACATTAAAAATTCGGTCCTGTTTTCGTACACCGTGTCGGCGGCCATGTTGCTGGTAGCCATCGCCAGTCCGTTCACCACCGCCCTGGCCGATTATAGCGGCCGGAAAAAGGCGTTTATGAAGTTCTTCTGTTACACAGGGTCGATTGCCTGCGCGTTGCTGTATTTTTTTACGAAAGAGACCACCACGTTCGCCATTTTCTGTTTTGCCTGGAGCCTGGTTGGCTGGGCGGGGAGTATCGTTTTTTATAATTCCTACCTGCCCGATATTGCTACTGAAGATCAGTTTGACCGGGTGAGTGCGCGCGGGTTTTCGATGGGGTACATCGGCAGCGTGGCGCTGATGATTTTCAACTTGATGATGATCCTGAAGCCAGACTGGTTTGGAGGAATCTCCGGTGCGCTGGCCTCGCGCATTTCGTTTCTGACCGTTGGCCTGTGGTGGTTCGGTTTTGCGCAGATACCGTTCCGTGTTTTACCCGATGGCGTGCGTAAAGAGCGAACCGGGAACGATGGCAACTGGCTGTTCAACGGCTTTCATGAACTGAAGAAGGTGTTCAACGAGCTGAAGGAGCAAACGCTGACACAGCGGTTTCTCGTCGCGTTTTTTGTCTACAATATGGCGGTTCAAACCGTGATGTATGTGGCAACGTTGTTTGGGTCCAATGAACTGAAAATGGAAGGTAGTGCCCTGATCATCACCATTTTGTTGATTCAACTGGTTGCTATTCCCGGCGCATACGGATTTGCCCGCCTGTCGGCTGTAATTGGCAATACGTATGCTATCATGGTGGCTGTAGTTGTCTGGATCGGCATCTGTGTAGCGGCTTATTTTGTCACCACGCAAACGCAGTTTTTCATTGTTGCGGCGGTGGTTGGCCTCGTCATGGGGGGCATTCAGTCGCTGTCCCGCTCAACCTATTCGAAACTCCTGCCACCCACCACCGACACGGCCTCTTATTTTAGTTTCTATGATGTCTGCGAAAAGTTGTCTATTGTGCTGGGTACGTTCATTTACGGATACGTCGAGCAGGTGACGGGCAGCATGCGCAATAGTATTCTTGCCTTGTTGGTGCTGTTTATCATTGGGTTAGCGCTGCTGGCCCGAATTCCGTCGCAAAAAGTATACGGAGCACGTTTGGAAAAACCTGAAGTTGTGTAAGTTTGCAGCCCGTATTTCAGGTAAATAGACCTATCAGACGGACACAGGATGTTAGCTCAGTTGGTTCAGAGCGCCGCCTTGACAGGGCGGAGGTCAGCGGTTCGAGCCCGCTACGTCCTACTCGATTACACAAAGGCCCGCAAATCAACCTGATTTGCGGGCCTTTGTGTGTTAGCCCTTTCTCTGAACATTTTTTTCTGTATCAGCCGTTTTACTCACTCTGAGTTTTACAGACCCGACAGTGGGCAGAAGAACTAAAAATCGTAGTAAATGGATTCCCTGGCTAAGCCACCGTGGAGTACTAAATTTTCCGCTGTTGATGAACAATAACGAATTGAGCACAAAGCCGCATTATCAACTACTAGATGGACTGCGGGGGGTAGCAGCGATTATTGTAGTGCTCTTTCACCTGACCGAGCCTCTTGCCAGCAGCCACCTTGACAATATTATAAACCACGGCTACCTGGCAGTCGATTTTTTCTATCTCCTATCCGGCTTCGTCATTGGTTATGCGTACGACGACCGATGGGACAAATTAACCATTGGTGGCTTTCTTCGGCGCCGGTTTGAGCGGTTGCAACCGCTCGTTGTGTTGGGCATGACCCTCGGCGCCATAGGCTTTTACTTTACCGACTCAGCTATATGGCCGCTTATTCATACCGTTCCTCTATGGAAACTGATTGTTGTGATGCTGATCGGCTACACGCTTATACCCATACCACTTTCTATGGATATCCGAGGCTGGCAGGAAATGCATCCGCTCAATAGCGTTGGCTGGTCTTTATTTTTCGAGTATGTAGCCAATATTCTTTACGCACTGGGGTTGAGGAAATTGCCGAATAAAGCCTTGGCTTGTTTCGTCGTACTGGCAGGGGCAGTGCTGTTGCATTTTAGTGTCACTAACCCAAACGGAGACGTTACTGGTGGCTGGACACTAAATGCTGACCATATGCGCATTGGCATAACGCGCACCTTATTTCCATTTTTTGCGGGGTTGCTCTTGGTGCGGGTATCGCGGCCTGCCTATATCAAACATGCTTTTTTATGGTGTAGCCTGCTGGTTACGGTTGTTTTGCTTATGCCAAGAATAGGCGGTGCAGCTCATCTTTGGATGAATGGATTGTACGAAGCTTTTTGCATCATCCTTGTCTTTCCACTCCTTGTCTATATCGGTGCCAGTGGAGTTATGCATACGCAACGGGAAGCTAAAATCTGCCAGTTCCTGGGCCGCCTTTCTTATCCCTTATACATGACCCATTATGTGCTCGTCTATTTTTACGTGGCATGGGTGAGTAATCACAAGGGCGTTACAATATGGCAGGCTTTGCCATATGCGCTGCTGACCTTTTCAGGAGCTATCATGTTGGCTTATGCAAGCCTAACGTTGTATGATGAACCCGTAAGAGCCTGGTTGCGAACTAGACTGAAATAGCGCAAAACAAACTATATACTACTGAATCAGAATTCTGCTATCGTGTTTTAAGGACTCATACCGTTTTTGGCGTTTATGTCAGGTACGTCTATTTACTTTCATGCATAAAGGTTTTGCCAAAGTAACGATAATCAAAAGATCGTTTTGGAGCCGATAAACGGGTAACCGATGCCTCGCAGAGGTCAGGTGAGTTTCTACAGACAGGCTTACTAGCCGATTGCTGAAAAGCTGACTACCCATTGCCACCAGATGCCTTATCCTTGGTCTTGGGGTCAATCAACAACAACTGGGCGGTAGTGTAGTTATCTTCTTAATATATACAACCTACTAGTTACTGAACCAAGCTAATGGCAACTCAACCGGATAAAACAAAAAAAGGCTTTTTATCTAATGCCTGGCCTGTACTACGAGACGCTGGCAGCAGCTTTATGGACGATCGTGGTCTTAAGTTAAGTGCTGCTCTGGCCTATTACACCATCTTTTCGCTGGCACCCTTACTGGTCCTGATTATGTCGCTGGCCAGTATTTTTCTGGGAGAAGAGGCCATTCAGGGCCAGATTTTTGGCCAAATTAATGGGCTTGTTGGTAATGAAGCCGCCAAGCAGATTCAGGATATGATTAAGAACGTGGGGCTTTCGGGCAAAACCAATTCGGCCCTGTTCATCAGCATAGGTACGTTGTTAATTGGCGCTACCAGTATATTCGTCGAAATTCAGGACTCGATCAATCTGATCTGGCGAGTTAAAGCGAAACCCGAAAAGGGATGGCTCAAATTGATTAAAGACCGGCTTCTGTCTTCGTCGCTGGTGGTCAGCCTGGGCTTTCTGCTCCTGGTGTCTCTGGTGATTAATGGCCTTATTCTGGCACTGAGTGATCGGCTAAGCCGCTTTTTACCAGGTCTAAGCGTTTACCTGATTAGTGGCATCAATTTTCTGATCAGTACGGCTGTGGTGACGGTGTTGTTTGGCGTAATCTTTAAGGTCCTGCCCGACGCAAAAATTGGCTGGAAGGATGTACGTTGGGGCGCCATCTTCACGGCCCTGTTGTTTATGCTGGGCCGTTATGTTATTGGCCTCTACATCGACACAACCGGCACCAGTTCGTCATATGGGGCAGCAGGCTCGTTGATTGTTGTGCTGACCTGGATCTATTACACGGCCGCGATTCTGTATTTCGGAGCCGAGTTTACACAAGCCTATGCCAACAATTTTGGGATTAAGATAGAGCCAGCCGATCATGCCGTATATGTGGAGCAAACCGAACGCGAGCGTGACGTAGCCGTCATTCCAACGGCTGAAAAGGCTGAACAAGCGAAAGAGTAAGGACCGTATAACGCGGGCTTTAGTGCGTGATTGACCGCTAAAAAATGCGGACCGGGCGTTCCCGACCCACTGTAACTTTACCGTTGTGATACACCCGAAAACCGTTAAGGTAGGCGTTGTGCAGGCCACTCCTGCACTTTTCGATCTGGCAAAGAGTGTAGAACTAGTTATTTCCTGGATTGAAAAGGGAACTCAGGCGGGCTGTCAACTACTACTTTTTCCCGAAACATTCATTCCCTGTTATCCGCGCGGCCTACGATTCGATGCGGTGGTTGGTCGTCGCTCAGAGAAAGGACGAGCTATGTGGCTCGACTATTGGACGAACAGCATTGAAGTTGGTTCTCCAGAGATGAATCGCATCAGTGAAGCCATCAACAAAGCCGGTCTTTTTGTGGCGCTGGGCGTTACGGAACGCGAACCCGTTGGTGGGTCGCTTCACTGTAGTCTGCTTTATTTCGGTAAAGATGGCCAATTACTGGGTAAACATCGTAAACTGAAACCCACGGGCCTTGAACGGTTTATCTGGGGCCAAAGCGACGGCGACTCATTGGTTAGCTTTGATACTGAACTAGGAAAGATAGGCGGGCTGATCTGCTGGGAGAATTACATGCCGCTGGCCAGAACAGCCATGTATCAGAAAGGAATCGAGATATATCTGGCCCCCACCGCCGACGCTCGTCCGGCCTGGCAGTCTACCGTACAGCATATTGCCCTGGAGGGGCGGTGTTTCGTTCTGGCTGGCAATCAGTATGTTACGAAGGCCGATTACCCCGAACGGTATCAGAATGAACTGGCAGACGAACCTGCTGTTATGAGCCGGGGTGGAAGTGTGATTGTATCGCCGATGGGCGAAATACTGGCCGGACCACTCTGGGATCAGGAGGGGTTACTTACGGCCGAGCTGGATTTTGCGGAGCTGATTAAAAGTAAACTTGATTTTGATTGCGTAGGACATTACGCGCGCCCCGATGTGTTTCAACTGTTGGTAGTGAATCAGCCTGATATGGTCAGGGTATAGCTGGAGCGAACTCGTCTATAACTCGTCGATCCGAACAAACTGATAGGCTTTCTGGCGGAGGTTTATTAGCAAATCATCTAAGCGGTTGTATAATTTATCGGTGCGGCTGGGCGCGGTTCCAACGTGCATAAGCAGGATAAAGCCATTTAAACCACTCTTCTTATTCTGTTCATACGTGTAGATGGACGATAGAATGGCGTCGCTGCTGCGATAGTTCAGGTCGGTCGGGGTGGTGTAGTCGGCGTTGCTTAACGTACCTGGCGTGTAATTGATTAGCTGCACACCTTCGCCTTGCGTCCATGCCGCAATGCTGTCGTTGTACCATTCATAGGGTGGCAGAAAATAGCGCATACCCGGCTGGGTACGTTCAAAGGGCGTCAGGGCTGCGTAATTGGCGCGAAGGTCATTCGTAAACTGTGGTCGGCTAACCAGTAAGCTATCCCGCTTTTTCCAGTCGCAGTAGAGGAGATGCTGATCGGAGTGAGGGCCCAGATAATGGCCTTCCTGCTGTAGTTGCCTGATCAGAGAGGCAAAGGCGGGGTTTCTTAGAAAACGCCCGGTCAGGAAAAACGACGCCCGGACACGATGCTTCTGTAGTGTCTGGATAATGATCGGTCCGCCGTCGGCAAACTCATCGCCGGTAAACACCAGCGCGAGGCGGCGGGCAGTGGTATCACCCCTGATTTTAGCACCTTTGAAGTACATCGACTTTGAGGCCGGAAGAGGGTTTGCTATTTTCCTTAACGCAGGTTGTCGAGGTTTTCCGGTTGCTTTACTGGTTTGCCTAGCGGCTTCTGCGTGTTTGGCAGCCAATAGATAAACGAGCGAAGCTGTTCCATCCATAGTTGGTTCGTTGGTGCTATAGTCACCATAGTCGTCATGGTAGACAGCCACGTTGCTTTGGAACGAAGCGTACTCGTCGGGCTCGTGTAAGGTGATGCCAATCAGGTTTTTGTAGATGCTCCCCCGAACGGGGCCATCCACCAGGCCGCCATCAATGGGGTAGTTTTTAAGATGCGTAAAGGCCGAGTGCGGGTCGGCGGGCGTATCGGCGTTGGCAGGAAGACCATACACAAAGCTGGTTCCCCACGGATTACAGCCAAATAACCAGTCGAAATTGGCCTGTTCAAAGGCGGCAAACTGCTGATCCCCCGTTAGTTGGCGATACCACAGGCATTGGGTAGCGAACGAAGTGGTGAGATTGTTGCTGCACCAGGTAAAGGGAACGCCCCGATAAAAGGCATTCTGACGCGCCCGCTTCCAGACAGTTTCGATGCCCAGCTTATAAAACGATGTTATATTTTTTCGATTACCGGCAGTTACGTGTTTGGCCAGTTCGGCATGACCAATATTGACGAACGGATACCACTGGTAATGGCGTGCCGTATCATTAACCATCCAGGGAGTGACCGGCTCCTGATAGGCATAGTACAGGGCCGCCTTTTGCCAGTTGGTAGCTTGAGAGCCAGTGGCTCCTACTGCGTTAAGCTGTTCAACAGTAGCCAGTTCCATATCATCGGCGTAGTTGTCTTCTTCGTAGAAATAAGGAGCCCGGCCAGGGGCAGTCTGGCAGTTGCCCGGCCTCTGTAGGCCCAACCGATACGCCGACTTTGATCGAAGCCATAATTTATCGGCGTAAACAGGATCATCTTTACGAAGTAACTGATACCCCAGTGCCAGCGCACTACTGACTTTCCCTGCTGTAGAAGCCACGCCCGTTGCCCGATTTTTATACTTGAATAGTCCCTGGGGCTGACCCGTTGCGAAATAAACCGGCCGCTCGGCCCCCTTGCCGTACATACTATCCAGCCTGGGAATACGCATTGACGAATGGTCGCGGTCGTCGCCAAGCTGGTTGAAGAGCCAGGTGTCAGTGGGGTGCATTTTAAGAAGCCAGTCGAGGCCCCAACGCGCTTCGTCCAGCACATCGGGGCGGCCATTGGCACCGTCCAGACCAGTAGCCAGGTGGGTATCGGTAAATGCGGTTGGGAAGTCGCGGAAGGCGGCCAGCAGATGATAGGCAGCATTGGCCGATGTAGTTACGTATTGCAGGTAATCAGACGCGTCGTGCCAGCCCCCCGATACATCCAGGTGCGTACTGTCGGGCATGGGGCCGTACATCGTGTAGCCGTCGTGCGTGTGGCAGGAGTCTTTCAGAAAGGGATTATAACCGCTTCGTTGCTGGCGCATATAGCGTAAACAAAAGTCGGCCGCACCCTTATATACGTCTTCATCGACACGGAAAACGGGCGACTGGGCACCGTCATCAGCCCGCAGGTAATAGCGACCCGGCCTGTGAACTACTGAGAAATTTAACCGATAGGTTTGCTTAAAAGGCCCGTAGTTTCCGAATGCCTGTCCCGCCGGTAGCTCTTGCACAGGTTTCTCCGTCTGGGCATCGATCAGTTGAAACCGAGTGATAGAAACGTCTGTCAGGCTTCCCCAAACGGCTATTTTCGGACTGCCTGGCCGGTATCCGAGTAGGTTTATCCGAATCACGGAATCTGGTGAAGTAGGTCGCTGGGTTAACGAAGAGAGACCTATTACCAGCACGGTCAGTGCAACGAGGCGGCTAGTCATGGTAAGGGTAGAGTCATGTAACGCGGCCTTTAGTCGGGGACGCCCAGTCTGCATTTTTGGTAGTACACATGCGGACTGGGCGTCCCCGACTAAAGGCCGCGTTACGGTATAAACTGTTAATAAAAGCTTAATCGTTTTAGGAACCTGTTACGCTAGCTTTGGATTGCACAGGTACGTTACGCCGTTTACCTTGCACCTCTCAACGCACTAATTTATGAGCCGCTTTGGTTTTTCCTTCGTTGTTGCCTGCCTGTTGGTCGCAATAATCACGCTGACGCCCGCATACAGCTGGAATCGGGCCACGCACATGGCAACGGGGGCTATTGCCTACCGCGAAATGCAACGCACCGCGCCCCAGGCCGTTGCACGGATTGTAGCCATCCTGCGGCGGCATCCTGAATTTAAACAGCGATGGGCTGACAAAATCAACGATCCGGCTTTGTCGGAAGATGATCGTAATCAGTATCTCTTCATGCTGGCGGCCCGTTGGCCAGACGATATTCGCGGCAACGCTTACGATCACCCAACCTGGCATTACATCAATTATGTGTACGCTCCCCAGCAGGGAATGGCCCGTACGGATACAACCCTGGCCACTGGAGAAAATATACTGCAGGCCTTCGACCAAAACCGGCAGATTCTGCGGAGCAACGCCCCCGACAGCGCTAAAGCCATTGCCCTCTGCTGGCTCTTCCACCTGACTGGCGACGTACATCAGCCATTGCATGCTACGGCGCTGATCGACAACCAGTTCCCAACTGGCGATCGGGGTGGTAACCTCTTCAAGATCAAGGTGCAGATGAGTAGTCAGACCATCAACCTGCATTCATTCTGGGACGGTATGCTGCTGGGAGCCGATGATTTTCAATCGGCCAATAAGCTGGCTATTCAGGCGCGGCAGGCCGTTGGTCGGGAGCAGTTGCCACAACTGGGCAAGACAGACATTGGTAGCTGGTCGAAAGAAAGCTTCCAACTGGCTCAGGACAACGCCTACCGGAGCAATACCCTCACGCCCGGAACCGATCAGGAAGGAGCGGTGCTACCCCCTGATTATGTAGCTACGGTGAAGCCTATTGCCCAGCGGCAGATAGCGCTGGCAGGCTACCGGCTAGCCGATGAACTGACGGCCGATCTGGCCAATTAGGCGTTAATTCAGGTACGTTCACTTTCGCTTTTTGCGACGGATAACCAGTTCGCGGTAGCCAAAGGTTGGGTCGGGTTCGCGGGTGTACGTCACGGCGGGCAGTACGCCAATAACCAGTTCAACAGTCGTGTATATCTTATTACCGGTCATCAGATGCCCACCGATGGTTCGGCCGGTAGAGTCGGAAACAGACAGATGAACATGACTGCCATTGGTTGACAACGTACCTACGAGCGACACGATTTCGAAGTGTCCCAGGTACGTTGCTGCTTTCTCCTGGTTGGCCAGCCGGATTGAGGCATCGGTAAGGCTGCCTACACAGGTAAGCACCAGACCGGCATCAATTCGCTGGTCACGAACAAGCTTGTCCAATTCATCTTTCAAATCCTGGCCCGGCCGCAGGCGGACCGAGATCGTGTGCATGGGCGACTGTTCGCCGTAGGTAAAGCTGGGTTGGGCGGTAGCATCAGGAATCATAAATAATTGACTCAGCAGGGGAAACAATAAAAGAAAGCGCATCCGTGTTACTAGTTGTGTGATTGACTTGTGGTATGCGAAAATACACCCTCCCCGCCATTGTAGCCGCTTTTCTGTTAGCGGGCTCTACAGCATTGACTCCCAGCCCAGTACCCGGCTGGGCTAACCCGACCCACGTTGCTCCTCAAGATTATGAGGTGATCGATAACTACGCCAGACGGGCACCGGACGCTTATGCGAAAAGCCTTAAGTCGCTAAGCGAGTACCTGACGGCGCCCGCCCGGTCTGATCTGGCTAAAGCCCGTTCGGTTTACGCCTGGATTGTCACGCACGTTCGATACGATGGCGCCGTATATACGGGTGGTAGCTACTCGTCTGAAACCCAGTATGCAGGACGAATACTACAAACCAGACGGGCCGTTTGTTCTGGTTTTGCGCTGCTATACAAGCAGTTGCTAAGTCAGGCTGGGGTAGAGGTAACTACCGTGAAAGGGTTTGCCCGCTACACCGATGCACAGGCAGGCTTTTCAACCGGAGGCATCGACCATGAGTGGAATGCCGTTAAACTAGACGGTGAGTGGTATCTGGTAGACGTTACGTGGGCGAGCACTACGGCGCAGAATGGAGTGCCTAACGATTTTTATTTCCTGACAGACCCACTGGCATTTGTGTCTCAGCATCTTCCGGTCGACTCACGGTGGCAATTATTATCGCGGGCGGTGAGCAAATCTGATTTCGACCGGTTTCCAAAATACTACGACGCTTACTTTAATCTGGGTTTCGATCCTTACTTTCCGAAACAGGGCGTGTTGCGGGCAACTGATGGTGTAACCGTAAACCTTACGAATGAAGGAAACGTCGAGTTCTGGTGTGCGGCTGGCCCCAGGGGGGGAACGTCGCATTCAAAGGTGCAACACACGGTTACACGGAACGGAGACACCTACCAGCTTCAGGTAAAATTGCCGGGCAGGGGTACGCAAACACTGTACGTATTTGCCAAAGAGCGGGCGAGCAAAACGGAACGGTACAAACAGTACGCAGCTATCGCCTCATTTACGGTCATGTGACGCCACTGACTGCGCTTACCAGTAGTTCAGCTCTAATTCTCTGAAGGAAGCTACTGCTCCGCTGAACGGCTTAGGTGAGCGTAAGCAACAAGTTTCATGGCCAGTTATAAACGCAGAAAGCCGGATCAGACGATCCGGCTTTCTGCGTTTAATCTACTCGGTGAATTACTCTACCGACGACGCTTTGGCGTTGGGGCGGGCGGCGTGATGAGTTTTTCGTACTGCTGAGCGTTCAGTGGCTTCAGGTCAGTGATCGAGTATGTATTGTCGCTGATGATCGTGTTGAACTGACCAACAACCCGCTCTGGCTGACCGTTGCATGGGAGTTGCGTTACGCTAAACACAGCGCGGAAGTACTGTACTTGCGGACGTACCCGACGGTTTTTGTAGCGAATTGCTTTGCCGCTTTCGATCTGCGATTTCTCCTGTTGCAGCGTACGGGCCAAGTCGCCTGGCAGTTCGCGGATGTCGAGGATCAAGGCAGTTGAATCGAATTCGAATGGCTGAGAAGCCAGTTTGCGGTTCAGCGTACGGTAACGCAGACGGGTTGTGGTATCACCTACCGACGTAATCTGACCGTTACAGTAGCAGACATTAGCTACTTCACGTGTATACGGGTTGCGGTAATATACTTCCAGACGCTCTAACCGGTGACGGAATTCGCAAGGACCACCCACAGCCGCCAGCGGTACGGTTGGGCCGCTCAACACAGCGAAGCTGGTTGTGGCTACTTCGCTCATACACTCGCCACAGGCAGCCGTTTGATGGTTATGCACCGTAACGTAGTAGAAACCACGGGTTGGTTTGCCGTTTTGCAGGTACTGGGATGGGAAGGCCAGCGTAGTATCTTTTGTATCAACCACCTGCGCGATCACCTGATCACCGGCAGCAGCGCCGTTCGCTACGTCAGGACGATAGTATAGACGGGCCGTGAAGGTTTCGTTCTTCGGGTTGATAGTCGTGCTGCGCCAGCTAATCGTTGGAGCCGATACATTGTCTGGAATGCTGTCAGCAGCCAACGTCAGGCCATTGAGTGGCGTATTGCGGAATCGAACGGCCAAGGCTGGTACAGAATCGCAGGTTGGGCAGAAGGTTGGCGCTTTCGGGATCAGACGTTTCTGGATGAACCCTTTGCGAACAGCAACACCCGCTGTGAATCCACCGTGTAAGCGCTGGAATTCAAAAAGGTTATTAGCCTGTGGAGGTGTCGTGTTTCCACCGTCAATGATCAGGTAGTTGAGCTTAGTGTAATAGCCCTGGGCCTGGAAGCCTAAGTGCCAGTTGTTGCGCAATGGGAAGAAGATACCCAACGACGCATTACCACCAAGGTGTAGCAGTTTGTTGCTCGGTTCAACGATGCGAATGACCTGCTCAGCCGCTCCTGGACCTGATGGTATGCTTGCGCCCAGGAAAGCAGACTCCGTGCGGTACAAACCACCACGAATAGCCGCTTCGATGAACGTACCTGTAGTGATCGGGTTCTTACGACGACCAATTTCCCACGACAGCACCGGCCCTATGGTAAGGAAGAAATCTTCCTGAGGCTTGTTGCGTAGTGATACCCGATCTGCGGCGAACCCACGAACACCGGCAAGGTTGACAAAATCGGTCTTCCAATCGTCACGCGTGTAGAAATTCTGGTAACCCAAGGCAGCACTAAGTCCCAGTTTGAGTTTGCGCTCGGGCCGTGAGAAGAAATAGTCGGCATTAAACGTTGTGTTAATACCCGTACCGTTGTACAGGGAATTATCACGCTTGTTTGGGCCGAAGGTGGCGTCGAAGCTGCCGCAATAGGCGAAAGCGGGGCCAATGAAAGCACCGATCCGCCAGGGCGAGATACGACGTACAAGCGCAAAGGTCTGAAGGGTAGTATCACAATCCTGCAATTCGGTCAGGGTTGGGTACTGGCTTTTGAAGCTCGCCCGTTGGACTGTGTCTGTGTAACCTTTCTTTCCTAGGTCGAAGATACGCTCACGGGGTGCATAGCGGTCTGTGGGCTGGTTACGGCGCACAGTGTCGGCTTGCTGTGCATAGGTGGACGCAGTACCCGCATAGAGGAACGCAACGCCCGCCATAAGTCGGATAAGTCTGTGCATACGTACAGTTTATTTTTGTTTCGATGGCAAAATACAACTACACTAACTCAAATCAAGGTTTACTCTGTGAAAGATTTTAGGCAACGGTCTGATTGTTAAGCCGATTTTGGCTCCTAAGTAGTATCATAATAGGCTGGTAATGGGCTGGATACAGCTATATGTGTGGCTGGTGATATTTTTTCCAAACTAACAAAAACAACAGTAACCGAAAACTACACTCATCGGGTATTTGAAAATTTACGGCGGTCAGACCGATTCCAGTGAGTAATGGATGAGTTCGGTGACATTCCGTGATCAGTCTACTGACAGGGTGTTAGAATTAGCGAGCCGTCAAAAGTCACCTAATTCAATGGAAATTGCCGGTGAATAGGCACTGGCAACGTACCTGTAACATACTATACTTATTAAATGCTGGTTTGTTCGCGGCTAAGTTCAGCCGTTACGTCGGTCATGCTCCGATTTGTGTCGGCTGGTTGCTGAATAGCTTCCAGTTCCTGCTGAACAACCCGCAGTACGCGGGCGATGTACTCAGCATGCCAGCCTTGTCGTTGGGCTTCCTGTTCGGGCGTGGGGGCAAACGCCTCGATCTCTGACCGGGTCAGTATACCCTTACTTTCCAGGAGGCGTTCCAGCGTGTCGATTCGTTCGCGGGCTACGGCTAGTTCGCCCGCCACGGCCATTGTGATGTTCAACACCCGTTCAACCATCGGGTCGTCGAAGAAATAAGGGCGTTGTCCCTTTGCTTTATTGGAGGCAAGCAGCGTATTATGTATCATACTAATGTAGTTGACGATTGGGAAGTCGAGTGAACACGTGATTGATCTGCCCGATTCCCCGGTTATTTCCAGGCACCGAACGCGTTCCAGGCAATAGCTGGTGTGTAATCTTCCTGCTGATCAGGCTGCGTGAAATCATCGGTTTCAGCAATGGCCCCTGCGCTGAACTGAAGCAGCTTATCGGCGGTAAAGCCACCACTTATCATCCAGTTCTTCATGCCCATACCATACATAACGGCGCGAAAGGGCAGGTTCGTTAGTTGTGCCTTCCATTCGCGCATGCTCTGCTCAAACAGATGCACATCGGGCGTATATTGAGGCTGTTCGAGATGAAGCATCAGCCCGCCGGGTTTCAGCACCCGATATATCTCTTTGATGATGTTCTCAAGAGCTGCTTTAGACGTTTCATGCAGGAAAGCCGTTGTCTGGACCCAGTCAACCGATGCGTCGGCGTAGGGAAGCTGTTCGGCATTAGCCTGCAAAAAATCGACGTTAAGCACGTTCAACCCTACAGACCGGGCGTGGCTGTAGCGAAGCATGGCGGCACTTACGTCGATGCCGGTTATCTGAGCATCCGGGTAACCAATTGCAAGGGGTAAGGTATTGTTCCCCGTGCCACAGCCCAAATCCAGCACGCGTTCCGGCTGAAAGTCCGGGTAGTTTCGCTTCAACCAGGCAACCAGCGCTCTGCTGGGACCATCGGAGAGCCGACCTTCAGTGCCGGCGTGCTTTACAAAAAGGCCGGCATCGAAATTCGCCGCATTCGATACGTCGCCCGGTATATACGTTGCATAGTAGCCGCCTGGCATAGCGTGGTTGTCAACCGCCGTCAGGTACGTTAGTATGGTAACGGCTGGATCGAGATGGAGCGATTCGGGCCGTTGGTTGCCAAATGCTCCTGTTTTTGTCGCCAGGTCATCCAGTTGACGAAGGACCAGGGAGCGACCTGCCTGTTGATGCATTTCGGTAGCCGACCGATGCAAGGCGCTCCACAACTGGAAATTTGCGTCGTGTTGCATAGCCGTTTGTACTTCGTCGTGGGCCTCAAAGTCGCGCCCGATTTGTGCCATGAAGGCAGGTTTCACGCGCCGTTCAAATACAACCCGATTGCCCGGCTGCACAACCGTAGTAATATACTTGTTTAAACTCGACAGGAAATTGTACCGGGCCGATTCATCATGTGATACAACTGGAAAAACCGGGTGCTTCTCTACCTGATTATAAGCAGGAGGAAGCGTAGCGGAACTGTTCTTATTCATTTTACTCATACTGATCCATAGGTTTTATGGTATTATGGCCTAACTACCGACCTTCACCGGCTGTTTGGAAGTTGCAGGATCATTATAGCCAGTGGCGTTATAAGAGCCGGGTACGTTACCTGATTGTCAGCACAGGCATTTCTTCATTTGCCACATCCGGCGATACTCCGGTTTCATCTGAGGAAATGGCAGTATCGTTTCGCCGACCTGTTTAAAACCCCGTTTTTCGTAAAAAGCGAGCGAGTCAAGGCTGCTGTCCATGACATGCAACCAGATGTAATCGTTGCCCTGCTGGCGCGCAATGGCCTCGGCATGCTGAATCAGCAACGTACCCAGCCCTTTTCCGGCCGCTTCGCGTAAGAAGTAAATCCGTTCCAGCTCAAGGCCCCCGGGAGCCTGTGTGCCAGGCAGTGGTTTTGTCAGGTTAAGTTTCAGATAACCAACGCGCTGACCGCTCCAGACGGCCCAGAAATAGCGCACATTCGGGTCGTTGAGTTCCGTTTCCAGTTTGATACTGTTGTAGGAATGGTCTACATACCAGCTACCTCCGTCGTCCCAGAGGTACGTGAAATACTGCGGATAAATGCGCAAACAGAGGTCAGACAGGTCGCCAGCCTGTTCAGGTAAGACGGGCTCGATCACTAAACAAGTGGTCTGATTCATGTTTTATAGGTCGAATTAAGTACTGAACAAAATTGAATCGAGGGAGTTTTTTTGGTAGTACACTCTGTTGACTATCTATCAAATAGGGTGTGATTGCCTCTCATAACGTTATGAAAATCAATTACTTTGTATTTTACTTAGGATTTTTTGTCTTTTTGTTTGGTCAGGCTTTTGGTCAGAATCAACCCGATCTGGAGGGGCGGCAGGCGTATCTGACTGATTGTGTTCAGTATGCGCTGACGAACAATCCGCTGGTTCGGCAGCGGTTGATCGATCAGGAAGTGGCCGACCGCACAGTTCGCAGTTCGTTGGCGGCCTGGTACCCGCAGTTGAATAGCAGCTACAACTTGCTTCATTACTTAAAACTGCCAGTTACCCTGATTCCAGATGCCACTACAGGCGAACGACGGCCGGTAGCTTTGGGCGCGCAAAACACGTCGACGGTTTCGTTTTCGCTCTCGCAAAGTATTTTTAATCGAGATTTATTGTTGGCCAGCCGAACGGCCGATGCGTACCGATTGCAGGCGGCGCAAACGACGGTCAATGACAAAATCGACGTGGTGGTCAATGTGAGCAAGGCGTTTTATGACGTGATTCTGACCCAACGGCAGATCGAAATTCTGAACGAAGATATTACACGGCTGCAACGAAGCCTTCAGGATGCCACCAATCAATACCAGAGTGGCCTTGTTGATAAAACTGATCCACAACGGGCCAAAATTGCGCTGAACAACTCACTGGCGCAACGGAAGCAGTATCAGGAACTGGTTGGCTCAAAATCGCAGGCGCTCAAACAGTTAATGGGTTACCCGCCAACCGCCAAGCTTACACTGACCTACGACACGCTGCAACTAGCCAACGAGGTTACAATGGACACCACGTTGCTGGTCAATCCGAAATCGCGCATCGAATACCAACTGCTGCAAACGCAGGGCCAATTGCTGGAGGCTAATGTACGCTATAACAGGTGGTCGTACCTGCCTTCGGTTAATGCCAATGCCAACTATAACCTGCTGTATCAGAACAACGTTTTTCCCCAGTTGTACAACCAGAGTTTTCCTAACTCACTCATCGGCCTGTCGGTGATCTTTCCCATTTTTCAGGGTGGGCGACGAATCCAGCAAACCCGGATAGCTGAGTTGCAGGTCAGGCGATTGCAATGGGATTTGTCGGCGCTGACCAGTGCTGTGGACGCTGAATATGCCCAGGCGCTGGCTACGTATAAAGGGAACCTGGCCAACTATGAAGCACTGCGCGAAAATCAGGCGCTGGCGCAGGACGTTTACCGGATCATTGACCTGCAATACCGCTCCGGGATTCGAACGTACCTGGACGTGACCATCGCCGAAGCCGATCTGCAAACCGCACGCCTGAATGTGTTCAATGCGTTGTATGCTGTTATCATCAGCAAGCTAGACGTGCAACGAGCGTTGGGTTTGATTACATTTTAAGGTACAGGGACGGTATCGTCCGACGCTGTCGATAGTGAAGTAAAGGCCGAGAGCCAAGCAAATCCATCAAGATGAGAACGAGTATAAACACCATTGCCTTAATCGGAACCGTGTGTCTGCTTGCTGCCTGTGGCGGCAAAAAAGACGATAAAGCGCAGGCACCCCCACCGCCAACGGCTGTTACGGCCATCAAGGCCACCAAAGGAAACGCCACGTATTATGACGAATTTCCTGCTACAATAACAGCCCTGCTCGAAGTGGAGATTCAACCGCAGGTGGCGGGCAACATCACCGGCATCTTTTTCCGGGACGGGCAGGTTGTTCGCAAAGGCCAGAAACTGTACAGCATCGACCCGCAACAATACCGGGCCGGTTACGACCAGGCAGTGGCGAATCTGAATGTACAGAAAGCCAACCTGAACCGGGCGCAGAAAGACGCTAACCGGTACAACACGCTGGCCCAGCAAGACG
The DNA here is from genome assembly GCF_964250085.1 of uncultured Fibrella sp. Taxonomy (NCBI): domain Bacteria; kingdom Pseudomonadati; phylum Bacteroidota; class Cytophagia; order Cytophagales; family Spirosomataceae; genus Fibrella; species uncultured Fibrella sp. Next base: position 707,500 of record NZ_CAXUEC010000002.1, on the reverse strand, counting down.
CTATTGCCCGGCAGGTGGTAGACAATGCCACGGCCACACTCGAAGCCGCTCAGATGCAGGTGGCGGCGGCAGAGGCCAATATTCGGCAGGTAGCGACGAGCCTGAAATACACGACGATCTACTCGCCGCTGGACGGAACCATCGGCATTTCACAGGTACGTCTCGGCGCATCAGTTGCGCCGGGGTCAACACCACTGAACACTGTTTCGGCCGATAACCCGATTGCCGCCGACATTCAGGCCGACGAGGCTACGATTTCGCGGTTTTTGGCTCTGCAAAAACAGCCAAATACAGTGCGCGACTCAACCCTGATGTTTGTCTTGACCGACGGTACAGTGTATAAATATCCCGGCACCTTGCAAATCATCGACCGGGCCGTTGACCCGCAGACAGGTACGTTGCGGGTCCGTATTTCCTTCCCCAATCCCGGAAAGCAACTCAAAGTGGGTATTAACGGCAATGTTCGGGTAAGAAACAGCACCAATCAGCCGCAACTGCTGATTCCGTATCAGGCCGTGACCGAGCAGATGAGTGAATACTTCGTGTTTGTGGTGGGCGACAGCAGTAAGGTAACTCAGAAAAAACTGACGCTCGGTGCCCGCATCAATGATAAAGTGATCGTTAAGGCTGGCCTCAATGAAGGCGAACTCATTGTAACAGAGGGTACGCAGAAGATTCGGGAAGGGGCACGGGTGAAGGTTACTGTTAAATGATTTCGCCGGGCAGTGCCTAGTGAAAATCAGAGGTAGTTATAAAAATTATGTTCTCAGAAATATTCATAAATCGGCCGGTAACGGCCATTGTGGCATCCATCGTTATTGTGGCGCTGGGTGTGCTGGCGTTGCTTAGTTTGCCGGTCAGTCAATATCCAGACATCACGCCGCCGGTGGTGCAGGTGACAGGTACGTATACCGGTGCCGATGCCCAGACTGTGGAGCAGACCGTTGCCACACCAATCGAGACGCAGGTGAACGGTACGCCCGGCATGGATTACGTGCAGACCAACGCCACCAACGATGGACGAATGAGCATGAACGTGACCTTCAAAGTGGGCACCGACGTGAACATTGCCGCGCTCGACGTGCAAAACCGGGTGGGTATTGCCCAGCCACAGTTGCCACAGGAGGTAACCCGGCTTGGGGTGGTGGTTCGGAAGCGGAACCCATCGCTGTTTATGCTGGTGGCTATTTACTCGCCCAAGGGCACGCACAACGTTTCGTTCCTCGACAACTACACGAACATCTACATCCGTGATGCGCTGCTGCGGGTACCGGGTGTGGGTGACATCTTCAGTCGGGCCGATGATTTTTCGATGCGTATCTGGCTCAAGCCCGATCGGCTGGCCCAACTGGGCATGACGCCCGATCAGGTGGTGGCGGCCTTGCAGGAGCAAAACCTGCAAGTGGCGGGTGGTTCGGTTGGGGCGCCACCGCAACCCGGCTCACAGGCGTTCGAGTACTCGGTTTTCACTAACAGTCGTTTAAGTAAGGAAGAAGAATTTCGGCAGATCATCGTTCGCAGCGATCCCGCCACAGGATCACTAGTGCGGCTGGAAGATGTAGCTCGTGTTCAACTGGGTAAGTTCTCTTATGCCAGTAACTCGTTTGTCGATGGCAAGCGGGCCTCGTATCTGCTGGTGTATCAACTTCCCGGTAGTAACGCGCTGGCTACGGCCAAGGGAGTATACGCCGCGATGGATAAACTAAAGGAGACGTTCCCGAAAGACATCGAGTATGTAGTGCCGTTCGAGTCGGTGTCGGTGATTCAGGTATCTATTTCCGAAGTGGTTGAAACGCTGCTCGAGGCGTTGGTGCTGGTTATTCTGGTCGTGTTCCTGTTCCTGCAAAGCTGGCGGGCCACGCTCATTACCCTGTTAGCCATTCCGGTATCCATCGTGGGTACGTTCGCACTGTTTGTTCCGCTCGGGTTTACGATTAATACGCTAACGCTGTTCGCCTTTGTACTGGCTATCGGTATTGTGGTTGATGATGCCATTGTAGTAGTGGAAGCTGTGCAGGTGAATATCGACAAGGGTATGTCACCGAAAGACGCTACCATCGAGGCGATGCGCGAAATTTCGGCCCCGGTTATTGCCATTGCGCTTATTCTGGCGGCGGTGTTCGTGCCGGTGGGGTTCATCCCCGGCATCGTAGGGCGGTTGTATCAGCAGTTTGCCATCACCATTGCCGTTTCCGTGCTGATCTCGGCATTCGTGGCCCTGTCGCTGACGCCTGCGCTGTGTACGCTGCTGCTGAAACCGATGCATATCGACGAGAAGGCAACCGGCCTGAACAAGTTTTTCTACAAGTTCAATCAGTGGTTCGAGAAGGTGACCAACGCCTATTCCAACAGTGTAAATCGCCTGATCAAAGCCACTCCGCTGGTGATTGTAGCGTTGATCGTGGTTTATATTGGAACGGGGCTGCTTTTCCGCGCCAAGCCAACCGGGTTTATTCCAACGGAAGATGAAGGTCGACTGATTGTTACCTACGAAATACCGGAAGCGGCCTCGACAACGCGAAGTCTGCAAGTGCTCAACCAGATTATGGACATTCTGAAGAAGCAGCCTTACGTGAACCACTTCGCCGCGTTGGGCGGGTTGAACGCGGTTACATTTGCCTCAAAATCGAACAGTGGTACCGTGTTCATGCAGTTGAAGCCCTGGGACGAGCGAAAGGAACGAAATATGCAAGCCGATTCGCTGGTGGTGAAGCTGCAACAGGCTTTGTCGGTGCTGAACGATGCTCGACCGCAAGTGCTGCAACCGCCCGCCATTCCAGGTCTCGGGCAGTCGTCTGGCTTTACATTCGAGATTCAGCAGCGCGAGAGCAACGACGACGTGCGCGCCTTCGACAATGTGGTGCAGAACTTCCTGGCCGAGGCCAACAAACGCCCCGAAATTGGCCGTGCCTTTACCTACTTTACCGCTAAGTCGCCTGCTTACCGGGTCGATGTCGACCGGGATAAGTGTAAGAAGCTGGGCGTTTCGGTTAGTTCGGTCTATACTACCATGCAGACATTTCTGGGTAGCCAGTACGTCAACGACTTCATTATCTACGGCCGGAAATTCCGGGTGGTGGCGCAGGCCGACACCATGTACCGGACCGACGTGAAGAACCTGGGGCAGTATTACGTGCGCAACCAGAATAACCAACTGGTGCCCATTAGCGCACTCATCAAAACGAGCATCATCGAAAACGCCCCGCTGATTTCGCACTTCAACCTGTTCCGGTCTGTGGAGTTGAACGGGGCAGCTAAACCGGGTTTCAGCAGCAGTCAGGCCAACGACGCCCTGCGCGAAGTGGCGGCTAAGGTATTGCCAACCGGTTATTCGTACGATTTTGGGGGGCTGAGCCGCGAAGAGATCAACGCGGGGAGCAGCTCGATCTACATTTTCATGCTGTCGGTTGGGTTCGTGTTCCTATTTCTGGCGGCGTTGTACGAAAGCTGGTCGGTGCCATTCTCGGTACTGCTCTCTGTACCAATCGGTGCGCTGGGGGCCATTCTTGCGTTGACCCTCTTCCCGTATTTGACCAACAACGTCTACGCTCAGATCGGGCTGATTACGCTGATTGGTCTGGCCGCTAAAAACGCCATTCTAATCGTGGAGTTTGCTAAAGAGCGCGTAGATAAGGGCGAAGATCTGCTCGAATCGACCATCGAAGCGGTTCGGCTGCGGTTGCGGCCCATCCTGATGACGTCGCTGGCGTTTATTCTGGGGGTATTCCCGCTGGCGCTGGCGACAGGAGCAGGCGGGGTAGCCCGCGCCACCATCGGCCGCACGGTGCTCGGTGGGATGCTCGCCGCTACCTCGCTGGCTATCTTCGTCGTGCCCGTTCTCTACGTGGGTATCACCAAACTGGCGTATGGCAAAAAAGGTCTTGATGAACTGAAAAAACGGAACGAGAAGCCCGAAGAAAAGCTGGGCGACGATCCACAGGTAGCCAACGCGTAAGACGAACGTACCTGACATGACAACGCCCGGTCACTGATGAAACAGGACCGGGCGTTGTCATGTCAGGTACATAGATGGAACTGGATCTACCTGGTGAAGCCGACGATTACTACTTCACCTCGTACTCTTTTAGTTTTTAGCGCCGTACGGGTTCATAGACCTTGGAAAGTAGATGAACGTACCTCCGTTCTTGCTCAGTGGTATAAAGCCACTCTACTATGACATTGAGCCGGAGACGATTTACACATACACTCATGGCGGCTGGGGCTGCCTTACCTTTCGCGACTGTGCGCGGTTCGGTAAGAGAAGGTTATTCTCCCCGGAAAGAGGCAATCAAACTCAATCTTTTCTCGAAAGGGATGGAGTGGCTCGAGTACGACGCGTTTACCGATATTGTGCTGGCAACTGGTTGTCAGGGGATCGACATCACCGTGCGGGAAGGTGGCTACGTCCTGCCTGAAAACGTGGAGCGTGATCTGCCTAAGCTTGTGGAAATGGCGCATAAAAAGGGGTTAAAGACGCCCATGATGGTAACGTCGATCGTGTCTGCCAGTGATCCTCTAACTGAGCGCGTACTGAAAACGGCTGCTCAGTTGGGCCTTACGCACTACCGGATGGGGTATTTTCGGTACGACCCTAAGCGCGATATGAAAACTTATTTTCAGGAGTGCGCCACCAACCTGCAACGGCTAGCCGACCTAAACCAACGGCATGGTATACAGGCCGGTTACCAGAATCACCACGGCGCCTACCTTGGGGCACCGGTGCTGGATATCTGGCAGTTGCTTGGCCGGGTAGATCAACGGGCCGTCAGCTTTCAATATGATATCGCCCATGCGCAGGTGGAGGGCGTTTTCTCCTGGCCAATTGCGCTGCAACTCGTTAAAGACCGAATTGGATCACTGGCGCTGAAAGACTATCAGTGGGAGATAGCGAACCGAAAACTGCGGGTGAATCCGGTGCCTATTGGCGAAGGTGGTGTTGATTTTGGCGCGTTCTTCAAGATGGTGCAGGCCGAAAAAATACAGGCACCGTTTACGGTTCATATCGAATACCCAACCCTGACCGACACTGATAAAAAGCTGTCGATTTCTCAGAAGATGAATAAGCTCGTGCCAATCATAAAACGGGACGCCGACACAATTCTTGGAATCTGGCAGAACGCTTGAGTATGGCTTTGTGCGTTCGCCAATCCCTGCAACCACCTCTACCGCATTCAGCAATGACTCCTAAAGCTGCAACTACCTCGCTCGACCGGCGGGAATTTATTCAGTCGGCAAGTGCCCTGATGGCGGCTGGCCTCACTGGTTTCTCGCCGTCGACGCGCAGCAACGTACCTACAACCAGCTCGCTGGCCTCGATCCGGGTGAAGAACGTGGAATCGAATTTCGAACGTGAACCGCTTAATCCGTATCGATTCAAAGGCAGCGCCATTACCGAAAGCTGGCAGACGGCTTCGATGCTCGAAAGTGAATCGGGGGTTCGGAAAGTCGGGTTGTGTACGCAGGGTGTGCTTTGGTCGGATGCCACCGTGTTTGCGGCGCATTCCGAGCGGGTTGGCAACGCGCTGATGTACGCCATCACCGATCGGGCGTTGCACCTCATGAAAGGTAATTCTTTCACCGATCCGGTCTCGCTACTGGATGATCTGCTGCCGGAAGTCTACGCCTACGCCAAAAAAATCACGGGCAACCCCGACCTGCGAAAGACGTTCGCCCTGAATGCGCTGGTCAGCGTCGACAATGCGGCCTGGCTGCTGTTTGCACAGGAAAACAAGCTGACCTGTTTTGACGACATGATTCCGGCAAAGTACAGGCCCGGCCTGTCGTATCGGCACGATAAAGTAGCCAGTATTCCCTCGTTCAGCGTGGGCACAACCGCTGACAAGATCAAAGCCGCCGCCGATGAAGGATATTTCATTATGAAGCTGAAAACCGGTTCGTCGGGTACGCAGGCCGAGATGCTGGAGAAAGATATCGCGTTTCTGACGGCGGTACATAAAGCCATTGGTCGGTACGAGACGCCGTACACCAAAAGCGGCAAGATTCCGTATTACTTCGACGCCAATGGCCGCTACGAGAAAAAAGATACTCTGCTCCGGTTTCTTGATCACGCTAAAAAAATCGGAGCTTTTGACCAGATTGCGGTGATCGAAGAACCGTTTGATGAACGGAACGAAGAGTTTGTCGGTCAACTTGGCGTTCGCATTGCCGCCGACGAAAGCGCCCATACCGACAAAGACGCCGCCATCCGGATTGAGCAGGGGTACTCAGCCATTGCCGTGAAAGCCATTGCCAAGACGCTGAGCATGACCATGAAAATCACGCAGTTGGCTTACGAAAAAGGCGTCCCCTGCTTCTGCGCCGACCTGACCGTTAACCCGATTTTGGTCGACTGGAATAAGAATGTAGCTGCCCGGCTACCGCCATTTCCGGGCGTTACGACTGGCTTGCAGGAAACGAATGGCCATCAGTACTTTAAAAACTGGGAGAAGCTCATGACCTATCATCCCAAAGCGGGCGCCAGTTGGACCAAAACGCAGAAAGGCGTGTACCCCACCGATGCCTCTTTTTACACTGAAAGTGGCGGGATTTTACTTCCTTCCCCACATTACGACCAGCTTTTTGGGTAATGCATTTTCAAAGCTGTACCGTAGTCTATTCGGTCAGCAGGCGTAACAGCACGCCGTTTGTCCAGCCGAAGCCGTCCTGATTGGGGTACTCGCCCCCTTTGGCCGCGGCGGTGCTGACCACATCGTATTTCTCCACCATTTTCCCCGACGCTGTATACACCCGCAGGTTCTCCTTCACCCAGTTGGCCTTGATCCTGTCGGCCAGTGCGGTCTGTTTGTAGTTGCGCAGTCCCTGAATGGCCAGCCATTGCAGGGGTGCCCAGCCATTGGGCGAATCCCACTGCTCGCCGGTGCGAACGAGGGTAGTGGTGAGGCCACCGGGTTTCAAAAAGGATTGCTCCAGCTTGCGGGCCACGGCCGCCGCCTGCTGAGGTGTGGCTATGTTGACAAACAGCGGATACACGGCCGCCAGTGAATAAACGGGGGCCTGCTTCCGCGCTACAAAGTCATAATCGAAGAAAAACTGACTGCTAGCATTCCAGCAGTAACGCAGCAGGGCATCGCGCCGTTTCTGGGTACGTTGCCGAAACACAGCCGCCTTCGCCTGGTTGCCCTGTAGCGCGTAGCCGTCGGCTAGGGTACGTTCGAGGTTGAGAAGCAACGCATTCAGATCGACCGGGACAAAATCGGTGGTGTGGATCGTACGCAGGCTTTTTCCGTCGGCAAACCAGCGGCTGCTAAAATCCCAGCCCGACTCGGCCGCGGCGCGGAGGTGTCGGTAGAGCGTCGGCTTGTCACTGGCCGTTTGGGCCAGATTCACATCTTCCCGATACGATTCGGGGCGGGGCGTCGGCTTATCATCGTAATACCGGTTCAGGTAAACGCCCTCGGCCAGCCGGACTACCCGTCGGTAAGCTGGTCGCTGCGCCGTTGTCTGCGCCTGTCCATTCATCCAGAAATCATATTCTTTCTGAAGCTGAGGCAAGTACTTGACCACCGTTTGTTTCCCCTGGATGTCGCTCAGCAGGTTCACCATGAGCGAAAAGAACGGCGGTTGCGACCGACCCAGAAAGTACGTGCGGTTGCCGTTGGGAATGAACCCGAATGTCTGGATCAGGTACGCGAAATTGTCGATCATGTTCTGGATCTGCTCGGTTCGCCCGGCGGCGCGCAGACCCTGCATCGTGAAGTAGCTATCCCAGTAGTAGATCTCGCCAAAACGCCCGCCCGGCACCACGTAAGGCTTCGGTAACGGAATCAGCGAACCGGCCTGTGTGCCTGCTTTCAGGCCTGGCGTAGCTGGCCGGGTCAGCACCGGCCACAGGTCGTTGATGTGTTGTTGCGCCGATTGACTCGCTTTGCTGGTGTAGCCTGATGCCGGTTTGATGGGCAACGTAAAATGTTGGAGGACAAACGCTTTCAGATCAAAACCGCGTTGCTGGCTGGCCTTGCCGTAGTTGGCCAGGATGGTAGCCACCGGAAATTTCGGGGTGCAGTCGGCAAACGTTTTCGAGTCGGGGAAGACCGATTTCAACTGAACGTCTCTGAACAACACGCCAAGCTGCTCGTCGGGGCTGACGAGTGTCGCCTGGGCGGTTGCTTTTTTCTCAAGAACAGCCTGGCCCCGGTTTGGCGTCAGGCTGAACAGAAAGAACGTACCTGCGAGCAGGTGTTTGAACGAGTAATAATGCATTAGCTGTCGGAACCGGAGTGGTTTTGATGCGATGCCGCAGCGTGGGCTGCCTCCGATTCAGCCATAACACCGTCGACCACCTCATTTGTTAGGATCGACTGAATGATTTGGGCGGGGAGACGTACCCAGTCAGGGCGGTTGGTCAGTTCGTTGGTCAACCCGGCAACGGCGTTTTCGAGCAGGTACGTCTCCAGCATCATCTGAAGATCGTCGGGCTGCGTTGGGATGAAAGAACTGCCCTGCACCGTTTCCAGGTACGCTTTCATGAAGAAACCGCTCATGTAGTGCGCCCATAGTGCGGCGTAGGGGAGTAGCCTCGGTGCTTCTTCCGGCGTCACCTGGTCGTCTTGCCGGAATCCTTCGTAGGCCGCATAGTACAAGGAGTGAAGCAGGTCGGCCACGTCGCGCAGGGGTGACCGCTTCAGCCGCCGCTCGCTGTAGCTCCGGTTGGGGTCGCCGCCAAAATCCTGAATGGTGACGTCACGGCCGGTGAGCAGGATCTTATCGAGCCGCAGGTTACCGTGAATCCGGATCTTGGTCGTGTCCAGCTTCTTGCGATAGATTCGTTTCAGCGTCTTCAGCAGGTCATCTTTAGGCGGTAGCTGCGCCAGTGCCTGTTTTGCCTCGTCGGGAAGTTGTTGCCCGGTTCGTTTCTGAACCTGGTAATTCTCCCGCACCAGCGACTGTAGCCCGGAGAATAACGACCGCTGGTAATGGAGTGAAAACGGCTCGGGCGCAAACTCTTTCTGGCCCTTGTTGGTCGACAGTGCCAGGTGCATTTGCCCAATGCGAACGCCCAGCAGTTGAGCCTGTTCGGCCGCACGTTGACCCAGCAGTTCCTGCATCTCGGAAGGCAAGTCGCTGAACCCGATCGGCTGGCTGAGTGAACCGCGGGGAGCCGCTTCGGCCAGGCCCAACTGCTCTTTGTCACGCGCCAGAATTCGCTCGATGAAGTTGCCGATCCGCTCAAGCACGTAGCTCTTACCGTCGCCGTGAAACTCGTCCATCTGCTGCAACATACCCAGCATAACGGGGCTTCCTCCCGCCGCCAGTTCCAGCGAACCGGCAAACGCAGGTACGTTGGCAAAGCCTGCTTTCTCGCTCAAAAAACGAGTCAGTTCCAGATCGGGGTTGGTCGATAAGTCGACCTTCCGGTACAGTTTTAGCTGAAACCGGTTGTCGTAGCTTATTGACGCATAGCCAGCATTGGCTGTGCTGAGCTTGGGTTTAATGTTCCCGGAATCCCGAACATAGTCGCTAACCGTCGGCGTGGTCTGAAACACCAGATTGGCGAGCGAATCCGTGTTGTTGCCCGCCAGGTGTTGCAGCAGGGTCAACTGCACCTCAGCGAGATACAGCCCATCGCAGAGAACACCCGACTGATCGCCGATCTGCACCGTGGCCAGCACCGATTGCGGGCAGTTCTGCGTGAGTTTGGCCGATTCCTGATCGTCGGCGAAGGCCAGCGTCAACTGATACGTGTCGGGTAGGCCGCGTTCGTACGCCACTTCGATCAACACGATATAAGCCGGCCCTTCGGCCAGTGGCAGCACCGCCTGGCTGGTGATCGTTACGCCGTAGATGGCCTGCTTCCGGCTGGCAAACCAGTCGGTCTTGCGCAGGTACGTTGGCAGGATTTCCGTCTCCAGCCGTTCGCGGGTGCGGGCCTGCATCAGTTTGGTCCAGTCGTTGATGCGAAGCGCGGGTAGCTGGGCCAGATCGACCGCTTCGGTAGCGGCTTTCTCCAGCACAAACCACTGAAAATCATGAGCAGCCAGCGTGAAAAAATACGTGCCCTGCTGCGGAACGGCCGGAAATGAATTCTTACTGAACACCTCCACAGGTACGTACCCGCCGTAGCTGCTCAGGTCGATCTCGGCTGGTTGCGCGTATTTCGATAAATTGTTGATGATCAAGATAGTTTCATCCTCGAAGGTGCGGGTAAAGGCCAGCACTTTGGGGTTTTCAACGGGCAAAAACGTCATGTCGCCCCGCCCGAATGCCTTGTGTTTTTTGCGGAGGTAGATCATCCGTTTCATGAACCAGAACAGCGACGAGGTGTTGCGCCGCTGCGTCTCTACATTCACGGATTCGTAATGGTATTCGGGGTCGAGGATGGTGGGCAGGTACAGTTTTTGCGGGTTGGTGGCCGAGAAACCCGCGTTCCGGTCGGGCGACCATTGCATGGGCGTACGCACGCCGTCGCGGTCGCCCAGGTATACGTTGTCGCCCATGCCAATCTCGTCGCCGTAGTAGATCACGGGTGTTCCGGGTAACGAAAAGAGCAGGCTGTTGAGCAGGTCGATTTTCCGGCGGTTGTTGCCCATCAGCGGAGCCAGCCGGTGCCGGATGCCGAGGTTTATCTTGGCCCTGGGGTCCTGCGCGTAGGTTTTGTACATGTAGTCCCGCTCTTCGTCGGTCACCATTTCGAGGGTCAGTTCGTCGTGGTTTCGCAGGAAGATAGCCCACTGGCAATTGTCGGGAATGGCCGGTGTCTGGTCGAAGATATCGGTGATCGGGTAGCGGTCTTCCATCTGCAACGCCATGAACATGCGGGGCATGATGGGGAAATGGTAATTCATGTGGCACTCATCGCCGTCGCCGAAATACGAGGCCGAATCTTCGGGCCACATGTTGGCTTCGGCCAGAAAGACTACGCCCGGGAAATGATCGTCGATGTGTTTGCGAAGCTGTTTCAGGAACGCGTGCGTTTCGGGCAGGTTCTCGCCGTTGGTGCCTTCTCGCTCGAACAGATACGGCACCGCATCCAGCCGGAACCCGTCGACCCCCAGTTCGCACCAGTAGTCGATCATCCTGAAAATTTCGGCCTGCACCAGCGGGCTGTCATAGTTCAGGTCGGGCTGGTGGTGGAAGAACCGGTGCCAGTAGTACTGCTGCGCTTCGTGGTCCCAGGTCCAGTTGGAGGTTTCGAAATCCTGAAAAATGATCCGCACGTCCCGGTACTGGTCGGGGTTGTCGGTCCAGACGTAGTAATCGCGTTCGGGTGATCCTTTGGGTGCTTTCCTGGCTCGCTGAAACCAGGGATGCTGATCGGAGGTGTGGTTGATGACCAGTTCGGTAATCACGTTCAGGTTGCGCTGATGGGCTTCCTGAAGCAGTGTTTTAAACTCGCTGATGGTACCATACGACGGGTTAATCGAGTAGTAATCAGCAATATCGTAGCCATCGTCGCGCAGGGGGGAGGGGTAGAAGGGGAGCAGCCAGATAGCGGTTACGCCCAGTTCCTGCAAGTAGTCCAGCTTTTCGAGCAGCCCCTGAAAATCACCGATTCCATCGCCGTTGCCGTCGCGGAACGCCTTGATGTGTAGTTCATAAATGATGGCATCTTTATACCAGTACAGGTTATCCTGCACGTCTTCTTTACGTTGAGTCATGGTTACTCTGGTTTGCTATAGCTGCCTTGCTTTCAGTTGCCAAACAACCGGTTTAATGGGGCAAAAGTGATGAATGAGCAACATGCGGCGGTGAAGTAAAAATTTGCTTACAATACGCTTAGGAATTGCTTAGAGCAACTACAAACGCCACAGATTGCTTGAAGAAGTATGCATCCGGGTTCATAATCCGCATTCCAAGGAGATTCTAAGATTTGCTTAAGCCGCCTCTAAGTCAGTTGCGCCTCTTTTGCTGAACACACTGCCGTGTTGTCGATGGCCGAGCGGATGGGGCAACAACCAGGCGATGCCGCCAAGATTCACTGGGTGGGGCACGCCACCGCCAGTCTTCAGCAGGTAGACCGGTCGGCGTTTGAGAACGAGACATTTGTGGCCCATCCGGTATTCATGGACGAGGCCGTTCACAAAGGGTTTTACGAAGGGTTCAGTAATAACCTGCTCTGGCCGCTGTTCCATTATTTCCCGTCCTACGGCTCGTTCGACGAGGCCAATTTCAGTCATTATCAACAGGCTAATGCCCGCTTTCTGGCCGAAACCGCTGATCTGGTTGTTAGTAGCGGGCGGGATCGTTCTTTTCTGGAGAAGACCCTGACCGATATTCCAGTTTATCTGGTTGCTGAACACGGCGCTTTTTTGAAAAAACCAGCGCAACACCGGGAACGGCTCGACCTGTCGACCGATAACTGGCATGAGCCGGTCCGAGCCGTTATGCGTCAGTTGGTCGGGCAGTTTGCGGGGTCATTCGTGGAGGAAGAAAAGACGGCTATTGCCTGGCATTATCGCATGGCCGGGGTCGACGATGTAGAAGCCCATGCCGTTGAACTGGCTAATGGGCTGCGTGGAATTGCCTCGGCCGTGCCGCTGGCCGTTATTCAGGGAAACAAAGTAGTGGAGGTGAAGCCCACCCAGCACAGCAAAGGCACGGTGGCGCTGACTATTGTGGAGCAGAAAACGTATGATTTTATCGTCAGCATTGGCGACGATACTACCGGCGAAGATATGGTCAGGCTGTTGCCCAACTGGGCCTACACACTAAAAGTAGGGCCAGGTACGTCGTTTGCCCGCTACCGGCTGGCCCGACAGCACGATGTTGAGGCGCTCCTCCAGCAGATGAGCGATGTACTGACAGAGATGTAGGGTATTTTCTCGTTGAGCGGTGCAGTTAGGCCATATCTTGGAGAGATGGCCTAACTGCACCGCTCAACGAGAAAACTATTGATTCGGCTGTTTCTCGAGTTGTGGCTTGAGAAGGCCAGCTCCCAATCTAATCGCGTCAGCATAAAGCTGCTTAAGTTGGTGCTTGTTACCCATCATCTCCAGATCGAGCTGGAGTTGTTTGAAGAACAGATGTACCTCATCCGGTACCTCTACATTAACCTTTACCATCTTGATTTTCCAAACTAGTGATGTCACTCATCCTGCATTAGCGTCTGAAAATAATAGATTCTTTTTTCAAACAGTGAGAGCCACAGCGTTTTACCTATTCAACGGGTAAATCAGATAGCTAATGGATACTCACTACCGCATTCGATGAGAAGCACCTTTGCTAAATAAGGCCCTGTTAGTAAGCCAGCAATCGAGTCTGGAGGAAGTTATCTAATGGCGATGTGAGCTGGTTTTGCTGTTGTCGGGCACGTGCGTATAGCGGGGAGGCAGCAAGTCTGCCCCCGACGATCGGCAACCAAAGTGGGCGCTGGTATAATAGGCCGACAACCCGACCAGACCAATCAGAACCACTATAATTCCAGCTAGCAACATACGTACGCGGGGGTTATGATCAGTGGCGGTTCAATTGGCCAACTATTGGTCTGTGGGTATGATCTAAAGCTAGATGGCTAACATAAGAGGGTGCTTAGAGTATGCCTAGAATTTACTTGGAGGGATTGTTACTAGGTCTGTCTGCCCGATTCTAAGCAGATTCTAAGGAGTTTATCAGCGGTTACTAAGCCGCGTGCGCGAGCTTTGGCGTAGTATTCGTTGAACCTGTTAACGCCGTTTCAAGCATGATTTACGCTGCATCCCGATACTCATCGTACTTTTCTTCACTTGACCGGCCTACCCTGAACCGTGCCCGTTCGGAAAGTCAACTCAATCAGGCACCGCCTAAAAAACCTGACTGGTTGTTGATCCTCGTCAGTATTTTGTTCCTTATCACCTTACTCATCGCCTGGGCCGTCGACCTGCCTGCGTTTAACTGGTAACGTATCTGGCTGGGTCAGGTACGGTATGTTCCGGGCCGATGATGATCAGCGGGGATGTACCAGCAATACGTTGCTTACGGGCCGCTCACCCGTGTGAATCCACTGCTTACTGTCGGACGGGTAATTCACGACGCCATTTTCGGGTTGCCCGGCTAGCCAGAGCGTTGTGGAGCCGCCGCCGTCGAGGTTGATGGCGTCGCGGCAGCCGAGCCAGGTTAACACCGTCGCCAGTTCGGGCAGGCTGAAACCGGCCGCGTTCTTATGCCGGCCATCGGCGGTGAGCAGGAGCACATGCCGGTCTTTGGTCAGACAGAGGCAGGTGCGTGGATGCCGGTTGTCATTGAATGCGTTGGTTTTGAGCAGACTGCGTTTTCCCCCTTGTAAAAGGAGCGGCCCGGTTACCATCACGTTTGGTTCGGGGCGTCCGCTGGCCCAACGCGGGTTGGCCGCACCACCAAATACGATCGAGGCTTTTCCCCGGCGGTCAATAACAATGGCTGCCTGCCGATGCTCTTCCAGTTCCTTGCCGGGCGTGTAGCGAGTCGTATCGAGCACCCGTTTATCGATCTTGATATGATCGACTGAGCCGCCCTTAAAACTAAAAAACGTACCGTTGAGCGCCGCCGTGGCTCCATGCTGTCGGCCAAGTCGGCTGGTGGTCCAGAGGCTATCGCCAGCCGATGCAAAGGACAGCCGCCAGCGCCGGGGACGCACCCGCAGGATGTTGAGGTTCTGTGGCGAGCCAAACAGCGAATCGAACCGCATCGTTTGCCAGTCAAGGCCGCGTTTCAACTGAATGGCAGTGGGTTGGCTGGTCACGCGCACCGAATCGGCCAACGTACCTGGCACCGACTGGGCCGTTACCGAAACAGAAACAACCAGAAGCAGGGCGAAGAAACGCAGGCGAAAAGTGATGGTCATAGTGGGTTGAGATGGAGGTTCTGACGGGATAAAGCTACGGACCAGGTACGAAAGCCAGGTAGTAGCCAATTAAAATGAGCTGTTAAGTTTATGTGAAACAGGAGGATTGTTTTAGGGAATTGCGAAAGCCATTCTCATCCGAAACCTATCGGGTCGGCAAACCATTATACCTACATGATGACCAACGCGCAGAAGATCAAAGCAAAAGCCCTGGAACTGGGGTTTGACTTTTGTGGGATAGCAAAAGCCGATTTCCTGGCCGACGAAGCACCCCGGCTCGAGGCATGGCTGACGCGTAACATGCATGGGCAGATGGGCTACATGGCCAACCATTTCGACAAACGGCTCGATCCCCGGTTGCTGGTCGAGGATGCCAAGTCGGTGGTGTCGGTGCTGTTGAATTACTACCCTGGCGATGAGCATGAGAGCCGACTGCCAGAGGACGAGGAAGCGTTTAAAATTTCGAAATACGCCTACGGAACCGATTATCACTTTGTGTTGAAAGACAAGCTGAAAGAACTGCTTGCATTCATTCACACGGAGATTGGCGAGGTTGGTGGCCGGGCGTTTGTTGATTCGGCCCCGGTCATGGACAAAGCCTGGGCGGCCAAGTCTGGATTGGGCTGGGTAGGCAAACACAGCAATCTGCTCAACCGGAAGATGGGCAGCTTCTTCTTCATCGGCGAGTTGATCCTTGACCTTGCTCTGGAACCCGACGGCCCGACTACCGACCATTGCGGAACCTGCACCCGATGCATCGACGCGTGCCCTACCGATGCCATCGTTGCCCCGTATGTGGTCGACGGAAGCCGCTGTATCTCTTATTTCACCATCGAGTTGAAAGAGGCCATTCCGCAGGAGGTGAAGGGTAAGTTCGAGAACTGGCTGTTTGGCTGCGACATCTGCCAGGACGTTTGTCCGTGGAACCGGTTTGCCAAACCACACCAGACCGCCGAATTCAGGTTAAGCCCGGAACTGGCCAGCATGACCAACAACGATTGGGAAGACATTACCGACGATGTGTTCAGGGAACTGTTTAAACGATCGCCAATTAAACGCACCAAAAGGGAAGGTTTGCTGCGTAATGCCCGTTTTCTAACCAATTTATAGAATGTACCATCGTTCTGGTTATGTTTAGGCGGTGCCGATGCTGCGTTTATCCTGCATAAAGCCCGGTAACCCATTGGCTTTACCAATATGGTGCGCGACCGACTGAAAACTGAACAACGGCTCATTGATGCAGTCAATGAACTAATTACAGAAGGTGGATTCGACAACGTGCGAATCAACCGGCTGGCCCAGCGCGCCGGGGTAAACAAAATCCTGATCTATCGCTACTTTGGCAATCTCGATGGGCTGATTAAAGCCTATTACGAGAAATACAAGCCCATTGTTTCGGCGCCACTCATTGACCTGACCCAACTGGAAGGGGCCACCATCGATGAATTTTTTACCATTTGTGGAGACTACATACTCGCCGAGTTCCGGTTGTTGCGAGCCAATCCGCAAGCGCAGGAGATGATGCGTAATAACCTGATGGGCGGTCGGCCGGGTACGGCCTATCCCGTTGCTTCGCAAAAAGAAGAAAGGCTGCGGATAATGATCGAGCAACTGGGTAAACTCATTCAGAGTAATTACGGCCGTTCGTTTGCCGCCATTATCGTCAGCGGCATGACCATGCTCACGTTCATGGCCCACGATAAACGAACGACAATGGGAATCGATATAGATAGTAAAGAAGGGTGGGACGAGATTGAAGAGGCGATCCGGCGCATCTTCTACGCCGTTGCTCTGGCCACGAAAGAGCGCCTCGGCAACGACAGTATTCCGCACTCGTCAGCCGATAGTCAGGAGCCTGCGTAGCGCGTTGCCTACCTGCCATACCTCGTCGAATGTATTATAGA
Source organism: uncultured Fibrella sp. (assembly GCF_964250085.1). Taxonomy (NCBI): domain Bacteria; kingdom Pseudomonadati; phylum Bacteroidota; class Cytophagia; order Cytophagales; family Spirosomataceae; genus Fibrella; species uncultured Fibrella sp. The sequence continues at coordinate 690,841 of NZ_CAXUEC010000002.1, read as the reverse complement.
GTGGGGCAGGAGCCAGCCGGATGCAGTTGGGCTCCCGCCAATCGCCAATGATACCTTCCTCGGTCAGTTGGGTGAAAACAGTTTTACCGTTGGCAGGAATCAGAAGCGACAACTGACAGCCCCGCTGGCCTGGGTCGCCGGGCGTGATGATGTTGACCAGATCACTGACCAGAAAATGCAGATAGGCCGTTAGTCGCTCGCTTTTCAGGCGAAGGGTTGGTATACTGGCCCCGGCGGTGAGTTGCACAGCAGCATTATGTACAGCCATTGCCAGCACGGTGGGCGTGCTCACCTGCCAGCCATCGGCCCCGGGCATGGGCACAAACCCTTTTGTCATCTCGAACCGCCTCGCCTGATCGTAGCCCCACCAGCCCGCCAGTCTGGGTACGTCGTTGCGACTGTGGTGCTTCTCATGAACAAAAAGGCCCGCCACGCCGCCCGGTCCTGAGTTGAGGTACTTATAGGAACACCAGAAGGCAAAATCAACGCCCCAGTCGTGCAGGTGCAGCGGCACGTTCCCTACGGCATGCGCCAGATCGAACCCCACAGGTACGTTGTGTTGCTGCGCCAGACGGGCAATGGCGGCCATATCGAACAACTGGCCGGTGTAGTAATGAACGCCACTCAGCAATACCAGCGCCAGTTCGTCGCCATGCCGCTCGATCGCCGCCAGAAGGTCAACCATCTGCCACGTTTCTTCGCCCGCCCGCGGACTTACCTCAACCAGCACATGAGCAGGGTCGAGCCCCCGGCTTCTAATATGCGTTTCGAGCGCATACTGATCGGAGGGGAAATCGCCGCTGATGGTCAGGATCTTGCTTCGGTTTTGGGTGGGGTGGTAGAACGACGTCAGTAACAGGTGCATGTTGACCGTGAGGTTGTTCATGGCGCATACTTCCGTTTCCCGGCTGCCTGTAATGTGCGCGAGCGCCGGTTTGCTGCGCTCGTGAATGGCCAGCCAGGGCTCATGCTGTAAGGCGTTGTCCTGCTCGAACCAGCCTTCTACGGCCAGGTTCTGCCACACGGCCAGTTCACGGTCAAGGGCTGTTCGGGCGGCTTTGGGCTGGAGGCCCAGCGAGTTTCCGCAGAAGTAGATCAGCGGTTGTCCGTTCCGATGGGGAATATGAAACTGGGCGCGGTAGGAGCGGAGCGGATCGGTCTGATCGAGCTGGCGGGCAAAGTCGCGGTCGTTGATGAAGTTCATGCCGGAAAGTTAACGCAGAAATAAGGATGATCTTTGTAATTTGGCCCGTGAAGATTCCCCCCAACTACTACTGCCTCCTGATCCTAATCACGTATGTACAAAGCGCTCGCCTTACAGCTTACCTGCCAAACCGTAAATAGTGCCACCACCCGCGAAGAAGCCGAAGCCATCATGCTGGCTTCCATCGACCGTATCGACAAACAGATTGACGCATCGATCAACTTTGCCGGTCGTGACACCCTGCTGGTCGTTGTTCCCGAATATTTTCTGACGGGTTTTCCGATGGGCGAGAGTCTGGTTGAGTGGCGCGATAAAGCCGCCCTCGAACTCGACGGACGTATTTACGAAGCACTGGGCGCGATGGTACAGAAACACAAAATCTACTTTTCCGGCAACGCCTACGAGCAGGACCCGTTCTTCCCGGATCTATATTTCCAGACCAGCTTTATCCTCAGCCCAAGCGGCGATGTGATCCTTCGCTACCGTCGGCTGAATTCGATGTACAGCCCTACGCCCCACGACGTCTGGGCCTATTACCTGGAGGCTTACGGGTACGATGCAATTTTTCCGGTGGCCAAGACCAACATTGGTAACCTGGCCTGTATTGCCTCCGACGAAATCCTGTACCCGGAAGTGGCCCGCTGTTTAGCCATGCGCGGGGCCGAGATCTTTCTGCATTCGACCTCCGAGATTGGCAGCCCCATGCTGACGCAGAAGAACGTGGGCAAGATGGCTCGCGCCATCGAAAATATGGGGTACGTTGTGTCGGCCAATTCGGCGGGCATGTCGGGCATCTCTATCCCGTTCGGGTCAACCGATGCCGGGTCTAAAGTGGTTGATTACAAAGGGTTAGTACTTGCCGAGGCGGGCTACGGCGAAAGTATGGTCGCCAACGCCGATATTGATCTGAGCGCCCTGCGCCAGTACCGCCAGCGGACAGGACCGTCGAACCTGCTCTCGCGGCAACGCTTTGAACTGTATGCCGACAGCTACGCACAACACAGCTATTACCCGCCCAACACCCTCCTGGCTGAATCACCGGAGCGAGGCATCTTCATCAAAAACCAGCAGGACGTAATCCGGCGGTTGTATGAAATAAAGTAGTTCAATGTGCCAGGTCCAACGGTCAAAGTCGCTTCGCTTAACCCAAAAAGGTGAAATAGCGAAGCGACTTTGACCGTTGGACCTGGCACATTGAACTACTTTATTTCATCACCGCCAGCAGTTCGGCGATCATCATGGCGGTGGCTCCCCACACGCGGTGGCCCTGAATGTCGTAGTAAGGCGCATCAACGGTTACGCCGCGTACCTCGATCTGGCTGTCGCCGACGATGGTGGTGTCGAGTAGGGTAGTCAGGTTAACCTCGATCACCGCGTCTACTTCGCGCGGGTCCGGGTAAAAATCGGGGCGATAGGTGAGCATGCCCACCACGGGCTGTACGTAGAAATTACTCGGCGGAATAAACAGTTCGGTCAGTTGGCCAAGCACCGTTACATCCTGCACTTTGATGCCGATCTCTTCCTGCGCTTCGCGGAGGGCGGTTTGCGTCAGGTCGCGATCGGTTCGCTCAACTCGCCCGCCCGGAAAAGCCATTTGACCGGCATGCACTCCGTCGTATTGCGGGCGTAGGATCAGCGGCAGATAGATCTCGTTCTGATACGGATAGAACAGAATGAGTACGGCACTACGCCGGGTACGTTCATTGGGCTTGATACCAAGTCTGGTCCGTGCCGACGAGGCCATGATGCGGTGGGCAGCTTCGCCCGGCAATGGTTCCCGAAGGCGTTGTCGGAGGTGAGTAGTAAGTTCGGCGAAAGACTTGGTTACCATTTGTGGGGGTGGTGTGTCGCAGGTTTCAGGGCGTGTCAGACTCCCCATACCAGCCCAAATTTAGGAATAACTACTATACGCTAACGGTAAGCGGTAGCATTTCTGGTGAACAATGTTCACAAAATGTTGACAAGAAGTGGAAGAGCTATCCGCCGACTATGTGTTATCTGACATTACTACTGACTGGGTACGTTACCCATCCCCAACGCACACTATGTAGCCGGATGACTAGGGCGGCTGTCAGGTAATTTAATTTCAATATTTATTGAAAATACAAAAACCATGTATACATTTGGCATATGGAATTCGCAGAGGCAAAAGACAAATTCATTCAGACCTGGGGAACGCTGGCAACGCAATGGGGGATCAACCGGACGATGGCCCAGATTCACGCTTTGTTGATGATCTCACCCGAGTCGCTGGATACCGATACGATCATGGCCGAACTGCAAATCTCGCGCGGCAACGCCAACATGAATATCCGCGACCTGATGGACTGGGGGCTTGTGTTCAAGAAACTGAAAAGCGGTGAGCGACGTGAGTTCTTTTATGCCGAAAAAGACATCTGGAAGGTAGCCAGGCAGGTAGTGAAAGAGCGCCGTCGCCGCGAGATAGCCCCGGTACTTGACGTGCTCGATGAATTGAAATCAATCAATGTAGATTCCCCCGAAGCGGCTGAATTCACCAAAGTGATCGGTAACATCAGCCGGGTAGCCAGCTTTGCCGACGCCACGGCCGGCGCCGCATTAAAAGCCGAAGAAACCTGGCTCATGACCAATTTTCTAAAGCTATTCGCCTGAATAAGTCAACCCGATGAAGCGCAGACAGGCCACAAACAGGTGGCTTTTTTACGAAGAAAAAGTTTCAATTATTTCTGAAAATAAAATTAGTTGATCATTTTTATCATGAATAAGGTCCTGATTTACGATGCCGATTGCCCCCTGTGCAGGGCGTATACGAAGGGGTTGGTCGTTGCTGGTGCGTTACCGGCCAACGCCCGGAAGCCGAGTACGAGTGTAACCAGCGAAGCCCAGATCAAGCAACTCGATTCGGTACGGCGGCGGCACGAGATTCCATTGCTCGATCTGGAAACGGGCGAAACCCGGTATGGCGTCGATGCGGTGCTGACGATACTGGGTGAGTCGTGGCCCCGGTTCGCCCGGTTTGTTCGCGAAACGGTACTGTTCGACCTGGCTCGTCGCTTCTACGCCTTTATTTCCTATAATCGGCGCATCATCTTCCCCGTACCTGCCGAACGCTGGCACATTATGGACCTGACGCCCGATTTCAGCGCCGCCTACCGACTCGTTTTCCTGCTACTGCTTTACACAGCCCTACTCGTCAGTCACCTTGCGGCCGTTGCTCACCCCGATCCGTTGGCACTGGCTATGCTGGTTGGGCAAATCGGGGTTGCGCAGGTGTACATTGTCCGGCATTCTACCCAAACCCGCCTCGCCAATAGCCTCGACTACATGGGTCATTTGGGCATGAGTCTGTTGCTGGGCGGTTTTGTCAATGCAGTCGGTGCCGCTCTGAACGTACCTGAACTACTGCTGGTGGGTAATGCGATCATGGTCTGGCAGCATATAACCCGCCTGCGTGTCATGCAACTCCCCGACTACCTGAACCTGCCATTCGTTGCTTTTGCGCTGCTCAGTTGATGGAATACTCAGCCTTACAGTGTATCTACTCGCCTTTCCGGTGGTGTGTCTGCGGTAAAGTGCTGAGCCATCGGTACGTTGGTTAGTGTCGCATAAACTCAAGCAGCAATCGATTCACGGTGTGTGCTTCTTCATGTTGTACCCAATGCGTGGCCGTTTCAATGAAAACCAACCGGCCATCAACGCACAAATTGATACTGGGCTGAGCCATGTCGCGGATGAGAAACGCGTCCTGAGCGCCCCAGATCAAGAGTGTAGGAACGGTAATCTGCTCGTTGGCGGGTAGGGGAGGACGCTGCTGTGCAAAGGCCCGGTACCAGTTTACCATCGTGCGGAAGGCCGTGTCGCCGGTTGGCCCGGTCTGTGACCAGGCCTGCCGATAGCGCCTCAGATCAGCCTCGTTGAACGTACCTGGGCGGCTGGTTCGCCGCAGGGCGCGGGTCATCAGCCACCAGTTACCCCGCTCGGTGAGCCATTCGGGCAACCACGGAATCTGAAAAAAGCCCGCGTACCAACTGTGCAGCAGTTGGTGGGGACTACGGCGGAGAAAACGGAGCATGACGGCGTAATGCGGTACGTTCAGGCAAGCGAGTCTGGCGAGGCGTTGTGGGTACGTTGCCGCCAGCCACCAGGCCACCACGGCTCCCCAGTCGTGGCCGATCACCGTGGCTTTCTCCTGCCCCGCCGTGTCGATCAGCCCGATTATATCGGCGGTCAGCTTGTCGATGGTGTAGGCATGGATGCCAACGGGTTTGTCGCTCAGGTTATAGCCGCGCTGGTCGGGTGCCCACACCCGAAAACCAGCATCAGCGAGGGCGTCGATCTGCGCCCGCCATCCGTACCAGAATTCCGGGAAACCGTGTAGCAGAATAACTAGTGGGCCATCTGCGGGTCCTTTTTCCATGACGTGCAGCCGCAGGCCGTTGGTTTCGATAAAGCGGGAAAGCATGCTAAACGATTAAATGACACGTCCTGAATACAGATTTATTTTCACCACTACTCGTTAACGCTGATTCGCATGACACTTACTGAAGAATTATCAAAAAGTGACCAAAAGTGGCTGCTGCGCTGGGCGTTGTGGCCAGCCGGTTTATACCTGGCCGGGGCATTCCTGAGTATCTATTCAGTACTTTTTTTGCCGCTTACGTTAACAGTCGTACAGTATTATCTGCTGGACGACAAAGCGGGGAATCATCGTCCGGGCCTTTGGTTCTGTATGCCGTTGATGTACGGTCTGTGCTTTTGGTGCATCACTCTACTTCCTGGCTGGGCGAAACAACTGATAGGTGATCAGTTTTGGGTAGGCGATTTCTACATCAGTCAGTGTGCAGGCGAGTTGCTGCTTTTTTTTATATTCAACACCTGGCGATGGGGCTGGTACACCTTCTTCAACCTGTTCGCCTACAGCATCTGGCTGCTCGCCTTTAAACTGAGCGAAGGAAGCCCGTACCCACTCACGAGCGGTTTATGGCTCTACCTGCTTATTCCGATCATTGGCTTTTTTACCAATGCATTGACGGGCTACGGCTTGATCAAGGCCGTAGAAACTACTGATTAACGACGTGGCAAATGGCTGTATGTCTGGCGTTCTACAGCCTTAGACCACCGAAAAGTAAAGAGGCATATATACTGTCTGGTAAATGATCTACTTTTCGCTTCCAAATAACGAAAAATCATAGGATGAAGACAGTTACTCGTTTTTTTGCGCTTTTCCTGGCCCAACTCTTTTTCTTTCAAACCGTTTCCGCCCAGCAGTTTCTGCCGCCTATCGAGCGTTTTTCCGGTAGTAAACCGGGTTATCTGATCCTGAAAACAGGCGAACAAGTTGATTTTACGCTCGATGATCTTGACCGCAAGAAAGGGCTCATTATCCGTGTGGAGGGTAAATCACTTGATGGGAAGAAATTCAAATATGAAGCAGACCAGATTCAGGAACTGGGACTCAATCCCTCCGATTTTGCAAAATTTGCCTCTTTTTCGGAAAGTACCCGCTCAATCGCTAAAATCCAGCGCAACAAGGTCAATGAGACGGGCCGCAACCTGGTTCTATTCTATAACGAACGCCTCGACGATCAGAAACGGGAAGCACTGTTGCAACTGGTCAACCCTGGCTTCGACTCACAGATGCGGGTCTATGATGATCCGTTTGCGGCCGAAACAATGGGCGTTGGCTTTGGCGGAATGCAATTGACGGGCGGCATGGATAAATCATTCTACGTCAAAACAAACGGAAAAGTGATTCGCCTGAAAAAGAAAAATTACGATGAGCTATTCCGCCCGTTGTTCGACTCATGCCCGGCCGTAATGGACAAATACGGTAAAAGTTTCGCCTGGCGCGACTTCTGTTATCACGTATTCATGTTCGATCAGGAATGCGGCAGTATTTCAGTGAAATAAGAGTTACGCTTCGTGGTCACTGATTGTCAATCAGTGGTCGATAGGCTGCGCTGTGGTTCAATGGTCATTTATTGTACTCGAGCCATAACTACCAGCGCAGCCTATCACCGACCATCACTTACGCGTACAGCTTCGCCAGTTCGTCGGCGCAGCGTTCCCCATCCATGGCGGCAGACACGATACCGCCCGCATAACCCGCCCCTTCGCCGCAGGGAAACAGCCGACGTACCTGCACATGCTCACAGGTGTCGCGGTGGCGGGGAATGCGAACGGGCGACGAGGTGCGGCTTTCAATACCGATCAACTGGGCGTTGTTGCTAACGTACCCACGCATTTTCTGCCCAAAATCGCGAAGGCCTTGCCGTAGCGGCTGGGCAATATGAGCCGGTAAAACATCCTGCATATCCACAGAGACCAACCCTGGCTGGTACGATGTAGGTAACAGCGACGCCGATACACGGCCATCTACAAAATCGGTGACGCGCTGAGCCGGTGCGCGTTGCGAGAGCGAGCCGTCTGGTGCGCTGGCTAATTGGCAGGCGCGCTGCTCCACCGCCTGTTGCAACAGCAGTCCGGCTAGTGGGCCGTGCTGGGCGTAGGGCTTCAGATCAGTATCGGTAATGGCAACGACCAGACCGGAGTTGGCAAACTTCGAGTCGCGGCGGGAAGGCGACATGCCGTTGACAACCAGTTCGCCGGGCGATGTAGCCGACGGAACAATAAACCCACCGGGACACATGCAGAACGAAAAAACGCCCCGCTCAACGCCCCCGAATTTGGTCTGCGTTACCAGGCTGTACGATGCGGCCGGCAGGTAATCGCCCCGGCTGGGCGCATGGCCAAGATGGTATTGCAGGTTATCGATCAGCGCCTGCTGGTGCTCGATCCGAACGCCCATGGCAAAGGGTTTAGCTTCGATAAGTACGCCTTGCTTATAAAGCAGATGAAACATGTCGCGGGCTGAATGACCAGTTGCCAGAATCACGCCTAACCCGGTATACTCGCGGCCATCGGCTGTAACCACGCCGCGCATCTGATCTGCTCCGGTGATAAGGAGATCAACCACTTTAGTGTCGAAATGAACCTCGCCACCTGCACTCAGGATGCTTTCGCGCAGGGCCGTTACTACGCTGGGAAGCTTATTGGTGCCAATATGTGGATGGGCATCAACCAGAATCTGATCGGTAGCCCCATGAGCAACCAGAATCTCCAGAATCCGCCGGATGTCGCCGCGTTTGCTCGACCGCGTATAGAGTTTGCCGTCGGAATACGTACCGGCACCGCCTTCGCCAAAACAATAATTTGATTCTGGATTGACGATGTGGTCTTTGTTGATCGCTGCCAGGTCGCGCCGCCGCGCCCGTACGTCAGAGCCACGTTCGAGAACGATGGGTTTCAGGCCCAGTTCAATGAGCCGAAGCGCCGCAAATAAACCCGCTGGCCCAGCCCCAACGATCACAACCGACCTGGCCTGGCTAACATCCGGGTACGTCAGCCCATGCCGGAGCAGGGGCGGTGGCATTTCGCCCGCATACACGTCGGCGTCGATATGCACTTTGGTCTGTCGGCCCCGCGAATCGATTGACTGGCGGCGTTTACGCACTACCACATCGGGCGCATCGGGTAAGTGTAACTGGTGAAGAACGAAGGTGCGGAATGCCGCCTCGTCAAGTCCCTGTTCTGGTAACAGAGTCAGTGAAAGAGAATGAATCATGAAAAAGCTGGCCGGTTTTTATCCGGCAACGTACCTGCAAATTTACGAAAAAGGGGACAAACGAATCTACTGGATCATGGGATGTTTACTGTTTAATGGGGAAACATGCAGTTGGTTAATATGTATAAATTTTAATTAAAAGTGAACGTTGCAAATTAAACGATTGACCAGTGAGCGCTTCAAATGGTTAATAACTAATAAGTCATCGGGCGTAGTTGGTCAAGTGAGCTGAGTATGCCCGAACAGGTAAACGAAAACCGTTATGAAAACGCTGAAAGTCACATCGACAGCTCTTTGCTGTGGTTTTATGCTCCTTGGTTCACTAAGTAGCTGTGTGGTTCGTCCGGTAGCGAGTCGGCCTGCGCCGCCACCGCAACGGGTTGAAGTTATTCCTGCACCACCACGGGGCCGGTATGTCTGGTCGCCGGGTTACCACCGCTACCGCCGGAACGGATACGTCTGGGTACCTGGCCGGTACGTTCGGGTGCGGTGACCCGTTTGCCCAACGAAGCTGACCGAACAGTTTGCTGCTAAACTACCCGTGGCCTGGCAGGCTCTTACCATCCGCTGGGCCACGGGAAAAATTCGTTGCTAATTGGGTAATTGACGCCAAAAAACCAATTTGCGGTGTAACAAGCCCTCACTTTTGGCAGTTACCCCGGTATGCAAGCACAACCTGTTCCGACCTCGAACCGATTAAAGGCTGACTCCTTCGAGTCGCCCGATTTTTATTTAATCGACGATTTGCTCACGGCTGAACAAAAGCTGGTTCGTTCGGCAATGCGCGATTTTGTGAAACGCGAAATATCGCCCATCATCGACGATTATGCCCAACGGGGTGAATTTCCAGCCCATATGCTTCAGAAGTTTGCCCAGATTGGGGCTTTCGGTGCCACCATACCAACCCAGTACGGCGGTGGTGGATTGGACCATATTTCGTCGGGATTAATCTTGCAGGAAATTGAGCGGGGTGATTCGGGGATGCGGTCAACGGTGTCGGTACACAATTCGCTAACCATGTACCCCATCCTGACGTACGGGTCTGATGAGCAGAAACAGCGATACTTGCCCCGACTGGCGAAAGGCGAACTAATTGGTTGCTTTGGACTAACAGAAGCGAACTACGGCTCGAACCCCGGTGGCATGCAGACAAACTTCATCGAACGCAGCGATTATTACCTGCTAAACGGCTCTAAACTCTGGATCACCAATGGCCCCATTGCCGATCTGGCCGTGGTTTGGGCTAAAAATGAGCAGGGAAAAATAAAAGGGCTGTTGCTCGAAAAAGGCATGGACGGTTTCACGACCAACGAGATAGAGCGAAAATGGTCATTACGTGCCAGCCGGACGGGTGAACTGGTGTTTCAGGATGTGAAAGTGCCCAAAAACCAGATGTTGCCCGACGCCAGTGGTCTCAAAGCCCCACTTGACTGCCTCGATCAGGCGCGCTACGGCATTGCCTGGGGTGCTGTTGGTGCGGCCATGGACTGCTACGAAACGGCCCTGAAGTACGCTAAAGAGCGAATTCAGTTCGATAAACCTATTGCTGGCTTTCAGTTGGTTCAGAAAAAACTGGCCGAAATGCTGACCGATATAACCAAGGCGCAACTCGTTTGCTGGCGGCTGGGTACGTTGAAAAATGGCGGTTCGGCTACCACAGCCCAAATCTCGATGGCCAAGCGCGACAACGTGGCGATGGCGTTGCGCGTGGCCCGCGAGTGCCGGCAAATTCTGGGGGGCATGGGTATTGTGGGCGATTACCCAATCATGCGCCACATGATGAACCTCGAATCGGTGGTTACTTACGAGGGAACGCACGATATTCACCTGCTCATTATGGGCGCAGAGATCACCGGTATGTCGGCTTTCAAATAAGCAACAACTGGGTTCTATTGCGCCAATGTCGGTTCAAACACTGGTTTAGCCGACCGGTTGGGGAAGTGCTTGTCGCGAATGCCGAGGAAATAGCCTTCAATTGTGTTCGTCATCCAGAAACCGAGCGAAATGCTGATGGTCGTCGTCACAAAAAACAGCACGTACTGATTCATCGGTACATACTTTGTTAAGTGGTCGATAAACAGCATGTTAATGAATGGATGCACGATGTAAATCGAGTACGAGCAGTAGCCAATCTGGCTGATACCGTTCACAAGAAACGGCGTAAAGTACCGGTCGAGTTGCTGGTTTATTCGCTCATAAGTAATGAAAATAACCAGCAGCAGGCCAAACGTGCTGTATAGCAGGGTAAAGCCAACTGTTTTTACGAAGAATGAGAAGACAGGGTTAATAAACGGTGTCCAGATCAGACCTACGAGCATCAGCAACAGTAAACTACCCATGTTGAACCGCTTGATTGTCAAGAGCCTGTCTTTTCTGAATTGGTACAAATAGGAGATCAGCACCCCCATTAGTAGCGAGTCGATCCGAAGGTGGGTCATCGTAAAGTTTCTGGCTATTCGTAACTGGGTCATCGTTGAATCCCTGACTGATTCATCAGTAAGTTCAAGGTTACTGATCACACGAAGCAACAGGCAGCCTGCCATGATAGAGAGAACTATTTTCTCCATTTGGCTCATCCCAGCCTGGTTTTCTGCTATGTCCAGCGTAATCTTTTTGGTCTTTAATCCGACCCAGAGCAGTATAGATAGCCCGAAATAGAAGTGCTCTTCAACGGCCAACGACCAGCTTGCCTCAAAGGCATAGCCCCAGCCCGATACGTAATTTTGCACGAAGGTGAGGTCTCCGATAAGCCCGCTTATCGAAAGGTCTCTGGTTAGCAGCAACGGAACCAGGTAAAACGGATACATCAGATAATAGATCGGGTAAATTTTGAACCCCCGCCGAATAAGAAAGGTCTGCGGCTTGATGTTGCCGTATTTCTTGTATTCTCTGAACAGAAGGCCTGACACCAGAAAGCCGCTCAGGACGAAAAACAAATCGACACCAATCCACCCGATTCGGTCGGTGAAATCAAACAAATGGCAGTGCCTGAAGAGAACCAGGGAAATGGCAATTCCCCGCAAAAAGTCAATTTCTCTAAGCCTCTGAACGTTCATGACAATTGATTAATCCTACTTATCGGTTGGACCGGTAAAGGCACAAACCCCGCTGATAGTTGCTCGATCAAAGCTATCAACTACGGGTCAAAACTGATTATAATTTTTCTGAATGGGGCCTGATGTGCTGCCCTGGCCGAAGGATAGAGCTGCTCCACAGCCAGGCAGAAAAAGACGTCAAAGGTACTGCCAAAACACAGGTCGATAGGCTTTTTATAGCTTACCCGCCGCTGCCGCGTCGAGCCAGACATGGGCGCTGGGTTGTGTTTGGAAAATACTGGCCGGGCATTGTTCGGTGACGGGGCCGGTCAGCGCCTCTTTCATAATTGCAGCTTTGCGCGGGCCACTGGCCATCAGAATCACCTCGCGGGCTTCGGTCAGGTAGTGTAAGCCCAGCGTAATACCCTGGCGCAACGGCGTTGCTTTCGTAAAATACTTTTGCCCAACCGCTTTTGTCGACTCGGCCAGGTCAACTACGTGCGAACGAAGCCGAAAGGACGTACCTGGCTCGTTTAGCGCAATATGACCGTTCTCGCCTACACCCACGAGCAGCAGGTCCAGGCCGCCAAAACCGCTGATAACGTCATCGATACGCTGGCATTCGGCTTGGAGGTCAGTTGCTTTAGCATTGAAGTACGTAATCTGATCAGCCCGTAGTTGGGCAGGCGTAAACAGATCGCGGTACAGGAAGTAGGCACAGCCACCTACATCGTCCGGGCCAAAACCCACCCATTCGTCGAGGCCAATAAAGTGGCATTGGCTGAGGTTAAGCTTGCCCGCACGGACCTGCTCAGCCAGCAGACTGTATGTGCCTTCAGGGGTAGAACCAGAGGCGAAACAAACAACTGCATTTGGCTTCTGGCCAATGAAAGAAGCGATATATTGGGCAGCGTGGGCTGAAAGAGCCTTGTAATCGGGGAAAGTGCGCAGGTTCATAGCAGTAAAAGTACCGGCTATAAGCTGGCATCCGGTCGCGTAAGGTAATTAATCGTCTCGTCGGGTCGTACTTTTGTTGAACACGTAAACATGACTATATATGCTGACACACCTCACGCCCGAAGGCAACCCCGCCATGGTTGACGTAGGGGCCAAATCGGTTTCTAAACGCACGGCAAAGGCCCGGAGCATCGTTACGCTGGGCGCGGCCATTCTGCAACATCTCGAAGGAGGGGATATTCAAACCCGTAAAGGACCGGTATTTCAGACGGCGCGGATTGCCGGGACAATGGCTGCTAAACGGACCGACGACCTCATTCCGCTTTGCCATTCGCTGGGTCTCGACGGGTGTTCGTTCGCTATTCGCACCGAAGGCTCTGACGTGATCATTGAGTGCTCGGTATCGGTAGAAGGGAAGACGGGCGTTGAGATGGAAGCGCTGGTGGGGGCGTCGGTGGCCGCGCTAACTGTGTACGACATGTGCAAGGCCCTCTCGCACGACATTGTAATCCGTGAAACGCGCCTGCTTGATAAAACAGGCGGCAAACGCGATTTTCACCATGAAGGGTGACGCAAATTCCGCTGACAACGTACCTGCAAAAGCTGCCGCGCCGGTGTATGGACTGCTGTTGATGGGCGGGCAGAGTACACGCATGGGGCAGGACAAATCAGCGCTCGACTACCACGGAAAACCCCAGCGCGAACACCTGACCGAGATGCTGTCAACGCGCTGCGAATCAGTATACTGGTCTGTAAATACAGGTCAGTTCAACACGTTGACCTATAATCGGATGGTGCTCGATGCCTATTCTGAAACTGGACCACTTGGTGGGCTGCTTACCGCGCTGGAGGCCTTCCCCGATGTTGCCTGGCTCATCGTCCCCTGCGACCTGCCACAACTTGATTCAGGTACGTTGCAATACCTGCTTTCAAATCGTAATTCTGAGACATTGGTCACCGCTTTCTGGAACGCTGACCATACAGGTGCCGAGCCGTTGGTCAGCCTTTGGGAGCCGTCGGCCGGGCCGGTACTGCGTGCGTGGTTTCAGGCTGGTAACCGCAGTCCACGGCGTTTTCTGGCTACGCATCCCGTTACGCTCATCGACGTACCCGACGTTCGTGTGTTTGAAAACGTGAACGACTGGGTAGGGTATCTGACCCATAAGCACTCTACGCCTGCTTCATAAAACGACTCACTCTTCTTCTGCCTGCCGGACCAGGATTTTGTCGATACGGTTTTTGTCCATATCAATAATCTCGAACGTAAACGACTGCCAGCGGAAGGTTTCGCCCACTTTAGGAATATCCTTCAAAATATGCAGGGCAAAGCCACCAAGGGTATCGAAATCGGTAAAATCACGTCGGGCCTGTACCGATAAAGTAATGTCGAAATGCGACAGAAAATCATCGAACGGCAAAGACGCATCAATAAGATAGCTGCCATCTTCGCGCTGATGGATATCGTAATTGAACTCGCTCGTGTCGGAGATGTCGCCCACGAGTGCGTCCAGAATGTCGTTGAGTGTAACAATGCCGAGCACGCCGCCGTATTCATCCACGATGATTCCCACGTACTGCCGACGTTCGCGGAAGCGTTCGAGCACCTGATAGGCGCGGTTATTTTCGGGTAGAAACAGCACATCCCGTTTTAGATCGTTGAGGCGGGTTAGCTCCACATCCAGGTCGGTACCCAGGAAATCTTTTGAATGGATCAGCCCCACCACTTCGTCGACGCTCCCGTTTACGAGTGGATAAACGGCATGTCGGTACTGGAGAATCTGTGCTTTATTTTCGGCGGGCTCAGCGTCCAGATCCAGGTAAACGATGCTCTGCCGGTTGGTCATCAGCGAGGTAATCTTCCGATCACCAAGCTGGAAAACGTTCTGCACGATCTCGTGCTCAATCTCTTCAATGGCTCCGGCAGAGCTGCCTTCCTGCACCAGACTTTTTATTTCTTCTTCGGTAACAGCACTCTCGTTTGGCTTGATACCCAGAAGTTTAATGAGCAAATCGCTGGAGACAGTGAGTAGCGCAATAAACGGCGAAGTTGCTTTAGACAGCAATTCCATTGGGGCTGCCATGGCTTTGGCAATACCCTCCGGATTAGACAGGCCAATGCGTTTCGGCACCAGCTCGCCCAGCACCAGCGAAGTGTACGTCAACGCCAGCAGCACGCCCACAACGGCAATGCTGTGGGAATACGGGGCGAGTACATCGACCCGGGCAACCCAAGCCTGAAAATCGGTGGTAATCTTATCGCCCGAGAATATACCGAGCAAAATGCCGATCAGCGTGATGCCAATTTGAACAGTTGACAGAAAGCGATTGGGCGAGTTGGCCAGGTCGAGCGCCGTTTGGGCACGACGGTCACCGTTTTTGGCTGCGGTCTCCAATTTAGACCGGCGCGACGATACTAATGCGATTTCTGACATCGAAAAAATGCCGTTCAAAATCGTCAGCACCAGAATTATGAGTAGCTCCACGTAGTAGACAATTGTCCTGTTTGCAAAAATAGCAGAACAATCGGGGCCGCAAAAGGTGAAGGGTTCGCTATTTTTGCGTGATTTACGGGCTAATAGGCTCACTTTCGCTTTCCATGATCGTATTTATCGACGACCGCCCGGTGCGGCTCACAGGTTCAAAAAAGGGCGATAAACTCGCCCGGATAGCCGATTTCGACCGGGTGGTAGACGCCCGCTTAGAGTCACTGAAGGCTGAGTCGCTCAATGGCCATTTATTGCTGCTGAATGCCACACCAGCTACCGCCGAACGCCTGATTGGCCTGCTCGAGGAAGCTGATATCAGCGATCTACTGTCGGTAACGCTGCAATGTCTGGACAAAGATGCCGTAGAGTCTCGCATCAAAAGCCTCTACAAAGTAGTAAAAGCCGCTGGTGGCGTGGTAACGCACGAAGGGCGGATGCTTCTGATCTTCCGCCGGGGTGTATGGGATTTGCCGAAAGGAAAGCTCGACGACGGTGAATCGTCGAAAGACGGTGCCGTGCGGGAAGTGGAGGAAGAGACCGGGGCAATTGTCTCGCTGGGCGACAAAATCTGCACGACGTACCACACTTATACCCTCAACGGAAACCGAATTCTGAAGCGTACAAAATGGTACCACATGGCCCTTGTCGATGACACTAATCTGGCTCCGCAAGCTGAAGAAAATATCGAAAAAGTAGCCTTTATGGAGCCCAAACAGGCGAAGGTAGCGTTGGCAGGTTCATTCAGCTCTATCCGCCACGTGGTCGAACAGGCCCTGATGGCCAAGCAGCCAAAAGCATAACTCACGTTAACCAGTAAACAGGGCATATCAATCAGGGGTCTGACTACAAGCCAAACCTCTGATTGATTGTTACTTACCAGCCAGTGCCAGGCTTTGGAATACATCGACAAAGACACTGAAGTGGGTGTTCTGAGCTTTCAGAATGGCCGAGATGTAAATGATACCTTTGGAGTCGGCGATTTTGGCATCCAGCTTCAAAAACCCAAGCTGCATATCCCTGTAGTACCGATTTCGTTCACAGTTGTGAAATAATACGAGTTGTATTCATTGCCAACCGGGCGGAATTCGTACCTACTTTGGGGCGAATCGTTTAGCATTAATTTGTTTTAGTTCGGCAATTATGGCCTGCACTTCCGGGTCTGTTTTATAGCGTTCCTGGGCTTCCTGCTCTACCAGTTTTTTTACTTCCAGAAGCCGGTGTACCTTTTCGAGAGGTGTCATCTGTTTCGTTGTCGCTTCCATAACCTATCTGATGTTTAGGCAAATATACTTGTTTTCTGGTGACCTGTTACTCTCCGATAATCGCGGTAAACTCGATCTCGACCAGGAATTCGGGGCCAACTAACTGGCTAATGCCGTACATGCCGGTGGTTGGTTTTATTTGGCTGAAAAACTGGCCGTGTGCCCTGGCAATGTCGTCGAAACGGCGAATGTCAGTGGTGAAAATTCGGGTACGTATCACATTCGTCAGGTTGGCCCCGGCCTCTTCCAGCACTTTCCCAGTGCGCTCAATGATGTTCACGGTCTGGGCGTAGGCATCGTCGGCTTTCACGGTTACACCATCAACGATAGCCACCGTGCCGGACACCTCGATCAGGTTGCCTACGCGAACAGCCCGGCAGTAGCCAACTTTGTCTTCCCAAGGCGAACCCGAAAGAATGGTCTGTTTTGTCATGATTTACAGGGAGAAAGCACCAAAGATAAGGCGGCTTCGGGCTTCCCGGAACCCGACAGTTTGGTCAGGTACGTTGTTTCCATACCCGCAACCCGGAAAACTTCCCTATTTTTGAGCCAAACACCTGTTTGTCGTATGGCCAGTACTGCCCGACCCCTTTACCAACAACTCAGCCGTAACATCATCGCTTACCCGCCCGAAGAAGCACGGGAAATGGCGTTTATGCTCCTCGACCACTATTTCGGCCTCCGAAAAGCCGATGTGCTGGCCGACAAACCGCTGCCGCTGAACCGCACCGAACCCGACTGGTTCAGGATCATTGAACGCCTCAACCGGCAGGAGCCTATTCAACATGTGATCGGCACCACCATTTTCTGCGGCCTCGAATTTGAAGTATCCGCCGATGTGCTCATTCCCCGCCCGGAAACAGAAGATCTGGTTCGGCTGATCATGCACGATTTTGCCGACATGACCGAGCGGCCCGTGCGCGTCATCGACATCGGAACGGGGAGCGGCTGTCTGGCCGTAACGCTCGCCCGATTCCTGCCCCAATCGGACGTGACGGGCTGGGATGTGTCGGAAGAGGCGCTGAGTACCGCCCGTCGAAACGCCGAAACGCTTCAGGCCGGGGTGAATTTCGAAATTCAGGATATACTGAACGTACCTGAAAATAGCGTCGGCCTCTTCGATTGTGTGGTCAGCAACCCGCCCTACGTCACCCGCTCCGAAGCCGCCCTGATGGATCGGAACGTGTTGAACTACGAACCCGATGTAGCTTTGTTTGTCGACGATGAAGACCCGTTGATTTTCTATAAAGCAGTAGCCGATTTTGCGGCCAAACACCTGTCGGAATCGGGCATTTGTTACGTCGAAATAAACGAACGATTCGGTGAAGCGACCAAAGCCGTTTTCGACGAGCGGGGTTTCACCAGTGTGCAGGTGTACAAAGACATTCACGGCAAAGACCGCAGCGTGCGGGCAGCAAAAAAATAGACTTAGTTTAAGGGTTCAAAGTTTAAGGTTTAACGTTGCTCCGCTATTGAAACTAACGGTTCGACAGTCAAGCAACGTTAAACCTTAAACTTTGAACCCTTAAACATCCTCCCCATGTCCTACCATTCGCAAATCAATCAGGCGCGTATCGAGATCGGCAAAGTTGTTGTTGGTCAGGATCGACTTGTCAACCGGCTCCTGGTTGGTCTGTTTACGGGTGGCCATATTTTGCTGGAGGGCGTTCCCGGTCTGGCCAAGACGCTGACAATAAACACGCTGGCTAAGGTGTTGCAGCTTGATTTTCAGCGCATTCAATTCACGCCTGATTTGTTGCCCGCCGACCTGATTGGAACGATGATTTACAACCAGCGGACCTTTGAGTTTGAAGTAAAGCAAGGTCCCGTTTTTGCTAACCTGATTCTGGCCGATGAGATCAACCGGTCGCCCGCCAAGGTGCAGTCGGCATTGCTGGAGGCCATGCAGGAAAAGCAGGTAACCATTGGCGAAGAAACCTTCATTCTCGACCGGCCCTTTCTGGTGCTGGCCACGCAGAACCCGGTAGAGCAGGAGGGAACGTACCCACTGCCCGAGGCGCAGGTGGATCGGTTTATGATGAAGGTCTTTGTCGATTACCTGAGCCGCGAAGATGAACTGCTGGTGATGCGCCGGATGTCGAATATGAACTTTGACTACGAAGTGCAGCCGCTGTTGGATAAGGAAGACGTATTTGCGATTCGGGACGAAATAAACCGCGTCAATATCTCTGAATCATTGGAGCGATACATCATCGAACTGGTCTTTGCCACCCGCCGTCCGCTCGAATACGGCCTGCGCGACGAAGCCCGCTACATTCAGTATGGTGCCTCGCCACGAGCCAGCATACACCTGAACCTGGCGGCCAAAGCAGTCGCCTATTTCGATCAGCGCGATTATGTTCTTCCCGAAGATATCAAGGAAGTTTGCCCCGACGTGTTCAACCATCGGGTGTTGCTCAACTACGAAGCCGAAGCCGACGGGGTTACCTCGCTGCAAGTCATCGACTCGGTGCTGCGAAAGGTAGCCATTGGGTAAAGGGTTATGTCAGCCGTTTAAAAACGTTTCTCCCACACGGTTTTGGGCGATTCCTGCGCGCCGAGGTTGCGTTTGAACTGCATCAGGCTAGGTTTGGGCTGGCGCTGCTCATCCACCGAAACGCCCAGATCAAGCAACGTAATTCCTGCCTGCTGGCAGTACGAATACAGTCCCTGGGTAAGCAATACCGCTGGACTGTAGCTGCGGTAAGCCAGGTCGTCGGCGGGAAGAAAATTATAAAGAATATCGTGGCGGACGCGCACCGCTACGGTTAGGGCGGCAATGCTGGCTCCGTCGCGAACAACGAATACCTGATATTGATCGGGGAAATTCAAGAGCAGGTAAGCCAGTCGTTCAGGAGCAATGGTCAGCGGATAGTCAAGCTGCTGCCGACTACGTTGAATGAACTGTACCACCGTTTCGATAGGTGCATCGGTCCAGTGACTTACCTTAAAACCAGCCTTCAGGCATTTCGCCAGCCGCCGCCGCTCCGACAGATGCATCCGCGCGGGTAATGGCTCCGGCGTAATAGCAATATGAAAATTGGTTAACTCATCGACCTTGCGGTAGGCCCGTCGCAGCAATTCGCGCTGTAGCCGGTCAGACTGCTGGGGGGCGTAACAGTGGGGGTAGTTGGTGAGACGAAGAACGGGTAAGCCCATCCGGCCCACCTCGTTTTCCAGCGTATCGATCAGGTCAATCAGGGTGGTTTCGGGTAAGGCGCTTACAAATTCGACGGAACCAAATGGAGCTAGTTTGGGGCTGATAGCCAACTCATTGTCTACAAAAACGGCACACCGTGCATCTGCCTGGGCGGTGTGCGTATTGAGGGCCGTGAGCAGGTGGAACGAACCGCTATCCTGCTGGCGCAACTGGGCTTCTTCATTAAAGAAAAAACCGGGTTCGCTGAAGGCAGGGATGGAACGGACCCGGCCAGGATAATGGGTTTGAATCTGATACATATAGACGGATAGGCGGAACAAAGATAACCCGTTGCGGTGGGTTATGAGCATCAAATGTTAGCTGGAAGTTTTTAGTTACAGCGATACTTTATAGGACTGGTAGTCTACTATACATTTTGGCACGATTTTCGATTAGACCCTTTCCAGAACCTGTAAATGTATGATTTTATGATAACTGGACTAGCTGCTCCGGTCGGGTACGTTT
Organism: uncultured Fibrella sp.; assembly: GCF_964250085.1. Taxonomy (NCBI): domain Bacteria; kingdom Pseudomonadati; phylum Bacteroidota; class Cytophagia; order Cytophagales; family Spirosomataceae; genus Fibrella; species uncultured Fibrella sp. The sequence continues at coordinate 670,630 of NZ_CAXUEC010000002.1, read as the reverse complement.
GTGCCCTTCCCGGCGCAATAACCCGATCAATGGCTTCGCGTTCTGCACGTAGCTTGTTGGTAATCATGGGGTTGTTGTTGCTAGGTCATTCAGCGTCTGCCCAGATAACCGGCACTGTATACCGCGACTATAACCGGGATGGGCAGCAATCGAACACAGCGCCAACGGAACTGGGCGTACCGGCTATTCAGGTGAGCGCGTACGTAGCTGGTGTAACAGAGCCTTTTACTACAACCACTGCCACCGACGGGTCATTCACGTTCTCATCTGCCCTGATTACGCCCGGCAAGCAGGTCCGGCTTGAGTTTTCAGGCAGGCCGCTCTATACCTATGATTCGCCCGGAGCACTGGCTGGCAGCGACGTTCAATTCGTGCAGGCACCTGCCACCCTCACCTACGGACTCACTGACCCCGCCGAATATTGCCAGGCTGCACCGCTCCTGGTCACGCCGGTGTATCAAACCGGTGCCTTGAAGGCCTCAGGTACGTTGGTTACCTATCCGTTTACGGCCGAAGGACAGCCCCTGACCACTCAGGAAATGCCCGGCCAGCTTGCTGTTGGAGCGGATTTGGGGACTGTCTGGGCTACGGCATTACAACGCCAGAGCAATAAACTGATTAGCGTTGGCTTTTTGAAACGGCACGCTGCACTTGGGCCGCTTGGTCTGGGTGGTATCTACATTACCAACCCAACTGCGGCTACCTCTACGGCCTATATTGATGCCAGTCAGTACCTTACACTGGCCTCACCGACCGACCTGGCAACGCTGGCGGCACGAACGCTTCCTCAGTCATTTACTACTGCCAGTGTCGACGCCGCCGCTTTTCCACTGGTTGGTAAAGTGGGGCTGGGCGGGGCCACGTTCACACCCCGCGAAGACAAGCTTTGGGTGATAAATCTGTATGAAAAAAAGCTGGTGAGCGTGAATGTTGGTGCGCCCCTTCGGTCGGCTACCTCCCTGATTCCCGATGATTTTACGAGCTACACGATTCCGCAATCGTTCACCACGGGCGTAAACAGACCCTGGGCGGTTACCTATTACCATGGTAAACTGTATGTCGGTGCCGTCAACGACGCATCGGTTAGCCGGAATCGGGCCGACCTGAAAGCCTGCGTTTACGCCTTTGACCTGGCCACCAACACGTTCGATCAAACACCTGTTCTGGTTGTCCCCCTCGGCTACCGGAAAGGATGGGCCGTTGCCGATGCCACCTCATCGCTTGGTGAATACTGGGAGCCGTGGAGCGATACCTGGTCTGACTATCAGACCAACGTGCTGAACGCAGCTACATCGCCCCAGATTCTGCGGGTGGTTCGTCCCCAACCGATTCTGTCGTCGATTGGATTCGATGCGGAAGGAGCAATCCTGCTGGGCCTGATGGACCGTACCGGCCACCAGACATCCCGTAACCAGCTTGCCCCAACCGAGACCTCGCCAACGCCCACGACTGTATACAGTGGGTATACGGGCGGTGATTTACTGCGAGCTGCGCTGGTGAGCGGAACGTACCTGCTGGAGGCCGACGGCTCGTCGGGATCGAACTCCGGTTGTGGCGTGAATAATGGGCAGGGACCTGTTTACACCGCACCAAACAACACAACTATGGCGGGCGAGTTCTATTGCAACGAACAGTTTGGCATGTTGAATCAGGAAACGTTTGCCGGGTCATTACTCAGTAATCCCAGCCTGGACAACCTCTTCGTCAACGTGTTTAATCCCCTCGCAACCTGGTCGGGTGGAACGGCTTTTTTCGACATGCAGAACGGTGATCTGCTTCGCCGGTATGAGGTCTACCGCGATGCTATCAGCCCTGTCGTTACGGAGCCTCGTTCAACATTTGGTGCCTCCAATGGCCTTGGGCAGATCAACGCGTTATGCGAGGCCGCACCCGTTTCAATTGGTAACCGGGTTTGGGTGGATACAAATGGCGACGGCGTTCAGGACCCGGCAGAACTCCCTCTGGCGGGTGTTAAACTATCGCTCTATTCGGCTTCGGGTGTCAGGCTGGCCACCGCAACGAGTGATGCGCAGGGATTGTACCGATTCCAGTCGGGGCCAACGCTACAACTTAACTACAACGTACCTTATTTCGTGGTGATCGGCTCCGACCAGACAACGCAGCAATTCAATTCAACCAGTAAACAGTTGACAGTTAATGGGAAAGGGTATCAGCTTACTGGCTGGAATCAGGGAGCCGGGGCCAATGCAGCACAGAACGACTCCGACGCATTTTTGCTGGCCGGCTCCACGATTGCCCCAAATCTTAACGGGTTGCCTGTAATGCAGTTTCAACTCGATCTACCGGGACAGACCATCAATTCACTCGACGCTGGCCTTCAGGCAACAACTCCCTGCGAGACAACCTGTCTGACGATTACGGCTACCCGAATCCGGTAAGTCAAGGTACGTAGTTGACTGGCTTACTTGGCTAGTTGCTGGTAAACGACTTGTAGAATGCCATCTTTCAGCCCTAAATCAGGCACGGCAATATCGGTAGCACCGGCCCATTGCATGGCCGATATGTATATCTGGGCCGCCGGGACAATCACATCGGCACGGTCGGCGTTGAGGCGCAGTTTATTGATCCGATCGTCAAGGCTGAACCCGGCAATGTAGTCACGCATCCGAATAATCTCCGACAGCGTTGTGGTGGTGTCGCTTGTTTTAGAGACCAGATTGAACAGTTTACTGATGTTTCCGCCCGTACCAACAGCCACAATGGGTTGGCTATGGTCAACATTTTCGGCGATCCAGGCCTCTACTTTGGCCCAGGTACTGCGCATGTCTTTGCCTTCCAGCAACCGGACCGATCCGATTTTAAACGAGCGCGACGCCAGTTTTTTCCGATTTATGTATAGGTTCAGCTCTGTACTTCCGCCACCAACGTCGATGTGGAGCGTCTGCCGTTCGTCGAGGGCCAGTACCACCACGTTATTGATCAACTCCGCTTCTTTCTGCCCGTCGATGATCTGAATGGGTATACCCGACCGCAATTTGACCAGATCGGCCACTTCACGTCCGTTGGTTGCTTCGCGCATAGCCGACGTAGCGCAAGCCATAAACGCTTCAACCTCATGCAATTCCATCAATAATTTATAGGCCTGCATCAGTTTTACCGTCCGCTGAACGCTTTCTGGCGTCAGAGCGCCGTGCGTGAAAACATCGTGCCCAAGCCGGAGTGGAAAGCGGACATATTCGACCCGCTTAAAACTAATCACGTCATCATTGGTCAGCACTGTCGAAATTTGCATACGAGCGGCGTTGGAACCGATGTCAATAGCAGCCAGTTTCACTGTAGTGTATAAGTTTGAGGGTCAACCGAGTCTTGTGTAAACACGTAAACTCTGCGACGCGGCTAAAAAAATGGAGCGAGGAAAGAAAAATGCCTTGCTCTGTTGCGATAGGCGGCAAAACTACAGTGAATTTGTCATTGTTCGGACAATCCCCAATAAAGCGTATTTTTGTATTTTTCCGGGTCAAGGCCTTTTGCTATTGACTTATTTCACGAAAAAGTTGGCTTCCCTTGCAACACCTTTCTGACCTCCTCCAACAGCGAATTCTCGTCCTCGACGGTGCCATGGGCACTATGATTCAACGGTATGACCTCACCGAGGCCGATTACCGGGGCGAACGCTTCCGCGATTTTCCGCACGATGTGAAGGGTAATAATGACCTGCTGTCGATTACACGTCCTGACATTATCAGGGAAATCCATCGCCAGTATTTCGAAGCAGGCTCCGATATCGTTGAAACCAACACCTTCAGCGGCACCCGCATTGCCATGGCCGATTACCACATGGAGGAACTGGTGTATGAACTGAACTACGAATCAGCCCGGATTGCCCGCGAAGTGGCCGACGAGATCACGCGCGAAAACCCGGATAAACCACGGTTTGTGGCTGGTGCAATGGGTCCAACCAATCGTACCGCCAGCCTTTCGCCCGACGTAAATAATCCCGGTTACCGGGCCGTTACCTTCGACGAACTGGTGGATGCCTATTACGAACAGGTAGAAGGTCTGGTTGACGGAGGGGCTGATATTCTGCTGGTTGAAACAATTTTCGATACGCTCAACGCCAAAGCAGCGCTGTTTGCCATCGACAAATACTTCGCCGAACACCCCAGCCCCTCCCCGTTAGAGAGGGGGGTAAAGGCATTGCCGGAGGCTATGTCTGATGGATCGACCGAACCCATTGTTTACAACAATGCTCCCTTCTATCACACAGACGAGGCTCGTTGGAAACAGCTAAAAGAATTTGCGCGGGCAAATCGTAAAAGTTCGACAGAAGCTGAGGAAGCACTTTGGCAACAGATCAGAGGTGAGAAAATAGTAGGCGTGAAATTCAGGCGCCAACACGCCATTCAGGAGTTTATTGTCGATTTTGTCTCAATTGAATACCGGTTGGTTATTGAGGTTGATGGTGAAATCCACGACGAACAACGCGAGTATGATGAAATTAGAACGGAATATCTAAATGCGAACGGATTCGAAGTGATTCGCTTTACAAATGACGAAGTGCTTGATACGTTAGGAGCGGTTCTGAAACGAATTGAACAAGCTATATCGGATCAGAAGATAAAGCTAACAGCTACGACCGAGCGTACCCCCCTCCCTAACGGGGAGGGGACGGGGGTGGGGTGGCCTCTTCCCATCATGATCTCCGGTACGATCACCGATGCGTCGGGACGTACCCTGTCTGGTCAGACCACCGAGGCGTTCCTGTACTCGGTATCGCACCTGCCGCTGTTGAGCGTAGGCCTGAACTGCGCATTGGGGGCCGAACCCATGCGCCCCTACATTCAGACGCTGGCGAAGGAAGCACCCTTCTTTGTGTCGGCTTACCCGAACGCAGGCCTGCCCAACGAATTTGGTGAATACGATGAAACGCCGGAGATGATGGCTGCCCAGGTGGAGGGCTTCATGCGCGATGGTTTCATCAACATCATCGGTGGTTGCTGCGGCTCTACGCCCGATCATATCCGGGCCATTGCCAGCGCCGCCGCCCGTTTCCAGCCACGCCCGAAACCCACGCCCGAACCCTACCAGAAGCTGAGTGGACTGGAACCGTTGAAGATTACGGAGTTGACCAACTTCGTCAACATCGGCGAGCGGACGAATGTGACCGGGTCTAAAGCTTTTGCCCGGCTCATCAAAGCCGGTGATTACGAAGCGGCGTTGGCCGTTGCCCGTCAGCAGGTGGAAAATGGCGCGCAGGTGATCGACGTGAATATGGACGAAGGCATGCTCGATTCGGCTGAGGTGATGACAACGTACCTGAACCTGATCGCCGCCGAACCCGATATTGCCCGCGTACCCGTCATGATCGACTCCTCGAAGTGGGAAGTCATCGAAGCCGGGCTGAAATGCGTGCAGGGGAAAGCCATTGTCAATTCCATTTCGTTGAAAGAAGGGGAGGAAGCCTTCATTGAGCGCGCAAACCTGGTGAAACGCTACGGCGCGGCGGCAGTAGTCATGGCGTTTGATGAAGATGGCCAGGCCGACAGCTACGAACGGCGCATCGAAATCTGCGAACGGGCTTACCGCATCCTGGTCGATAAAGTCGATTTTGCCCCTCAGGACATCATTTTCGACCCGAATATCCTGACCGTTGCCACCGGTATTGAGGAGCATAACAACTACGCCGTTGACTTTATCAACGCTACCCGCTGGATCAAAGCGAATCTGCCACTGGCCAAAGTGAGCGGCGGTGTATCAAACATTTCATTCAGTTTCCGGGGCAACGAACCCGTCCGGGAAGCCTTCCACTCGGCCTTCCTGTACCACGCTATCCGGGCGGGCATGGACATGGGCATCGTGAACGCCGGTCAACTGGGTATCTACGATGATATTCCGAAAGACCTGCTCGAGCATGTTGAAGACGTATTGCTAAACCGCCGCGACGACGCCACCGAACGCATGGTGACCTTTGCCGAAACGGTAAAAGCCAAAGGCAAAGAAGTCGTTGTCGACGATGCCTGGCGGAGCGGTACCGTAGGCGAACGCCTGAAACACGCCCTGATCAAAGGCATCACCGAGTTTATTGATGCCGATGTGGAAGAAGCCCGCCAGCAGGCCGAACGTCCGCTGCACGTGATCGAAGGCCCGCTTATGGACGGCATGAACGTGGTGGGTGACCTCTTTGGCGAAGGCAAAATGTTTTTGCCGCAGGTGGTAAAATCGGCGCGGGTGATGAAAAAAGCCGTAGCGCATCTAACGCCTTATATCGAAGCCGAAAAGCAGGTTGGCGAAGCAGCCGGTGCGGGAAAAATTCTGCTGGCTACCGTAAAAGGCGACGTGCACGACATTGGTAAAAACATCGTGGGCGTGGTGCTGGGCTGTAACAACTATGAAATCATTGACCTGGGCGTGATGGTGCCCACCCAGAAAATTCTGGACGCGGCCCGCGAACACAACGTCGACATCATTGGCCTCAGCGGCCTGATTACGCCTTCCCTCGACGAGATGGTAGGCGTAGCCAAAGAGATGGAACGGCAGGGATTCACCATGCCGTTGCTCATCGGTGGTGCCACCACGTCGCGGATTCACACCGCCGTCAAGATCGATCCGCACTACTCGGGGCCGGTCATTCACGTGCTCGACGCGAGCCGGAGCGTACCTGTAGCGGGTCGCCTTACGAGCAACGAAGTGGAAACGCGCGACCTGATCTTCAACGACATCAAGGCCGAGTACGCTAAACTGCGGGAGGAGCACGCCAAACGGCAGAAAGAGAAAAACCTGCTGAGCATCGAAAAAGCCCGGCATAACCGCGTACCCATCGACTGGTCGAACTTTGAGCCAACCAAACCAACGTACCTGGGCAATCGCTACTTCGATGATTACCCGCTCGACGAGATCGCCAAATACATCGACTGGACACCCTTCTTCCAGACCTGGCAACTTAGTGGCAAGTACCCCGCCATTTTCGAGGATGCAGTAGTAGGCGTAGAAGCGAAAAAACTCTTCAACGATGCCAATGAACTCCTGAATCAGATCATCCGCGATAAGTCGCTGAGCGCGAAGGCGGTGGTTGGTTTTTACCCCGCCAATGCCACCGACGACGATGTGCTGATTCATGAGTATGAGACCATCACGCGCGACATTCCCTGCGAACGTCACGGTTCGCATCAGCATGTCGAGTACAAAATAAGCCGGGCCGCGAGCGGTGGTTTGCAATCGCAGGCCGAGGCAACACAAGTGGGAGAACTACTGTTCGACACCAAAACGGTGCTGCACTTCCTGCGGCAGCAGAATCAGAAAGCGGCGGGGTTGCCCAACCTGTGCCTCGCCGATTTTGTAGCTCCCCTCGACAGTGGTCGTCAGGATTACATCGGTGCCTTTGCCGTTACAGCGGGTATCGGCATCGAAAAGTTGATCGAGAAGTACGACCGCGAACATGACGACTATAACAGCATCATGGTGAAGGCCCTGGCTGACCGCCTGGCTGAAGCGTTTACGGAGCTTATGCACCAACGTACCCGGAAAGAGTTCTGGCCCTACGCCGCCACCGAGCAGTTGAGCAATGAAGAGCTGATCAAAGAAAAGTACCGGGGAATCCGGCCGGCGCCCGGCTACCCCGCTTGCCCCGACCATACCGAAAAAGCCACCCTATTCGACCTGCTCGACGCGGGCCGGGCGGGTATCGTGCTTACCGAAAGTTTCGCTATGTATCCGGCCTCGTCGGTCAGTGGGTTCTATTTCAGCCACCCCGAATCGAAATACTTCGCCACCGGAAAGCTAAACAAAGATCAGATCATCGACTACGCCCACCGTAAAGACATGCCGCTGGAAGACGTAGAGCGCTGGTTAGCCCCCGTGCTGGCGTATTGATGTTGCCAACCCCAAACCTATAAGGTCTCTTTACAGATCTTATAGGTTTATTGTAAGCTTAGTCGAACTACTACATTCGCCGCATGGATCATTTCATCGATCAGATCGAAATAAAAAACTTCAAATCCATCAGGGATTTGAAGCTAACTGGTTTTAAGCGAATCAATCTTTTTATTGGTCGACCTAATGTTGGAAAATCAAATATGCTGGAGGCACTGTCGTTATTTAGTCTTCCATATGTTTGGGGCGGTTCTAAGAAGTTTACAGATATCATCAGACTACAAAATCTGCGAGAACTGTTTCATAGTGGTGTAATCAATAAAGGATCTGGGATTAGACTTAGTCGTAAGGCTAGCCCCAATACTTTAGAATCATGTAATTTTTCTTTTGAAAGAGAAAGTGGCAGTATATCTATTATAACGGATATAGTGAAGAGAGGAAATGCTGAAGAAAAATCTACTCGTGACCATACTATTTACAGAGCATATACTAATATTGATTCGAAACTGAAAGTTTCAAAAACGTATGTCTCAGAGCAAGCAAGATTAAGAATTGTTGAAAAGCCAAGATTCGTAAGTATTAAGCCCTATATATTTAATCAATCAGTTAATTATAAAGAATATGACACCCCATTTTTGTACCCGCCATTAGGCAATAATTTACTATATATTCTTCAGTTAATGCCTGAGTTGCGCCAACTTTATGCTCGTTGGTTTAGAGATTATGGTCTTCGATTGGTATTAGACACGGTTAGCCAATCATTAAAAATTCAGAAGAATAGTAATAATGATGAAGTGTTTTTGCTGCCATACTCATCCGTAGCAGATACCTTGCAACGGATTATTTTTTACAAAACAGCGATTGCCTCTAACGAGAATTCAGTGCTTCTTTTTGAAGAGCCAGAAGCACATGCCTATCCGCCTTACATCAGTGAGTTTACGCAGGAAGTAATCGGGTCAAAAACTAACCAGACGTTTATAGTTACGCATAGTCCTTTGATTGTGAATGACATGCTTGATAATGCCATAGACGATCTGGCTATTTTTATGGTCGATTTTAAAGATGGGCAAACGGTGGCCAGACCACTCACGCATGATGAACTTCATGAGGTTCGTAAGTTTGGCGTAGATCTTTTTTTTAACGGCGAATCATATCCCGTCTGATGGCAGAGCAGTCGGATTTACACGTATTGCCAGAATGTTACATCGACACTAAGTTGATCAAAACATTGGTACCGCCCCGTGGAAAATACAACCATCAGAAAGGTACCAACGTCTTGAAACGAATGGACGAAAAGCTCAGTAATGAATTTGCTTTAGGCATCGTTGATGAAGATGTGCAGGATCGGCACTATGCCGAAGCGTTTGACGTAATTTATAATGTACCTGGCTCACTGCGTTTATTAAAACACCGACACCGTTTTCATTTTCTGATCTATATATGTCCCGCTGTAGAAAAGTGGATAATAATGGCCGCCGATGAGGTCACTATTTCACTGACTGACTATGGATTACCTCATGATTTCGATAAGCTTCGAAAACTCTCCAAAACATCGAAAAGCGAAAATACGGACCCTTTTTCTGAAAATTTTCAGCAATTGTTCAATGTTTTAAAAGCGAGAAAACCTTCATGCACTCGAGTACTGTCTTATTGGATAAAGTATTTAAAAGAAAATAAGTATACCGCTGATCTACTTCATATCATGGAAGAGACAGACCGCATAAGCAATCTGTAATCAATCATAGTAACTACGTCTTTCTACAACTGTATTTGTCAGGCGAGCATACCGATCAGGTTTTCGACCATGACGGGCGAGCCAATATAGAGCGGAACGCGCTGATGTAGGCTCGTCGGCTTGATGTCGAGTACCGCCTGGTGGCCTGTGGAAGCCAGACAGCCCGCTTTTTCGGCCAGAAACGCCAGCGGAAATGCTTCGTAGAGCAGACGAAGCTTGCCGTCGCGGTTTTTCTTCGTGGGCGGGTAGAGGTAAATGCCCCCCTTGAGCAGATTCCGGTGGAAATCGCCCACCAGCGAACCGATGTAGCGGGCGGTGTACTGCTTCGCCCGGCAGGCCGTCAGGTACTGGCGGACGCCGTCTTCGTAGCTGTCCAGGTTGCCGTCGTTGCAGGAATAAATCTGTCCATCCGCCGGACTGTGAATATCGGGGTGTGAGAGGATGAATTCACCGAGCGAGGCGTCGTAGGTAAACCCGTTGGCGCTGTGCCCGGTGGTGTATACCATGATCGTCGATGAACCGTACAGAATATATCCGGCGGCTACCTGCCGACGACCGCCCTGCAAAAAGTCGGCCATCGTGGGTTCGCTGCCTATCGGGGTTATACGTCGGTAGATCGAGAAGATCGTGCCGATGGATACGTTGACATCGATGTTAGACGACCCATCAAGTGGGTCGATGGCGACCACGTACTTGCCCTGCTTGTTACCCGTAAAAATGATGTCTTCATCTTCTTCGGAAATGATGGCGCAGGCTTCGCCGCCGTTTTTCAATGCCCGGCAAAACCGGATGTTGGCAATCATATCCAGCTTTTGTTGACTCTCGCCCTGCACATTCTGAACGCCCATACCGCCCGTCAAGTCAATCAGGCCCGCCCGGTTCACCTCCCGATGGATGATTTTTCCGGCCAGAGCTATGTCGCGCAGTAGTTGCGACAGATCACCAGTAGCATAGGGGAATGCCGTTTGCCGGTGCATGATGTACCGGTCAAGCGTAACCCCAACGGGCAGGGCCAGCGGGTGCGAGGCCGTAAGTTCCATTTGACTAACGTTCATACGTATATCGGAAAGATTGGTGCATAATAAAGTAAGCGGGCGTATTAAAAACGAACAAGTAACGTACCTGGCTCAGTCGCGATAAGCGGAGCAGGAATTGTACAAAACAGACTTTTTCTTGATGAAATGCAGATGGGGGATTCTGGCAATCAACACGTTGGCGACGTAAGGTTATACCGCCAATTTTATATACAGAAGTGTTTACCGCTTTTTATTCATGCAAACGTTCTCGGGAACGTTGCCATTTATCCAACGGGCTAAACTGGCAGGGAGAAAAGTAGCGGTCCCGTTACGGATTGGGGCAATCACAATTTTTTGTAACGCTGGCGCAACGTACCCACAACAGAGCTACCCAGGCGGCTACTAAGGCCGTTGAACAGGTCGCGGCGGGAGGGAGGAATGCCCGTAGCCATTAGCAACAGGTGGTCGTTCAATGCGCGTTTGTCGCCGGTAAATGTTTCCCACTGCGTTTGCCAGCCAGTGCTCTCATGATCGGAATCGGTCCAGATAATCCGGTTGGTTTTCAGGTCTATTGCCCGTAACTCGACCGACATGCTGGCCTCGATGAACTGGGTGTGCAGCGTCAGCGTGCCTTTCACCTTCTCCATGATGTCGACCACCGTTGAGTCGTTGATCCGCTTCGTTCCTACTTTATACAGCTTATCGCTCTCCACCGTGGTCGACGTTGCCGTGAAGCGCTTACTATACGGTTTGTAGTCACGAACGGCCACCTGCACTACTTCGTTGACCGGAAAGCCATCGTATAGCCTGTACGCGCCATCAACGGCAATTTCGGCCTGGTTCGGATCGAGCAGATGCACATAAGGCGAAGGCTTGTTGGCGGTCTGTAGGCTGGTGAAGATGGATTGGCCCAACTCTGTCGTTTCCGACGGATCAAGTTCCGGCGTCAGTACGGGCGGTTCCACGAGCACGCGGAGTATGGCGTAGGGGAGCGTCTCCAGCGATTTCCGGGCTGCTTCCCGGTAGTTGGGAACCCACGAAATGGCCTTCTGATACTGCTCATACGCGTCTCGGGCGGCCATGCGGTTCACTTCCCGGTAGGCATACGCCTCTTCGGCGATGGCGTATCGTTCTTCAGCCGCCAGTTGACGCGTTTCGGCCAGTTGGCGGCTATAATCGGCTGGGTACGTTGCCAGCCATTCGGCGCCGGATGCTGCCTGTCGGGCGTCGCTGGCCATTTTCTGGAGGATATCGTATTCCGCAAAAACGGTTTCCCACCGAAACGGCTTATTGGATTGAGCGGTGAGTTGGCGAATGATGGACTGGTGTTGCTCGTATCCCGCCACAAACGCCCGCTCAATAACCAATTCGGCCAGTTCGTGACCCCGGCGGCTCAGGCCTGGTTTCTGCTTCAGTCGCTGGCTGGCTTTTTGAACGGCCCCGGCATAATCGCCGCGTTTATAAGCCGTTTTACCACTGCTGCATGATAGATACAGCATACCGGAAAGCAGTAACAATGGAAGCAGGTAAGGTTTCATAACGTAACGCGGACTTTAGTCCGCATTTTAATTACAAAAAATGCGGACTAAAGTCCGCGTTACATGACTGTTCATTTAAGAGCGATATTTGCGGTTTGACGTTGTACAGGCAGTAAGGTTTAAGCACGAATTAATTGGCACGGCATCGCTATAAAGTTTCGAAAAAACCGGTAGGTACGTCGCCGGGTACGTTGACCTACGTCGGTCAGGAAATAAAGCACGCGACCCGGATCAAACGGGTCGAGTACAACGAAGAAGACTACCTGATCGACGAGTCGGGCAAGTTAAGTGCCTGTCAACTGCCTAAAGAACAGGTACCACACGTACTCTGGCTCGACATTGATGGCATTCATGAAGCGGCCGTGGTTGGGGCGCTGGGCACGCAGTTTCGGCTGCACCCGCTCCTGCTCGAAGATGTGATGAACACGGAGCAGAAGCCTAAAATTGACCTGTATGAAGACACATGAGCCAGTTCGCCGGTCGTGTTCGTTACCCTCAAAATGCTGCATCACAACGTGCGGACGCAGGAAATCGACGCGGAGCATGTGAGCCTGGTACTTGGGTCCAATTTTCTAATCTCGTTTCAGGAAGAGCGTACCGCCGATATTTTTGAGCCGGTGCTGGAGCGAATTAAACTGTCGGCCGGCAAAACCCGGCGCAATGGAGCCGATTACCTGCTCTACGCCGCTATGGACCTGGTGGTGGATCATTACTTTGTGGTCATGGAAGGCATGGCCGAAAAGCTGGACGATATCGAAGATCGCATCATCCGCGACGTTGCCGGCCGTGATACGCTGGCTCGCCTGTATGCTCTGAAGCGGGAAATGGCCCTCATGCGCCGTTACGTGCAACCCCTGCGCGACGTGATCGGTGTGTTGCTGCGGGGAGATTCGCCCCTGATTCACCCCACAACGGTGCCGTTCCTGCGCGACCTGCTCGACCACGTCAATCAGGTGGTGGAAACGCTCGATGCCTACCGCGAACTGATTCCCGGCCTGCTCGACGTGTACCTTTCAACGACCAGCAACCGGATGAACTCGGTGATGAAAACGCTGACCATTTTTTCGGCCATTTTTATGCCGTTGACATTCATTGCGGGTATTTACGGCATGAACTTCGACAACATGCCCGAACTTCACACCCGCACCGGCTACTTCTGGGCGCTGGGCGTCATGTTCGCTATCGGCATGGGCATGGTCATCTACTTCAGAAGGCGCGGCTGGATGTGACAAGTAGCCTGAAGCTCCAGCTTCGGGAGAAAATAACGTACACTTTTTTACTCCCGAAGCTGGAGCTTCAGGATACTTTTCGTACATGTCATTGACTCCTTTCTGGCTTACCGACTCGCGACAGGTTATTGTACCTGGGCCGGGTGTTTTCTTCGCAATCCGTGGCGACCACCACGACGGGCACGACTATATAGGTGAACTCTATCGTCGGGGCGTGCGGCAGTTTGTCGTCGAGCAGCTCGTGCCTGACCAGGAACAATATGCTGACGCTGAATTTATTAACGTACCCAGCACGGTAGCCTTCATGCAGGCGCAGGCGGCACAGTACCGGGCGTCATTTTCAATTCCGGTCATCGGTATTACGGGTAGTAACGGCAAAACCATCGTGAAAGAGTGGCTCGCCCAGTTGCTCACTGGTCCCGTAACCAGCCTGCCGTCGAGTACGCCCGGGTACGTTGTCGTACGCAGTCCGAAGAGTTATAATTCGCAGATCGGCGTGCCTCTGTCGGTTCGGCAACTGAACGAAACGCACACCCTGGCCATCTTCGAGGCCGGTATTTCCCGGCCCCACGAAATGGCGGCGCTGGAGGCGGTCATCAAGCCAACGATTGGCATTTTTACCAATATTGGTACGGCTCATGATGAAGGCTTTAAAACCAGAAAGCAGAAAATAGCCGAAAAACTGCGGTTGTTCACTGGTGTCGCCACGCTCGTGTATTCGCTTGATCAGGAAGAGGTAGCCGACGAGATTGGAATGCTGTTAACCGCCGTAAACCCCGGTTGCGAACTGGTAGCCTGGTCGCGCGAGGGGCGTACCGGCGCAACGTACCTGACCACTGTGCAGGGCGACGAACTGACGATTACGGCCACCGCCGACGAACGTATCTGGCGTATTCGTACGCCATTCACCGACCCGGCTTCGCTCGAAAACCTGACGCATTGCGTGGTGACAATGCTGACCCTGGGCATCAGCAACGAAACGGAGTTGAACCATCGGGTGTCCCGCCTGCGTCCCGTTTCGATGCGGCTTGAGCTGAAAGAAGGCATCAACAACTGCGTCTTGATCGACGATTCGTACAACAACGACGTGGCTGGTCTGCGGCTGGCCCTCGATTTTCAGAAGCAGCAAAGCAACCGGACCCACAAAACCGTAATCCTATCCGACGTGCTGCAGTCGGGGCAGGACGAGGGCGAACTGTACACGTTCATCGGGCAGTTGCTGGCCCGGCAGGGGGTATCACAGATCATTGGAATCGGCCCGGTGATAAGTCGGAATAAGGCTTCTTTCGCGGGAAATACCCTTTTCTATCCTGATACAGAAACGTTTCTGGATGCGTATTCAGCGCATCACCTTCGCAACGGGTTCCGCGACAGCGTGGTACTGATCAAAGGGGCACGGTCATTTGGTTTCGAGCGTATCGTTGATCGCCTCCAGCAAAAAGTACACGGAACGGTGCTCCATATCGACCTCGACGCGCTGACGCATAACCTGAACCAGTATCGCGAGCGGGTAGGGAGCCAAACGAAGATCATGGTGATGGTAAAAGCGTTTGCTTACGGAAGTGGTAGCGCCGAAGTAGCCCGGCTGCTTCAGTTTCACCGCGTCGACTGGCTAGCCGTTGCCTATGCCGACGAGGGCGTTTTTCTGCGGCAACAAGGCATCGCGTTACCCATCATGGTGATGAACCCGTCGCCCGAAACCTTCCAGACCCTGCTTGAAAACGGCCTCGAACCCGAATTATACAGCCTGCGCCTGCTCGAAGAATGGGCGGGTTTCATTGAACGGCAGCCCAGGTCCGATGCGCCCGGCCCGCTGCCCGCCTGCCACCTCAAAATCGACACGGGCATGCACCGGCTGGGCTTTCTGGAAGCAGAAATGCCGATGGTGATAACGTACCTGAACGCGCATCCGCTCATGCAGGTCGCTACCGTGTTCAGCCATTTGGCCGGGGCCGATGAGTCCCGGTTCAACGCTTTTTCGCAGGAGCAGTTCGAGACATTCAGCCGGGCCACGGCGACTCTGGAGGCTGGCATTGGCTACCAGCCTGTGCGCCATTTGCTGAATTCAGCAGGTATCGTTCGGTTCCCTGATTATAAACTCGATATGGTCCGGCTTGGCATTGGACTCTACGGCGTTGAAAGTAGCCAGACTGAGCCGTCGTTGCTGCGCCCCGTGGGTACGTTGACGACCACGATCAGCCAGATAAAAACCGTTCGGGCGGGCGAAACCGTCGGCTACAGTCGGCGCGGAGTAGTTGATCACGACGCCCGAATCGCCACCCTCGCGCTGGGCTACGCCGATGGCTACGACCGGCGACTGGGCAACGGGGTAGGCGAGGTGTGGGTAAACGGGGTACGTTGCCCCACCGTCGGAAGCATCTGCATGGACATGACCATGATCGACGTGACGAACGCCCCGGCCAGCGAAGGTGATTCGGTCGAACTATTTGGCCCGAACGTACCTGTCACTGAACTATCGCAACGCATGGGCACTATTCCCTACGAAGTGCTTACCGGCATCAGCGAACGGGTAAAACGTGTATTTTTTGCCGCTGGGTGAGGTTGTCGTATCTTGAATATCATTATCTGGCTCTCGCTAGGTAGGTTGCTGTCGCGCGGCCCTTCGACAGGCTCAGGGTGACAAGCCTACCCAGGTTCGTCATGTACATTTAGATGTGCGTTGTCACCCTGAGCCTGTCGAAGGGCCGCGCGACAGCAACCTACCTAGCGAGAGCCATAACCTGAATACAATGAACGAACAACTCATTCCGACACTCTACGCCTGGGCGGGTGAAAACGACCGGCTGGAACAACTGACGGCCCATTTCTATGCGAAAGTGGCGCAGGACGAGATACTGGCTCCGGTATTTCTGCACATGTCTACCGAACACGCACAGCATGTGGCCCACTTCATTGGTGAAGTGTTTGGCGGACCGAAGCGTTACACGGAGAATGATGGCGGCAGTCATGCCAGCATGATCGACCACCATATTGGCAAACACCTCACCGAAACGCAACGCCGCCGCTGGTTAGCCCTGCTACTCGACAGCGCCGACGAAGTAGGCCTGCCCGACGACCCGGAATTCCGCTCGGCGCTGGTTGGTTATCTGGAATGGGGCAGCCGCCTGGCCGTGCTGAATTCACAGATCGACGAAAACCCGATCACCGAAAGCGAACCCATTCCCAAATGGGGCTGGGGCGAAACCGGCGGACCGTATCAGCCTTAATTTATAGTAGCGTAACCCCCAACCCCCTAAAGGGGGCTAAAGCTCCGCGATTTAGATAGCAGCGCAGTAGCCCCCTTCAGGGGGTTGGGGGTTAGCCGATTCTACGAGAACTTCACCGCCCAGCTAATGAACTTCTTAACCCGATCAGTGTAGGGCGGAAAGAGGAAATTCATAGTGCCGAACTGGCGGCGAAGGATACCCCGGCGATGCGAAAGCTCCTGAAAACCAAAGTAGCCGTGGTAGCTGCCCAGACCGCTGTTATTGACGCCACCGAAGGGAAGTTCCGAATGCGTGAAGTGAATCATGGCGTCGTTGATGACCGTGTCGCCCGCTGAGGTGCGGTTGATCAGGTAATCGATATTCGCCTGCTTGTTGCTGTGGATATACAGAGCCAGCGGTTTTTCGCGGCTGTTGATATGGTCCAGCGCTTCATCCAGATTTTTTACGCTGACCACAGGTAACACTGGCCCGAAAATCTCCTCCTGCATCACCTGCATCTCGTCGGTCACGCCATCAATCATTGTCGGCTCCACATAATTGTCGGCTTCGTTGGTCCGGCCACCCATGAGTACCGTAGCCCCTTTCCGGGCGGCATCGTCGATCAGCCCTTTGACGCGCTGAAAATGACGTTGGTTCACAATCCGGGCATAACTGTCGGAGGCGGCGCGGGCGGCAGCATCAGTACCGTACATCCGATCGACCACCGCCTTTATCTCGTTCAGCAACGGCGTTTTTACCGCTTCATGTACCAGCAGGTAATCGGGCGCAATGCAGGTTTGGCCGTTGTTGAAATACTTGGCCCAGGCCAGAATCTCGGCCGTTTTCTTGATGTTGGCGGTTTCATCGACCACAAACGGCGACTTGCCGCCCAGTTCCAGTGTCACCGACGCCAGGTGTTTGGCCGCGGCGGCCATCACCACCTTGCCCAGTGCCGGACTACCCGTAAAAAAGATGTGGTTGAAAGGCAGGTCGAGCATGGCCTGTGCTGTATCGGCCGCGCCTTCGAACAACACCACTTCCTCGGGCGGGAACAAGTCGCTGACCATGCGTTTCAGCAGGGCCGCCGTGTTGGGTGTCAACTCCGACGGTTTCAGCATACACACATTCCCCGCCGCCAGGGCTGCAATCAGCGGACCAACCATCAGGTCGAACGGGTAGTTCCAGGGCGAAATGATCAGTACCACGCCTTTGGGTTCGTACTGCAGGTAGCCGCTCGTGCCCACCATCGACAGGGGTGTGGGAACCCGCTGCGGCTTCATCCATTGCTTCAGGTGGCGAATCGTATAGCGTAAATCGCCCATCAACCCCGTAAGCTCGCCCAGGTCTACTTCGGCCGATGGTTTGCGAAAATCGGCGTACATCGCCGCGTGGATGTCGGTTCTATGTGCTTCCACCCATGCTTTTATGCGCTTCAGACGCTCGATCCGTTCAGCCGCAGTGGTCAAGGTCATTGCGGCGGCGTGTTCGCGCAGTTGCCTGAAGGCCGCTTGAATAGGTGCTTTTAGGTCAGTGTCTGGAGATTGAGCGATCATAGCGGGTTAGGATTTTTTGATGAAACTACGTAAAAAAGGAATAGCCTTTATCAACTAACTGCTAGCGAAATCACCCGTATAATTCGGATGAACTGATTCACTGATTATGAAGCTGCGGTTAAAACCGGTTAATGCAGGAAGGAGTCAACCTATAAATCGCCTACCTTTAGCCTTCTCTGCTTTCACACTTCATCAGTCAGTACGGCTTGCTGTATTATTCATCGAAAAATCTGCCTTTTCCGATGAATATTCGGTGCGTCGATCGTTTTGCCGAATTTTCAACAAATTTGCGACGCTAATGCGCAGACAGAAGCATGCTTATCTGTTTGTTACGAATCTGTCAATAGCTACTCGATTTATCATCCTTTTGATTCTGTGAAAGACTATATCCGCCCGATCAACCGCCTGTTGGTTGCCAACCGGGGTGAAATTGCCATCCGCATTATGCGGGCCGCCACCGAACTTGGTATCACCACCGTAGCCGTTTACACCTATGAAGACCGCTATTCACTGCACCGCTATAAGGCCGACGAAGCCTATCAGATTGGGCGTGATGAAGATGCGCTGAAACCCTACCTGGATGTTGAAGGCATTATTCTGCTGGCAAAGAGCAAAAAAATCGACGCCATTCACCCTGGCTACGGCTTTCTGTCGGAAAACGTAAAACTGGCGCGGCGTTGCCGGGAAGAGAATATCATTTTCATCGGGCCAACCCCCGAGGCGATGGAAGCCCTCGGCGATAAGGTCCGGGCCAAGAATCTGGCTACCATTGCCAACGTACCCCTGATCCCTGATTCGCGGGAAGAAAACATGTCGGCCGAACGGGCGGGTGAAGAGGCCGCACGGATTGGTTTCCCCGTGATGGTGAAAGCCGCAGCGGGTGGCGGCGGTCGTGGTATGCGCGTGGTTCGTGAAGCCGACCAGTTTGAAAAAGCGTTCACGGAAGCCAAAAACGAAGCTAAAAACGCATTCGGCGACGACACGATCTTCCTGGAAAAATTTATTGAAGATCCAAAACATATTGAGGTTCAGCTACTCGGCGATACGCACGGTAACCTGATTCACCTCTACGAACGCGACTGCTCGGTACAACGCCGGTTCCAGAAAGTGGTGGAAGTAGCCCCGTCGTTCGGGCTAAAGCAGGAAACGCGCGAACAACTGTATGCCTACGCCCTGAAAATTGGTAAGGCGGCGGGCTACAGCAATGCCGGCACCGTCGAGTTCCTGGTCGATAAAGAAGAGAATATTTACTTCATCGAGGTGAACCCACGGATTCAGGTCGAGCATACGATTACCGAGGAAGTAACAGGCGTAGATATTGTTCGGTCGCAGATCCTGATCGCGATGGGCTACAAACTGTCCGACAACGGGATATACATCAACCATCAGGATGAGGTACCGCTTAATGGCTACGCCATTCAGTGCCGGATCACGACCGAAGACCCCGCCAACGGCTTTAAACCTGATTTTGGTACCATCATCGCCTACCGCAACGCCGCCGGTTTCGGCATCCGTCTGGATGAAGGCAGCAGTTATCCCGGCGTTAAAATCTCGCCCTACTTCGACTCCATGATCGTAAAGGTCTCGGCGCGGGGGCGTACCCTGAAGGGCGCTACCCAACGGCTACAACGTGCGCTGGTAGAGTTCAGGATTCGGGGTGTGAAAACCAACATCTCGTTCCTGATGAACGTAATTGCCCACCCGGTTTTTGAGCGGGGCGAGGCACGGGTGTCGTTCATCGAAACCCATCCCGAACTGTTCAAACTTCGTCAGCCGCAAGACCGCTCCACGAAGGTGCTGCGGTACCTCGGTGAGGTGATCGTGAACGGGAATCCCGAAGTAAAAAAGCGCGACGACAGCAAGGTGTTCCGCACGCCCGTTGTCCCGATTTACGACCAATACGGAACGTACCCGGCCGGCAACCGCGACCGCCTGACTGAACTGGGCCGCGAAGGATTTGCCAACTGGGTACGTGACCAGAAGCAGATTCTGTATACCGATACCACCTTCCGCGACGGCCACCAGTCGCTGCTGGCCACGCGGGTACGTACCCAGGATTTGCAGAAAGTAGCCGAAGGCTTCGCCAAGAATCATCCCGAACTATTCTCGATGGAAGTCTGGGGCGGCGCCACGTTCGACGTGTCGATGCGGTTCCTGTACGAAAGTCCGTGGAAGCGGCTGGCGGCCTTGCGCGAGGCTATGCCCAACATGCTGTTGCAGATGCTCTTCCGCGGCTCTAATGCCGTGGGCTACTCGGCTTACCCGGATAATCTGATCGAGAAATTCGTGGAGAAATCGGCCGAAACGGGCATCGACGTCTTCCGTATTTTCGATTCGCTGAACTGGGTCGAGGCCATGAAAGTGAGCATCCGCGCCGTGCGTGAGCGGACCAACGCCATTGCCGAAGCCGCCATCTGCTACAGCGGTATCGACGAGAAATACACGCTTCAGTATTACCTCGACATGGCCAAGCAACTCGAAGACGAAGGCTCGCACCTGTTGTGTATCAAAGACATGGCCGGTTTGCTGAAACCACTCGACGCGCAACTGCTGGTAGGCGAACTGAAGAAATCGCTGAGCATTCCCATTCATCTGCACACGCACGATACGGCAGGCATTCAGGCGGCAACGTACCTGAAAGCCATTGATGCGGGTGTCGATATTGTCGATTGTGCCCTGGGTGCGTTGTCGGGTCTGACGTCGCAACCGAATTTCAACTCGGTGGTGGCGATGATGCAGGGCCACGAGCGCGAATGTGCCGTTGATCTGCCGTCGCTGAATGCCTACTCGAACTATTGGGAAGACGTTCGGGAATACTATTATCCGTTCGAGAGCGGCATGAAAGCCGGTAGTGCTGAAGTGTACGAGAACGAAATTCCCGGCGGACAGTACTCAAACCTGAAACCGCAGGCCATCGCCACCGGACTAGGCGATAAGTTCGAGACGCTGAAAAAGAACTACTCTGTTGCCAATCAGCTTTTTGGTAATATCATCAAGGTGACGCCCTCTTCGAAAGTGGTGGGTGACATGGCGATCTTCATGACCGCCAACAACCTGACGGCCGAAGACGTACTGGAGCGTGGCGAGGCCTTGTCATTCCCCGAATCGGTGAAAGAACTGATGAAGGGTATTCTGGGTCAGCCCTACGGCGGTTTCCCGGAGAACATTCAGAAGGTAGTGCTGAAAGGGGAGGAGCCAATCACCGGTCGCCCCAACGAGCATCTGGCCCCGATCGATTTTGACGCTGACTTCACCAAATTCCAGGAGGCATTCCCCCGCAACGATGGCTTCCTTGACTACCTCTCGTACCAGATGTACCCGAAGGTATATGAGGAATATTACAAAGCCATTGACCAGTACGGCGACGTCAGCATCATTCCAACGCCCGCGTTCTTCTACGGTCTGAAGCCCAACGAAGAGATTCTGGTGCCAATCGCCGAAGGCAAGAACATCCTGGTTCGGCTTCTCTTCATGTCGGAGGCCGACGCATCGGGTATGCGGATGATCACGTTCGAGCTGAACGGACAGAGCCGTCAGGTTCAGGTACGTGACAAAGCCCAGAAAGTGGTGAAGGCGCAGAACCAGAAGGTAGGCAAACCAACCGACATAGGTTCGCCGCTGCAAGGTCGCCTGACGCGTATTCTGGTGAAGCCCGGCGACGAGGTGAAAAAGAATCAGCCGCTATTCGTGATTGAAGCCATGAAGATGGAAAGCATCGTAGCCGCCCAGCAGCCCGGCACCGTCAAGCAGGTGCTGCTCAAAGAAGGCACCGTCGTCGAGCAAGACGACTGGGTCATCGAAATGGCGTAACGTTATGTTAAGAAATCGCTAGTTTAATTGATCCGCTACAATAGAAATTTTCCAAAATAGAGAAGTAGAGTAAGCGTAACCAAGTGCAATAAAAGAGCCAACTGGATCATTTCTATAGAATGATTGGTTGGCTCTTTTATTGCACTTGCCACATAAGTCTAGACGTACAGTAAATTAGCTGTCAATGTTTGCTAGAGAAAGGAATTTTAACTTGGATGGCTAATTTCTACGTATTTATGATATGTCATATTTTTTAAAAACATTATACATCGAGTATTTGAAATATACTATAACAATATGTTGGAGTTAACAATTTATTCAGTTTGCAAATTAAATAAATATTCCTTTTATTTTATATTATATACAAAAAAGTGTGTAACATTTGCCATTCAATATAAATTGATTGAAGCAACTTATTATCCTATAGCTTATGTAGCTTTATCAATACAGTGTTAATCATTAATCTCATCGCATTAATAAATCCAAAAGCATGATCATACTTGCTATTTTTTTTCCTGGAGTTTACTTTTTAAGCAGAGGTAAAATAGTATCAGGATTTTTTGCAATTGTCTTACAAATAGTTGCTGTTTTCACTTTTTTACTATTCGGTTTAGGTTTTTTTATTTGGCTAGGTATTGCAATATGGGCTGTGATATCTTATAATAACGAAAAAGCAGAAAAACGCACAGAAGCTTTAATTAACGCAATGAAAAATAAGTTGCAGTAGAACGAATGCCTCAACTGACGTCTTCGCTAATGCCATCAAATTGTTAAATATTTTATCATGAAAAAATCCTTTCTGTTACTCTTGGTAGTATTAAGTTTTACTACTGCTTGTTTTTCGCAATTTGATAAGAAAATCGTTGGGCCAATAACGACAAATATAGGAATTGTCCTCAAAGAGAATGACACCTTATTGCTTGGTAAAGGTTCTGAATATAATGGCAGTTTCAAATACATCAAAACTGGTCTTATGGCGTCAAGCGCTCAGACTCCTCTTTCTCAGAGTCACAATAACACGCAAGTAACTATTAAAGGGTTCCGATCACAAGCAGTCGGGTCTGGAGTAAAACTATATGCGTCGTTAAAAGCGGGAGAGATTTACACCGCTTTTGCTGATTTAGATGATGCTCTGAAATCAAAAGAGATCATCGGGTTGAATGGCTATGAGATAGGCAAACCTCGGCCAATGCAGCAAAGCATGTCGACGTCATCAGATAATGAGGTGAAGGGGAAAGAAAACGAAGCTGCTTTGGAGCGCTTACAACAATTATATATCGATGGTGAGTTGTCCAAAGCTGACTACGCGAAGCGAAAAGCTAAGTTACAGGGTCAGGGTGACGGGGAGCAAATTCGTCAGACAAAACCTAAGAGTAAAAGTGATGGAACAACATACACTATAAAGCCTTTCACAGAAAATATTGAATTTAAGATACTGTCTGTAAATGGTTCCAAAAATCAGCAGAATGTTGTCGTCACTTACCAGCTAAAAACAAGTCTAGTAAATCAAAAAGTTGAAATAAACAATGGATACACTTGTAATTTTAGAAATTTAGAGCTTACAAGTGCATACGACTCTTTCGGAAAGCAGTATTCTTGCAACAGGTTTTCACTTGGTGATCAAACTGGTTCAAGTAGGGCAGAGAACAAGTTGCCTACAAATATTCTACTTAGAGGAAGTATTACATTTGCTAACGTACTACCACAGATTAGCAAATTTGAGTATATGAATATTTCAATGACACATAAAAATCTTGAAGGAGGGGACGATTGCGAATCTGGGACAATTGAGATACGAAATCTTACCATCTTTTGGAAATAAAAGTAAAACCAACTTATCATGAAACTGATAATATTCAGTACAGTTTATGTACTATTACTTGCCTGCTTGGTATCGTGCAACAGTAAAGAGTTAACGCGCGATAGGGCTTTTGATGTGATTGAAAAATATAAGTATGGTAAGTTACTCATTGATACAGTAAGAGCTGATATCACGGTTGATAATCCATACATTGCAGCACGCTATAAAGAATTAACCCTGGAAAAGGATGGATTTTGGAAATTAGATACTAATGTAAAAGCAAAACAAAATATTTTCTTTACTGAAAAGTCTAACCCGTATCTTATTGATGGAGTGAAGAAGCGTCGCGAAGGTTCCTACATACGAGGGTATACTGAGACTTCATACCAGAGGCTAGCGATTGGTATTGTTGAGGCTGATGAAGTCACAGGTATAGAACTGGAGCCAGGTGATAGAAAAGCTACTGTGGAACTGAAGTACAAGTTTACTGCCACTCCATTTATAAAGACAAATCCAAGAGTTGAGGCAGCTTTCTTAACGCCAAAGATTATAAAAATTTCAATGAGTTTGTACGATGACGGTTGGCGAATTGAGGATGTCTCATATCCTAAGTCTTTATTTTGATAGATGCTGATGAGCATGTAGTTATCATAGTTGAAATATCTTTACGGGTACGTACCTGGCTGGAAGGAAAACAGGAAATGTTAATCGAGGAATTTGTTCGTTTACAGACAATCCGATGAAAGGTTTACCACGCATAACGGAAATTATCAAAATTGAGCCGTTTAAAATCACGGTTCGCTGGACAACTAGTGAAATTCGGGTACTAGATTTCAACGACTTACTAACTAGTTGGGGCGTAGTGCGAACCGACAGTTCTGACTTATCGCGCCTGTTCGATTACGATACGTTTAAGCTTGTTTCCGTTTCTGAAAGTAAAACACTTCAATGGGCTCTCATCCTTGTGTCACATCTTGCCATTGATAAAAATGATAACCCAATTCGTGTGACTAGCCCGTTAATGCTCGATCCTGATGTTCTTTACGAAGCCAGTCGGTCAATTGAAGAATACCGACTAGTGCCAGTAGCTGGAGATCAGCTAGCCAACGCCGCCTGACCCGCATATTGGTGAAGTCCGGCGACGAGGTGAAGAAAAACCAGCCGCTGTTCGTCATCGAAGCCATGAAGATGGAAAGCATCGTGGCCGCCCAGCAGCCCGGCACCGTCAAGCAGGTGCTGCTCAAAGAAGGCACCGTCGTCGAGCAGGACGATTGGGTCATAGAAATGGCGTAACGCTGGATTGCTGTTCTAACATATGGAATGTACAAGCAAAGCCACTGAACTACACCAGTTCAGTGGCTTTGCTTGTAGCGGTTGAAATGAAGTGAAAGTATATGCATACAGCGACGGACTCCACTCACTAAGGCCCGTATAAACCCTTGGTTATAAGGGTATTTATCCTTTGGATGTTGTAGAAGGATGGCGTTTAACTTTGGCGGTAAGTCAAACGCTTATTCATATGAAGACTATTCCGCTATCCGTCATCTTCTGTTTAGTTATTATCAGTACCTGTCACGCTCAGACCGAGAGCCGGGCGGGTTCCTGGAAAACGTGGGTCATTCCGTCGGGCGAAGCATTTCGGTTGCCGCCACCGCCCACGGCTGTCGCCACACAGGCCGAAGAAAAGACACTGCTCAATGCTCAACGCCAGCGCGATTCATTGGCTAACTGGCTGATTGACTACTGGAATGCGGGCGCACCGGGTTATCGCTGGCAAGATGCTATTGAACAACTGTATGGTGGTTTTCCGCCCGCCTGGATACGGGGCAAGGCCCTCATGAATGTGGCCATTTATGACGCCACAATCGCCGCTTGGAATACCAAATACACCTACCGTCGTCCGCGCCCATCGGCTCACAATAAATCGCTGACGCCCTACCTGCCTGCCCCCGACAGCCCTTCGTATCCCTGCGAACGGTCGGTGGCGGCCGGTGCGGCGGCTACCATGCTGGCTTACCTGTTTCCACAGAAGGCCGACTCTATTCGTCGGGTAGCCGAGGGCGCGTGTCAGTCGCGGGTTTTGGCGGGCGTAGCTTATCCCAGCGATGTGAAGGCCGGTTTTGAGTTGGGTCAGCGGGTGGCGCAGGCCGTGATCGAACGGGCCAAAACCGACGGTGCCGATGCCGTTTGGGATGGAAAACGCCCAACCGGTGCAGGTACGTGGACGGACAAACGTCCGCCTGCCCAGCCGATGATGGGGTATTGTAAACCCTGGGTGCTTACGTCGGGAAATCAGTTCAGACCCGGACCGCCCCCTGACCCGGCTGCTGACATGAAGGAGTTGACCCAATTTAAAAAATCGCCCGCCGCCATCGCCCGCGCCTTTTACTGGGCCGCAACCGATTTCTGGGGTGATGCCGCCGATCAGAAATTATTCGAGCATAACCTGCATCTGAATGCGCCGCAGGCTGCCCGTGTGTATGCGCTGGTGAGCATCGCGGCTTTCGACGGGCAGGTAGCCTGCTGGGATGCCAAATACACGTACTGGTCTATCCGCCCCGATCAGTATGATACGACCTACACGCCGCTCCTGCTGTTCACGCCGCCTCATCCGAGCTATCCATCGGGCCACGCCACCATCTCTACGGCGCGGGCTACCGTTCTGGGTTATCTGTTTCCCGAAGACGCCACCTTTTTCATGAACAAAGCCAACGAAGCCGCCGAGTCACGATTCGAGGGGGGCGTTCACTTCCGCATCGATAACGTCGTCGGGATGGATATAGGCCAGAAAGTGGGCAGGCAGGTAGTGAAATGGGCTCAGCAGGATGGGTCTACTGCCTCGCATGTGCTCGTTCAGAAGTAACGTACCTACTCACCAGATTATCTGTAATCCTTCGCTGGCGTATTTTGACACGTTCTCGTCTTTACTAATAAGCTGAAAGTCACGTTGAAGGGCTTGCCAGATTAGCTTGATGATCAGACTGCTTCTAGACCTAAAAAATCGTCATCTGTTAGCTTGAAATCATCCGCTAAGTCTGCCCGGCCTTTATGTTGTAAAATGCCTAACTGACGTTTTGCAGGTGTACGAGCTTCTTTGGGGATAATGTAAGCAACTATTTCTTTCTTCTTGCCAAACGTCACCGCAACCTTCTCGCCTGATCTCACGACTTGAATCACTGCTGAAAAATTGGCTTTTAACTCACTGATTGTTAGTATTTTCATTGTGGCCTGAATACAGTTGTACCCAAATATAGCAACAAGCGAGTTCAACCCACTACCTTACTCTACGCATTGTTACGCTGCCGTCGAAGATCTGTTTCCACTGCCAGGAGACCTTGCCGTTGGTGCGTTGCAACACGAAAAATGGATCGTTGACCTTGACCCGGTCTTTGGCGTAGAAGGCTCCATCTGTCGCGGAACGGTAATAGACATTCAGGGTCGTGGGCGTTCCGGTTGCCATACATTCCAGTGTGTAGAAGGTTTGGATGCCCTCGGCATGCACGTCGCACAGGTTCATGCCTCTGTACTTGTCTTTGACTTTGATCGTGTAGGTGACGCCGTCTTTTGTTTCGCCCGACCACGTACCCAGCCAACTGTCTGTTTGCTGAAAACCCGACAGGATAGCCGCCACAAACCAGATACCCGCAATAGAAAATACCGTACGCATCTACATTCAGCTTTTAGGTGTTGTGTGAGCATTGACTACGCGTGGAGGAACCCGTACCACATCAGGCCAACCAGTATTGATTCGGCTATCCAGACGTGCAGGGTATTATTCCGGGCCGCCCGGCGAACAACATAGTGCAGTCCGAGTGCCCCGGCCGCGATGGGAATGCCGAATAGGAATTGCAGAATGTTGTTCTGCTGTTTCATATCAACGAATCCGTAGAGGATCATTATCACACCCATCACCGATAACAGGACGAGTGGGGTAATCAGGCTGGCTATTTTTGATAGATCCATCTGCGTGCCGAGTTAGCATTACGTTATTCTAACATGAATAAACGGGCATGTGTTTTGCGTTGCCGTTTCTGTTCTTGGTAAACGATTGCTTCGCTCATTGGTTGCTTCGCGGTGGGACTGCTTCGCGCGTTGTGCCCTTCGACAGGCTCAGGGTGACAGGACACAACTAGATGTTGATGACGACCTTGAGTGGGAGTGTCACCCTGAGCCTGTCGAAGGGCACGACGCGCGAAGCCCTTTGCTGCAAAAACAAAACTGCTTCCCGTTGCCATGCGTACACAGCGACAGGAAGCAGTCTAACTAACGAATCTAAGAAATGCCTACAAACCCACCGGCACGGCCACCATCGTGGTGTCCCAACCTACATACATCGTTGCGTTTTTGGCGTCTTTCTTGGCAAACTGGATTGAGAAGTTTTCAATCGCTGCTTCCGATTTCTGCACAGGTACGTTCACGCGGGCTATGTCCAGCGCCTGGTTGTAGCTGTACGCTCCCCACTGGTCCAGATCAGAACTGAGGATGATTGTCCACTCGGTTTCATTCGGGATCGTCAGCAGGGCGTAGCTGCCCGCCGGAATCTTTTTGCCGCCGATCGTCACGTCCTGATAAAACTTGATCTCCGGGGCTTCGTTGGCACCGGCCCGCCATACTTTGCCATAAGGAACCAGTTTTCCGAATACCTCCCGGCCATTCTTGGCGGGACGCGTATAGGTTACCCGCGCCACCAATTTATCGCTGCCGATTTTAGCGGGCGCAAATTTGCGGTCATGGGCGTAGTCATCCGGGTAGTAGGCCATGTCCATGGGCGATTTGTCGAGGCCCCGGAACGTTTGGGCGCTCGCTTTAGTGAACGCTCCGGTAAGAGCCAGAACTAGTAAACCGAGCAGTAAAGCAGTCTTTTTCATTATGTTTTTGGCGTATGCGTTAAGAACAGATTGGCGATATATACTGAGTAGTCAACTGTAAAAGTAGCCTGTTCGCCCACATCTGAGCTATACAAGGTGCATGAAAGTGGTTCGCTCCGCACCTGATCGACAGTTGGTTTGCTGGTTGAAAGTAGAATACGACCCAATGCTGGTTTTGAGCCTTTAGCAACACCGTTGGTTTGTACGTCGCTACCCGACCCACCAATCAACTTCGTATCCCGTCTTTCCCCAGCATGTTTCATATCAACCCGTCGCTTAAACCGGCTGACTTATCGGCAAAATTGCAGCGATTCTGGGCGCTTTCTGCGCAAAAAATCAGCCTCATCGAACACCAGTATGACCCAGCCAATGGGTCGCCTGTCTTCACCATACAAGGCCGATACACCACCCGCGGCTGGACCGAGTGGACCCAGGGATTTCAGTATGGCTCCGCTATTCTCCAGTTCGATGCTACCGGCGAGGATGACTTTCTGGAGTTGGGTCGCCAGAAAACGCTGGAAGTCATGGCCCCGCATATTAGTCATGTGGGTGTTCATGATCACGGGTTCAACAACGTCAGCACCTACGGGAACCTCCTGCGACTGATGCGCGAAGGAAAAATTCCGTACAACGAATGGGAGAAAAACTGCTACGAAATCGCCCTTAAAGTCTCAGGGGCTGTGCAGGCCAATCGCTGGACAGCTACCCGGCCAACCGCAGACGGTGATAAACCGGGCGGGTTTATTCATTCGTTCAACGGGCCGCATTCGCTCTTCGTCGATACTATTCGCTCTTGCAGGTCATTGGTTATCAGCTATTTACTTGGTCATACCTTTCAGGGTGAAGGCGATGTGCGGATCAATCTGCTGGAACGGGCGCTGCTCCATATCGAAGCAACCGCCCGGTTTTCGGTGTATTACGGCGAAGGGCGAGACGCGTACGACGTCTGGGGCCGTACCGCTCATGAAAGCGTTTTCAACGTCACCGACGGAAATTACCGCTGCCCGAATTCGCAGCAGGGCTATACTGGTTTCAGCACCTGGACGCGTGGCCTGGCCTGGGCGATGTGCGGATTCGCGGAAGAATTAGAAGCGCTGGCGACCATTCATGATGACGAACTAGCCGGCCTCGGCGGACGCGAGTCACTGGAAGCGATGATGCTCAGGGCGGCCCGCGCTACCTGCGATTTTTACATTGAGAACACGCCCACCGATGGCGTTCCGTACTGGGATACCGGCGCGCCGAACCTGCACAAACTGGGCGATTATCTGGCCCGCCCCGCTGATCCGTTCAATGCCCACGAACCGGTCGATAGCTCGGCCGCTGCCATTGCGGCGCAGGGCTTGCTGCGCCTGGGTAATTACCTGATGAACAAGCAACGTACCCAGGCTGGCATTGTTGAAGAAGTGGGGCTGTTGGAACAAACGCACTGGCAGGCCGGACAAACCTATTGGCAGGCCGGTTTAACGGTGCTGGGTACGTTGCTCAATGAACCGTATCTCAGCACAGACCCGCACCATCAGGGCTTGCTCCTGCACTCGATCTACCACCGGCCCAACGGCTGGGATTACGTACCGAAAGGCAGTGCTATTCCCTACGGCGAGTCGAGTATGTGGGGTGATTATCACATCCGGGAGGCGGCCTTATACGTACAGCGAGCCATTGACCAGGCTCCGTATTATCTGTTTTTCAACTGCGTCTAAGCTACTTTTCCTAAGATTTTTTTGACAGGATTCACAAGATGAATAGGATTTCCAGTTCGCTTCAGCCAAAAGAAAAAATCCTGTTCATCTTGTAAATCCTGTCAAAAAAGCCCTCACGAACCTACCTTTTAAGCATGAGTGGTAAATACAAACCGAAATACACCCGGATGGCCCAGATCAAAACGGCCCCGGAGTTAACAACGTACCTGCAAACGAACGGGGTTGATCTGGCCTTCGACGACACGCTGTTGCCACCTGCGGATAGCCCGTTCAATCGGCCCATTCAACTAAAATCGGGCAAAACAATCGGGAATAGCCTCTGCATTTTACCAATGGAAGGGTGGGACGGAACGCCGGATGGAAAGCCTACGGAGTTTACCCGCAAACGCTGGCTGAAATTTGCCGAAAGCGGGGCTAAACTGCTATTTGGCTGTGAGGCCGTAGCCGTGTGCCACGACGGGAAAGCTAATCCTAATCAGCTCGTAATCAATCCCGAAACGATTGGTGAGCTAACTGCCCTTCGGCAACTTATTGTCGATAAGCACACCGAGCAGTTCGGGCGTGCGGATGACCTGGTTATTGGGCTGCAACTCACCCACTCGGGACGTTTCTGTAAGCCAAATAGCCACACAAAATTTGAATCGAAAATCCTCTACGCGCACCCGTATCTGAACCAGAAATTCGGGATGGCTCCCGATTACCCGCCACTGACCGACGAAGCGATCGACGGCATCGTCCAGCACTACATCGACGCGGCAGTGCTGGCGCAACAGGCTGGTTTCGACTTTGTGGACATCAAACATTGCCACGGCTACCTGGGCCATGAGTTCCTGAGCGCCGTGGACAGAGCGGGCAACTACGGCGGTAGTTTCGAGAATCGGACCCGCTTTTTGCGGAACATTGTCGCGGGTATTCAGCAGGCCGCGCCCGGCCTGGAAATGGGTATCCGGCTGAGTGCGTTTGATCTGCTGCCGTTCAAAAAAGGACCGAATGAGGTGGGTGAACCCGAAAAAACGGATACGTACCCCTACGCGTTTGGTGGGCAGCAATCGGGCTTAACTGTCGACCTGGAGGAGCCGAAAGCCTTCCTGGCACTCGCGCAATCGCTTGGTGTTCAGATGATATGCATAACGGGTGGTAGTCCGTATTACAATCCGCACCTGATGCGCCCAGCCCTGTTCCCGCCGTCTGACGGGTATTTGCCACCCGAGGATCCGCTGCTGGGCGTAAAACGGCAGATCGACGTAACCTGCGAACTGAAAAAGGCGTTTCCTGAGCTGGTTATCATTGGGTCGGGCTATTCGTATTTGCAGGAATGGCTACCCAACGTGGCCCAATATGTGTTGCGCACCGGCATGGCCGATAGCGTTGGCTTTGGCCGAATGGTGCTTTCATACCCCACCATGCCCGCCGACATGGTGGCTGGCCGGTCGCTGGTCAGAAACCACATTTGCCGCACCTTTTCCGACTGCACCACGGCCCCCCGAAATGGACTCGTGTCGGGCTGTTACCCACTAGACCCGCTCTACAAGAAATTACCCGAAGCCGACCAGTTGAAAGCCATCAAGGAGACACTGTGACCAACGCTGAACGTATGAATGAACGTACCCAGCCAGTGGCTTTCATCACGGGCAGTAGCCGCGGAATCGGGTTGGGTATTGCCGAACACCTCGCCAAAAAAGGGTTTGATCTGGCCATCAATGGCATCCGGGACGAATCGGTCGTCATGGATGTGCTGGGTACGTTGCGGGTGCATGGAGGCGAGGTTATTTACTGCCAGGGAAGCGTTGCCGACGCCAACGACCGGCAGGCTATGCTCGCTAAAATCAGGGGGCATTTCGGGCGGCTGAATCTGCTGGTCAATAATGCGGGCGTAGCACCGCAGGTACGTGCCGATATACTGGAAGCCACCGAAGAAAGCTTCGATCGGCTGCTGAACACGAACCTGAAAGGTGCTTATTTTCTGACTCAGGCCGTGGCGAACTGGATGATTGAACAAAAAAAAGAACAGGCTGATTTTCAGGCGAGTATTATCACGGTGTCGTCTATTTCGGCCACGGTCGCCTCGGTGAATCGGGGCGATTACTGCATCTCGAAAGCCGGGTTGAGCATGGCAACGCAGTTGTTTGCGGTGCGGCTTGGGGAGTTCGGTATTCCGGTGTATGAAGTCCGGCCGGGGATTATCAAAACAGACATGACGGCGGGTGTATCGGCCAAATACGACGCCCTCATCGCCGACGGCCTGACGGTTCAACCCCGCTGGGGGCTACCCGACGATGTGGGCCGGGCCGTTGCTGCCATTGCCGAAGGTGGTTTCCTGTACTCGACCGGGCAGATATTCATGGTCGACGGCGGGCTCACACTGGCGCGATTGTAAAATTTAGCCGTTGGTACAGAGTAGTTTAAGGTCGATTTTTCTATTACGTATGGTGAGTTGCCTGGCCAGGCAACACGCCTGTTTACGCGTCTATTCCTAACAAAAATACTTTCAATTATGAAAAACGATTCTTTCTCCCGGCGTCGGTTTATCCAGACTGCGGCGGCTGGCACGGCTGTGCTGGGGTTGCCAACGATCATTCCGAGCAGTGCGTTTGGTGCCAATGATCGACTCCGTATAGCGGTCATCGGCCTGAATGGGCGCGGCAAAGACCATATTTCTGGTTTCTCGAAACTATATAACGTAGAAGTCGCCACCCTCTGCGATGTCGATGACGTGGTGCTTCGGAAATCGGCCTCGGAGTTTGAGGAGAAGTACAAAAAGAAGGTGAAAATGGAGCAGGACCTGCGGAAGGTCTATGACGACAAAGATATCGACGCCGTGAGTATCGCCACGCCCAATCACTGGCACGCGCTGGCCGCCATCTGGGCTTGTCAGGCCGGGAAAGACGTGTACGTGGAGAAACCGGGTTGCCATAACCTGTTCGAGGGCCGCAAGCTGATCGAAGCCGCCGCCAAGTACAACCGGATTGTGCAGCACGGTGTGCAGTTGCGCAGTTCGGTGGCGATTCAGGAGGCCATCAAGCACCTGCGCGACGGGCTGATCGGCAAGGTATACATGGCCCGTGGCACTGTCTATAAATGGCGGGCCGACATTGGCAATCTGGGCAATTCGCCCGTGCCCGAAGGGCTGAACTGGGATCTGTGGCAAGGTCCGGCGCAGGCGCGTGAGTTCAGCAAAAACTACGTACACTACAACTGGCACTGGTTCTGGGACTACGGCAACGGCGATATTGGTAACCAAGGTATTCACGAAACCGACCTCTGCATGTGGGGTCTGGACGTTGGCTTACCCGAAAAAATCACGTCGGCGGGCGGTAAATTCCTCTGGAACGATTGCAAGGAAACGCCCGAGGTATTGACGTCGACCTACCACTACCCAAAGCAGGGTAAGATCATCGAGTTTGAGGTACGTCCCTGGATGACCAACAAGGAAGACGGCGTTGAAGTTGGCAATATTTTCTACGGCGACAAGGGCTACATGGTCATCAACGGCTATAACGATTACAAGACGTACCTGGGCCGTAACCGAGAGCCCGGCCCCGCACGCAATGCGGGTGGCGATCACTACAAAAACTTCGCCGATGCGGCGCGGGCCAGAGACAAAAAGATGCTGAACGGACCCGTCGAAACGGCGCACCTGGCCTCGTCGCTGGCTCACCTCGGCAACATCGCCTACCGCCTGGGCCGAACGCTCGATTTCGATCCACAGAAGGAAATGTTCATCGGCGATAAGCAGGCCAATGCTATGCTTACCCGCAAATACAGAGCACCTTACGTCATTCCAACAAACGTGTAAGTTGATCAACTGTCATTCATTGTTATTACGCTTCGCTGTCATTAAGTGGTCATTCCTTGGCGCTGACTAAACAAACAAGGACTCTTAACGACAGCGAAGCATAATGACGCGCAGCAAATGACCTACTAATGACCATGATTTCAACACCTCCTTCGTCGCGTCAGTATCTATTTCAGCTTCCTGTTCTGGTGGCCGCACTGGGCTATTTTGTCGATATGTACGACATCTTTCTCTTTAGCGTGGTAAGGGTGCCTAGTCTGAAGGCGTTGGGCGTAACGGGCGATGACCTGCTGCATGAAGGCGTTTTTTTGCTCGATATGCAACTGTCGGGCCTCGTCATTGGGGGCGTATTGTGGGGCGTTTTGGGCGATAAACGAGGCCGATTATCGGTATTGTTTGGCTCGATTTTGCTGTACTCGGTCGCCAACATTGCCAACGGCCTGGTTGAGAACCTGACGCAATATGCGGTTTTGCGCTTCATTGCCGGGGTTGGGCTGGCGGGCGAACTGGGCGCGGGCATCACGCTGGTGGCCGAAATCCTGCCCAAGCAACTGCGCAGCTATGGCTCAATTCTGGTGGCTACGATGGGCGTTCTGGGGGCTATCACCGCCTATTTCGTAGCTGATCTATTCGCCTGGCGCATGTCATACTACGTCGGTGGAGGACTAGGCCTTCTGTTGCTTGTGTTGCGGGTGAACGTGTTCGAGTCGGGGCTATACGAAAAGCTCAAAATGCAGTCTGTTCAGCGGGGTAATTTTCTCCAATTATTCACCAACCCAAAAAGCCTGCGCAAGTACATTCTAGCCATTCTGATGGGCATACCGTTGTGGTTTGTGGTCGGCATCCTGATCACGTTTTCACCCGAATTTGGTCGGCATGCCGGTTTGGTTGAACCGATTGTGGCTGGCAAAGCGGTGATGCTTGCCTTTGCTGGTCAGTCGGTGGGCGACATTGTAAGTGGTTTGCTTAGTCAGCGGTTGCAGAGCCGAAAAAAAGCGATTCGCGTGTTCATCCTGCTGTCGTTTGCCATGATGCTGGTTTACCTGCTGGTCCCAATTCACGGCACCAGCCAATTCTACTTTTTCTGCGTCTGCCTGGGCTTTTGCAACGGCTACTGGACACTCTTTATCGTACTGGCCGCCGAACTCTTCGGCACCAACCTGCGCGCAACGGTAGCCACGTCGGTCCCGAATTTTGTACGGGGCGCTACCGTACCGCTCACCTGGCTGTTCGTGAACCTGAAACCGTCGCTCGGCTTAACGTATGGCCCGCTGCTCATCGGTGGCGTTGTGGTGCTGTTTTCCCTGTTTGCCCTGCATTTTTTGGAGGAGACATTCCTGAAAGACATGAACTATGTAGAGGAGTAGCCCGTGTATTTGCCACTTAATAAAGGAGTTCGTTTGTATTGGTTAGGAACGTGTACTTTGGTCTGATAATCTGCAAGTTGGGTGTATTCTTACTATCAGACTGTCTCGCTATACTAAACTACCTGCCTAACAATGAAACGGAGGCTCACCGCTGCTTTACTGATTACCATCTTCACTGCTGTCACCACGTATGGTCAGAGTGGTACTGACGTCAAAAAAATGAAAATGCTGATCCACATCACGTGTGGCCCCAATGATCCTACCCGTGCCGCACTGGGCTTTCTGGTGGCCAAAACAGCCCTGGCCGAAGGGCATACCGTCTCTCTTTTTCTGGCTGGAGATGCCGTCACCTTGCTTCGTGACGGAGAATTAAACAAAGTAGAAGGCCTCGGTACGGGTAAAATCCGCGAGCATTATGAGGCCATCATAAAAGCAGGCGGGCGATTTTACATGTCGGCCATGTCGTCTAAAGCGAGGGGCGTAACGGAGGCTGATCTACAGGGGAAATCGGCTGAATTTGCTCCGCCCACTACATTGGTCCGGCTGGCAGCCGAAAGCGACCGGATGTTCACATACTGATTTATTACCAACTCATCTAAACCATAAGTAACCATGAAAACGCTTAACTGCCGCGATGCGGGTTTCGATTGCGATGCCAAAATCCAGGCCGATACCGATGACGAAATTCTGGCACTGGCCGCTGACCACGCCAGCACCGTACATGGGGTGACAGTAACCCCCGAACTAGCGGCAGGGCTGACTTCACTGATCCACGAGGAAGCGTAAAAAACGGACCAAGTGGAGGCTTTCAACCACAAAAAAAGGGCGGAACCGAAAAGCCAAGCGAGTAGGAAGCCCTAAAAAGGCCCCATGCCTAAATATGTCATCGAACGGGAGATTCCCGGTGCCGGTAAGTTATCGGCCGAACAACTGAACGGTATTTCATAAACTTCGTGTGGCGTACTCACTACAATGGGGCCGCAAATTCAATGGTTGCAGAGTTACGTAACAGGCGACAAAATTTACTGCGTGTACATTGCTCCCAATGAAGAAATGGTTCGTGAGCATGCTAGTCAGGGCGGATTTCCTGCTAATTCTGTCAGTGAGGTAGCGGCTATTATTGACCCAACAACGGCCGAGTAGACATACAGGGCGATGAACAGGATGATGCACTATTTTCAGCATAGTGTAGAATTTATTCGGTCAATCAGGCGAAAGACGAAATAAACAAAGGCCGTAACCCGCCTGATTCGTTAATTTCTGAGAGGAAAGGCTATTTTTACCACACGACTCCATCGGTTGGCCCGACTCTTTATGCACTTTATTGCCCGTCTGCTTCATTGCCCATATTCCTTTTTATTTCTTCTGGGCGTCCACCTGCTCGGTGGTGCGCCCGTCTTGGCTCAGGCATCGGCAAAAAGCCCATCTCCCAACAAATTTGAACTGGTCGAAACAACGATCAGTTCGATTCACGGTGCTTTTCGGAACGGATCGCTGACGAGCGAACAACTGGTGAAGGCGTATCTGGACCGCATTCAGGCCTATGACCAGCCCACCAAACTGAACTCGATCATTCTTGTTAACCCGGAAGCCATCGCTACGGCCCGCGCATTGGATGCTGAATTTCGGAAAACCGGTAAGCTGCGCCCACTGCACGGTATTCCGGTGATTGTGAAAGATAATTTCAACACGAAGGGCCTGCAAACGACCGGTGGTTCTGTTGCGCTGAAAGGCTTTGTGCCTTCCGAAGATGCGTATCAGGTGCAGAAGCTGCGCGAGGCAGGGGCCATTGTGCTGGCCAAATCAAACATGGCCGAATGGGCTTTCACGCCCATGCATTCGCAGAGTTCAATGGCGGGCGAGACGCTGAACCCGTATAACCTGGCCTACGTACCTGCCGGGTCGAGTGGCGGAACGGCGGCGGCAGTAGCGGCTAATCTGGGCACCGTTGGGCTGGGTTCTGATACGGGCAACTCCATTCGCGGACCGGCATCGCACAACGCGCTGGTGGGTTTTCGTACCTCGCTGGGGCTGGTGAGCCGCTACGGAATTATTCCGCTGTATAGCCGCAACGACGTTGGCGGGCCAATGTGCCGTACGATCGAGGATGCGGTGCGGTTGCTCGACGTTACGGCGGGCTATGACCCCAACGATCCGATCACCAAACACAGTCAGGGGAACGTACCTGAAACCTACAGCCGGTTCCTGAAAAAAGACGGGCTGAAAGGCGCGCGAATCGGCGTGATGCGCCAACTGGTCGACAAAAATATTCACCCGGAGATCAAACAGCTTTTCGACAGGGCGATCGCCGATATGACGTCGGCCGGTGCGACGGTCGTCGACGTGACGATTCCCAATTTCGATTCCCTGCGCGCCAATCAATGGTGCGCTGAATTCAGGACCGACGTGGAGACGTACCTGCGGACATTCGTGAAGCGGGATACGCTCAAAACGCTGGAAGATATTATTCGCGTGGGTGGCTTTTCCGACCTTGTACGCGACCGTCTGATTTCCCAGCAGACGCATTCAGGTCGGCCTGTTCATCCCGAGATTCCGTGTGGTGATGCGTTCACCGACCCACTCCGCATCGCTTACCGCACCGCCGTTGAAGCTGAAATGAACCGGCTCAACGTCGACGCCCTGATTTACCCGAGCTGGAATTACCCGCCCGCCCTGGTTGGTGATGCCAAAGGCTACAAAGGCGATAACAGCCAGCTCATTGCGCCTGCTACGGGCCTGCCTGCGTTCACCATTCCGATGGGTTACACAACCGGCGACCTGCCCGCTGGCATCCAGTTTCTGGGCCGACTCTTCGCCGAACCAACGCTTATCCGACTGACCTACAGCTACGAACAGGCCACGCATCATCGCATGGCACCTAAACGATTCGTGGCGCTCGGTCAGTAGTTTTTCAGGTGCGTGGCTACCGGCAACATACCTGTGTATGGTGCACATTATCAACAGTTTACCATAACTACCCTTCAATGAATTGCTCTACAACGCGGTCGATGCGCTTAGTGATAGGCGTCCTTATTTTCTTGAGTTCAGCCACTGTAAACGGGCAGGCGTTTACTAAGATCGACGTTGCCCGCTGGCAGCAAAGGGCCAAACAGGTGACCATTACCCGCGATACCTGGGGCGTACCGCATATCTACGGAAAGACGGATGCTGACGTCGTATTTGGCCTGATGTTTACGCAGTGTGAAGACGATTTCGGGCGGGTGGAAGAAAACTACATCACCTCGATTGGGCGGCTGGCAGAGATAGAAGGTGAGTCGGCCCTGTACCACGACCTGCGGGCGCGGCTATTTATGGATTCTACCCAGGCGGCGGCGATCTACAAAAAAAGCCCCGTCTGGATGAAGCAACTGCTGGACGCCTTTGCCGACGGGATGAATTACTACCTCTTCACCCACCCGACGGTCAAGCCTAAATTGCTGACTCGTTTTCAGCCCTGGATGCCGTTGATGTTCAGCGAAGGTAGCATTGGCGGGAATATCAGCGTAGTATCGACCGAGCGGCTCAAGGCCTTTTACGAGCAGCGAAAATCGACCTCGTTGAACATCAATGTCGATCATTACGAACGTGAATCCATTGGGTCGAACGGGTTTGCCATTGCCCCGTCGAAGAGTGCTACCAAAAATGCGCTATTGCTGATCAATCCGCATACGTCGTTCTATTTCCGGTCGGAGGTGCACATGGTCAGTCAGGCGGGGCTGAATGCGTATGGAGCCGTAACCTGGGGGCAATTCTTTGTGTATCAGGGCTTCAACGAAAATTGCGGCTGGATGCATACCTCCAGCTACGCCGATTCGATGGACGAGTATCTGGAAACCATCGAGAAAAAAGGCAACGACCTGTTCTACAAATACGGCACGGCGCTCAAGCCGGTCAGGACGCAAAAAGTGCGGTTGCCGTATAAGTCGGGCAGTGGGATTCAGTACAAGGAGTTTACGATGTACTTCACGCAGCACGGCCCCGTTGCCGGTGAAAAAGACGGGAAATGGATCGCGATTGACATGATGAACACGCCGCTGAATGCCCTCTCACAGTCGTATCTGCGCACGAAAGCGACAGATTACGCCAGTTACAAAGAGGTGATGAAGCTGAACGGCAACGCATCGAACAATACCGTTTTTGCTGACCGGAACGGGACGATCGCGTATTGGCACGGCAATTTCATGCCCCGGCGCGACCCTAAATTCAACTGGGATCAGCCCGTCGATGGCAGCAACCCGGAGACAGAATGGAAAGGGCTGCATCCAATCGAAGACATTGTGCAGGTACGTAACCCGGCCGTTGGCTGGATTCAGAACTGCAACGC
Organism: uncultured Fibrella sp.; assembly: GCF_964250085.1. NCBI lineage: Bacteria > Pseudomonadati > Bacteroidota > Cytophagia > Cytophagales > Spirosomataceae > Fibrella > uncultured Fibrella sp. The sequence continues at coordinate 630,854 of NZ_CAXUEC010000002.1, read as the reverse complement.
CACACCATTTACCGTATCGGGTAGCAGTAGCCCCGACCCCAAAAAATACCCTGCCTACATGGCCCCCGACGCCGAAAATTACCGGGGCATCAACGCCGTGCAGGTATTGAGCCGTAAATCGATCTTCACGCTCGACACCCTGATTGCGGCGGCCAACGATCCGCATCTGGCTGCTTTCGACGACCTGTTGCCGCCTCTGCTGTCGGCCTACCAAACTGTTTCCGGTGAGGCCGCCAATCAGTCGAAAGACCTGGCCGAGGCCGTTCAACTCCTGAAAGACTGGGATAAAGCGTACGGAAAAGCATCGGTTGCCCAGACACTGGCCATTATGTGGGGCGAAAAAATTCAGCGCCTGGCCCGTAGCCGGGCATCAGGCGATCAGCGAACCGATAACCTGAATCTCGCCGCCTTAACCATCAACAGCACAACACCACAAGAAAAAGTGACCGCGCTAGCCGACGTACTGAACGACCTGACCCGCGACTTTGGAACCTGGAAAATGCCCTGGGGCGAGATCAACCGGTACCAGCGGTTGACGGGCAAGACGCAGGAAACCTACGCCGATAACCAGCCGAGCATTCCCGTTGGCTTCACCTCGTCGGCCTGGGGTTCGCTGGCGGCGTTTGCGGCCCGAACGTACCCAGGCACGAAAAAGCGATATGGCAGCGTGGGCAACAGTTTCGTAGCCGTGGTGGAGTTTGGCAAACGGGTAAAGGCCCGCTCGGTGGTAACGGGTGGACAAAGCAGCAGACCCGGCGAAACGCACTTCACCGACCAGGCACCGCTCTACTGCGAAGGGAAATTCAAAGACGTGTTATTCTATCCTGAAGACATCCAAAAACACGTGGAGAAGACCTATCATCCGGGCGAAAAGTAACACGGACTGAAGTCCGTACAGGACGTGCACACCCCTATAGTAAAGCAGATGAACATAATATAAAATTACTTTGTTGCTCTAGGCCCTTCGACAGGCGTCAGCAACCTACCTCGAAAAATCATTTGAAAAACCAGGCAACCCATTAGCTTACAGCTCTTTACCGCTCCATCATTCATGAAAGCAGGCGCACCAACCCCCAAAACCATCGACGAGTACCTGTACGACTTCCCAGAGACGGTTCAATACATGCTGGAACATCTCCGGCAAGCGATCAGGGATGCGGCTCCAGAGGCGGTAGAAACGATCAGCTACCAGATGCCCGCGTTCATGCTGGCGGGAAAACTGGTTTATTTCGCCGGCTATAAAAACCACATCGGTTTCTACCCGACGCCCTCTGGCATCAGTGCTTTCAAAGACGAATTATCGGCCTATAACTGCGCCAAAGGCACGGTTCAGTTTCCGCTCGACAAACCGCTCCCTCTCGACCTGATTAGCCGCATTGTCAAGTTCAGGGTGGAAGAAAACCTGGCGAAAGCGAAAAAGAGTACGCGGGTCTGAATAAATCCGTTTCATCGCCCAATCCGCGTACCATCTAAACGTTAGCGAGTAATGGGTACGCCTTTCGTTTTCCGAACAACGAATGGTACACAGACATCTACCGGGCAGGTACAAATCGTTGGCGTCAGCACAACGGTTACGTCGGTAAAGCAACCGGCACTGTTGGTAACCCGAACCGTGTAGGCCTGCGCTGTTACCGGGTTAGTCAGTGTATTAGTAATGATTCCCGTAGCAGGAATTAGCTGCGGAGCCCCTGAGAGTGCGTTTGCGGAGTCGAAGGTGAGGCCAGCCGAGTACTGAAACGTGTATGTTGCGTTGAAACCACTCAGCCTGATTTGTCCATTGGAAAGCGCGCTGTTACTGATACAGGTTGCTGGAATGGCCACGGCCACAAAAACGGGCAGCGTATCGGCTTCCACGATGAACGGGCAGCAGGAAAAATTGGGACAGTTACTGCCAGCAGCATCAATACCCAGGCTATACGAGCCAGGTTCGCTAACGGTTAATTCGTTGGTTGTTTGGCCCACGATGAGTACGCCATCTTTAAACCAGCGATAACTGGCACTCCCCGCTGGCACAGACAACACATACTGATCACCAGGGCAAAGCTTGACGGGTACCGACGTACAAACCCGAAGCGTATCGCCGGGAATACTGGCTGTGTTATACAGAATACCCGACTGATCAACCAGCGTTTGAAAGGTCAACGTAAGGCTTTGTCCGGCACCAAGGCCTGGAATGAACCAGGTATTGGGCGTACCCGGCGTAAAGGTGGTGCCAGCCGGTACGGTGGCTGAATTGGCCACGTACGTCATGCCCGCCGATGTGGAGTCGCGCACAGTAAGGTTACTGGCCGGACCCGTTCCCGAGTTGGTTACGACAAGTGCATAGGTAAGTAACGTACCTGCTCTGGCAATCGATCGGTCGACAAACAGACCCAGCGTCAGTGTTGGCGTGAGGGCCCGGTAGCCAACGTCTACACCGGCCTTGTTCTCACCCGACGTCAGCGTCAACGGGCCGGTGATGTTGCCGGGGCTAGTCGCCGAATAGCCGGACGGTGCCGTAAAACTCAGTGAATAAGGTACGCCGGACGTCAGACCTGTAAAACTGTAGCTACCCGACGGGCCGGTCGTCGCTGAGCCAGCAACGGAACTAGTCGCATTCAATAAAGTGACCACAACGCCCGAAATGGGTGTGTCCCCCCCGTCACGAGTCCCATTTGTGTTGTTGTCGGTATAGGCGATGCCGCTGAGAGTGGCCGAAACAGGAGCCGAGGTAGTGCAGGATACGGGAGCATTGTACGTTGCCGAAGCTGAACTGCAACCCGGACCCGTAACGATAACCGTGTGAAGGCCAGTGCCCGACTGTAGCGATGGAAGGCTAAACCCAACCGACGCCTGTCCGCTCGTAACGGCTACGGTGGTTGTACTGCTTCCGTCGGAAATGGTCAACGTACCTGCCACTGCTGCCGTGAGCGAGACGCTCCCCGTGAGCGTGTACAAATTAGTAGCGGTGTTGCAGGTAGCGCCCGATGTGATTGCCACGGCCATTGTCTGGGCATAGGCCGTCACGATATTATCGCTGATCGAAATTGCCCCGGCGATAGACAGCCCCCGACCTTCGAGCGTTGCTCCCGATGCCAGACTGATCGCTCCGTTGGCCAGAATAGTGCCTCTGAAAAAAGAGTTCGTCCCCAGGTCGACAGCCCCGTTGACTTGAAAAAATACGTCGTTGATGCACGCCCCGTTCGTCAGGTTGATTGCGGAACCGGCGGCGGTAGTAAGTGCGCTATTTAACTTGATGATATACGTACCTGGCCCGTTCAACGTCAACGTACCTGTCAGTGACGAAGGGGCGGCCGTGGTTTGGCAATAGACGCCTGCCGTAAGTACCTGGCCGTTACCTAAAATCGGGCTGATCAGCGTGCCGCAGGCCACAGACGTCAATGAGTTGTAAGCTGTGGTTACATCAGTGGCTGCCTGAGTTGCCTGTGTGCTACCCGGCAACCGCGTTTGCCCAATGAGTGTACCAGGCGGAAAGGCGTTAAACGCGCCTACACTGGTGCCCACATCGCCTGTTACTACCGCCGCGCCCGTATTGTTAAACGCGCCACTTGCCGTAAACAGGGCAAATGTGGCCGTAGTACCAAGATTCGGTGCCTGCGCGAAAGCAGCGGTCGACCACGCCAGCACAAGAATACATAGTAGAAAAGGAAGTAATGATTTCTTCATGGCAACAAAAGTTGTAACGGAACAGACCTTTCACAGGCCGATTACAAGTCGAGTGGATACGTTGATTAACTAGGTTGACAAAATGAGTAGTTGAGGCATGCCCGCAGGAGAGCATGCGTAGAGAATTCCAAATAACCCTGCCTTCCTGTTTTGCAGTTGGTGGTCGTTAATTTGCAGGATGCGCTATCAGAGTAGCATTTTCTAGCTCTGGTAGCTTTTGAGTGATGGAAACCCGGTCTTTACGCGGTAGGTGGTAATCAATTGTAAAAATGCCGGGATGCTGATGTCAACAGATGTCAGTTAGAGAGCTGTTTATTCCTTTTAATCAACATGCTCTATTGGGTAGGAACAAACGGTATGCCGCATTAAACAAAAGGTAAGCCAGAGTCATTTAAGTTGAGCAAACGGTACTTATCTGGTCCGAAATAGGATATACCTATGTAAACAAGTTTATGTAATCGGTTTGCCTTTTGGCCTCTATTATTATGCCAGAGATGGTTTTGGGCTATAAAATGTTTACGAAAATCTAATAAACGTATATTGAATAAGTATAATTACTTATTGTAATTTTTCAACTGGATTGAGTAGTGAACGGGCGTAGACACGCTTACTTGCGCAACGCACCCTGGAGAGTTTGTCCTCTGAAAAGCCGCTGCCAAAGAAGGCAAAGCCACGAGATGGCTGTTACGGTTCACTGTTACTAACCAGTTTTTAACGATACGGCCGCTGGCAGACGTCAACAAAGTATAGTAATACTGGGTTTTAAGGGATGTGGTTTCATAAGTGCTCACCAGGTAGTTTGATAAGCCGATCTTCGGACGTCAACAACGTTCAGTAGTCGATACAGTTTACAGAATCAAGGTTAGTTAAGCCGCTATTGCAGCCGAAATACCTCATGGATAAGTCCCCAAAAAGCGAGAAAAAGCCTAGTAATCCGGCCGAACAGCATGTCGAGAATAAACCGATGAGCGGTGATCGACCCGGACAGGGCACAGAAATGACCAACGACCATTATGATCCACAGGGGAAACCCGACGCCGACAAGCGCAGCCCGGCAGCACCCGATAATGTGGGGGCCAAACACAGAAATCCCGTGCTGGCTCAACCGCCCGAAGCGTTTACGGGCTTGAAACTGGGTAAGCCCGCTACGGTTGCGGCCGGGGTAACGGCGGTGCTGAAATCGATGAAGTTCTCCTGGTCGGAAGCGGGCATGGGCCGGGGTACGCACGCGCTGCTGAAGCTCAACCAGAAAGACGGTTTCGACTGCTCGTCCTGTGCCTGGCCCGACCCGGATGACCACCGGTCGGTGGCTGAATTCTGCGAGAACGGGGCCAAAGCAACCGCCTCCGACGCCGATACCCGCCGCGCCGACCCCGATTTTTTTGCCAAACACAGTCTAGTCGATCTGTCGCGGATGACCGACCGTGACCTGAACAATGCGGGCCGGTTGACGCACCCGATGGTGCTTCGTCCCGGTGCTACGCACTACACACAGATCAATTGGCCCGAGGCGTTTCAGGTGGTGGCCGATGAACTGAACGCGCTGCCATCGCCCGACGGAGCGATCTTCTATACGTCGGGTAAAGTACCCAACGAACCGGCTTATCTGTATCAGCTTTTCGTGCGGGAGTTTGGCACCAATAACCTGCCCGATTGCTCGAACATGTGCCACGAAAGCAGCGGATCGGCGCTTAGCCCAACGCTGGGTCTTGGCAAAGGATCGGTGACGCTTAATGACGTACACGAGGCCGAAGTGATCCTGATTATGGGCCAGAATCCGGGGACGAATCACCCGCGCATGTTGACGGCACTACAGATTGCCAAACGGAACGGCGCGAAGATCATCGCCATAAATCCGCTGCACGAAACCGGGCTTAGTCACTTCAAAAATCCGCAGGATTTCATGAACCCGATCAAGGCCGTAGGTACGTTGCTGAGTGCGGGCACACCCATTGCCGATCTGCATTTGCAGGTGAAAATCAACGGTGATATGGCGGTGCTCCGGGGCATCATGAAACACCTGATCCGGGCCGAAGAACTAAATCCGGGGATGGTGATCGACCATGCGTTCATCAAGGAATACACGACCAAATACGATGAGTTTCTGCAAACGATCAAACAGACCAGTTGGGAAGACATTGAGGAGATGAGCGGCCTCACACGTGGGCAATTGCTCGAAGCCGCCAACCTGATTGCGCCTAAACAAAAGATCGTCACCTGCTGGGCAATGGGCCTCACGCAGCAGAAAAACGGCGTAATGAGCATTCAGGAGATCGTGAATCTGCACCTGATGAAAGGGGCGGTCGGTAAACCCGGCGCAGGTACGTGCCCCGTGCGCGGGCATTCGAACGTGCAGGGCGACCGGACAATGGGCATTTGGGAACGGCCACACAAGGAGTTTCTGGATGCGCTTCAGCAGGAATACGGTTTTGACCCTCCCCGCGAGCACGGGCACGATACGGTTGAGTCGATCAAGGCCATGCACGAAGGGAAAACAAAGGTGTTTGTTAGCCTCGGCGGCAATTTCCTGTCGGCGTCGCCAGATACTGAATTTGTGGCCGAAGCCCTCCGCAAACAAAACCTGACGGTGTTTGTGAGCACCAAACTGAATCGGGGCCACCTGGTTACCGGCAAAACGTCGCTGATCTTACCCTGTCTTACGCATGTTGACATCGACATGCAGAAGTCGGGTCAGCAGTTTACGTCCTGCGAGAATTCGATGGGGGTTGTGAGCCAGAGCAAAGGCGTGTTGCCGCCGCTGGAGGGCGAAATGCTGAGCGAAGTCGCCATTATTTCGGGCATTGCCATCACCACGCTCGGCGACAAATCGAAGGTCGACTGGGTGGGCTACACCGAAAACTACGACCGTATCCGTGACGCCGTTTCCCGCGTGATTCCGGGCTTCGACAAGTTTAACGAGAAGATCAGGATGCCGGGTGGTTTCTACCTGCCAAACGGCCCGCGCGAACGGAATTTTACCACCGAAAACGGCAAGGCTAATTTTACGGTGACCGACATGGTAAAACACGACATCGAGCCCGACCAACTGGTGATGATGTCGATTCGGAGCCACGACCAGTTCAACACCACAATCTATGACTACAACGACCGGTATCGGGGTGTGTATGGCGAGCGGCGGGTTATTTTCATGCATGCCGACGACATGAAAGAGCGTGGTATTCGGGAGCGCCAACTGGTCAACATCACCAGTCATTTCGAGGGTCAGCAACGGAAACTGGAACGGTTTATTGCTATTCCATACAACATCCCGAAAGGCAATACCGCGGCGTATTACCCCGAAGTAAACCCGCTTGTGCCGGTGGCGAGTGTAGCCTACATCAGCAACACCCCAACCTCGAAGTTCATCGTCGTTACCGTAGAACCCGTTGCCGAGGTGTTACCCGAAGGCAAAACCGAAGCCGTACCGCTTGAGTTGGCGGCGTAGGGTGCCGCGTACAACAGTACAGCGTCTGTTCTTAGCTATTGCGTTAGAAACAGCTAAGAACAGACGCTGTAAACGGCGAGTTAATCGTCGTCTTTTCTAGCCATCACCCGCACAAAAGCGCTTCTGCGTGGAGCGGGCACTACCGCTTCTTCGCCCCGGATGCCTTTCCATAGAATTTCATTGAACAGCTTGTTGTCAATCCGGTCTACGTCGGTGAAGTCAAGGCCTTCCGATTTGCGGGCACTGGGTGTATAGGCCGTGTTATGCGCGTCGAGGTCGATGTTGGCGGGCAGGGCTTTGTAGGGTGTTTTGTCGGGCTGGGTCGTAAAGCTCCTGAACATGGGCGTAGCACCCGCGTCGTACTGACTCATCGGCGGCAACCCCAGGATCAATTCCATCGTACGCAACATACCCGACGTTGAATAGAGCGTGTGGTCTACGAAATGCCGCTTTACGTGCGGGCCAACGACCAGCGCATTGGAGCGGTGTGCATCAACATGGTCGGGGCCGTTCTGGGCGTCGTCTTCCAGCACAAAAATCGCCGACTCGTTCCAGATCGGGCTTTGGCTGATGTGCTCAACCAGCATACCAACGGCCAAATCGTTATCCGCCACGCAGGCCATCGGGGTCATTTGCCCCACCGCCAGTCCGTGGGTGTGGTCGTTACCCAACCGGATCGTGCTGAACTGCGGTATCGCCTTCGCTACCAGCAGCGAATCGAAATCGTGCATCCACTGGTTCACCCGCGTGGTGTCTTTGGTTTTGTTGACGTAGAAGGTCGTGAAGTTTTTACACACGTGCTGCTCATCCAGCGCCGGAATGTTGCCTTTGTCTTTATCGACAAATACGCCGTAGCTGCGGTAGCTGACGCCCTGACGCTTACAGAAATCCCAGATGAAACCATCTTTATCGTTGGCAATGGCCCGGCGTCCCATCCCTTCGGTAACGCCCCCACGACGGCTGTAGCCCGCCACCCAGGTTTTCTCCAGGTAGTCGTTGGCGTGGGCAGCCATGCTCCAGTTATGGCCATCGGCACTCACTTCGGCGTCGACATAAAAATTATCGAGCAGCACATAGTCGCGGGCCAGTTTGTGCTGATTGGGCGTGATTTTTTCGCCAAACAGACAGAGCGTCGAGTCGCCGTTGCCTTCTTTTATATCGCCAAAGACCTGATCGTAGGTGCGGTTTTCTTTCAGCACGTAGAACACGTACCTGATCGGGCTTTTGTCGCCCACCTTCATCGGTATCGGGTTGCCCGGTTCGCCCTCGGCGTTGAGTTCGGTGGCTTTCCGGTACGGCGTGTTTTTATAGACTTTCTGCGAATACAGGCTCAGGGCCGCTTCGGTCGGCTCGTCGACGATGCTTACCGTACCTTTCATCAGGCCGCCGATGTACTGCAACCGGCTGTTGGGTGCTTCGCCGATATGGGTTTCCGAGCGCACATTGACCGAAACAGGCTGCGGACCCAGCGGGTTGGCAAATGAGGTGAAGCCTTTGCCGTTGGTGACGAAAATACGCTTCCCCACCATCCGTACGTTCGTGGGAAACCAGCCCACCGGGATAAACCCTTTCGAGACGCTTTTACCCCGCTCGCTGACGTCGAACACGGCCAGGCAATTATTATCGGCGTTGGCGATGTAGAGCGTTTTCTCTACTCCGTTACGCCCCGCCGACAGAGCCAGCCCGTTGGTGACCGAACCAACCGGCGAGTTGGGATACAGGGCCGCATCCAGCACTTCGATCACCTTGCGGGCTTTCACGTCGATCACCGACACGCTGTTATCCCCCGCGTTGGCTACGTAGAGGAGCGTACCTTTCTTATTAATAATCAACTCATTCGGATTGTACGACACCGGAATGGTAGCCAGTACTTTGCGGGCTTTGGTATCGAATACCGCCACCTTTTTGCCGCCCCAGAGCGAGATGTACAGTTCGCTTTTGTCGGGCGACAGCACGGCCGTGTAGCACTCGTGACCCAGTTGTTCCTGATGCACAATGGCTTTCGTGACCAGATCGAAAATATAGAGCGAGTTGCTTTCTTTGGTCACGACATACAGCAGGTTCCGGTCATCATCGATCTCGATACCAACGGGCGAGATTTTGACGGGCCAGGGTTTGCCCAGCATCAGGCTGTCGGTGAGCACCAGTTTCTGGTTGGCAACGGTATATTTCAGAATCTGGTTGTCGTTACCCGCCGAGGCGTAAAGCGCCTTCTCGTCGCGGCTGAACTTAAGGCCGTAAAACGATTTGGGAATCACCACACTGTGCAACACCTTTTCGCTAATTGCGTCGATGAGCTGAATGCTCTGCGTGCTCTGCCCGTTGTTGGTCACCGCCATCAGCTTTCCCGACGCCGAAACGGCCATATTGAGGGGCAGATCGCCCACTTCGAGGGAGCGACCAGCCGGGCTGAGGCTCCAGCCGTTGGGCAGCATGACCCGCCGGGCTTCAAGCGCCGCATCGAGTTGCTTCAGGTACGTTCCTTTTTTTTGCGCACTGGCGCAGAACGAAACAAGGCAGAATAGAAAAATAAGTCTGTTCATGATTGTTAATTAATAGTCATTGATGGCCATTAGTAGTCATTGGTTGTCATTAATTGTTTTGAGGGTGGCCCGTTTACAATTAATGACAACCAATGACTACTAATGGCCATCAATGACAGTTTCCTTATTTATCCCACCACACTTTCAGGACGGTATTGTCGCCTCCCATCGAGGCTACGCCGGTGGCCAGACCTTCGGGATTGAGTGATTGCAGGTACGTTGGATACGGAACCCGGTTTGGAAACTGATTTTCGGCCGGAATGCCCGCCCCGCGAGGGAGCACCGGGTAGCCCGTCCGTCGTTTTTCAAACCACATCTGGTAATCGACAAAGAAAGAGGCAATGTACTTCTGCATCATGATCTGCTCCAGTTGTTTGTCATCCGTGGCGCCCGTCGGGTAGGCTACCGTCGGCTGGGTAAGGTGGGTGGCGGGCATGGTAGCGCCCCACTGCACCATCGACGCCGTAATGCCCGCTTCGTAATGCTGCTTAGGCGTTTTGCCGGTGTTGTAGCCGCGTAAGGCCAGTTCGGCTTTGATAAATTCCGATTCGGCAAAGGGCATCATCACACCCAGTTGCGGCAGCGTTTTCAGCGCGTCGGTATAGCTTGAATTCTGCCCCACTACGTACTCTGTCGTAGTCGGGTAGCCGCTCTGAATACCCCGAAAAACCGACTGACCGCTTACGGTAACAGGAATCATCCAGATGGCCCGGCGCGGGTCATTGTCGGCGTTGAGGCGGTTCACGAAGAACTCAGCGAAATACGTGCCGTCGCGCCAGTCGAGGGTTCGGGCCTGGTAATACGGATTGAAGTAGGGGAACGTACCCGGGTAGCGGAAAATGGCGTCGTCGGCATTGGCGGTCATGGTCGGGAATTTAACCGGGTCGGCCAGGATAGCCGTAATCTGCTCTTTGGCGTTTACCTCGCCGTCGCGTTTCAGCACGCGCAGCAACAATCGGAGCCGTAGTGAATTGGTAAATTTTTTCCAGCGCTGGATGCCCACGTTCTTGCCGCTGGTCAGCGCCCCGGTCGCGTATACCTGATCACCGCCATAGGTTAGTATTTTGGTATCGTCGAAAAGGTCATTCGCCGTTTGCAGATCTTTCAGAATCTGACTGTAAATATCTTTCTGCTTATCGAAACTGGGTTTGGTGATGCCTTCCGTCGCTTTGGTGGCCTGCGAGTAGGGGATATCCCCGTACAGGTCGGTCAGTATCGAGTACGCCCAGGCTTTGTACACCAGCGCAATGGCTTTGTAGTTGTTTTCTTTCAACCCGTCGGCCAGCGTGTAAATATCTTGAATATCAGTCAGGTTGGTGTAGAGATTAGTCCAGATACCCGAGCCCGGACTGATCACGTAGCGATGCACACCACCCCCGCCCGCGCTCGACCGGGGCGCGTCTACCTGCATCAGTTCGTGGGTCAGGTTGCGGGCCGCCTGCATGGAACTGCTTACGATCCGGTACTGCATCTGACCCAGCATCACACCGGGGTTAATCTGTTGTGGCCGGTTCGGATCGGTGTTGATTTCCTTGAAATCGTTGGTACACGCCACGCTTCCCAGCCCGAACAGGACCAGGACAAGCAGGCATTTAGTGAGTTGGTTCATGGCTATATGTGTCTTCTCGAACACCAGTTGCGTCTGGCAACGCCAGTAGGGATGAGGCGTTGGCGGGCGTTATGATTTTAAAATTTGAAGGTCAGGTTGGCACCCATGGTGCGGGTCGATGGAAACTGGGTAAGCTCTACGCCGGGTGTCAGCGTGCCACTGTTGAGGTTACCGCCCTCCGGGTCGAAACCGGGGAATTTGGTGAAGTTGAACAGGTCACGTCCGAACAGTGCCACGCTCGTTTGCCGGATACCCAGTCGACCAAGCATAGTTTGAGGGAGGTTAAATTCAAGTCGCACTTCCCGGATTTTTACAAACGACGCGCTGAAAATATTTACCTCGGCATTACTGATCTGGTAGTAGTTGTCGTAGTACGAAGCCGCCGATACTTTCACCGTATTAGGCTTGTAGGATCCGTCGGGCTGAAGCACCACCCCATCGCCAATGATGCCGCCATCGCGGCCGGGCAGGGTCACGGTTGTTTTGCCGAGGGTATTGTTCTTGTGGTTCGTCTGCGAGTACATGCTGCCACCCATCTGGCCATCAATCAGCACGCTCAGCCGCAACCCGCGATACAGAAACTCGTTGAGCAGCGAGCCTTTCCAATCAGCGAAGGCATTTCCCCACTTCCTGGTCACGGGGTCGAGCGCCGCAGGCAGGCCCACCGATGAATAGATGATCTGCCCATCGGGCGACCGCTGAAATCCTTTTCCGTACAGATCACCCATCCGGCCCCCTTCGCGGGCTTCAATGGTCACGTTGCCGCTATGGCTGTAAATAACCTGATTGGTAATGCCAGGAGCCAGTTCGCGCACATAACTGCGGTTGAGCGACCAGATGGCGGTGCTGTTCCAGGTGAAGCGGGGCGTGCTGATCGGCTTACCGGTCAGTTTCACCTCCACTCCTTTGCTGTTGATTAACCCGGCATTGATGAGGGCATTCGAGTAGCCCGAGACGGGATCGAGCGGAACGGCCAGAATCTGGTTGCGGCTTCTGTTATCATACAGGGCCACATCGAGCCCAATTCGGTTCTGAAACAGACGGACGTCGAGCCCAACCTCGAAGCTCGACGTGATCTCGGGCTTCAGATCGGCGTTGAACAACGTACCTGAGTTGGTGAAGCTGTTGCCGTAGATCGAGTCGTAATACTTGGTTGTCTGATACGGCCGGGTGTCGTTGCCCACCTGCGCCCACGACCCGCGAATTTTGGCGAATGAAACCGCCTTGGGCAGGGTCAGCAGTTCATTCAGTAAAAAGCTGGTGCTCACCGAGGGATAGAAAAAGGAGTTATTCTGGAAAGGCAGCGTGCTCGACCAGTCATTACGCCCCGTTACATCCACGAATATTTTCTCATCGAGCGACAGTTGAGCAGCGGCGTACAGGCTGTTGATGGCCTTACGGGTTTTTAGCGGATCGGCCACGGCCTGGTTCAGGCTGTTGGAGATCTGGTAGATTCCCGGCTGCGACAACTGATCGGCGTAGAGACCCGCAAAATCGTAGGTCTGGCGCATGGCATTGCCCCCTCCCGACACGGTCAGTCCTATCTGCCGGGCAAACGTGTTTCGGTAGGTGAGCAAAAAGTCGGTGTTCGATTCGTAGCTGAAAACGTTCTGCTCGCGGTACATCCCCCGCGGAAATTTGGTCATGCTGAACGGCCGTTGCTGCGACCGAAATTCGAACGACATATCCAGCCCGGTACGTACCTGAAGATCGAGATTGTCGGTGATCTGGTAGTTGGCCGACACATTACCGATCAGCCCGTTCTTATTCATCTTGTTCAACATCTCATACATATCCAGATATGGATTGTCGGGGCCGGGGTTGAACGGGTTTTTCTGCTGTACGCCTTCCAGACCGGGCTGCCAGTAGGGCTTGTACCAGTTATGATCGATGTTGGGGGCGGTGCCGATAATCAGAAAATACATCAGCGACTGATTGTTGTAGCCGGTGGCGGGCAGGTTATCGCTGCGTTTGTTGGTGTAGTTGGCTTTACCACTGATTTTCAGGCGGCTCGACAGTTTCTGGCTGACCGACAACGCCGCGTTGATCCGCTCGAAGCCCGTATTGGGAATGATCCATTCGTTTTTCAGGTGGGTAAACGAAAAGCGCGCCGAGCCATTTTCGTTACCACCCTCCAGCGACAGGCTGTTGGAGAAAGTGCGGCCCGTCTGGAAAAACCCTTTGATGTAGTCGGGGTACGCCACCCACGGGGTACGTTCGGTTGGCTTCCCCAGTGGGTCGTTGGGGTTATACTGGTAGTACATTTGCCCGTTGAACTTGGGACCGAAAGCCCGGCCGGCCGCTGCCGTGGTACCAGTATTGATGCCGTCGGGGCTGTCCAGATACGAGTAATACAGGTCGGTCCGCCCTTCGCCGTATTCGTACTGGTAATCGGGCCAGCGGTTTACCTGGTCGATGCTAAAGTTGGTATTGTAGGTAACACCGATGCCTTTGTCTTTGCGTGCACCCGATTTGGTGGTGATGATGAGCGCTCCGCCCGCCGCGCGGCTGCCATACAGGGCGGTGGCACCGGCACCTTTTAGCACCGTGACCTTTTCAATATCGTCGGGGTTCAGGTCCGATACCGTCGAGCCATAATCGACCGGACTATCTGCCGATAGGTGGGAGGTATAGCCAGTGCCCGTGATGCGGCTGCTGACCGGTACCCCGTCGACTACGATCAGGGCCTGATTATTATCCAGATTAAGCGACGACTCGCCCCGAAGGGTGATGCGTGACGATCCCATTGGGCCTGCGCCCGCCCCCTGAATGTTCAGACCCGCCACTTTGCCGGTCAATGAATTGACCCAGTTGTTGGTTTTGGCATCTTTCACCGCGTTTTCACTGATTGTCGAGGCCGAATAGCCCAGCGATTTTTCTTCGCGCCGTATGCCAAGTGCCGTCACCACCACTTCATTAAGCGTCTGGTTATCGGCTTTCAGTGACAGATTAATGGTTGTTTGCCCTTTGAAGGGTACTTCCGTCGTCGTGAAGCCGATAAAGCTGAACACCAGCACATCCTGAGCCGTGAGCACTTTGGCAGGCGTCAGTGTGAAGGTACCGTCTGCGTTTGTGAGCGTCCCGACCGAGGTTCCCTTTATAACCACGTTGACCCCTGGTAACGGTTGGTTATTGTCATCGCTGACGGTCCCCTTGACTGATTGAGACTGGGCGAAACCAAGCCCTGACGACAGGAAAAAGAAAGCAAGAAGGAGCGAAAAGAAAGTAGACCTTTTAAGTGCCATAGCAGTAGCGGTTGGGTAAAACCAAGCCGAAATTACTCCGCTGCTACGCCGTGGTTAGTGTAGATTAGATTGCTAAATTATTAATTATCTGTATGTTAACTGGTATCTTATTAGAATTAACAATATGAAAACAGGGCCAGGTTTACCCAGGTGAATTAATCAGTAGCTTACGCCCGACTGCCGGCACAGGTCAACAATAAAAAAGCAAATGACATAGCCATTTGCTTTTTTATTGTTGACCTGTTTTTACTTTCCTTCACCGCCACCTTCGGCTTCTTCCTGTTCGCGCCATTGCTCAAACTCATCAGGTGAGGCAAACGTAACGGGGCGGCGCGAACGGCGTTCAACCGCTTTTACGTCCAGTTCCCGACTGACAGACTGACCGTTTTGTGTAAGCGTGACTTTATACTTGCCGGGGCGGATGTACAGCTTTTTGTTATCAGCCAGGGTCAGGTCAATGGCGGGAGCGTCTTTCTTTTTGCCTTCGTTCAGGTACGTCTGGTAAGCGGCCCGTTGCGTAGTGTCGACACTGTAATCGAAGGTCAGGTAGTTGAGGCCAGCTTCGGTTGTGTCGGTCAAGGTGCGGAGGATCAACCCTTTATCCGTCGTAATGGTGGCCTGGGTACGTCCCGCCTGTTTGGCCACGTAAGGAATCGTCATCGAATAGGTCGGTGTTTCTTCATACGGAATCTTGCGCCCCCAGGCCGTACTGGCGGTAACTGGCTTGAGCGCAAACAGGTGCAGCGGTTTCGTCAGGATCGAGTCGGTCAGTTGCTGAATGTGCTCCAGGTTAACGGTGTAGAGCGACCGACCGTGGGTACCCACCAGCAGATCGGCATCGCGCGGGTGAACCACCAGGTCGTGAACTGCCACGGCGGGGAGGCGGGTTTCGGCCCCTTTACCGCTTAAAGGCATAAAGGTCTGTCCCTTATCCAGCGAAATGTACAGGCCGTGATCCGTGCCGACGTACAGCAAGTTCGGGTTTTTGGGGTCTTCCTTGACCACGTTAACGGGTTCGGCGGGCAGGTTCTTGCCAATGGCTGTCCAGGTTTGGCCGTAGTCGGTCGAAGAAAAGACGTAGGCCGTAAAATGGTCGTTCCGGTAGCCGTTCAGCGAGGCATAAACGGTGCCTTCCTGATGGGCGGAAGCGGCTATGCGGGTCACCCACAGGTTTTCGGGCAGGCCGTTGGTGATACGTACCCAGGTGTTGCCGCCATCTTTCGAGACGTGAATCAGCCCGTCGTCGGAGCCTGTGTAAAGCAGGCCGAAACGGAGCGGTGACTCGTCGATGGTAGTCAGCGTGCCAAACGTAACGTCGCCTTCGCGGGGGCCTTTCGTCAGGTCGCCCGACAGGGTTTTGAACTCGTCGCCCCGGTTCAGGCTGCGGTGAAACCGGTTCGAGCCGAAGTAGATTACATCCTGGTTGTGCCGCGAGATCAGGATCGGTGCCTGCCAGTTCCAGCGTAGCTTGGCTTCGCCTATTTCGGTGGGAGGCACAACCAGCCGTTTCATTTCGCCGCTGACTTTGTTCACCCGAAAATAGTTACCGAACTGAAAACCAGAGTAAACCGTGTTGTTGTCGCGCCAGTCGACCTGTACCTGCATGCCGTCGCCGCCGATGAGCGAGCGATACGGGTACCGGCCACTCGCCTGCCAGTCGTAGTCGGCGCGGTAGGTGCTGGGGCCCGTCCAGACGCCGTTGTCCTGCAAGCCACCATACACGTTGTACGGTTTCGCCATGTCGACGGCCACGCCGTAGAATTGCCCCACGGCGGGCGTGTTGGCCTTGAACCAGCTTTTGCCCGAATCATAGGTGATGTTGATGCCGCCGTCGTTACCCAGAATCTGGTGCTTGTTATTGGTCGGGTTGATCCAGAGCGCGTGGTGATCGGAGTGGACATTGTCCTGATCCATAGACCGGTACGTTTTGCCGCCATCTTCTGAGCCAATGACCGGCACGCCCGCGATCACGATCTTGTCGGCGTTGTTGGGCGCCACCCATACATTGCCGAAATAGTAACCGTAGGTGTTGAATACGCCATCCAGAAAGTCGGCGTTGACTTTACGCCAGTTGGTGCCGCCGTTATCGGAACGGTACACTTCAGCGCCAATCACTTCGGCGTTGATCAGCCGCGAATTGGCATCGTCGGTATATTCCAGAATCGAAACGGGCTTGATCTTGTCGGCCAGAATCAGCTCTTTCAGCACTTTGGGCGTGTAGCGTTCGGGGAAGTTCTGCTCTTCCAGATACTCGGCAATGAAGGAGTCTTCGGCTTTCAGGAACTCGTCTTTCGAGATTACTTTCAAGCGTTCTTTGGTCAGCTTCCGGGCATCGACAACCGCTTTTTTATCGGTCGCTTTTTCCGGACGGTACGACTGGTTGTCGAGGATCAGGTAGAGCGTTTGGGTGTTACCGGGGAAGATCGTCAGGCCCATGCGTCCGGTCTTATCGTCCTGCGGAAGGCCGCTTTGTCCACCTGAGATCAACGTCCAGTTGTCGCCGCCGTTTGTGCTTTTGTATAGGCCCGACGTTTTGCCACTTTCTACAAAATCCCAGGCTTTGCGTTCTTTATGCCACATGGCCGCGTATAGCACCTGCGGATTAGTGGGGTCTACGTCTACATCAATGGCACCGGTCTGATTATCAATGAACAATGTCTTTTTCCAGGTACGTCCGCCGTCGGTTGTTTTGTAAATGCCCCGGTCGGCGTTGTCGGTGTAGAGATGCCCGACAGCCGCTACCCAGGCCGTGTTTGGGTCGGTAGGGTGGAGGGCAATTTTACCGATATGGTGGGTATCGTCCAGACCCGGCAGGAACTGCCAGGTACGTCCCTGATCGGTGCTTTTGTAGCAACCCATGCCCGCGTAGGATGAGCGGCTGGCGTTGGCTTCACCCGTTCCGAGCCAGATGGTGCCGGTTTTCCAGTCAACAGCCACCGCGCCGATCGTCATTACGGCTTCGTTTTGAAACAAAGGGCTAAATGAGATGCCGTTATTGTCGGTATGCCACAGCCCGCCGCTGGCGTAGGCGACGTAGAACTCGCTGGGGTTCTGCGGGTTCACGGCCAGGTCAACCACGCGTCCGCTCATCACCGTAGGCCCGATTGACCGGACAGGCACGTTCTGGAGCAGCGATGTCTGAGTAAGCTGGGTACGTTGTGTGGCGCCCGCTATTCGGTCGGTGGCGGGAGTGGCCATGATGCTGACAGGAGCAATAGCGGCTGTTTTCTTTGCTTTTTTCTGGGCAACCGCACTTGTCGCTACGGCGAAGGCACCCAGGTAAAGTAGTAGTTTGTTCATGATGATGGTCCGACGGTTGGATCGGATAAGCTACGAAGTTATGCTTTTTTATCCCGGTTGACCAGCCAGCCCATGAGGGTCATGGCTACGGCGCAGATGGCCAACCCGCCCGATTCGCGGGCCAGTTCGATGTTCACGGTCTTCATGCCGACCTCATTCAGCAGAAATCCCTCAAAAGCGGGCGGCCACTGATATACCGCGGCCACACCATAAATCAGGGCCATCAGCCCGAAAAACCAGACCTGCCCAATGCGGGCGAAAGCCATGATGCAGGCCATTGCCGCGAACCCGTAGATAGGTACCCAAACCTGCGGATCAGGGTCGTTGTATTGAACGGCCGCGAACAGAACGAACAGAAAAGCGAATACGAGGGCTAGCGTTTTACGCATGGGTTAGAAATGGGAGAAGTGACGATCCTGTGTTGAGTTTTTCGGTGCGTTGACCCCACCCCTAGCCCCTCCCCGTAAGGGAGGGGAACCGCATCAGCGTACTTCGAGCCTATTCCCCTCCCTTACGGGGAGGGGGCAGGGGAGGGGTCACTATCAATTACAGTAAGCGGCGATGGCGCTGGCAGCGTCGGGGTAGTTGAGCTTTTGTGCTTGTTTGAGGCTAAGGCAGGCGGCATCGCGTTGATTGGCAAGTACCTGCGTTAAGCCGAGGCCGTAAAACGCCTTGCCAAAGGTAGGGTCAACAGCCACGCAGGCCTGAAAGTCGGCGAGGGCGCCGGGAAGGTCTTTCTCGTTGAACCGCAGGTTACCCCGGTTGTAAAGCGCCAGCGCATTACGTGGATTCAGCTTGATCGACTGGTCGAAATCGGTCAGGGCGGGCTGGGTCTGGCCCTGGAGCGCAAACAACTGACCCCGGTTCAGGTACGTTTCCGACGTGGCCAATCGGGCTGTGTCGGGGGCCAAACGAATAGCTTCGGAGTAATCGTTCAGCGCTGCCTGGGCATCGCCCTGGGTCGTTTTCAGTAGAGCCCGATTATAATAGGGTCGGTAGAAATCGGGCTTCAACTTCAGCGCCTGTTCGTAATCGAGCAGGGCATTGCTGTATTCCTTCAACTCGAAATAAGCTACCCCCCGCGTGTTGAACGCATCGGCGTTGTCGGCATCGGCCTCCACGGCCTGATTCAGTGCCGTCAACGCTTCCCGCGATTTACCTTCCCGTAGTAAGGCTCGACCCTGTTCCAGGTAATCGTCGGAGGTGGTGCAGGCGAAGAGGATGTACAAAGTACAATGAATAATGAAGACTGGAAGCTTACGCATTGGTCAGTTTGTATACAGATGCCGAAAGAGGCATGCTACAAAAGTAATGCGTAGCGCTTGTTCCGGGTTCCGCAATGTAACGTGGACTTGAGGCGCAGAGTGTGCTTATCGCGACCGATAATCGTCGATGATGCCCTGCATCATCCAGTTGGCCAGTGCCAGCCGGTTCGAGGCCAATAAAAATCGCCGTTGGTCGAGGCTATTCTGAATATTGCCCAGTTCGATAAAGACCGTAGGCGGGTGACTATTTTTCACCACATACAGCGTATTACGGGTCGACACATTGCCGGAGTAAGGACGGTCGGGCTGGTGCCGTTTATAGTTCGCTTTAAATCGCTGGTGAATGTGTTTCGCCAGTCGTTTACCGACTTTACTATTACTGTGGTGATAAAAGAAAACGTCGATTGTCTGTCCCTGACTGCGGCTATCGACGTGGATAGTGATAAACCGCTGGTAAGCTGCTTTATGGCTGGCGTACAATTTGTTAACGGCGGTAGTGGTCTGGTCGAGTCGGGCCGTCTGGTTCAGTGGAATCGTCTGGTGAGGATACGCAACCTCATCCCGATCCAACTTCAGAACGGCGTCGTCCCGAATGCCATCGTTGGGGTCCTGTACCAGCATGAATACCGTGGCTCCCTGCCGTTTGAGTAAGTCTGCCAGCCGGATGGTCACGTCATAGGCATACTCGTCTTCGGGCAAGCGCTCACGACCATACTTCCCGATAGCACCCGGATCAGGTCCGCCGTGGCCTGAGGCCAGGTAGAAAATGGTGCCGCCGAGGGGTAGCCGAGTCAAAACAGCGGGCGAAACAGGCGTCAATTTCTTCCTCTTCACCGCGCTTTTTCTGGCTACAGTCGCTTTCTCGGGCTTCGCTTTCCGACGGTTGGCGGCTGGCTTCGGCGCCGATTTAACGACTACACGTCTGGCATGCGAAATGGGTTTGCTGCGAGGTTTAGGAGAACCGGCTGTCTGGCTGGTAAACAGCATTCCTATGAAAAACAGGCAGAAAAGTGAGCGGACGTAACGTGGCAAAGCGCTGGAAAACTATAAGTTGACTGGTTATTAACCACAGATAATGAGTTGGTTAACGGCGCAAAAATACGGCGAATTGACGTAGAGGCCAAGCCACTGCCTAAGGCAGCTCAAGTGTAGGTGGTAGTCAACTGCGTAGTCAAACCGGCAATCGTTTGCGGTAGGCCGTTGGCGTTTGTCCGGTAATTGCTTTGAATGTTTTATTGAAATGCGAGAGGTTTGTATACCCCACATCGGCTCCAATGGCAGCAATGGTCTGGTCGGTGTGTAATAAGCGTCGCGCCTGACTGATGCGGTATTCGTTGACGAAGTCAGAAAATGTCAGGTGAGTCATGCGCTTGAAATAGCGGCAGAATGCCGGAACGGTCAGATTCGCTAAATCAGCCACCGTTCTCAGGTCAATTGGCTCGGCATAATGGGCGGCCACGTAGCTATAGATTCGGTTTATGCGCTGCTCTTCTTTCGGGTCAACGGTAAACTGAATACCAGCGGCCTGAAGCGGCTGTACATCAGGGGCCTGTGCCAGTTTCTGAAAAATAGCCAATAAGGATAATAGCCTGTCAAAACCAGTTTGCCTGGGCATGTCCATGAGTAGCGGCCCTACTACCTGCTTTGTATCGGCCCCGAAAACCAGGCCCTGACCGGCCCGGTTGAAGAGCCGTTTTACGACCTCCATCTCGGGCTTCTGAAGAAATTCGCTGCCCATAAAATCGTCGCGCAGTTGAACCACTACCTCTTCATAATCGCCCTCTTTGTCGTAGCTAAAGTTCAGGTGAGGAATATTTGGACCGATGAATATGAGCTCGCCGTCTTCATAATTGGACACATGCTGTCCGACGTGCCGCCGCCCGTTCCCTTCAGGAATGTAAACGATTTCATATTCAGGATGGTAATGCCAGTACACCCAGCAAGTCTGCGGACTGGTGAGGTGTACCACTTTAAAGGAACTGTCTGGCTCTGGCTCTATTTTCTCGAATTGCAGGCGCATGGAATCACGAAGGTGTTGAGTTGCTTGGGTACGTTGCCTGATGCTCCACTAACGTACCTGGAACGAACTGCTATAGTGCTAAGTTAACGTATTTATAGTCAATTCTGGTCGTTTTCGGCAGTGAAAAGATCAATACAGCATCATAACCCGTAAATGAAAGAACATCGTTCGGGATTATACGGCCCTATCTTTGTGCCATGAATTCATCTGCTCAACCGATCCATTCCTTCACCCGGCACTTGTCTGTCTTCTTCAGCGACGTCCAGGCGCGTGCCGTTGGGCTGGTCTTTGCTACCGAGAGCCTGGTTTTTGGTAGCTGGGTGGCGCACATCCCGCACGTAAAAGAGGTGCTTCAACTATCGGAGGGGCAACTGGGCATGACGCTCTTTGCCATGCCCGCCGGGCTGATCACCATGAACCCGCTTACGGCCTGGATCGTGAGTAAACTGGGTCAGGCCAATGCCTGTTTCTGGGCGGCCATTGCGCTCTGCTGCAGCCTGCTCATTCCCGTCAATGCCACCAACGTACCCATGCTGGTGGTTGGCCTCTACCTGGTCGGACTGTGTAGTGCGCTGATCAATGTGGCCATGAATACACTGGCTACCGATGTTGAGAAAGCAAACAACATTGTCATCATGTCGTCCTGCCACGGCATGTGGAGTGTAGGCGGAATTCTAAGTTCGCTGGTGGCTGGTATCGCCATTGCCAATCATGTGCCGCCGGGCCTTCATGTAGCTGGTGTCGCCATTGCCGTGTTGCTGATTACGTTTCTTGTTCGCCCTGTTTTACTATCGATTCCGGTGGTACCGCCTGAAAAGTCGGCCTCGTTTGTGCGGCCCAACCTCGATCTGCTACTCATGATCTTTATCGGGCTTGCCGTAGCGATGGGTGAGGGACTGGCTTTCGACTGGAGTGCGGTCTACCTGCGCGATACACTGAAAACGACCAGCCAGGTGGCGGCATTGGGCTTTGGCGCCTTTTCGCTGACGATGACGCTGGGCCGGTTCATGGGCGACGCTATTATACCCCGAATTGGGGCCCGGCGCTGGTTGTTGCTGGGTGGACTTATAGGGGCGGCTGGTCTGGTGCTGGCCGTAGTTATTCCTACACCGGTTGCGGCCTTGATCGGGTTTGCGTTGCTTGGGGCGGGTAGTTCACTCGGCGCACCGATCCTGTATTCAGCAGCCTTGCGCATTCCCAATATCGCACCCGCTGCCGGACTGGCGACCTTCGCTACGTTTAGTTTCGTTGGGTTTCTGGCTGGCCCGCCAATTATTGGGTTCATTGCCGAAGGGTTTGGTTTGAACTGGGGTGTTCTGTTCGTGGCCTTCATGCTGCTCGGCTCAGCGCTCATCAGCCGATTTGTAAAGCTATTTTAACGTTTACCCCTAGACCATTCTCATGCTCAAAGCAGTGATCTTCGATATGGACGGCGTGATTGCCGACACTAACCCGCACCATCAGATTGCCTGGCGGAAATACTACGAACAACATGGCCGGACGCTCTCTGACGCGGAGTTTGTTGAGTATGTATCCGGCAAGCATAACCGGGCTATTCTCGGCCATCTGTTCCCCGATCAATCGGTTGATGTGGCTGATTTCGACCGGTTAGCCTATGAGAAAGAAGCACTTTTTCGCGAGCTTTATGCACCTGACATCATGGCCGTGCCGGGTCTGGTCGCCTTTCTGACCACGCTGAAAGAACACGGCATCAAAACGGCAGTGGCTACGTCGGCACCCGTCGAGAACCTGGACTTTGTGATGGACGCGCTGGAACTCCGCCCTTTTTTCGACGAGTTGCTACACGAAAAACTGGTTAGCCGTCCCAAACCCGACCCCGAGATCTACCTGAAAGCGATGGCCATGCTCGGCGTATCGTCAGAAGAATCAGTTGTCTTTGAAGATTCGATGACGGGTGTAAAAGCCGGTCGTGCTGCTGGTGCCCGCGTCATCGGTGTGGCAACAACGCATACCACTGATGAACTGGCCGAAGTGACCAACGACGTCATCACCGACTTCACCGAAATGACCTGGGACCGGCTGGTTAGGCCGCGATGATTTAGGTTCAACGTTTAAAGTCCAATCTCCAAAGAGGCGATGCTGCTTAGCAAAGCTACCTTGGAGATTGGACTTCAAACGTTGACTTCACACCAACTTCACCTCATCGCCAACACGTACCTGGCCGCCACTGATGACGCGGGCAGTAATGCCACCGTGGCCGCGCAGAGCGTTATAGCCGCCTTCGCCGAGGGCGGTTTCCATCTTTGAGCAGGGATGACACTCGCCGGTGTATTCAAGAATTACCTCGTTGCCAAGCCGGAACTGCTGGCCTTTCAACGCGAGCAGGTTCAGACCCGACACCACAATGTTGCGTCTTAGCAGAGACGGGTCTACTTCAGATAGTCCCACAAAAGCGGCGATAGCAGGCAGGTGTTCGGCCTGAATCAGCGTAATATGGCGCTTGCCGTTCTGGCCCGAATAGTGATCGCCCAGTAGGCCGTTCTGTTCGGAAATGGTCACTTGGTCTACCGGCTCCACAGGTACGTTCCGCTGGGGCCGAATACTAATCCAGTCCACTCGTCCCGGATGCGCGATAGTGGTAAAAAGCTCTTTTATGTTGACGGGCATGGGCGAAGATCATAAACCTGTAAGGTCTTTTTGGACCTTGTAGGTTTGGAAACCACTAAACGGACGGGGCGAACTCCAGATTAACATCCGTTTTTTGACCATCGACAGTTGTATTCTGGCGGATGATCAGTTTCGTTTTCGAGAGGTCGATAATGGGGAAGATACCAGCGAATCCGGTCACGTTTACGTCGAGAGCTGTGTTTTCCTGGACAAGATACCAGGTGCCGCCGTTGATAATCTGTTTGGTGCTGCGGTCGATGGCGCGGGCAACATTCTTATCGGTAAACTGAATATCGGCAAAGTTGAGGGCCAGCGCACCAACTCCGAGCCGATTTACCGCAATGACGCTGCCGTTGGTATCGGTGATGCGGGTCAGCCGCCAGTCGTTGGCTACCAGCAGGTCGGCGCGGGCGGCAATAGCCTGAGCCGGATCGTCTTTTTTGCAGGAAACCAGACCCGAAAAAGAAAGAAACAGGAGTAGCAGGGTTCTGGTGGCTAGTTGAGCGTAGTTCATAAGTGGCGATTAACTGAATTTTTTGCTAGTTTACTAACTCAATGAACAGAATTCAGGTTTCACATATACGCATTGCTTCTCAACAAGTTGTTCCGATGAAACGGCTCCTGCTTTTAACCGCCCTCTGCGGACTATTCGTAGCCTGCACAACCACCCGGCCAACCCCCGGCCATCAGCCAGCCGACGAAACGGAGTATTATGTGAAGGCCTCGCCAATAGAGGAACTGAACCGGCGTATTCTGCCTGATCCGATTGGTGGACTTGGCCACAGCAACGACGCGCAACTGAGCGTGACCGATATTCGTCTGACCGCAAAATATACCGTTCTCTACATGACCTTCGACCATGCCCGTGGTCAGTATGGCAGTAGTGCATCCACCCAGATTTCGATTGATCCGAAGGCTCAACTGATCAGCCCTGATGGGAAAGAAACCTTTGCGTTTGTGAAAGCGGAAGGTATACGGCTGACACCCGACCATATCGATGTTCAGGCAGGCGAAAAAGCAAAATTTGTCCTTTATTTCGAGCGACTTTCACCGGGCATCAACGAATTTGCGCTGTTTGAATGCAAAGATTCGCCGGGGTTGACCTGCTGGAATGTTACCGACATGCACATCGACAATCCATCAGCTCAATAACCTGCGGCCGGCTATTCATCTGTATCAGCGTCGCTAAAGCGCTCAGCGGCGGCAAAAATCTGCTTCGTCAGCGCAATCGCTTCCTCTTCGCCCAGTACGTCGGTAAACTTGGCCCAGTTGGCTTGCCAGGCATCGGTTACGGCCGGGGCCAGTTGAGCACCTGCTTCTGTGGCAAACACCATCGTATACTTGCCTACTGTCTCCCGACGGGCTAATCCTTTGCTCTCCAGTTTTTCAATTAACCGCGTGATGGTAGACGGCGTAAGAAACAACGTTTCGCTCAGGTACGTTGGTGTTGTCCCCGGATTCATGGCAATTTCGCTCAGCAGGTAAGCATGCGAGTAGGAGAGCCCCATCTTGGCAAACTCACCATCTCCCACTGCCGTTACGGACCGGGCCAGGGCATTCGCAGCAAAAAGCAGACAAGCCCCAAAGCGCGTTGGCGGGGCCGACACACTAGACTTGACTGGCTGTTTGCCGGGAAGAGGCAGGGTGGTTTGGTCTGTAACTGGTTCCATAATGGGGTAACACTGATGCCAGCAAATCCGTTTACCAGTTACTTGACCGGTAGATGTACTTCGGCCATCATGCAACGGGCCGACCCGCCACCGTTGGCCTCGATCGTAGCCAGATCAACGATTTGCAGGGAGGCATAGTCGTCCAGCACGTCGATCTGTTTTTCGGTGAGTGACTGATGGGCCTGCTTCGACATGATGAGCAGTTTCTGGCCGCGTGTCGTTTTCACCAGCAGCATATTCCCGGCGAAGGCATTCATTTGCTCGATGGTGATTTCAATGATCCGTTTGCCAAGCCGCTCCAACTCCTGACGAACCATCAGTCGTTCGTCAAGATCCTGAATAGCCTGTAGGCAAACTACCGCAAATGAGTCGCCGATGCACATCAACACATTGGTATGATAAACGGCCTTGCCCGTTTCATCGACGGCGTGAAAGGCGATCGTTTTGTAGCCTGTCTGCCGGCTGAATTCGGCCAGTACATCCGGGTGGGTACGGGGTGAGAGGCAGGCAAAGGCGACCCGGCTCATGCGGTCGAGCACCAGACTCCCCGTTCCTTCCAGGTACTTGCCCTGCTGCTCAAAGGACGTCAGGTCAACAACTTTTGAGACGTGAAACTGCTGTGCCAGATCATCGATAATGTCCTGACGACGTTCGAGGCGGCGATTTTCGGCCTGCATGGGGTAAAGCACAACCGTACCGCTAAAGTGAAACGACACCCAGTTGTTGGGGAAAATCGAATCGGGGGTGTGCGGGTCGGGGGTATCATTGTAGACCGTTACCTCTACGCCACTGGCCCGGAGTTGCCGAACCATCTCATCGAACTCACGCAGCGCGTCGGCCTGCGCCTGATCCATTGGCCGACCCGCCAGTGACGCATCCTGAAACGCGTTTGACTCTGCGGTTTGCTCGTTGAAGCTAAACCGGACAGGGCGGATCATTAAAATGCGCGACGTAGTTTGTGATTGCATAATTGGTCGTATGTGGCTGATTCGTAACTCGTAAGTGCGTTGCTTCGGGCAAACCCGTTACCCGGTGTTTCACCAGATGACCCTGCAAGATACACAGTACTTGACATCAGATGTTGGTTGGCGGGTATTAGATGCTCGATTGCCGCTTCTGACAAGCCACAATGCATCAACTTATCACGTAGCTTCCCACTTCCTGATAATCTGGGCCAGGGGTTTGAATTCGATCAGAAAGCCGTCGTGGCCGTAGAGCGAGTTGATCTCTTCATACAACGCATTGGGAATATGGCGGGCCAGAAACTGTTGCTCTGAAGGCGGAAACAGTACGTCGGAATGAATACCGACGACCAGCGTTTTGGCTTCGATAAGGCCGAGCGCGTTAGGAATACTGCCCCGGTTACGGCCCACGTTATGCGAATCCATAGCCTTGGTAAATAGCCAGTAGGTGAACGCATTGAAGCGACTAACGAGTTTTTCGCCCTGATACCGCTGGTAGCCGGCGGCCTTGTACTGATCGGTTTGCTCGTTGTTGTCGAGTGCCTGGGTAAAGGCGTATGTTTCGTAGTTTCGGTAGGAGAGGAGGGCAATCGACCGGGCGGCTTTCAGGCCAAGCTGTCCGGCTTCAGGTACGTTGTCGGCCCAGGTGGGGTCGGCTTCCAGCGCCATCCGCTGCGATTCGTTGAAGGCAATACCCCAGGGCGAAAACACGGCGTTGGTGGCGATCAAAATCAGATTTTTGATCAGCCTGGGTTGAACAATGGCCCATTCAACCGCCTGCTGCCCACCCACAGACCCGCCCACGCAAGTGTGAATCTGTTCGATGCCCAGTTCCTGCCGCAATAGATCGAGTGCCCCCACCATGTCGCGAATGGTGACGATGGGAAAGTCATGGCAAAACGGCTCGCCCGTAGCCGGGTTGACCGACAGCGGACCGGTTGAGCCGTAACAGCCGCCCAGTACATTGGCACAGATGATGAAATAGCGGGCCGGGTCGTAGTATTTGCCGGTGCCAACCAGACCGCTCCACCAGTCGCCGGGGTCGGCGTTTCCGGTAAGGGCGTGGCAAATCCAGATCACATTGCTGCCATCGGCATTGATTGTTCCACGGGTAGTGTAGGCCAGTCTGAAACCAGGCAATTCCTCCCCTAATTCAAGGGAGTACGAAAACTTATAGTCGAAGTAATGCAAGAGGGGAAAGAAGAAAGGGTTTGTGGTTTGTTGTGTGTGGTTTGTGGTTTGTGGTTGCTCCGCTCATTAGCAGCGCACCGCAGCGGCGGAGCAACCACAAACTACACACAACAAACCACAAACTAATTAAGAACAGCCTGTTCAATCTGGGCGAAAGCCTGCTCGAAATCGGCTTTGATATCGTTGATATGTTCAATGCCCAGCGATACGCGCAGTACGCCCGGCTCAACACCAGCGGCCGTCTGGTCGTTGGTCGATAACTGCGAGTGGGTCGTGCTGGCGGGGTGAATGATCAGCGTTTTGGCGTCGCCCACGTTGGCCAGATGGCTCACCATTTTCAGGGAGTTCACCACGGCATCACCCGCTTCACGACCGGCTTTCAGCTTGAACGCCAGCACACCACCAGCGCCACGGGTCAGGTACTTTTTGGACAGCGCGTTGTATTTGCTGCTCGCCAAACCCGGATAATTGACGTACTCGACCAGTTCGTGCTGCTCCAGCCACTGCGCCAGAGCCAGGGCGTTCTCGCAGGTACGTTCCACACGTAGCGATAGCGTTTCCAGCCCCTGTAGCAACAGCCAGCTATTGAACGGGCTCTGCGACGGACCCCAGTCGCGGAGGCCTTCCACGCGGGCACGGATGATGAACTGGATGTTGCCAAACGGGCCGCCAATGCCAAACACATCATTCATAACCAGGCCGTGATAACTCGGCGACGGCTCGGTAAACTGCGGATATTTACCATTGCCCCAGTTGAACGTACCTGCGTCGACGATGACGCCGCCCATCGTGGTGCCATGTCCGCCGATCCATTTTGTGGCCGACTCGACCAGTACGTGGGCACCGAGTTTGAGCGGCGCGCAGATAGCACCACCCGCGCCGAAGGTATTGTCGACGATCAGGGGCAGGTCGTATTTATTGGCCAGCGCCACGAACGCCTCGAAATCGGGGATGCTGAAACTGGGGTTACCGATGGTTTCGAGGTAGATGGCCTTCGTTTTGTCGTCGATCAGCGGCTCGAAACTGGCCGGATTATCGCCGTCGGCAAAACGCGCTTCGACCCCAATGTTGCGGAACGAGTTTTTAAACTGATTGTACGAGCCCCCGTAGAGAAACGACGTGGTAACAAAGTTGTCGCCAACGGTGGTGATGTTGTTGATGGCCAGAAATTGCGCCGAATGGCCCGACGCCGTTGCCAGAGCCGCCACGCCACCTTCAAGAGCCGCCACACGCTTTTCAAAGACGTCGGTGGTTGGGTTCATCAGGCGGGTGTAGATGTTGCCGAATTCCTGAAGGGCAAACAGGCGGGCACCCTGAGCCGAGTCGGTAAACTGATAGGCCGTTGTTTGGTAAATTGGTACGGCACGCGAGTGGGTCACGGCGTCGATTTCCTGCCCGGCATGGAGCTGGAGCGTCTCAAACTGAGGTTGATTAGCCATAAATAGAGTGGTGATAGCCAGAGGCTTTAAGTTAGGAATACAGGAAGAATAGGAATGCAGGGGAGGGCCAGAGTAGAACTGGCGGTGGTGACGTTAACAGCCCGAAACGGGCATACAGCGTCGGAAGCTTGTAGAGCGCATGTGGTCAATTTGGTTTATATGCCCCACGAACACCTTGTTGCGGGCAGGACGTAGCACCTTGCCAATGGGTAGGTTGCCTGAGGTTCGCAGAGCCTGGTCTCTCCCCTCATCTGTATAAATCAACGGGGGCTGTTGGTCCCTGGCGGGCAGCACCGTATTGACTTGATGGTGCAAGTATACAGCGCATCGGCCGTTTGCGCAACGATTTCGGTTAGCGACCCCTTCAGCCCGCTATGTCAACGGTAATGAATTTAGTTGTCGGCGCTGCTGTTTTCAAGGCATATACGCGTTAAAACCACCTGCTTGTTTATGGCTTCTTTTGGCAGTATTGGCCTTCTGCTCCTGGTAATTACCAGCCTGATCACGTTTAATGCCTTTCGGCGCGAGTCACTGATGGCTCGCTACATCTTTTCTGTCGAGGGCGTCCTGATTCATAACGAATACAGCCGCCTGATTTCGTCGGGCTTTGTGCACGCCGACTGGAAACACCTGCTTTTCAACATGTACTCGCTGATGGCCTTCGCCGGTACGCTGGAGCGCGTAGCGGGTCCCTGGCATGTGCTGATCATCTACTTTGCCAGCCTGCTCGGTGGTAATCTGCTGTCGCTGTTCATCAACCGCAACAACTACGGATACCGGGCTTCGGGCGCATCAGGTGCCATTGCCGGGGTCATTTTCGCCGTGATCGTGCTGTTCCCCGGCATTTCTATCAGTCCGCTGTTTATGCCGTTTCGGATTCCTGCGTGGCTGTACGGCCTGTTCTATATCCTGTTCTCGATCTACGGAATCAAGTCGCGGCTTGGTAACATTGGTCACGATGCCCATCTTGGCGGTGCCCTGGTCGGCGTGCTGAGTATGTGTGCTATCGAACCGGATGTACTGCGCATGAACTGGCCGATTGCGCTGCTGTTATCATTGCCAACCATCGCGTTTTTGTTGTTCCTGATCAACCGCCCCGACTGGTTGTACATCAGTGGTTTTTCGCTGAATGCGACGCCAGTCGAGACGAGGGACGAGCGATACAACGGCGCGAAATTTCAGCGGCAGCAAGAGATTGACCGTATTCTCGACAAGATCAACGAGCGGGGCATGGGTAGCCTCACCGACCATGAACGCGACGTGCTGGAGGGCCGATAGCATCCGGGCAACGTACCTGACGAGCGTCTAATTCACAAAATTTTAATACGGACACTGAAAGTCTATAAGCCAGTAGGTTAACTATAGTTGTGGTAATAATTCCACACTAGTGTAGAAGGTAATCAGCACAAAAAACCATCATTTGTTTGGTCATTCAGCCGAACAGGCATAGTTTAGCTGCTGTAACTACGACTTAACCTGTCCGTTTATGCTGAAGAAAGTGCTCCTGACAGCCTGTTTCGCTGTCTCGTTTGGCATCACCCAAGCCCAGACCAACGCCGAATTTGCGATGGTAACGGTTGACATGAAGCCGGTTGTTTCCGCTGACAAAGCTGCGCCAGCCAACACAGAATCCGCCTCTTTTTACGATCAGATTCCCATTGTCAGTGATGTTATCGGTTTTGCCAAGAAGCATCTTTCCATTCGCTACCGGTCTGGTGGCACCACGCCCAAGGGCTTCGACTGTTCGGGATTCACCCGGTTCTGCTTCAGTAAGTTTGGCATTGACCTGCCTCATTCAAGTGCCGCTCAGGGAAACGTTGGTCTGAAAGTTGAGCGTGAATTTGCACAGCCCGGCGATCTGATCTTCTTCAAAGGTCATTCATCGGGCGGAAGCCACATCGGACATGTGGGCATGATCACTGAAGTGGTTGGTAACCAGATAAAATTCATTCATTCGGCCTGGGGCGGCGGTATCCGTTTCGATTACCTGCACGCCGACTATTATCAAAATCGGTTTATGGGCATCCGTCGGGTAGCCCGTTTGATGGCCGAGAAGTAGCTTGCCTACCGTATATCTTGTAGGGTCGTTGCCAATCAGGCAGCGACCTTTTTTTGTCGTACACGGCTGGTTCCGTGTAGCAAGATGAAGTTTAACTAGATACTAGCTTAAATGGACAAATAGATATACCAAAAACAATTGAATATATTTAAAAATGTTTATTTAATCAACTATAAGATTATTTATTTATATTTTATCTTTTAAAAAATGGTTATTTATATTTGACACGAACCATTCTTAAAAAGATAAAAGATGAGAAAGCTATGCGTATCGCTGCTTACCAGTGCTCTATTCTTGTGTTCTCTTGCGCTCCCGTAAGGCAGGAAGCCATTAGCACGGCTGATGTGGTCGGTCTCGACGAGACACGCGCCTGGTTTGAGGCCTCCGTTGCAGTTGGTGGTGATGGAGAAGAACGGCGAGCGGTATGCCTTTTTGGTAGTGCCGCAGCCTGATGACCCGAAAAACTGGTGGAAAGACCCCCAAACGTTTACGGGCAAGGTACGGGTGCTGGATTGGGAAGGGCACCCGGTGAAAGGGTGGATCGTGAAGAACGGGGTGATAAAAGGCCGCATTTTTACGGGTGCTGCTACCGGTAACTCTAAGAACGGTCGTTCCTGCGTTGACTTCAATACGGCACTGTATATCTGAATCATGAAGCTCTAGGCTTGGCGACTAAAGAGTATGTTGCAGCAACAATCATTCATGAGTTAGTACATGGATATTACAATGAAACTAAAGGTAGGTCTCTGTATGAAGACGCACAGCATAATGATATGGCCGTCGAATATGTCAAACCAATGGCTGAGGCTTTAGTAGGCATATTTAGTGTAACTGCCCAAGATGCTATGGCTTTATCATGGGCTGGATTATACGGAACATCTGCTTGGGAAACACTAAAAAGCTTAGACCCAGCCAAAGCGACAACTATTAAACTGATAAGTGAAAACTACAAAAATGGCTACAAAGGAACGAAGTGTAACCACTAACTTACTAAGCCTATTTTGGCTCTTAGCTTCACTTTTATTCCCTTCAGAAGGGATTTCTCAAAAGGTAGTTCCACCAACGTTCAACTATGTAGAGCCGAGGTCAAAAAAAGTGGTTTCGATGGGCTTCTACCTGACTGATTGGCGGCAGAGAGAAAGACCGATGGGCCCTAAATGCTTACACAGCCTTAGTTCATATCGATTTCATCTTGCTCAAACGGGTAAGATTGATAGCGTGGCGTTTGCCGGCGAGTTACCAGGGCAAGTGATCGACTTCTTTAAAGAGGGCATTCGTGAAAGCGAGAAGTATTGGGAATGTAAAAATTGTGCCAAAATGAACGGACATTGGTTTACGATCCCAGTCATGGCCTCATTCACCCTTGACCTGCCCTGTCCCTCCAGTCAGTCGTTCAATCAGATGAGAGTCATGTGGGATAATCTTTTCGGCAAGGAACCCACAAGGCTGATCAGAGTGTCGCCCAACGAATGGTTACTGGAGCCTGTGTATGTCATAGAGATGCGCTAAGTGTCTGGCTTAACTGAGAGAAATGAAGCGTTATTGCGATTAGGAGTAAATTGATTATCAATTACAAGGTCACTACCGATGGAGTACGTTGCGAGTACATGGAAATGGTGGTTTACTGTAGGCCTGCTTTGGTGTTCCGATCTGGCCTTTTCGCAGACTGCCAACACCGCCAACAAGCCGCCAACGTTACGGGATGGCACAAGCTGGGAGGCGAAAATACGGCTGTGGTATCGTGAAGCGAATGACCACACATCCATTATCACCGTTCGTTTTCGAATCAGCAAAACGGGTTTATTGGATTCGCTTCAGATTGATGGCGGGCCTGCCGTTGAGAAAGATTCGATCCGTAGTCAGCTTGTGCGGCTCAATGGCAAATGGAAACCGCAGCTTAGTAAGGGCAAACCTGTACTGAGCAAATGGATGTGCTTTCGGTGGTATATCAGCGGCTTTTATGGGGCAGCAACTGGCTGTGAAGCAGCAGTCGGGAATGAAATAAAGGCTGCCTACGACCGGGAAGAAAGTCTATACCAATGCACGTCTTCCTGGGACAAGCCCTACACCTGCCGGACCTATTTTATCGAAGGCGCTGATTACTTCTGGTTTCCGCCCTTCTACAGTTATATACAGCGATGACCTAATCAGCATACGGTAGGTCGGTCAACCCGAACATACGTTTTACCTTTGCAGGTCGCTACGCCGAACGTAGCGACCTTTTTTTGCTGGTATGCCGCTGATCACCGCCTCTCCGTACCGCCCGCCCGCTTACTTGTGGACTGGTCATTTACAGACCATCGTTCCCTCGCTGTTTCGTAAAATTTCCGTCAGGTACGTTCGGCAGCGCATCGAAACGGCCGACGATGACTTTCTGGATCTGGACTGGAGCGAGGCACCCCGGCAGCAGCCGTCGGTGAAAAATCCGCTTGTCATTATCTCGCACGGCCTTGAAGGCGATACCACCCGGCAGTATGTGGCCGGTACGGTAAGGCTGCTCAATCAGTACGGGTTCGACTGCCTGGCCTGGCATTACCGCTCGTGTTCGGGCACGATGAACCGGCAGGCCCGTTTTTACCATATCGGCGAAACGGGCGATCTGCACACGGTCATTCAGCAGGCGTTGGCAGCGGGCTACCAAACCATCCATCTGGTTGGGTTCAGCGCGGGGGGAAACATCATGCTGAAATACCTGGGCGAGCAGCAGGAACAGCTTCATCCGGCTATAAAACGGGGCGTTGCAGTCTCGGTTCCGCTTGAGCTACTGACCACCGCCGATCGACTGGAAAAATGGGACAGTATGGTGTATAATCGTCGATTTCAGAAAACGCTGAAAGAAAAAGTAAAGCTGAAAGCAGGTACGTTACCCGATGCTATGCGCACGGTTGATCTGCGCCGGATTCGCTCGCTTCGGGAGTTCGATGATCTCATTACAGCACCGCTGCACGGTTTCGACGGGGTAGTCGACTACTACACCCGGAACAGCTCATTGTCCTTTTTGTCGAAAATAACGGTGCCTACATTGGTCCTGAATGCCCGGAATGACCCATTTTTGTCCCCTGAATGCTTCCCCGAGGCGTTGGCAAAGGAACTCACCTGTGTTTGGATGGAGTTTCCAGAGCAGGGCGGCCACTGTGGCTTCCCGTCGGCCAACGGTTTGCAGGCCCCTACCTACGCCGAAGAACGAGTGCTTCAATTTCTCACTCAAGCCATCGGATAACGTACCTACACTTCATCGCGAGAGTCAGTCTGGCACTGGCAACCAATTCATAACTGATTGATGTACAACAACCTGATTTATTAATCCTCTTGCAGATGACCACCCAACCGCCAACGTTCCAATCAACGGCATTGCCCACCGACCAGACCTATTACGTCATTGATTTCGACAGCACCTTTACGAAAGTAGAAGCGCTCGACATCCTGGGCGAAATATCGCTGGCTGGCCGTCCTGAACGGGATGATGTGCTCGACCAGATCAAAACGATCACCGACCGGGGCATGTCGGGCGAATTATCGCTGGCCCAATCCATTCACATGCGCCTGAAACTGCTGAACGCCCACCGCGATCAGCTTCCGGCCCTGATCGAGCGCCTGTCAACGATGGTGTCCGATTCGTTTCAGCGCAACCAGGCGTTTTTGACCGAACACGCCGATCAGATTTTTATCGTGTCGAGCGGCTTCAAAGAGTTCATCGTGCCTATCGTTACGGCGCTTGGCATCAAGGCAGAAAACGTGTATGCCAACACCTTCGAGTTTGACGATGAGGGCCGGATTATTGGCTGCGATGACACCAACCCGCTGTCGCAGGATCGGGGCAAGGTGAAACTGATTAAAGAACTGAATTTCGACGGCGATGTGTACGTCATCGGTGATGGGTATACCGACTACGAAATCCGGGAATCGGGGCTGGCCAACCGGTTTTATGCCTTTACAGAAAACGTTTCTCGTCCCAAAGTGGTGGCCAAAGCAGATCACATCGCGGCCTCACTCGACGAGTTTTTATTCGATAATAAATTGAGTCGCAGCCAATCGTACCCCAAAAGCCGGATCAAAGTACTCCTGCTCGAAAACGTGCATCCTATTGCCGTAGCGTTGCTCGAAAAAGAAGGGTTTAGCCTCGACGTTCGCAAAGGCGCACTCGACGAAGACGAACTGATCGAGGCATTGCAGGGCGTTCACATCCTCGGAATTCGCTCGAAAACCAACGTAACCCGCCGCGTAATCGAAAGCTCGCCCAAGCTGATGACCATCGGTGCGTTCTGCATCGGCACGAACCAGATCGACCTCGACGCGGCCACCGAGAAAGGCGTTGCCGTGTTCAACGCGCCGTATAGCAACACCCGGTCTGTAGTGGAACTGGCTGTTGGCGAGATGATTATGCTCATTCGCGGTATTGTTCCGAAGAGCAATAAAATGCACGCTGGTGTGTGGGACAAATCGGCGGTCAACAGCTTTGAAGTGCGGGGTAAGAAACTCGGATTGGTCGGTTACGGCAACATCGGCACCCAACTGTCGGTAGTGGCCGAGGCGCTGGGCATG
This sequence comes from uncultured Fibrella sp., assembly GCF_964250085.1. Classification (NCBI taxonomy): domain Bacteria; kingdom Pseudomonadati; phylum Bacteroidota; class Cytophagia; order Cytophagales; family Spirosomataceae; genus Fibrella; species uncultured Fibrella sp. The sequence continues at coordinate 595,270 of NZ_CAXUEC010000002.1, read as the reverse complement.
GAGGTTTACTTCTACGACGGGGTGGATAAACTGGCGCTGGGCAATGCCCGTAAATGCCAGACCATTGACGATCTGCTGGCCGTGTCAGATGTGGTAAGCCTGCATACCGATGGTCGAAAAGAAAATAAAAACCTGATCGGAGCCCGCGAATTCGGGCTGATGAAACAGGGTGTTATTTTTATGAACCTGTCGCGGGGCCATGTGGTCGATATTCCGGCGCTGGTCGAGGCGATCAAATCCGGTAAAGTAGCCGGGGCTGGTATCGATGTGTTTCCGTACGAGCCCAAGACCAACAATGAAGAGTTTATCAACGAACTGCGCGGCCTGCCCAACGTAATCCTGACGCCGCACGTGGGTGGCAGCACGGAAGAAGCGCAGGCGAATATCGGTCAGTTTGTGCCGGGCAAATTACTCAGCTACATGAACAACGGAAGCACCTACGGCAGCGTAAACTTCCCGGAGTTGCAGTTGCCGCTGCTTCATGATTCGCACCGGCTGCTGCACATTCACGCCAACGTACCTGGGATTCTGGCGAAAATGAATAACATATTTGCCAAATATCATATTAACATTCAGGGCCAGTATCTGAAGACCAACGAAACCATTGGGTACGTTATCTCCGACATCTCGAAAGATTACGCCGACGAGGTTGTGCAGGAGCTGAAAGACATTGATAACACGATTCGATTCCGGTTGCTGTATTAACAAAACTGAACGTAGATGGAAAAGAAAGAAGATCCTCAAAAGGTGGTGTTCACCTGGAAAATGCTCCTGCTTTCTTTTTCTTTTCTGATTGGAATGACTCCAATATTGATTGGCGCTTTCTACCGGAATAGCCAGCGCAAGGCGATCCGGGAAGATCAGGCATTCACAACCGGTACGATTAGTAAGTTTGTCAAAACCGGTAACGGGAAACGCAGGTGGTACGATGCCTATGCCGATTACCGGGTTAACGATCGGGTGTATACCTGCATTGGGAAGGCCAAAAGTAGATTGACGGAAGCCCAGTGCAACTCCCTGATTGGCGTGCGGATGCCCGTGATCTATGAAAAAAAAGACCCTGCCAACGCTTATCTATTGACCAGTACGAAGGCATTCAATCGATTCAATTTTGATTTACCTGACAGCCTTGGCTGGACAGCGCAGTATTTTACGGATTAACCTATGACAAACACCTACTTTACTCCTGGTCCGGCGGAACTGTATCCGACCTTTGCCCAGCACCTGAGAACGGCGATGGATGAACAAATTGGGTCGATATCGCACCGAAGCCAGCGGTTCCGGGATATATACAGGTACACGGATGAGCAACTTCGCACGCTGTTAAACATTCCGGCTAGCCACGGAATCTATTTCACGGGTTCGGCCTCCGAAGTGTGGGAACGGATGTTGCTCAACTGCGTGGAGCACGAAAGTTTTCACATGGTAAACGGGTCGTTTTCCCGGAAATTCTACGACTATGCGTTGAGCCTGCACAAGTTTGCCCACATTAACGAAAAGCCATTCGGTCAGGGATTCGATGCCGCCGAAATTGACGTACCCGACTATGCCGAACTCGTAGCCATCACGCATAACGAAACCTCGTCGGGGGTGCAGTTTCGGCCAACGGAAATCCATAAATTGAAGCGGAAGTACAGCAAAAAACTGTTCTGCGTCGATATGGTCTCGTCGGCACCATACCCCGATCTGGACTTCGCGCTGGTGGATTCGGCCTTCTTTTCGGTGCAGAAAGCCTTTGGTATGCCCGCCGGTCTGGGCGTCTGGATTGCCAACGAAGCTTGCCTGGAAAAAGCTGAGCGGTTGCAACAATACGAGTCCATGACCATTGGTGCGCATAACACATTGCCAATGCTGCACAAACATTACCAGACGTTCGAGACGCCCGCTACGCCCAACGTGCTGTTTATTTACCTGTTGGGGAAAATCGCCGCTGATCTGAATAAAACCGGTATTGCGGCCATCCGTCGGCAAACCGAAGACCGGGCCAAACAGATTTATAAATTTCTGGAATCAAACGACGGGTTCACGCCCTTCGTGAAAGAAGATCGGCACCGGTCTCAGACGGTCATTGTGGCCGAAACCACACGCCCAGCGGCTGAAGTCATTGCGGCCGTGAAAGAAGCCGATATGATCGTAGGCAGCGGCTATGGTAAGTTTAAAGATGGGCAAATCCGCATCGCCAATTTTCCGGCTACCTCAGCCGAGCAGGTTGGCAAACTACTGGCCCGGTTGAGGGAAGTAGGGTAGCAATGTCTCAAGTTTCAGGTTTCCAGGGCCCCGCTTATCTACGATTTGGTAGTAGGCGGGGCTCTTTTTTGTTGAACTGTAGTAGGGTCTGTAGCACCTGATAGGCGAAACCTGAAACTCTTTTATGGTAAACCAAACAGAATCTACCTAGTTAGTAGAGAAATTGACATACTCAACTTAGCTATGAAAACGATTATCTACACTGCCGCTTTGATGGCGGCTTGCGCGGCAGGCGGATTTGCTCAGGACAGCCGATCGCAGCCCGATTCAGCATCCCGGCGCGAACGAATTAACCAGAAGACAGAGGAGGTAAAGCAGGATGTGAACGAGGCTACGGACCGGGCGAAAGTGAAATTTCGGGAAGAATACGAAGAGAGCCGGTCGTATCAGGAGCGTAACCAACTTACTTGGTTCCAGAAGGGTAGTATGATGGGCAGCGCGTCGCTAGGTTTTGGCACCGGGTCGGGCAGTGGCACGTACCTGGCTTTTGCGCCCCGCGTCGGTTATTTCCTCAACACCGGCCTGATGGCTGGCCTTCAGTTTAGCTTCGACAGTCGGTTGAACACCAGCTACCGGGCTAGTCAGACGGGTGTTTTCCTGCGCTATTATCCCTTCCGTACGCGAATCAGCGGTTTTGGTGGGTTTGGCTACAACTTTGGCAGCGAGAAGTCGAGCAACATTGGAGCCGACGAGAAGGCTCGCTACCAGAGTGTCAATTTGGAAATTGGTACCATGATTTGGATTCGTCCAAACCTCGGTGCTGAACTGGCCCTTGAAAGCAACTACTTCAATCAGGCCGATGCGCTGGCGGGTCGCAACAAAGGCGGCCGTTTCCGCTTCGGTGTAAACTACTTCTTCGGCAGACCGAATAAGCTTTAAAAAGTAATTACCATGTATGATGAACAATGAACAACGGCTTCGCTCAGGTACGTCCTCCAACAGTGACAATGTACATTGTTCATCATACATGGTACATTAAAAAACCAACGTTATGAATCAGAAAAAAGGAACCGGAAAGACAGCACTTATTACGGGTGCTTCGAGTGGAATTGGTCAGGAGTTGGCCAAATTGTTTGCCCAGGATGGGTTTAATCTTGTTTTGGTGGCCCGGAGCGAAGAAACCCTTCACCGCCTCAGCGAAGTATTCGAAATGAATTATGGCACCGAAAACGTGCTGGTGATCGGTAAGGATTTATCGGAAGAAAACGCCGCACAGGATGTCTACGATCAGGTGAAAGCCAAGGGTATCACCGTCGACGTGCTGGTAAATGACGCGGGCGTATCGACCTATGGCAAATTCGCCAACGAGACCGATTGGGAGACAGAGAAATCGCTCATTCACCTGAACGTGCTCACCACGACGCTGATGACCAAGCTGTTTTTGAAAGACATGGTGGCCCGCAACGAAGGAAAGATTCTGAATCTGGCTTCGCTTGTGTCAATCACTCCCTTCCCGCTTCAGGCTGTTTATGCCGCAACCAAATCGTACGTATGGAATTTGACGCAGTCGCTGGTGAATGAATTGAAAGACACCAATGTGACGATAACGGCACTGATGCCAAATGCAACCGATACCGATTTTTTCAACAAAGCAGGCGCCGCCGATACGCTGGCTACCGAAATCCTTGACGATGCAGCGATGGTGGCCAAAGATGGCTACGATGGGCTGATGGCCGGAAAGGCGAAGGTGGTGCCGGGTGGCATGAAGAACAAAGTGACCGAAGTGATGGCCTACGTGGCTCCTCAGCAAATGCTGGCTGGCCAGATGCGTACGCTCAATACACCGAAAGAACAGGTCGCCCAGGAAAGTAAAGAATCGGCCTGGACAATCGGCCTGAGCCTGGCGGCCGTCGCTGTAACGGGTATTGCATTGGCCGCACTGTATCGGAATGCACCACTGGCCGACAGACTGAACGCTCAGTATCAGTACGGTAAAGCCCGCTATAAAGTTGGTAAAGCGTTTGATCGGGCAAAAGAAGCGTTACCGGTTTAAAAAAAGTTTAACGTGTAAGGTCCAATGGTCAACGTTACTCTGCTGATCGCTAGATATGTGAGCTAGCCATCAGCAAAGCAACGCTGAACATTGGACTTTAAGCATCAAGTCCTTTATCTTACGGTTTACTTACCTTTACCATCGTACTCTTAACCTGACTTTATGGCAACTACATTACCCATTGCTTTTCAGCATCCATATGCGATTGATCCGCGTTTTTCTAAGTCGGTAGCTTACTTCTCGATGGAGTTTGCTGTGGATCAGGCATTGAAAACGTATTCGGGCGGGCTGGGTTTTCTGGCTGGGTCACATATGAAAAGTGCCTTCGACCTAAGGCAAAACCTGATTGGTATCGGAATGCTCTGGAAGCAGGGGTACTATGATCAGGTACGTATGCCGGATAATTCGATGGGGGTGCTCTTTCGCGAGAAGATCTATTCATTTTTGCAGGATACCGGCGCTTATTTTACCATCAATGTGTTTGATCGGCCAATCTGGGTACGTGCCTACTACCTCGATCCGGTCCATTTCAACACGGTGCCCATGTTCTTTCTTACCACTGATGTGGATGGAAACGACGAACAGGCCCGCTCTATCTCGTACCGGCTCTACGACAACGATCCCACCTTGAAAGTAGCGCAGTGTATGGTGCTGGGGCTCGGCGGTGCAAAATTTCTGGATGAGATCGATTACAGCCCGGACGTGTATCATTTCAACGAAGCGCATGCCTTGTCGGCGGCGTTTCACCTGTATCAGAAGTTCGATAAGTCGAAAGAAACGCTGCGGGAACGGCTGATCTTTACGACCCACACGCCGGAAGAGGCGGGTAACGAAAAGCATAATATCCATTTCCTGGATAACCTGAGCTTCTTCGGTGGCCTCCCGCTCAATGAGGTTCGCGAATTGACGGGTATTCACGAAGATGTGTTCAATCATTCGCTGGCGGCCTTGCGCATGGCCCGGCGTGCCAATGGCGTATCGAAGCTGCACGGCGAAGTAGCACGTAAAATGTGGGGGCAGTACCCCGACATCTGTGAAATAACGCACGTGACCAACGCGCAGAATTACCGCTACTGGGCCGATACGCAACTGGCTGATGCCTACCGGAGTAAAGACGCCTCAGCGATGAGCATCCGCAAACGGGCCATGAAACAACCGTTGCTGAATATCGTGGCCGATCAGGCAGGTAAACTGTTCGACCCCAACGTGTTGACGATTGTTTGGGCTCGTCGGTTTGCGGCCTACAAACGCCCTGACCTTCTACTGGCCGACGAGGAGCGCTTTGTAAAGCTGCTGTCCAATTCAACGTACCCAATTCAGATCATATGGGCGGGTAAACCCTATCCGTTTGATGAAGGAGCCAAGCAGAATTTCAACCGGCTGCATTACCGTAGCTACCTGCACCCCAACATGGCCGTGCTGACGGGGTACGAACTGGCCTTGTCGAAAGCGCTTAAAGACGGCGCCGATGTGTGGCTCAATACGCCCGTTGTACCCCGCGAAGCCTCAGGTACGTCTGGCATGACCGCCGCCATGAACGGAGCTATCAACCTATCAACGAACGACGGGTGGATTTGCGAATTTGCCAAACCGGGCGTGAACAGTTTCATCGTGCCCGAAGCCGACCCGCAGGCCACCGCCGATGTCCGGGACGCCCATGACCGCAACGGTATCTTCGACTTGCTGGAGCAGCATATCCTGCCCACCTACTACGACCGCCCAAACGACTGGCAGGCATTAGTGACGCAAAGCATGACCGACGTGCTGGCGTATTTCACCGCAGAACGAATGGCAACGGAATACTACGAGCGGGTGTATGTTTAACGTTTAATGTTCAAGGGCCAAAGTTGCTCTGCTAAGCCACGTATTCAGCCATTCGCAGAGCGACTTTGGCCCTTGAACATTAAACGTTAAACCAAAAGCTCCCTCGCGGTTTGCTCGTCTTTCTGAAGCTGCTCGACCAGGGCGGGCAGGCCGGTAAATTTCTGCTCGGGGCGTAGGAATGCGCGGAATTGCAAGGTCATGTGTTCGCCGTAGATGTCTCTGTCAAAATCGAAAATGTACGTTTCGATAGTCTGATGCTCACCGGCTACCGTTGGCCGAAAACCGATGTTCAGCATACCGCCGTACGTTTGCCCGCCTTGTATTACATCAACAGCGTAAACCCCGTTGGCCGGAATTAACTTTATGGCGTCGTCGACCTGCAAATTGGCCGTTGGAAAACCGATGGTACGCCCAAGCTGACGGCCTTTTACAATAGTACCGGTTACCGAATAGGGGCGACCCAGAAAGCGCGTGGCCGCGTCGATATTTCCCTCGTTCAACGCGGTGCGGATTTTCGAGGAACTGATGCCGATCGCTTCAATATCCTGCCGGGGGATCTCTTCGACCTCAAAACCGTAGTCGGTCTGGTGGGCCTGAATGTAGTCGAAGCCGCCTTCGCGATCCCGACCGAACCGGTGGTCATAGCCGATAACAAGTTTCTTTGTGCCTAATCCCTCCACGAGCACCTGCTGGATAAACTCTTCAGAGGTCAACTGCGAAAAAGCCCGTGTGAATGGAATCACCACCAGATGGTCGACGCCCGCTTGTTCGAGTAACTCGATCTTTTCATCCAGTGTACTCAGCAGCCGTAAATCCTGGCTGTCGTTAGAAACCACCGTCCGGGGGTGCGGCCAGTAGGTCATCACAACCGATTGCCCGTCGGCATGGCCACGAGCCACTTCGTTGAGTCGTTTCAGAATGGTTTGATGCCCCAGATGCACCCCGTCGAAGGTGCCGCTCGTTACAACGGCGTAGGGGATAGGCGATAAGCTGTCGATGCCGCGATGGACGATCATAGATTATAATGTCATTAGGTAGTCATTAGTTGTCATTAAGTGGTCATTCATTGTTCAGATTCCGGCAATGAATGACCACTTAATGACAACCAATGACTACCTAATGACCGTTTAAATACTGTTCAATAAAGCCCTCTACTGTATGGGCATCTTTTACGTCGAACTCGCCAATGCGGGTTCGGCGCAGGACCGACATGTAGGCACCATTGTTGAGCGAAAGGCCTAAATCGCGCACCAGACTGCGAATGTAGGTGCCTTTCGAGCACACAATACGGAAGTCGATGGTGGGGAAATCGTTGGTCATTACGTTGAACGTGGAGACCGTAACCGTCCGGCTTTTGATGCCTCCTTCCACCTGATCGGCAGTTTCGCCACGCCTTGCCCGTTCGTATAGCCGTTCGCCGTTTACCCGGATGGCCGAGTAGATAGGCGGTATCTGTTGCAGTTCACCGGTCAATTGCGCGGCGGCGGCACGTACCTGCTCGTGCGTAATACCCGACGTGTCGAACTCGCCGTCGAAGTCAGTTTCCAGATCGACCGAAGGGGTAGTTTTGCCCAGCACCAACGTACCTGTATACTCCTTTTCCTGCGCCTGATAGCTGTCGATCTGCTTGGTCATTTTTCCGGTGCACAGAATCAGTAAACCCGTTGCCAGCGGGTCGAGGGTACCGGCATGACCAATTTTCTTGATCTTGCAGGCGCGGCGTATCTTGTTTACCACGTCGAACGAGGTCCATTCGCGGGGCTTGTCGATCAGAATGAGTTGCCCCGGCTCGGGGGTAGGCTGGTTTGGGTCCATGCCAGAATTAGAGAATATCAATTTTTACTCCGGCGGCCAGCAGGCCCAGGATCGCCAGGCCAACGACGATGCGGTAATAGCCAAAGACCTTGAAACCGTATTTATTCAAAAAACCAACAAAGCCCCGAATCGCCAGTAGCCCGACCACAAACGCAATCGCGTTTCCGATTAGCAATGTTTGATAGTCAGCCGGTTGTAGCATCTTGTACGTCTTCAGCAACTTGTAGCCAGTAGCCGCAGCCATGGTAGGAACAGCCAGGAAGAACGAAAATTCAGCCGCCTGCTGACGGGTCAAGCCCTGCGTCATGCCGCCAATGATGGTTGCCGCTGAGCGCGACACGCCGGGAACCATGGCGATGCACTGGAAGAAACCAACTTTCAGTGCTTCAGGAAAGGTAATGTCATAATCCCGTTCCGCGTGTTTCTCGATGATCCGGTCGATGAAAACCAGGATAACGCCCCCCACAACCAGGGAAATGGCAACGACCGTCACGTTCTCTAACAGGCTGTCGATGAAGTCGTTGAGCAGAAAACCGATCACCGCAGCGGGTAGAAAGGCGACCAGTAGTTTCAGGTAAAAATCGAGCTGACCGGATACAGGGCTTACCAGCTTCTGTGCGAAACTGGGCAGGGCATTGTACCAGACCATATCGGCGCGGGTACGCGTGTCGCGCAGGAAACGGCGGTAATACAGAACCAGTACCGAAAGGATGCAACCGAACTGAATATCAACGGTATAGAGCTTGGTGAACTCGTCGCCGCTAATGCCTGCCAGCGACGAATAAATAATCATGTGGCCGGTAGACGATACGGGTAAAAACTCGGTCAGGCCCTCGATAATGGCCAGCATGATGGCATGAAACAGACTCATATAGATAGTATCAGTGAAACAGGTCCCAAAGCTACGATGAACAAGAACGGCTACCTACAAAAAAAGGGAACACAAAGCGAGTGGACCGTGAGGTAACCCGCTTTGTGTTCCCAAAATGACACCCGTTGACCAGTTAGCTAGCTGTTTCGGCTGGTTTTTTCAGGATGGCGAAAAACTCGATGATAAAGCCCGCTGTCACAACTAGGGGGCCGAGCGTAAGACCGAAGAAGCCAAAACCAAACGGTTCGGTGTCGATGGTCATGATGAAGAACCCAACCAGAATGGTCACGATACCCGCAATCATCAGTTGGAAGTTAGCCTTTCCGAAAGGCATCGCCGGTACATACGACGGCGTTGGCTTGGTCGACAACGGCGTTGGAATACCCGTAACTGGTGCAGTCTTGGGTGTTTTGGGGCGAACAGATTCCATATAATTCAATCGTTTTTAGGGGCCAACCGGTGGTTGGCAATGTCATCAATATAACTCGTCGAGCGAAAGGTCCAGGTAACGGTGAACAGCTTGTAGCGTACTTAGCAACCCGATAACCATACCCAGTACAATCAATCCGCCCGCCAGCATCAGCAATTGCAGGGGGTCGGTCAGCGTATTCAGTTCCGGCAGGCCCAGGATGGCGGCATACCAGGCAATGAACAGAATAGTAGCCGCAATAAGGCCCGCCATAAGCCCCTGGGTCAGCCCCCGCGTCAGGAATGGGCGGGTAATAAACCCATTCGTCGCGCCAACCAGTTGCATACTCCGAATCAGCAGCCGTTGCGAATACAACGCCAGGCGAATGGTGTTGTTCATCAACACAACGATAATAATAAGCAGCACCAGGGCAAAAACAGCCATCACCGCGTATATTTTGGTGATGTTCCGGTTGATGTTGTCGACCATATTTTCGGGGTAAACGACTTCAAACACGCCATCCATTTTTTCCAGACTGGCTTTTACTTCCTTTAACTTATCCTCCGCAAAATAGTCTTCGCGCAAGCGGATCCGGTAACTGGCATGCAGCGGATTATCGGCCAGGAACTGCGTAAAATCTTCTTTCGTTTCCGCAATAAATTCCTTCGCCGCATCATCTTTCGACACGTACCTGAGCTGTGCTTTGCCATCTGTCACGACCACGAATGGCTGATCGGCCAGCGTTTTCGCCAGCTTGAGCCGGTCTGTCGAGTCCAGGTCGTTATCCAGGAAAGCCCGTACTTCGTTGCCTTCCCGCACGTTGGTAACCAGCCGTTTCGACTGGATGGCCAGCAGGCCACAAGCGCCGATAAGCAACAGCGCCAGGGTCAGGCTAAACAGGATTCGACCGGTTGGGTAGGCACCCACATTTTTTTTCTTACGCGCCATTGAACAAAAATAGCCTTTTTCAACCAACGATCGCTTCTACGCAATCGTGTACGGCCGATGAATTAGGAAAAATTAACGGTAAATAGTAAGCTACTTATCCAGCGCCTGATACACCAGCACGCGGAATTTATCGTTTAGGTCGCCGTAAGAGTTTGGGTATTTCTGGGTCATGATCAGGCCAATAATGCCTTTTTGCGGATCAGCCCAGTAGTTGGTGCCGAAAAATCCACCCCACTCGAACATGCCGACCGAGACGGGGAGTTTGGCCGCCGCTTTTTCGGTGGAAATGCCAAAGCCAAGCCCAAATTTGTTGTCGCCCTGATTGAGCGCCCCAATCTGGTTCTGCGTCATCAGGTGGACCGTGGCAGGTGCCAGTAGTCGTTTTCCGCCATATTCGCCGCCGTTCAGCATCATTTGCAGAAAAATAGCGTAGTCGTAGGCCGTCGATGACAGACCAGCGCCACCTGAGTAATACGTACCTGGTTTGGCTGGGTAATCAGTCATACCAAACTGAGCAGGCATAGGTACCACGGCTTTCGTTCCCGGAGTTTCGGTATATAAGGTGGCGAGGCGGCCAGTTTTGCTGGCGGGCATGTAGAAATAAGTATCGTTCATGCCCAATGGCTCGAAAATACGGGTACGAAAAAACTGGTCGAGCGATTGGCCGGAGATGACTTCAACGAAGTAGCCAAGTACGTCGGTGCTGAGACTGTAGGTCCATTTTTCGCCCGGCTGGTTCACCAGTGGCAGCCTGGCCAACGCCGGAATCGTTGCCGACAGGCTGTACATGGGCGTGCCGATGCCGCTTGGAATACCACCTTTGGCGTAGATGGCCACGGCTTCCTTCGTGCCAATACCTGCGTAGCTTAACCCCGACGTGTGCGTCAGCAACTGCCGGATCGTGATTTCGCCTTTAGCTGGTTTGGTCGTGTAGGTGGTATCTTTTTCGTTGTAGGTGTCGAGCACGACGGGGCTCTTAAAAGCCGGAATGTACTTCGAAATAGGGTCGTCGAGCAGGAAACGGCCTTCTTCATACAGCATCATCACCGCCAGGCTGGTAATGGCTTTCGTTTGTGAGGCAATGCGCATAATGGCGTCGCGCTGAAGGGGCGCTTTGGTGGGGCTACCGTTTTCGCCAAACGCTTTATGGTACACAATCTGCCCGTTCCGCACGACCAACGCAATAATACCGGCCTGCTTGCCCTGATCGACGTATTCTTTCAGCACCCGGTCGATGCGTTGGAGCCGGTCGGCGCTTACGCCCACGGTTGCCGGTGATTTGGTGTCTGCGAGTTTATACGGCTGGGCAACCGCCGTAGTAAATGAAATAAAGAAGAGTAACAGGTTGATGGAGAAACGCATAGGGAGTTTGGTTAGGAATAGCACTACAATGAATGAAACATACTGCAAAAGTAGTTAACTACAATGCCGACAGAACTCACGCCGCTGCCCGTCTTAATCGATCGTTTATGGCACGGCCGAGGCCTTCGTCGGGCACTAGCTGGGCGTATAATTGCGTAACGGGTAGTGTATCCAACCGACGCAGGTACGCAAACAGATGGCGGGCTGCTTCCAGTACATCGCCATTGGGCGACAATACCAACTGATTGGCTTCGGGAATGCCGGGCAACGTACTTGAGAACACCAGCGCACCCACCGAATTGGCAAATTGCTCAGCGGGCAACGTACCCAGCGCCGCCGGAACCTCACCATCAGCCAGCAACGTCAGTGGCTTGCGGGGGGCGTAGTGCGAGGTAAGCATACCCGGTGCCTGCGGATGCGCCTGTTCCTGCGGATTTGAACTCGATGTTTGTACGCGAAGAGGACCCGTAATGGCTTCCAGTTGCTCCAGCGCCATGCCGCCAAGCCGGTACACCACCGCCCGACCAGCTTCGTCGAAACCAATAATGGTCGATTCAACGCCAACCGGGCAGGGGCCGCCATCGAGGATATACGGCACCTGATCGCCCAACTGGTCGGCTACGTGCTGCGCGGTGGTGGGACTGATATAGCCGAACGGATTGGCACTGGGAGCCGCCAGCGGAAAATCGAGCGACTTCAGCAGGGCCAACGTCAGCGGGTGATCGGGAATTCGGACCGCGACGGTATCCAGGCCGGAGGTGGTCAGGTCGGGTACGTGGTCGCGTTTGGGTAAGAGCAACGTAAGCGGACCCGGCCAGCAGGTACGTGCCAGTTGCTCGGCAACGGGTGGCAAGTCGCGAACCAGCCCGCGTATTTTGTCGAGTGAATCGGTGTGGACAATCAGCGGGTCGAAGGCGGGGCGGTTCTTTACCCGGAAGATCGTCAGCACCGCCTCGTCATTGAGGGCATTTCCGGCCAGGCCGTAGACGGTCTCGGTCGGAATACCAACTACGTTCCCTGCTTCGAGCCACTGCCGGGCAATGGTCAGGTCTGTGCCAATCATGCCAGATAAATCCCGTCTTCTTTCAGCACAACCTTCCGATCCTTGTACAGCGCACCAATGGCTTTTTTGAACGTCTTTTTGCTCATTTCCAGTAGCCTGTAAATGGCTTGCGGGTCAGACGAATCGGTTAGCGGCAGAAAACCATTCTGCGCCTTGAGCTTATCCAGAATCACCTGCGCGTTGGGTTCTACTTTGGCATAGCCAGCGGGCTGCAGGCTGAGGTCAACGCGCAGGTCTTCGCGGATGCGTTTTACATAGGCGTTAACTTTATCGCCAATCCGAAGCGGTTTAAACAACTCGTTGGCGTAGAATAGACCCCGAAACTGATCGTTCACTACGGCATTCAGCCCAAGGTCGGTGCGTTCGTAAACCAGGGCCGTTACTTCATCGCCTTCTTTGAGGCCTTCCGGCGCCTCATCATCAACGAGGGCATTGATTTTCGAGGAGCCGATCAGCCGGTCGGTGTCGGCATCGTAGCCACAGTACACCACATACCAGCGACCTTCCGACATGGGTTCTTCCTGCGCTTTGGTGGGTACCAGCAGGTCTTTCTCCAGTCCCCAGTCCATAAACGCACCAAACGACGAAATGGCGACGCATTTCAGCGCAGCGAACTGATTGCGCAACACAGCCGGGCGAAGGGTTGTGGCAATGGGGCGATCTTCCGAGTCGGTATAAACGAATACCTCGATCTCATCGTCTTCACGCAGATCATCGGGTACGTATTTGTTGGGTAACAGAATGTCGTTGTCGTCTTCGTCACCCAGGTACATGCCCACGCTTGTCATTCGCAGGGCCGTAAGCCGGTTATATTGGCCAATAGTAATCATAGGGCAAAGGTACGCGGATTATGTTGGCACACGGAAGAGTAATGGGTATGCGGGATTCATATAGGAACACGAATTGGGTAGATCAAACGGATGTACACAGATTTTTTGATTTTAAAGGGATGTACTCCGCTTAAATCGGAAAATCCGCTTGTTGGAGTAGCGCCCGCGCCATGGCCAGACCGGAGAGATACGCACCTTCGACGTTGCCCTGTCCAAAACCGTCGCCTCCGAATAGGAGCGGGACCTGCGTTGAGGCGGCCAGAAACGGTTCCTGGTAACGTACGGTTGCATTGCTGTACCGCCACCGATGAATCTGCTGACCAACGATCGTTCCGGGTGAAATGTAATCGGCTACGGCGGCTACAAGGTCTGGAATGAGCGCATTCAGATCAGGGTCGTCCAGATGTTGCTGGCTATAGCTGTGGGAGGCATGAATCGTTACAGTGGGTAAGTCGGGCGAAACGCCTTTCTGCTGATTATCAGCAATCCAGGATACGGGGCTGTCGGGAGGTAGTTTTAGTCCGCCGGGGGCAGGTACGTTGCTGGGCTGACTGAGCTGGAGCATCACTGCCAAACAGGGTTCGTAGTGAATCGATTCCAGCGCGGCCTGGTCATCGGGAGAAAGCGAAAGGCCCGATTCCTGCCAAAGCGCCAGTACCTGTGGCGCGGGTATCGTCACAAGCAGCGAGTCGGCACGGATCGTTTGGCCATCGTCGAAAGCCACCTGCCAGCCGTTGTCTATCTGGCTAACCTGCACTGCGCGTTTTTCGGTTTGCACCGTCAGGCCATTGGCCAGGTATTTGGCAATGCTGCTCATGCCTTCAGCGCCTACAAAGCGTGGATGCTGGAACGAAGCCGGGTCTGACTGCTCGATATGCCATTCATGCACAATGCCCGCCGTGAGCATCGTCTGCGTGAGCGCCTGGAACTCGGCAGACCGGGCCGAAAAGTATTGAGCCCCGTGGTCGGCGCGGCCGTTGGCAATGCGGCGGGTGGCTAGTCGACCGCCAACGCCCCGGCCTTTATCAACGATGATAACGTCGTGATTATGTTGAGTCAATTCGCGGGCGGCTGTCAGCCCGGCCAGTCCGGCGCCAAGTATAAGCGTAGTGGGCATAGTTGTCAATTATCAATTACCACTGATCAATTATTGGTCAAGCTACTGATGAAACCAGCAGATGACAGAAAGTTCTTACACTGGTTCAATGTATTGGGTGAAGGACACTACCTTACCGAAAAAGCCGCTCAACACTGAGCGGCTTTTTCGGTAAGGTAAATAAGGACGGGTAATTACTTGGTTGGCTTAGTGAAGATTTTCTCATCAACGGGGCCATTCACCGTTACTTTGTTGGTGTTGAAGGAGATGCTACCCATCTGCCCACCAACGATTTCCATCGTGTTAGGAAATTTAACGCCATTCACTTCTTTATAGTCCGACAGAAGAATTTCGCTTTCCTGTCCGTTAGTCATTGCTTTGATTTTGCTTACCAGGTACGTTGTCGCATCCACGTACTCATCAATTGCCGGACCGTCTTTCGGAGTCACTTTCAGGTGATACACGTCTTTCTTGTCAACCTGCTCTTTACCTACGAGCTCTACTTTAGTGCCATTCTCTTTGTAGTTGACCAGCGTGCCAAACGGATACAACTGGCTCATCGACTGTTTCAGGGCATCGGCAGGCATATCTTCGGGGTCACCGGTGCCACCCATCATGGCCGGGCGGATCATCCAGCCAGTAGTGCCATTCACTACTTGAACCATAGAGTTGCCCATAACAGTTGATTCCGAGCGCATTGCTTTTCCTACAACAACCGTAGTGACACTGGGAATTTCCATACCCTGTACGGCTAATGAACGATCAGTAACCACCGTTTTCACGGCGTTCAGTTTGTCCATACCGCCGAGGGCAGCTACGTGTTTACTAACGATCTCATCAACGGTTTGGGCATACGCTCCGAACGAGACGAAGGCGGCCAGGGTCGCGGCCAGGAATTTGTTGGTTTTCATTAGATAAGCTTTAGTTAAGTTGTTAGTTCTACTGCCGTGGAGCGCCGCCCGCCGGTGCACTGCCCCCACCAGTCGGGGCGCCGCCACCAGTACCGTCGCTCTTCACATCGTCGTTATTTACGCCTTTTGCTTTCTTGCGCGGTGCATCCATCGTCATCTTGCCAATCTTGTAGGTAAAGGTTAGACGGATACCCCGGTTGTAAAGATACACGTCGTTGACCTGACTGAATTGAGAAGAATTGAGAACGGTGTGAATATTGAATCGATCCGACAGGAAGTTCTCGGCGGCGAGGCCCACACTGCCTTTCTTGTTGGCAATGTCTTTTTTAACACCCACCGTGTAGAACCCGAATCCGCCCTGCTTGCCCTGCAACTGAATAGTGTTGCCTTGCATAAAGCCGAATGCCTGAACGCCCCAGCCGTGGCCAAACTGGGCCGAAGCCATTGTGCCACCACTGATCTGGAGGCCGCTGTTGGTCAATTGCTGCGATATGCCTTTTTCTCCGATCGCCTGACCCGTCAGGCTGGTGTAGAAGCCATTGAAGAATACGCCAATGTTGATTTTCGAGGTCAGCGCCACGTTGGCGAAAACGTTGGTGCCATAGGTACGTTGCCGACCGATGTTCTGATAGGTTGTTACGATAGCGCCCGGCAGCGAATCCGACGGCTGGCTAACCTGCGTAATGGCGTTGTCCGTTATCCGGCCGAAGAATGTGGCGGTAACAAACGTCTTCTTGATGGTGCGGCTCAGGCCCAGTTCAATATTGTCGGTCAATTCAGGGCGTAACGCCGGGTTACCAACGGTAATCACCTGTGGGTTGGCGGCGTTGAAGTTCGGGTTCAACTGCTGAAGACCAGGCCGCTGAATCCGGCGATTGTAACCCAGCTTGAACGTTGTACCACTGAACGTTTTCGAGGCATTGACGCTGGGAACCAATACACCATAGTCGCCAATACCAATCGGGCCGCCTTCTTTCGTGCTGGCGTCGATGAACGTGTGTTCATAACGCACGCCTCCTTTGAAGGTATACCGTTTTTTGGTGGTGTACGTATACGATGTGTAGCCTGCCGCAATGTTCTGATGGTACAGCAACGCGCCCAGCTTGTTGTTCGACTGCGTGGTCAACTCACCCGAGGCACCACCAAACAGGTAGCTGTAATCACTGTCTACCTGCCGGAAAATGGCTTTGCCGCCAAACTCAAGGAGTTGATTTTTCTTGACAGGTGTCTGGTAATCAGTTTGTAGTGTGAATTCCTGGTTCAGGTTCGAGTTCAGGTTTCGCTGGCGGCTGACCAGCGCGGCTGAATTGTTATACAGGTTGGCGTCGAAATTATTGGTCAGATCAGTCCGGCTATACAATGTTGAAATGCTCCATTCCTGCTGGGGTTTGAACGTGTGCAGGTAGTCGATGTTGGTATCAATGGTGCCCGACAGATTTTTGGCATCGACGTTCCGGTTAATGCTTGATCCGGGTATACCGTTGGTGAGTAGCTGAGTGACCAGATCCTGTTGCGTACTGAAATTACGAACGCCATACCGTACGCCGGCCGTAATGCTCTGGTCTTTAGCCAGATCATAATCAAAGCCCAGGTTGTACTGACCAAAAATACCTTCGCTTTTGCCCTTTCCGTTCTGCTGAGTAACGGTCGAAACACCGTTCGATCGGCTCGTTTGTTCGAGTTGAGTGTCGGTTTTGGTGTTGTAGATGCCACGACCAAAGCCGCCAAGCGTAAAACCAGCTTTTCCTTTTCGGTAGCTGCCGTTGAGCGACAGCGACGAGCCCCGGTTACCAATGCCCGAATCGACGTTCAGGTTCAGTCCCTGGAGGCTGTTCTTTTTTGTAATAATATTAATAATGCCGCCCGATCCTTCCGCATCATATTTTGCCGATGGACTGGTGATTACTTCCACCGTCTTGATCTGGTCGGCCGGGATTTGCTTGAGCGCATCAGACACGCTGCTGGCCACGATCGTACTGGGCTTATTGTTGATCAGCACCCGGATGTTACTGCTACCCCGAAGCGATACATTTCCGTCGAGGTCAACGGTGAGTAGCGGCACTTTACGGAGCACATCGGCCGCATCACCCCCTTTGGCCGTGATGTCTTTCTCGGCGTTGTACACCAGGCGATCTACCTTCTCTTCGATCAGTGCCGACTGGCCAACAACGGTCACTTCGTTCAGCATCTTCACGCTGGAACTGAGTTTGATAACGCCGATGTCGAGCGATTGGCCGTTGCTAACCGTCAGGCTATCAATGGTTTTGGTGCGGTAACCAACAAATGTGATCAGGGCTTTGTACTGGCCGGCTACTAGCTTGGCGAGGGTAAACTTACCTTTTTCATCGGCTACGGTTCCGTCTACGGCTTTTCCGGTTGCGGTATTATACAGGGCTATACTGGCAAACTCGACGGCTTTCGTCTGCGCTGAATCGACAACGTACCCAGTTATTTTGGCGGTTCCTTTGGGGCTATTATCACCTGCTGTGCCGGGCAGGGCTTTGGGTTGAGTAGCGCCGCCAACCATGCCCGGAAACTGGGCAAAAGCGGGTGCCGATAAACTGGCGGTAAGCAGGGCAGCACTGATAAGTAAAACGGTCGTCTTCATAATTAGTCGGTTGTACAATACAAAGATGTTGCTCGGCCAAAATGTGTGAAAACGAAAGGGGATAGACCCGGAATTAAACAGGATAGACAGCAGTTTCTGCCCGACGAACGGCGGACAGTACAAAAGTGGACTGGTCTTTATCGCCCTGAAATCGACCCAACGTAAAACTGTATGTTCGTTCTCGTCGTTGAGTGATTCATGCGTTGGCCTATCATCCGTTGGTTTGTTGCTTTACTGATTGCCCTGCCTCTTGGAACGTTCATCCTGTTTCCAACCTTGTGGCGATGCCTGACCATTGTCCACGCCAGCGATTTCCAGCCAGTAAAGGCGGGTGACCGAACACTCTACATCAGTACCGACGCTACGCCCCGGCAACGCGACCTATTATTCAGTCATGTACAGGTTGCGTCGGCCCGTATCCGGCAGTTCTGGGGGAGGCAACAGGGGAAAGCGACGATCATTTATTGCCCCACGCAGGATCAGTATGCCCAGTATTGTTCGGGCGGTGAAGGGGCTGGATGCAGCCTTGGTATGCCCTGGGGTGATTCGTTCCTGGTGCTGGGACCGGAAGGCAACAGCCCCGATGTGATGGCCCACGAACTATGTCACGACGAGTTATTCGCTCGCCTGGGCTGGCTGACGATCAAGCGGCAGGTGCCCCAGTGGTTCAACGAAGGACTGGCGTTGATGGTCGATTATCGTTTTTCAAGTGGTGGAAGCACAGCCCGCGAACGATTTCTGATCTACGATGCCGAATGGAAATACCGGGCTTACGGCCCCGAAGGGCTCAGCCCGCAGGTGGTGCCGGTACTGTCGTCGCTCGAGACGACCCGCGACTTTTTCTACGGAGACTACAGCCGCGTGATGCTGGCGTACCTGACGGCTGGCCGCGAGGTGTCGCGCTGGTTGGCTACGGTTGGCCCATCGGCACTGCCCCGCCTGATCTCGGACTTGGCTGAGGGTCAACGGTTCATGGATGTATACCAGTTTGCTCACATCAGGAAGGCAGGTACGTCGCAAAAAAATGTTCAGTCCGCAAACAGTCCGTCGCATTAACGGATTAGTATCTTTGTAAATAGTCCCCCAACGCTTTGCTCCGATATGACCAACAACAAGTATGTAACCGCGACGTCCCGTAATCCAGGGACCACCACCGTCAAAGAAGCGTTTGACAAGCTGTTACAGGTCTACAAGCTACGGGGGCGCTTCAACGAAACGTACCTGGAAGCGTACTGGGGAAGAATGATGGGGCAGGCCATTGCCTCGCGTACGACCCGTCTCTACGTCCGCGAGAGCACGCTCTACATCGAATTGTCATCGGCCCCGCTCCGTAGCGAGTTGGTGAACGCCAAACAGAAGGTAATTCAGTTGGTCAACAAGGAAGTAGGATCGGAAGTCATTTCCGATGTCGTCTTCATCTGAGTCCAGAGTTGGTATTGCACGCGCAACCAGACCAGCACACAGGGAACCGCTTTGATGCTGTAGGGCACAAAGAACTCATTCTGCCACACTTTAGGGAATAGGTCGGTGGGTGAGAAAGAAGTAAAAATAATCACCAGTGCCAGCAGCACCTTGTCGAGCGTCGACACCGGCGAGTCGAGCGTTACCCACCACAGGGCTACCCCAACTACGGCTAGTACGTAGGTCGGCGACTCCGCCATTTTGTTGAAAATAATCACAAACAGCAGAAAATACGCCAGCATACGCCGCTGATACGTACGATCCTGCCAAAGGCTGATTCGCGCAAATGGCGCCAGAAAAAGTGTAATGCCGATCAGTTCGAGAATGCGCAGATTGCCGTCTGTTTTCGCCATGCCGAACCAGGCCACCAGAATCCCCGGCACCGAAATCAACGTACCCAACTTACTATCGACCACCACACGCCCCCATTCTACGTATTCGCTCACTACACTACTCCAGGGAATCATTGTCCAGGGAGCCAGGCCAAGCAGTATCGTCCAGACGACCATAGCGAGTAAGAACTGCCCTTTTTTGGGGTAGAACAGAAAGAAAATGGCGGCTCCTACCCCGTAGAATTTGATGTACAGGCATAGGGTGAACAACAGCGCCGCCAGCCATACCCGCTGGTTGCGCAGGTAATAAATACCCAGCAGCATAGCACCCACAATGAAATTATTGCTCTGCATGTTCTGGGCGGTGATCAGGGCTTCGGCAAAGACGATCAGCAACACGATCGTCCGTTTCCGGTTGGCATCGGCATAATCGCTGAGGTAATACCAGATACCTGCTACCAGCATAGCCGCGTTCAGCAGGTTCCAAAGCAATACCCCGAGCCAGTTGGGCAGGTAATAGAATGGCCCCATCAGCCAGGCAAACGTGGGGCTGTACTTATAGTTGTCTTCAAACAACGTTGGGTGCAGGCCGTAAATCGTCTTGTCGATCAGAAGGTTATGAAACGGCTTGGCAAACATCAGGTAGTTATTAAACTGCCCGAGTGCATATTTCTGGCCCGCCACGGCAGTGAAAATAACCAGCGTAATGGCGGCCATCCGGTAGGGCGTCAGCCAGCGAAAGGTGCTGGTAGGAAGCGTGTTTGTCACGAGAGAAAGTGTGTTGATAAGAGTTTCAAGTGTTCTTGGCTGTGTTCTTCGCGCTCGGTTCGGGCTATGCCCGGTGCAAGTAATGCTCCGCTACGATAAGCATGTCAAATTCAAATTGATAGCTTAAAAGAAAAGCCATCGAAAGCGGAGCATCACTTGCACCGGGCATGGCCGGTGTAACCGAGCGCGAAGCAATACACCACTAGGTCAGTGTATCTGCAAATTCACCCATAGTCGTATACTCACCGTGTTGCCGAAGAAACCGGAGCAGGGCTTCAACCCGGTCGAGGAGTTCATCGCGGGAGTAGCGCTTAACGTACCCGGGAATCTTGTCAAATTGGGCCAGATCGGTGAATTCCCAGGGGTGTACGTACAGGTTCACAAACCCGTCGGCGCGGAGGGTTTGCAGGCAGAGTTGCTTGTACAGCGCAAATGGGAAGTTTTTCAGGCTGAGCCAGAACAGGGGTAACCTGATATGCGGCGTTACCGAAGCCGGAATCTGCCAGATCGTTTTCTCGCGGAAGGGCAGCCGGGGCTCGCCCCAGTGGTTGTAGCGGCCGGGGATGAACGTGGGATGCAGTGATGAGTTGTATACGTACCCGGCCGCTACCAGGTCGTCGGGGTTGGTTTCGCCCATCCGTGCCCGCCGGAATCCCCGGATGGGTTGGCCGAGCAGGCCTTCCAGCGCCTGTTTCGACGTGGCCAGATCAGCCGGTTCAAACGTGGTGTGGTAATACCCGTGCGACGCTATTTCGTGGGTTTTGGCCAGGCGTTTCATCAACTTGGGTTCGTGCAGGGCGTAGTTGGCCGTAGTAAACAGCGTGGTTCGCGCCTGCAACGCATCAAACCGCTCGGCCAGCAGGCGCAGTCCTTTAGTCGAGACGGCAATCTGGTCGCTGAGCGAGAGGTCGTGGCCATATTCGACGGCCGTATCAAACTCCTCTACGTCAACGGTGAAGAGTATATGTCGGGGGTTGGTAGTTGCCATGTAATGACTTCCTCAATCTCGCTTGTGTCACCGATGATGTACGGCGGGCGACGTTTCACCTCCACAAACGTTTTCCCCAAATATACGCCCATAATACCGATGACGATGAACTGAACCCCGCCAATGAGCACTGTCAAGACAACCAGCGTGGTCCAGCCGGAGACAGTGGCGTTGGTGAAAAAGTATTCATACAGCACTTCCATGCCCACCAGTACGGCCAGCAGCGCCATCACAAAACCAACGGCAACCGACACGTATAACGGT
Organism: uncultured Fibrella sp.; assembly: GCF_964250085.1. Taxonomy (NCBI): domain Bacteria; kingdom Pseudomonadati; phylum Bacteroidota; class Cytophagia; order Cytophagales; family Spirosomataceae; genus Fibrella; species uncultured Fibrella sp. Next base: position 573,480 of record NZ_CAXUEC010000002.1, on the reverse strand, counting down.
TTGGTGCTGAACGAAGTGATGCCCATCATGGCCAGTTGCAGCATCTTTTTAAACGAGTATTTGGTTGTGCCGGCAAAGCGGGCAGCGGGTTCATATTCGATGCGGCATTGCCGGAAACCCATCCACGAAATCATGCCGCGCAGAAAGAGATCGTTCTCTTTAAACTGTTTCAGTACGTTCAGTACTTTCCGGTCGAGGAGGCGGAAATCAGCGGCGCCGTCTTCAAGCTCCAGGTCAGAAGCGGCGCGAAGAAACTTGTAGAAATTGCGCGACGTAAACCGTTTTTTCCAGGGGAGATTCGGGTCGGGCGTGCGAACGGTATACACTACATCGAACCCCTCGCGCCATTTTTTAATCAGTGTTGGAATCAGTTCGGGTGGGTGTTGCAGGTCGGCATCGAGGCTAATGGCGCAGTCGCCCCGTGCATGGTCGTAGCCAGCCCGCAAGGCTACCTGATGCCCGAAATTCCGGGAGAACGACAGAAAACGAACTTCGTCAAACGTCTGGCTCAATTGCCGGAGCACCGCTTTTGTCTGGTCGGTACTGCCATCGTCGATAATCAGGATTTCGTAAATTCCCAGTGGTTCCATCACCGCCCGAAGCCGCTCAACCAGGAAGGGGAGGTTGTCTTCTTCGTTGAAGGCGGGAATAACGAGACTGATCAGGTTAGGAATAAGCGGGGCGTTCATGAAAGGCAGCAGGCTACACAGAAAAAACTGGTAACAAATATACAAACGAGAGTGGCTGTACCTACCTACAACCAGTCGCCCAGTAACGTAAGTAAGTCTTGCTCAGTAATATCGCCCGTCATCTGGATATCGGCCTGCTGGTAAACCGGTAACCGCTGAATCTGCTTTTGCCGTAACACATCGAGTAGTGCCTGATCATCAGCGTCGAAAAGTGGCCGTTCAGGCGTCGTGGTAGGAAACTGCCGGGCGTGCGTGATCATGCGTTGAGCCAGTTCCTCGGGCGCCACGTCCAGAAAGACCGATAAACCCGTTGCTTTGATATAGGCCATGTTATCGTGAAAACAGGGCATACCGCCACCTGTTGCAATCACCAGGCTACCGCCCGGCCTGATCGTTCGGAGCACACGGGCCTCTGCTTCGCGGAAATACGCTTCGCCTTTCTGCGCAAAAATATCGGCCACACTGCGCCCTTCTTCCCGAATAATCAGCCGGTCGGTATCAACAAAATGATAATGTAGGGCACGGGCCAGTCGCTTGCCAAGCGTACTCTTGCCCGACGACGGCATGCCAATCAGGTAAATGTTCTTCATGATAGATGGGACGGAAGTCCAACGGTCAGGGTCTAACATCCAAAGTCGCTCCGCTACATCTGGTCAAGGTGATGTAGCGGAGCGACTTTGGACGTTAGGCCCTGACCGTTGGACTTCTAAGTTTACTTCACCGCTTCCAATACCTCGGCTTTGCCCGGTGTGCGGTTGTTATGCCATTTGCCACGTACCACGCCATTGCTGAGTAACCACGTACCTGGATCGGCGCGCATGATGGTTTTCAGTACGGTGGCGTCGCCTTTATACGCGGGAATATCGAGCAAAAACTCTTTCTTGAACGCATTGATGGCTTCGTCAGATGCCGAGGTCAGCAGCAATGGCGTCACCGTCGTTCCTTTCAGCTCGTTGACCAGCGTTCGGATGGCGGGCAACGTACCTGCGTCGATCGTGGCGGGGTCTTTCACGATAACAAACAGCTTGTTGCCCTGAAAACTCTGCTCGGTGAAATCGCCCTCTGTATCGCTCCAGACCCGATAATCAGTAATCTTTGGCTTGGCCGATTCGTTCAGCGTAATCATCTCTTTAAACTTGAACGTCGTATCGGTGGGGTACTTTTCCATCTCATACTCCTGCCCGTCTTTGGTCATGATGTAGCTGAACCGCAATGGCTCCGACGGCTTCATCTGCGCCGGAATGTTCTTGCCCACGGCGTAGGGAAGCATATCGAGCGGCGACAGGTATTGAATGGCCCAGACGCCAAGCCCTACCGACAGCACAAACGATAGAAAAACGGCCCATCCCGTCTTGCGGGATTTCATGCGGTTTCGGTGCCCGATAATGAACAGAATCAGCACCATCAGCACCACGTCTTTGGTAAACGATGTCCAGGGTTTCAGTTTCAGGGCCTCGCCAAAACAGCCGCAGTCGGTTACCTTATTGAAATAAGCCGAATAAAAGGTCAGGAACGTGAAAAAGCCAACCAGCAACAACAGCAGCCAGGTAGTCAGCTTGGGACGGTACGACACCAGCAACGCTACGCCCAGCACCACTTCGGCGGCGCACATAAACACCGAAAAGTAGAGCATATACGGAATGAATGCGTGAAAGAACCCCGCCAGCGCAGGCAGGTCTTCGGCAAACACCTCGAAATATTCCGTCATTTTGATCTGCGTCCCGACCGGGTCATTCATCTTGATCAGGCCCGACAGAATAAAGAGCAATCCAACCAGGAACCGGGCAATTCGGGCGATGGTCAGCATCGTGGGCGTTCCTGTCTTTACGGGGGGCTGTGGTGTCGTTGCGTTCATGTTGAGGTTAAAAAGAGGCGTTGGTACAAACTTTATTCCAGAGTCAGTTTTATGAGGCAAAAGACGGCGTAATTAATCATGTCCATGTAGTTGGCGTCAACCCCTTCCGAGATGAGCGTAGCCCCCTGATTGTCTTCGATCTGTTTGGTACGCAGTAACTTCATCAGAATCAGATCGGTCATCGACGAAACGCGCATCTGCCGCCAGGCTTCACCATAATCATGGTTTTTGGCAAACAGCAAGTTCATCACCCCATTCATCTGCTTGTCGTACAACTCCTCAAGTTCATCGGTTGGAATGTCGGTGCGCGTGTCGGCGTTGGTGGCCAACTGCATCTGAATCAGGGCCATAACGCAGTAGTTGATGATGCCGACAAACTCAGGTTCAATGCCTTCGCCTACTTTGTTGACGCCCGTCTCCTGCAAGGTGCGGATGCGCTGGGCCTTGATATAGATCTGATCCGTGATGCTTGACAGCCGTAAAATGCGCCAGGCAGTACCGTAATCATGGTTTTTTTTCAGGAATAACTCCTTGCAACGCAGCACGACCTGCCGATATTGGGCTTCTGTAGACATAAATTCAGTTTACTGTTTTCTGTTTACCGTTTTCTGTTGCGCTGCCACAAGCGTTCGTCAATTGTAAGCAGCGCAACAGATAACGGTAAACAGAAAACAGTAAACATATTTTTTGATGCTCAAAATTACGCAAAAAACGCTGAACTGCCGGGGGCGGCTTGTCGATCTGACGGTGCCAAAGGTGATGGGAATCCTGAACGTGACGCCCGATTCCTTTTATGCCGGCAGCCGGCTCGATGTGGGCCGGGAGGTAGAAATTGCCGCCCGAATGCTCGACGAAGGAGCCACCTTCCTGGACGTCGGTGGTTATTCGACGCGGCCCGGTGCGGCCGATGTTAGCCCGGCCGAAGAGGCTGATCGGGTGCTGCCGGTTATCGAAGGCATTCTCGATAGCTTCCCCGACGCACTCATTTCCGTGGATACGTTCCGGGCCGATGTGGCGCGGCTGGCCGTTGAGCAGGGTGCCGTGCTGATCAACGACGTGGCCGGTGGCACGCTCGACCCGGCGATGTTTGCTACGGTGGCTGAACTGGGCGTCCCGTACATCCTGATGCACATGCGGGGTACGCCCCAGACTATGCAGGCGAAGGCAACCTACCAGAACGTAACGCTCGACGTGATCGATGAACTAGCGAGTCAGCTAGCCCAACTACGTACCCAGAGTGCTTCGGGGTTGCCTGTCGACGTAATTATCGATCCGGGCTTTGGCTTTGCCAAAACGGCCGAGCAGAATTTTCAACTTCTCAACGAATTAGCGGCGCTGACTACCGTATTCAGTGAGCCGGTGCTGGTCGGTATATCCCGAAAAGCAACTATCTGGAAAACGCTAAACGTGACCGCCAATGAAGCACTGAATGGCACAACGGTGCTCAACACGGTGGCTTTACTAAAGGGAGCGGTCATCCTGCGTGTTCACGACGTACGGCAAGCGGCTGAGGCTGTGATACTTACACAAATGATGAAAAAAGTTTGATCTTCCTCTTGTGTTCATAGGTGTAAACGCCTACTTTTGCAGTCCCAAATCGGTACTCAACATTGAGTTACTAATTTGGACAATGATCTGGTAGCTCAGCTGGTAGAGCAATACACTTTTAATGTATGGGTCCTGGGTTCGAATCCCAGCCGGATCACATCGAATTAAAAAAGGCTGGTAGCAAAATGCTACCAGCCTTTTTTGTGTTCTCAGTCTCTGCCAAACTTCAGCGACGTACCTACGAGGAAACCCGTGCCCATGTACTTGCCGCCCTGAATCTGTCCCACCACTTCGACACGGAAGAAGGGAAAACCGGGAATCAGGCCATCAAGGCCGTAACCTACTTCGGTATAGTTCCTGCTGGCGGGGGTGCCCAGGTAATGCACGAAGAGGTTTTCTTTCAGACCCGCCAGCCGCACCAGCGTTAGTTGGGTGATCAGCAACTGCCGAAATTCGCCAAGTACGTGGGCTTCCGCAAAGCGACTGGGCGTACTGTATTGATAGTAGGGCAACATTCTGAATGAACTCACCGGGTCGCCCAACTGGAAAAAGAATTCGTTACCCTGGAAATGCTTGACGTCGGGGAAAAAGACGGACGAACTGTTCATGAACCCACCCGCCGACAGTTGATAAGCCAGTCGGCTGCGGATGCCTGTTTCAACGGAATGTCGCCAGGTAACCTGACCAAAATCATAGTCGACATCAGAGCCGCCCACGCCCGAAATACCTTTGCGGTAGTTGAGCGTCAGAAGCGGCGCTTCGCTATTGCGTAACTGGATGCGTTTGCCGTTGCGAATACGATACCGAAGTTCGCCCAGGCGCAGTGAGGCGTTCAGGTTGAGGGTCAGGGCCTGATGCACGGGAAAAGCCGCGCTTTCAACTTCACTATTGGCGGGGCGGTTGGGCGTGTAACTAAACTGGTTCCAGTTGATCAGCGGCTTGATCCCTTCTTTGTAGTTGGCCAGTTCGGTGCGTTCGGCATATTCGAGGCTGCCGCCAAACTGCAACCGCCCTTCGATCGGGAATGACGATACGTTTAGTTTCAGATAATCTTTCTGAAACAGCTTCATGAAGTTGCGCTCGAAAAGCACCGTTGTCAGGCCATTCAGGCTGGGGCTGATGGGGTTATCGGGGTTCAACTGCGCCACAAAACGCCCGCCGGACAGTTCCAGGTACGTTCGTTTATGCTGGTAACCTACTGTGCCAAAGCCAATAAATTTTCCCCGCCCAGTCTGATAGCGCCCCAGCCCCGACCAGGACCAGAACGTCTGCTTCACACTGTCGATGCGGTGACGATAGCGGAGCGAGGCGTCGAGTGTGATGCCTTCCACGGTGTTGAAATTGGCCGCCGCCAGCGGGCTGGTCCACGTGATCGACGTAGCTCGTGATGGGTTCCAGGTTTGTGTGCCAGTCAGGACGTTGAAGGAGGTCCGGGATTTCTTTTTCGCAGCCTGTACGCGCTTTGTGCTATCGGTCAGGGTTACGCCTTTACGAATGGCCACAATGCTGTCGCCCTTCTGGTAGCTGACCACCTCAGCTTTGGTAAGCGGCACGGTGCGCAACGAATCCCAGAAGGCATTGCTGCGCTTTTTGGCCAGCGTATCGATCACCGTTGAGTCGTTTCGGACTACGGCCACGTCTTCTTTCCGCGCTTTTCGTGCCTTGTATTCCTGCTTCTCGTATTCTTTGACGAGTTGCTTCATGTTTTTGGTCGAAAATTCTTTTTGTTTTGCGACCGCATCCGCAAAGGGCTGGTTCTTCACGTCGGTCTTGCTTAGTGTGCGCGCCGGTGGGTTGAAGCGCTCATCCACCACCTTCACATCTTCCACAAAGCCGGGATTTAGGGTGAAGTCGCGGAAGGTCTGGTTCCGTACAAACTGGGCGGTGAAGGTGGCTCCCATGAACGACCCGTTGATCTCGAACTGCTGGTTGACCGGCATCCAGACATTTTTTACCGGGCTACAGACCACCTTTGTCAATATGCTGAACCCCAGCTCATTGCGCGTCTCTAGCTGGGCGCTGTAGACAGCCCACGTGTCTTCAATAATATAAAGTGTGCCACGCATTACGCCATCGCCAAATTGCTTGGGAATCACCTTGATCTTCGACACGTCGACGCCCTGTTCGTGAAATGTGCCCTCATATTCGAACTTGTAATACCCAAATGCATTGGGGGCCAGCGGTGATACGGCGCCCAGCAGTTTGGGCGTGTAGAGCGTTGCGTTGTAGTAGCTGGAAACCTGAATAAAGTCACCCTGTGAGTTGCGGTTAGCGATAATGCGTTGCTTGACGGTATTGGGCAATCGGAAATCGACCTCAGCTATGGTTTCATTCAATACGGGCCGACCTACCTTAAAATTGGCTTCCTTCTCGGCTTCTTTCAACTGTTTCTGATACAGGAATGTCATCGGCAGTTTGTGCACAACAATCGACGATTTGGTGTAAACCCGGGCGGTGAACTGCTGCACCTGCAACTGGTGAAAACGGGCTTTGGCAATGGCTCGCCGCATGATACTCACCGCCGGGTCTTCTGTGTTTTTGCCGATCTTTACGTCCTGCAACGTGATCGACTGTTGGGTCATCGTTACGTTAATTTCCTGATACCCATCAGTAATCGTCACGGATTTTGACTCAGCTTTGAACCCCAGAAACTGAAAAACGATCTCGTACTGACCGGGTTTAAGTGCCAGTTCGTAGCGGCCTTCTTCGTTGGCGATGGTGCCCAGGGTGGTTCCTTTGGCGGCAATGGTGGCGAAGGACATGGCCTCTCCCGTATTGGCTTTTACAATGCCCCGGATGCCCTGTGCCAGTGACGCAGAAAGGCTGAGGATCAGAATGCTGGTAGAAAGGAAGACGATTCGTAGAAACAGAAGCATAGGGATGGATCAGGTACGTAGGTGATGAGGTAGGCAAAGAACGGCAGCGAAGCCATTTGATATGTTGCTTTTATATGAAAGGAGGGTAATAGAGGTTAAATATCACGTTTCAAGGCATAAAGATGTATCACCTGGATGCCGTTTATTACGTAAACGTTGTACGCCATTGGAATAATGTCGTGAATCAAACGGCGGGCAGATTTGTACTACTGTCGCATCCCCCCCCAGGTTATGAATAAGAAGACTACGCTCGACGGTAAACTGAGTATTGGTTCGGACTCGTTGCCCCACAAATCGTTTCAACAACGGCTGGCCGACCGGCGCCGGGGCAGCAGCACACTCGTTGAGCAGGAAGAAAAACGGGAAGACCTCGGTTTCGGCACAAAAATTAATGATTCGTCGTCGCGGCTGGTCAACAAAGATGGCAGTTTCAACGTCGTGCGGGCGCATCAGGGTTTCTGGAATCAGGTAAACCTCTACCACACGCTGATTACCATGCCCTGGCCAAAGTTTCTGAGCCTAGTATTTACTTTTTATATATCCTCCAACACGCTGTTTGCGACCTTCTACGGGCTGCTTGGCTACGACCACCTGGTTGGGCTGAGTAACGTAACACCCGACACGACCCTTGGCCGGTTTATGGGTGCCTTCTTTTTCAGTTCGCAGACGCTGACCACCGTGGGCTATGGCCACATCAGCCCAATGGGGTATTGGACAAGCGGTCTGGCTGCCATTGAATCCATGTTTGGTTTACTGCTCTTTGCCATGGCTACCGGTTTGATGTATGGCCGTTTCTCGCGCCCCGTAGCCAGTATCCGGTACTCGGCAACATCTATTTTTGCGCCTTATCTCGATATCAATGGCTGGATGTTTCGTATCATCAATCAGCGCACCAATCAACTGATCGACGTACAGGTTGAAGTGTCGCTGTCGCGGCTTGAAAAAAAGGCAGACGGTATGCTGTATCGCCGCTACTATCCACTTAAGCTCGAACGCAGTAAGGTTAATTTCTTCCCGGCCAACTGGACACTGGTTCACCCTATTACGGATGAGAGCCCACTCTATGGGTGCACGGCCGAACAACTGGCCGAGTCGGATGCCGAATTCCTGATTTTGTTGCGGGGCATTGAAGACACCTTCAACCAGGCGGTACATAGCCGGTACTCATATCGGTTCGATGAGGTACGCTGGGGAGCTAAATTCAGACCGATGTATACCGGGACCGATAAAGGAAGCAGAGCCTCACTGATAGACCTCGATCAACTCGACGAAACCGACCCCGCTGAACTCAATTAACAGTGATCAGTTATCAATGATCAACTAACAATGATCGGCATCCAGGTACGTTACCGGGCCTATTAATTAGTGTTAACTGCTCATTGATAACTGTTAACTGATAATTGTTAATTGATCATTGTGAAGACTCCTCCCTTTCTACAGCCGGGCGATACCGTGGTTATTGTGGCACCGGCCAGCCAGTTTCCGTACGAAGACCTCCAACGTGCGTTCGATGTGCTACGGCACGATTGGCAGTTAACTGTGCTCGAAGGCAATCACTTACGGGCGCAGGCGGGTGCATTTGCCGGTACAGATGAACAACGCCTGGCCGATTTTCAGCAGGCCATCGATGACCCGTCGGTGCGGGCAATCTTCGCGGCGCGAGGTGGCTACGGCTCTTATCGCCTGGTCGACAAACTTGATTTCACACCTCTGCTGACGCAGCCAAAATGGATTGTCGGCTTCAGCGATATTACGGTGCTGCTGAGCCATCTGCAACGGCTGGGTGTTGCCAGCCTTCACGCCATCATGCCCCGGCAGTTCCGCCTGGATGGCATCGCCGATGATGTTGAAACATTGCGCCAGTGGCTGTTTGGCGAACCTGTTGCGCCCTATGCGGCCCCGGCCCACCCGCTGAACCGTCTGGGATCGGCCACAGGTACGTTAGCGGGCGGTAATCTGTCGATGCTTATGCATACGCTGGGTACGTCCTCTGAAGTAGACTGGACGGGCAAATTGCTATGTATCGAAGATATCGACGAGACCATTTTTGCCCTTGACCGGATGATGATTCAACTTCGGCGGTCTGGCAAAATTGCCGGGCTGGCGGGCCTGCTTGTGGGTACGTTCTCCGACATGCGCGACAATACGACTACGCCATCGGGTACAACACCATATGATGTCATTGCCGAGGCTGTTGCCGGCTATACGTACCCGGTTGCTTTTGGCGTTCCTATTGGCCACGAAGGGCGCAATCTGGCGATACCGGTATGTCTGGAGGCAACACTGAACGTGGGAAAGGAGGGAAGCCTGCTTGTATTTTGATGGTGGATGCTGGCTATTGGACGCTGGATTAGTAACCAGTCCGGTATCCAATAGCCAACACCCTGCTTCTATCGCTTGATAAGCGGGTAATCGCCTCTAATCTTCAGGGCGGCCCGGCTAAGTGGCTGAGGACCGCGCTCCATCCAGTAGCTCTTCACCCGAACGGGGATAATGGAATTTAGCTGGCCCGTTACACCGCAGTCCTGTCGGCCAGATATCCAGGCGTTGGCTGAGCTATTTTTAACAATATTGATCCGGCCAATGTCAAGGTTGGTAAAGCATTTGCAGTCTTCTGCCAGGCCAACCGGGTCGAGTACAACGATGGTAATATCCTGTACATTCGGCGTTTTTCCTTTGGCAATCTGCTCGCTCATGTGCCGTAACAGCGTTGGCAACTCCTTTGTGGTGAAGATGGAGTCGTTTCTAAGCCCCCACATTTGCACGGAGGTAACATGCCCTTTTGCTTCTGAACCGTAGCGCTCAGATACTTTGCCGAAATACAACTGAGTGGTCTGTAACGATGTGCCATCCGTTTTCCAGTCAAAAGCGCCGTCGATGAAACGGGCATCCGTGTTGGCTTCCAACTGCCCGAAAAGCTCATCCGAAAACTCGCTGTTCCAGCGGGTCACCTGCTTGACCAACTTTGCCGGATCAACACCCGTCCAGAAAATACTACCGTTTTCGGGCGAACTATAAGTAAAACCCACGTCCAGAAAGTCGATCATTTCACGGGCAAATTTGGCCCGTGCCTGATCATTGCGCAGAAAATCGTTGGTGTAGGCACTGGCGGCCGTAGCGGCATTGTTTGGGCCCGAAACACCTGTTATGGAGCGTTGCCCCCCGGCTACAGCCAGTGCCCGACGCATAGCTGCCAGCCGGATCTGCTCGTTGAACGGAGCCGCTCTGATCTTTTGCTTCACTTTCTCGAGAAGGGCCGGGTCGCTGGATATCCGCCTGAACCACTGTTGAGGGTTTTCTCCCGGATTTTTGGGGATGATGCGTCCGTAGAATTCGATGAGGTCATCGCGTAGTTTCAGGTTCATGGACAGAAGAGAGAGTTGATGTACTTCGCAGAGCAAACTCCTGAAACGGGCGGTCGAAACGTGTCGGCAGCGATAAATCAGCAGGATGAATAGAACCAAAAGTAAGGTAATGTATGGCAACCTGATGCTGGTTGCGGGTAACCTTAACCAATATTTACTGGCTGGTTACCAGGTTACTTACAGGTACGTTCCCGTTTATAGCCCGGTAGGGTTTTTTGCAATTGCCTACCAAATCAAACCTCGTCGACCACCGACGTACCCGACGACTGGTCGCCCGACGTCCACTGCCAGGTTTCATGTAGCCGTATTTTTCCGTTGGGCAGTTGCTCCGGCACCGACTGGCATTGGCCGGTCATCAGTTGTCCGTCGGTGTTGATCTGGTGGTAGCGAAAGTCCAGTTGCCCGGCTTCATCGACAAGTCCCAGCAGGTGTCCCGCCACAATACGGCCGCCGCTGTACTCGGCCATGAGTACATTGCCAACCTGTTTATAGTGAAAGATCGTCTCGGCCGATGTTTCTCCGTTACCGCTATTGCTGACGGCCCGAAACGTTTTGTTATTGTAGTACATATGCGGTTAAAAGCGTCGCTTTGTCAGCATGCGATTACGCTTTGCTTGCCGACAAGCCAATGATTGGCTGGCTGCTTACGATGGCGTTCCAGTAGCCTTCGTCGTGGGCGGCAACACCTTCGGGAGATGCTTCCACGGCATGCCATTGAATGGCCGAGAGGCCAGCCTGGCTCAGGGCGGTTTCGTGGGTGGATTTGGCCAGGTGGTAATTCGTGACGGCAATGTGCGACATATCCGACTGGTAGAAACGCCAGGTAATTTCGGCCCCTTCCGAATAATCGGCGTTCTCCCGCGTGAAGCCATACGGAAACATGGCCTCAACGGCCGCCTGATAATCGGGGTTGCTGTTGATGGTGACGAAACGGCCGCCCGGCTTTAAATGATTGGCGATGACCTGTCCCATCCGAAAGAGTTCGTCGGCAGTCTGGGCGTAGTTGAGCAGGTACGTGGCGCAGATCAGATCGAATTTTTGGTCTAGGTTCAGCAACAGCGCATCCTGACAGTGATAGACCAGCCCAAGCGGATTTTGCGCTTCTGCTTCCTTCGCCAGTTGAATCATCCCGTCGGAGATGTCGACGCCAACCACTTCGGCCGCTCCCCTCAGCTTAATTTGTCGGGTGTAAAACCCTTCGCCGCAGGCCAGGTCCAGCACGTGCAGGTTCGAGAGGTCACCGACTACCTGAAAGAATGTGTATGACTCAATGTGTTTTCGCCAGGGCAGCATTTTGGAAGCCTGGTATTCCCTGGCAATGGCGTTGTAATTGGTCGACATACGGTGCCGGTTTAGGTCCTGTTGGTTTGGCTTTATTGGTGAGTTGAAAAATAACCATAACCCATTGATACCTCATCATTTATCAGCTATACGGTAACGGAAGTGGGTTGCGCACCGCGGACTTCAGTCCGCATTTTCAGGCGATAAAATGCGGACTGAAGTCCGCGGTACGCAACCCACTGATCGTAAACGACCGATGCCATCGCTGGGAGGCAATGGCATCGGTCGGCGGTTGTCAGGTACGTTACCTAATCGTATGGCTACTAAAAACGGCTTATACGTTTACCGTTATTTTCTTGCTGCTGATCGGCTGTTGTCCCCGCAATGAAAACCACAAACCGGCTACCACCAGGGCAATCAGGAGGAGGTTGGCGAACAGGTCGAGGCGGTTGCCCAGCGCAACCACGGGCGGGTCGAAGCGGAATTCGATGGTGTGTTTGCCCGCCGGTACCCGCATGCCACGCAGGATATAATCGGCGCGGAAATGGGGCGTTTCCTTGCCATCAACAAAGGCTTTCCAGTCTTCCTGGCCACGGTAATAAATCTCCGAAAATACCGCTACCTGTTCCGTTGGGCTGTCGCTCTGGTAGGTCAGCTTATCGGGTGAATAGGCCGTTAATTGAATCGACCCCGCTGGTGTCAACGTACCTGGAAGCCCCGATAACTGGTCGGCGAAACGCTTGTCGACAACGGCCGTTTGCTGAGGAAGCAGGGTTTTCAGAGCGGCCATTTCTGCGTCGGCGTCGGCTACCTGCTGCACCGTCTGAACGAACCAGGCATTACCCAGCGCATTGGGGTTTATCTGCGGGGCCGGGTTGCCCGTCGGTCGTCCGGTACTATCAACGGGCGCGGCAATCACGTATTTCACGTTCAACATGTTCAGGATGTTGTCGGTGTTTTCGGGGAAGGCGTAGCTGATCATTTCCTGATAGCGCTGTAGTTTCGCCGCGCTATAGCCGCCAATTGATTTGTGGAAATACGACGCCCGATTGTCGTTCATGAAACCGAAACCGCCTGTATTTTCAAACACCCGGTAGCTGAGCGACTTGTCCTGGAGAATCTGCGCGTCGGCAGGCGTTTCCTCAAACGCCGAATCGACGGTTGAATGGGAGATGAAGCTTTGGTTATTGATAAACCGACGTCCCAGGCTATACACATCAACGGTATTCAGTAGGAACAGTAACGGCAGCAATAGCCCGGCTTTTAGCTTGTCGGTCAGGAAAAGCCAGATCAGTCCGCCCGCCAGCGTAATGTAGAAGAATGCCCGGAAGGCATCGGCCCGCAGCAAACCGGCCCGGTCGTCCTGCAAGGCGCGTAGAATATCGCCACCTTCGGGGCCAAACATGGCGGCATCGTTGGCTCCCTGAAAATCGAACAGGCTACCGCCTAGTAGTGCCAATACCAGCGCGAGGCCACCTGTGAGGCCAAAAGCGATCAGAAAAGGTCGCTGAATGGCTTTGAAGGTCGGTTTTGTTGTGAGCAAAGTTTGCAGGGCCAGGGCTGCTCCGCCCCCCAGGAAGATGGGCGTCATGGTGAGGGTCATGGTCACCGCCCGGAACTTGTTGAAATAAGGCAGGTAATTGAACAGGAACCCGTTGAACCACAGCATGTTCTTGCCCATCGCCAGCAACAACGTCAGCAGCAGACCGCCCAGCATGAACCAACGCAGAGACGACCGGCTGATGAGCATGCCCAGCACAAATAGAAATACCAGCATAGCCCCTGCGTAGGCAGGTCCGTTTGTGGTGCCCCAATAGGTCGGTATCTGACTGATCAGTTCATCGGCCGATAAACCTTTGTCGACCAATACTTTGTAAGTTGCCGATTTGGCATCGAGTGAACCCGCTCCGGCCAGGCCACCATACAGGTTTGGAATAAGTAGGGTCAGCGCTTCGCTTACGCCGTAGCTATATTGGAACGCGTAGTCTTCATCGAGCCCATCGGCAGGCTTGGCGCGGCCCGACGTTTCGGCTGTTGCCGCTTGTCCAGGCGCAGTAACGGCAGTCGTTTTTGCCGTCAATTCCGACTTGCCGCGCGTCGTTTCTTTCGAGTATTGGTTCAACACCAGCAGCCGCTTGCTGAACGAAGCCAGACCAACGCCCGTTGTGACGCCGAAGATCGCCAATCCGATCAGCAACTGACGTACCTGGCCAAGTCTAACCAGCCGGATACCTTCGATCAGCGCGTAAAGGCCGATGCATAAAAACAGGTAATACGTGATCTGTACGTGGTTGGCGCTGATATTCAGGCACGAAAACAGCGCCGTTACTGCCGCCCCCGGCCAGTAGCGACCCCGGAGGCAAAGTACCAGCCCGGCGATCATGCCGGGGCCGTACCCCAGCGCCAGAATTTTAGAAATATGACCGGCTTCAATCGTAATCAGGTTCCACGACGCCAGCCCATACGCTACAGCTCCGATAGCCGCTAGCCACCCCCGCGACGTACCTGAGAGTGCCGGGACGTCCTCCTCGCCGCTTAGGTTGTTTCGGCTCAGCAACACGACCAGCAGAATGTACATGCCAAGCATCTGCATGAAAACCACGTCAATCGGTCGGGGAAATAGCCTGAGCACGGCCGCCGCTGCCCGGCCAACGTATGTATTTGGGTAATCGTGGGCGATGAGGTAGCCGGGCATGCCGCTAAACAAGGCATTGGTCCAGTTGGGGAACTGCCCGGTTTCTTTTTTGTACTGCCGCAACTCCATCGTGGCGGCGTTGCCCTGCCGAACGTCCTGAAGCGGTAATTCTTTCCCCTGCCAGGCGGGCAGGAAGTAGAGAGAGGTAATGACGAACAGCCCGAAAATGAACAGTAAATGGGGCCGTAATCGCTGAAAGAAGGTGCTTTGTTCCATACAGGGCAAAGTTAGGGGTAAAACCTGTAGGGGCAACCCATCGTGGTTACCCGCTTTCGGGTGTAACAGCGCCCGCCTACAGAGATTTACCAACTAGCTTCTTAGCGGTCGCTATCGCGCCCGAAAGCGGGCAACCACGATGGGTTGCCCCTACAATCATATAAACCCATACTGCTTCAGCACCGCTTCGGGTGGGCCGTCCCAGTTGTTGGGGGTGTTGCCTTTGTAGCCCAAATCTTCAATGCCCATCTTGCTGGTGTAGAAACCAGTGAGTGTGTAATTGCGCATCAGCGAAAAGAACGCCACCCCCTGCGATAGTTCCGGTTTGGCTTGTTGCGGGTACGCAATCAAATCTACCATCTCGATTTGTTGCGCTTTGGTTGCCTCCGCGAAGGGCTTGCTAAAGCGTTTCCGGCACTGGTTATCCAGCCAGGCCAGACCACCCCGCATAGGCGTCTGGTTGGCAGGCTGATCTTTCATCAGAAACTCGATAAACGCCGGTACGCCTGCCTGCGACGCGCTGCCCGATTTGGCATCGGCGGGCAGAATAATGTCGACTAGTATCGTAACTGTGCGAAGCTCAGCGGGGGTGAAAAAACGCTCGGCATTGAGTTTGGCATCCCGCTCCGCCTCGAATGGCTGGCGTCCGCCCGGAATTTTCAGGGGCACCTTCTTGTCGGGCGGTGCCGGTACCGCCGCTTCCACGGGTCCAATAGCCAGGCCAAGGCTACTCAGCGACAAGGCTTTTAGTGAATCTCTGCGCTTCATAGTTTGTCTACAGTAAAAGTTTGTGGTTTGTAGTCCGTAGTTAGTGGTTCTTCGACCATCGGCGATTGGGTATTGTATTTGAAACCCCGGTGTTCCGACGTTTTAAGGTAATTGATAAATGAAGCAGTCATTCGTGTTATTTGATCCGCTTTCTGGTATAAGCTGTCAAACTGTTCTTGTGAAAGGTAAGACCGGTCATAGGCTCTGTAGAGTTGTGACTTAACTTCATCCGTTGACCCCATAGCGAAGCCTAAAAATTGAATAAACTCTTTACGATTACCTCGCCCAAATCCCTCCGCAATGTTATCCATAATAGACCCGCTCGCGTCGTTAATTTGCCTCTTGTGACCCAGATCATTTCTAAACGGGAGTTGCTGAGTCTGATTGAATACCAGTAATGCTAACTTGCGAGCCGCCTTCCAGACGTTCAAATCGTCAAACCGTTGTACTGTAGCCATTAGGTGATAGGTTAGAATTTATGGTTCGTTGTCTGTGGTTTGTAGTTGGCTAACGCGTCAGCAATACGCTTGCGTCAGCCAACTACAAACCACAGACGACGAACCACAAACCAAGTCAAATATTCTTCCGCTTCACCTGATCGATCAGGTACTCAGACGTGCGCATTGAACTGGCGAGGATAGTCCAGGTTACGTTCTTATCGCCCTGCGTGACAAACGGCGCCGCATCGACAACAAACAGGTTCTTCACATCGTGAGCTTGCTGGAAACCATTCAGTGCCGACCGTTTGGGATCGTTACCCATCCGAACGGTGCCTACTTCGTGAATGATCTTGCCGGGCGCTTCCAGTCCGTAGCCATGATTGGTGTTCGGGCCGGGTTTAGGACCGGTTGGAATGGCACCCATCGCACTGAAGATCTCCTCGAACGTATCCTGCATGTGCTTCGCCTGCTTCACTTCATAGTCAGACCATTTGTAGTTGAAGCGCAGGGTCGGAATCCCGTATTTATCCACCTTCGTGGGGTCAATTTCGCAGTAGTTGCTTTCGAGTGGCACGGGTTCGCCCCGGCCAGCCATGTTCACGTAGGCCCCGTAGAACCGGCGGGCGTCCTCTTTCAGGCGCGAGCCGTAGCCACCGGCGGGTAGCGACTGGCCATTGGCGTATGGATACTTGCCATTCATGTTTTCCAGCCCCATGCCAAAACCGAACGAAGGCATACCCATGCCACCGCCGTACTCGATATGGTACCCACGCGGGAAATCCAGTTTCTTGTTGTCGAGCCACCAGGGCGTGTATACGTGCATACCGCCAACGCCATCTTCGTTGTAACGTACCCGGTCCATCAGCGCCGGTACAAACGCCGACCGCGACGCCCCCGTCGAATCGTTCAGGTATTTGCCCACCACACCACTGGCATTGGCCAGTCCGTCCGGGTGGCGTGCCGACTTCGAGTTGAGCAGAATCCGGGCCGACTCGCAGGCACTTGCTCCCAGCATCACCGCCTTGGCGCGTACCGTATGTTCCTGCAACGTACCTGTATGCACAAAGCTGACGCCCGTGGCCAGACCCGTTTGCGGATCGGTAAGCACTTCGCGGCACATCGCCCCGTTGATCAGCGTAACGTTGCCCGTTTTCACCGCTGGAATACACAGCACCGACGACGACGAAAAATCGGCGTAGGCCTGGCAACCCCGGTTACACTGGTTGCAGTAAAAACACTGACCACGTTCATTATTAATGGCTTTTGTCAGAATAGACAGGCGTGATGGAATCACGGGAATGCCAATGCCTTTGCCCGCTTTCTGGATCAGCAGTTCGTGCAGACGCGGCTTTGGTGCAGGCAGGAAGTGCCCGTCGGGCTCATTGCGCATGCCTTCTTTCGACCCAAAGACACCAATCAATTTGTCGACCCGGTCGTAGTAAGGGGCCAGATCGTCGTACGTAATTGGCCAGTCGTCGCCCACGCCGGTGAGTGATTTACGCCGGAAATCGTCGGGACCAAAGCGAAGCGAAATACGACCCCAGTGGTTGGTGCGTCCGCCCAGCATCCGGGACCGGAACCAGTGAAATTCGGTGCCCGCTTTAGCCGAATAGGGTTCTCCCTCAATGTCCCAGCCACCCCAGGCCGCGTCGAAGTCGCCGAAAGCGCGTGTGGTGCCTGCGCCGCGCCGGGGTGATTCATACGGCCATTTCAATTGCGTAATATACTTCGGGTCGGCAGGGTCGAAATAACCGCCCGCTTCAAGCAACACCACCTTGGCGCCGGCTTTTGCCAGCATGTAGGCAGCCATACCGCCGCCAGCCCCGGAGCCAACAATAGCGACGTCGTATACGGTGGGAGTTTCTTTGATCTGAAAAGAATCCATGTAGTGCCCGGTTTTGATTTGGATGAATTACAACTGGTAAAGACAAATTCACGCAGAATATCCCTATTGAGTAGTCTGGAAAGTCAGACGGGTTGAGTGCTGGGTCTGGACAGGCGTTAGTAGTGATCTGCCTTTTCTCTACTAACGCCTGTCCAGACCCAGCACTCAACCCATCTGATTATCAAGGCTGTCTGTTAATTACCACTCATGAACACGGCGTTGCCAAACAGGAGCTTGCCATTGTACCAGAATCCCCGGAATAATGGGTTGTCGGCCAGGTAGATCACCTGACCACGACCCAGTTCCTGCACGCCGATGGCGAGCGTCTGCTTCAATTTCTCTTTGGCGTTTTTCCCGGCGAAACCAGCTACTAAATTGCTGTCTTTCAGGTAACCTACGTTCCAGCCGTCTTTCAGAATATCGTAGCTATGAGCGTCCTGAACCAGGGTGTAATAGCCGCCGCCAAGCCCGAAGCCCAAGGGGTGGGTAGCATCCAGGTTGAGCCGGTAGATGCTGCCCGGCGTCTCGTCCGAAACGGCAACCCGCTCACGATCAGCGTATATTTTTAGCGAATCGGTTAATGCTCTTTTGCCTTTCGCCTTATCCTGATCGCCTTTATCATCCTTCTCCTTCAGATCGAATCCCTCTTTCCCCACCAGCGCACCCGCCGCCCGTTCCATCGCAATCAGTTTGCCGCCGCCGCGTATCCAGTCGCGGATCGACGCCAGCGTGCGATCGGTTAAGATGCGGCCATATGAATAGCCATTGGCCAGTACCAGCACGTCGATTTGGGTCCAGTCCACACTGCCTAGCTCAGCGCCATTGATCAGGCTGATGGGGTATTTCAGTTCCTGATCGAAGTAATGCCACACCTCGCCCACCGACGTTGCCGACGTGCCATCGCCCGATACCAGTGCCACGCGGGGAGCCTTCAGGGCCATAACGAAATCAGAACCGAAATCAGAGCCCTTCGTCACGAAACCGGTTGTCACGGGGAACAGCGTGACGTTCAGATTGGCCGCTTCCTGCCGAACCAGTTCGTCGAATCGGTTGCCGAGGCGTTCGTTACCCGCTCTGGTGATCAGCAACGTACCTGCGCTATATTGTTTACCAGCCAGCTCAAACGGCTTCTCGGCGGTACGTACCCGGATTTTTCTCTTCAGTAAACCCGCCAGCAACTGCACCGACGGCATAGACTGCCAGTTGGCCAGGTAGGCATAGGGCCGGTCGGTACTCGCCGAAGCGGTGGAGGTGGAAGCCGGTTTGGCCGTTATCGCCACCGGATCAATCCGGCTCGTAAGGCCATAGGTTTGCAGGCCAAACGCGTAGGGGAGCGACCAGGCCGTGATGTCGTAGGTAACCGAGTCTTCCAGCATCGACTTTGGCTCGAAGAGAATTTTGAGCAGTGTAGATTTTGGCTGGTAAGCGCTGATGATCAGGTCCTGTTCCTCAATCGAAACGCTCTTGTCGTTGGCCTGCGTCATGTAATTGTACACGCCCTGCAACGTACCTGACGGTTTACTTTTGGTACTGCCACCAGCCGAAACCGTCTGTGCTTTGCCCGCCGTTCCGTAAAGAATATGGTTCTTGTCGAGCAATTGGCGAAGGGCCGACAGCTTACCTTCATCGCCACCGCTCTTTACTACATATGTTTTATATAAACCGACGGGTGTATTCTGTGCTTTGTCGAAAAACGACCCAAACTCCTTCACTACCTCCGCCGACCGGTCGGCTACTGATTCGAGGGTGGCAAACGAAGAGGCTACATGGTGGTCGATGCGCTGCCAAAGCGTCAGCGTGTCGCCATCGTCTTTGCGAACAGCCAGTCCGGCCCGGCTATTGCCGCCCTGTTCGTAGGTCATGCCAATGGCACCATTGTAGGTTGGGTACGTGTCGCCGTAGCTGGGGTAGAACAGATCGAACCGTTCGCGGGTGTAATAGAGCCAGTGATTCTTGTCGAAATAGCGACTGCAATACTGCCCAACAACGGTCTGGAACTGCCGTTGAAAGGGGGTAATATCTTCGTGATACGGCTTGGCAGAGGGGGCAAAGTAATAGGGACTGTTGTAGCCCATTTCGTGAAAATCACCGTGCAGATGCGGCATCCATTGCTGATAAAGGGCCATCCGCTGCTGCGTAATTTCCTGCGTTTGCCAGGCCCAGTCGCGGTTTGGGTCAAAATAGTAGTGCGTGTAGCGCCCGCCGGGCCAGGGTTCGCTATGTTCGCGGGCAAACGGCGTCGGATCAGCCACGCGGCCCTGCATCTGATTGTACCAGTTCACATACCGGTCATGCCCGTCGGGGTTGAGGCCCGGATCAAGAATGACCACGCTGGTTTCCAGGATTTTCGGCGAAATGGTGAATTGGGAGCTGGCCTTACCAGGTTCCAGCAGGCCGTATAGCACCTCCAGAAACGCCTCTGAACTGACGGCCTCATTGCCGTGTACATTATAGCTCAGCCACTGAATAGCAGGTAGTGCTTTGCCCGATGGTTTCCCGGCCAGCATACCGATCCGGCGCAGGTTATCGGTGCGGATTTCTTCCAGACGGGCCATATTGGCTTCACTGGCAATGGCTACCACGGCCAGTTGCCGACCTTCATAGGTAGTGCCGTAGGGAATCACTTTAACTCGATTGGGAGCCAGCCGGGCAATTTGTTCGGCATAGGCAATAACGCGATGATGAGGTGTGTACCGTTCGCCAATTGTGTAACCCAGAAACTGGGCCGGAGAGGGAAGCGTACTTTGAGAAAACAGCGGTGTACAGAGCAGAAATGTACAGCAGGTAAGGAAAGCGATAAATTTTTTTTTCATGCCATTGGCGGGTAAAACAGGTTGAGATTGAGCGGATTGTTACTCGTCAAAAATAGCAGTAAAAGGGGCTGAACCCATTTTTTGAAGAAAATTTTAGGGGTAGGTGTTGCATTTTACGATCATCGCCGTACTTTTGCATCACGATTCGCTGACGGCGTGGTTGAGTCATCAAAAACACGTCAGGTCTGTTAAAAGACGGTCGATTCGTCTAGCGGTTAGGACACTGCCCTTTCACGGCAGCGACACGGGTTCAAGTCCCGTATCGATCACGTAGTACAGCCCCGGTGCCGAAAGCATCGGGGCTTTTTTTTGTGATCCTACCATCAATAAAACCTGGTCCGTCGACCATTTGGAGTAGTAAGTCTACACTGTAATTGCTTGATTGGCCTATCCGATTTACCTTGCTATTTTTAGTAACTATATATTATTTTATGTGTATATACAAGGGTTTTAATTCGTGAAAAGTACTTTTTAAACGACAACTGCGGTTGCTTTTTTGTCTATCTTGCCCGCCAGAACAGGTAGAACATGAGGGTAATCCGGCAAGCGAAACTGCATTTCAAAGAAGGTAATTCCGACAAGGTTTATGAGGTTGATTTAGCCGAAGTTGGGGCGGGTGAGTACGTCGTCAACTTTCGCTACGGGCGTCGGGGAGCCGCGTTAAAGGAAAGTTCGAAGACGACGTCGCCCGTTGGTCTGGCGCAGGCAGAAGCGCTGTTTAATGCCCTGGAAGCTGAAAAACGCAAGAAAGGGTACCTCACCGATGGCGTAGCTGTTGTTGTGCCAACGGCAGATTCTGTAGTAGTTACCGACAAACCAGCCAGTCGGGAAGAAGCCATTGAACGCCGGCTTACCCTCTTGGCAGCAGGTCAAAATACCTTCCCGACTGCCTGGAAACCATCGAAAGTAATCTGGATGGCGGGCCAGTTAAAGCTTCAGCAAACGGTACCATCATTGCTGCGTCTGGTTGAACGGGCCGGTGGCGTAAAAGGCGACGATTTGCAGCGATACTCGACAATCTGGGCGCTGGGTCGTTGCGCCGGGTCACCGCACGATGTGCAGGCCATCCAGACCATTCAGCCTTATTTTACCAACCCAATTTACAGCGATAAAGTAAGGCGAATAGCGGGCGAATCCTTACTGCTACTTCTTACGGGTACTCAACGGCAAGCGCATCTAAACGACCTGATAAACCAGTTGCCGTCTGATGTGCAGACGCTTGTTGCGGTTGCCGATACGTCAGGCCTGACAGGCTGGCTCAGGACGCAGGTGCTGGAGGCTACCCCACCGCAGGCCGACACGCTGGAAACATTGTATAGTCTGGCCCCGGATCACCCATTTGCGAGGCAGCCGTTGCTTGCCACGCTACGGCAAATACCATTCAGACCGGGCTATTTCCGGGCGGCACGGCACCTGCTGAAAACGGCCGAACTCCGCGACGATTTTGAGGTACAGGGCCTGCTAGCTTATCGGTTCGAGAAAACGCGCGCTTTCTACAGCAAACCGTTGCGTGATTATTATTCGGAGAGCGAGAATTCTGATCCGCCCAGGTACGTATCGGCTATTGGGGCGAAAGTTAAGGTGAAGGCCGAACTGAAAAAACCGGATAGCCGACTGGCCTATTCCAACGTGACCCGGCAGTTCATGCAGAAACGGCTGCAAACCAGCCTGACTACGTTAGGCGAAGCCGGGCACACCAACTACGTTCGGCTGGCTACGGCCATTCTGATCAGTTACGATAAAGCGACTGATTACGAAGCGGGCTATTCGCATGACGAGACGCGGTGGGAGAATGTGCCGGGGCAACGAAACAAACAGTACGTTACCTACACGCGGTACTTTCCGACCTATGCCAACGCCATGCTGATGAACCAGATCCTGTTCGGAAACAGTACCCGCCTGGCCATTCACTGGAACGGCATGTGGGCTGAAAAAGAACTACGGCCACAAGCGAATAACGCGGTGGCGGCGCAACAACCGAAGTCGACGACTCTCGGCGTCCTGAGTTCGCTGTTTGGCCGGGTTGCTGAACTGCTGGGGGTACAACAAACCGAGTCGGCCACGACTCCCGCCTCAGAGGGCAAGGCCGACGTATCTGTTCGGGAAGAAATGTATCCCAACCTATGGGATTCTATGCCACAAGCGTATGTGCAGTTGCTGCTTCGGGCGCGGGTAGACGAAATTCACGCGTTTGCCTATCGAAACCTGATTCGTCACCCCGATTATGCCGCCATAGAGGCGCGGATCGACCTGCCGATGGTGACGCAACTGCTGCAATCACCCTTCGAAATTCCGGCCCGTTGGGGTGTGGAGTTGATTCAGAAGCGGTTGAGCGATCGGCCCGACACCAGCCTGATCGCTTTGTTGTTGCAAAGCCCCGTAGCCGAGGTTCGTGAACTGGGCCTTCAACTGACTGAGCAATACGCTGATACTACGCTGACCGATCCCGGTTTTGTGTTGCAATTGGCACTGTCTGAGCACAAGAATCTGCGAACTGGTATCCGTGCGATGCTGCAAAATCGCCCGCTTACGCCTGAGCAACAACAATCACTGCTGGGTAGAACCGTTGCCCAGCTACATCTGCTGACAACCAATGATGAGCTGACCAACAAACGCATCAGAAGCGTTACGGACCTGTTATTGGCGTATGCTTCGGCTGGTTTTGCCAATATAAGTGAGGTCATTTTGCTCGATCTGATCCAGATTCCCGTTGATGCAACCAACGAGTTGGTGGTCCGGCTCCTGAAAGCCAATGGAAGCCTGCCTTCGCCTGTACTTCTGGCGAAACTGGTAGCCAGTCCGGTTGAGTCAGTTCGTAAACTGGCTGACGATCTGGTCGTTGTGCCACCGGTGCAGGATGAATTCAATGATAGTTACAAACGGGTGCTGCTGCCCGAACTGGTATTTATGTTGACCCATAAAGAAACTGGTGAGGGCGTACATCAGGCGGCGGCAACGTTTATCAGAACGTACCTGACCCATGTGTTGCCACTATTGGCTATGCCAGAAGTGCTTCGGCTGGTGTATGCCAATTACCGTCCGGCGCAGGAAACCGGTTTACTTGCCTTGTCGGTGTCGACAGAGCAAGCCAATCTGACCATTCGGCAGGTCATTGCCCTGGGCAACCATGACCTGCTGGCGGCCCGGCAATGGGCGGTTCAGTTCTTCTACGGCAACGTACCCAGAATCCGGTACGAACGCGACGAAGCCATCCGTCTGCTCGATGCGGAGTGGGCCGACACGCGGCAGGGAGCCATGCAATTCTTCCGCGATCACTACACTGCCGACGACTGGTCGCCGACTACGCTGATTGCCATTGCCGATTCGGTACGAGCTGATATACAGGCGTTTGGTCGCGAATTGATTGGCCGGTTCTTTACCGACCAAAATGGCCCCGAATACCTGATGAAACTAAGCCAGCACCCCGGCGAGGCGGTTCAATTATTTGCCACCAACTACCTGCAACGCTATGCTACCGACCAGCCCGAACGGCTGCGCGAACTGGCGTTTTACTTCCGAACGGTGCTCATGCGGGCGCATCGCGGGCGGGTGGCCAAAGATCGGGTGCTGGCGTTTTTACAGCAGGAAGGGCTTAAATCGGAGGAAAATGCCAGGTACGTTGCCAAACTCCTGACTGAGGTGTCGGCGACTTCGGCCATTGGCGACAAGGCTTCCTGCCTTCGGATTTTACACCGTTTGCAAACGCGTTATGCCACCATCACGGTGCCTTTTGTGCGGCAGGAAGTAGCTTTTCCGCTATAAGTAGTTAGTCACTCACGTAGACGAATCAGCAAGGATGCTCTTTAATTATAAATTCAGTGGCAGCACGTCGGTGGTGAGCAATGCCAGTTCAGTGGGCATGTCATTTGCGCCCGACACCAACCGCACGCCTACCTTTTTTGTGGGAAAACTGCACCGGAAACTGGCTTTTCGGGAGGCTATTTCGGCCCTTCACGATGTTGTCGTGTCAGATATGCGGTTTCAGCCCCGCGACAAAACAACGTACCTGGAATGGGCCGCGCAGCAGGAGGCCATCTGGCTGGGCGAATACATGGCCGAACTGAACATTGGCGACGTGAAAGAACGCATCGCCGATCTGCGGGGGCAATTGCAAACGGTACAGCGGCAGATGAACGACAAAATGCAGCCTTATTTTACGGCCCGGCAGCGGTATTTCAACTTCCTCTACGAACGTGACAAAGATGCCTGGTTCGTGCTCGACCCCGTCATTACGGTTCACCCGGATGAGGTATTTTTTGAGTGCTTTTCGCAGGATGAGTCGTCGTATGGCAAATTATCGGCGAATTATAATGTCTTCAAAGAGATCAACGAGTTTGCCTGCGGCACCACCAACGTCGACTATTCGGCCGATCTGTACAACGAATTTCAGAAGATACGGGATTACAAAGAGACCGATTTCAGCATCGACCCATCCGGCTTTTCGGTGCAAACCACGGATGAAGAGGCGTACAAAGAAGTGAAGATCGACCTGCCCGATAGCTGGGTACGTGGCTTTCTGCAAGTGTCGTCGGCCATGACGTTACCGGCCACGACGCTGCACCTGCACCCGATGGATGTGCATGATATTTGCCTGATGCTGAGGCGGTTCAAAGAGCGAAAAGGCCCGCGTTCCATCCGATTCAAACTCACGCCCGGCGAGCCGGTGAAGCTGGTTTTCGAGCCGTGGAACAAAGAAATGGTGTGTGCCCGCTCACGGTATGATGGCGCAGAAGCCAAAGAAATCCGCATCTGGGGACGTCGTCGGCTGTTAACCCTGGAACGGCTTGTGCCGGTGGCGCGTGGGTTTACGGTGCATCTGCTGGGGTCGGGTTTACCCTCGTTCTGGCTGGCCGATCTGGGCGACATGACCTTCACGCTCGGCCTGTCGGGCTGGTCGGCCAATGACTGGTCGCGGCTGGGTAACTTCGATTTGATGGCCCCGCGCGGCGAAATTGCCCCGGCCACGGCGCAGGTGGTATTCGACGAACTGAAGAAAACGTGGTTTGCCACGCCCGATGCGCTGGCCAAACAGTTGGGCTACAATCAGCAAATGGTGCTGGCTGCGCTGGGTACGTATACGCAGGCAGGCCGCGCCATCTACGACCTGCATCAGGGCGTATACCGGGTACGTGAACTCAGTCAGGACCCGTTGCCGACCGATCAGCTTCGGTTTGCCAACCCACGGGAAGCGGAAGCCAATCGGTTTGTGGCCGATGGAAAAGTGAGTTTGCAGGCCAGTCAGTTGCCCGAAGGTGTTCGGCTCAAAGGCAGTGTAACGTCGGCCGGTAATCACACCTACCACCCCGAACTGCTGATTGACCTGGACGAGCGCATGGCCAAAGCCACCTGCGACTGCGCCTATTATGGGCAGAACAAGCTGATGAATGGCCCGTGTGAACACATGCTGGCGCTCAGGATGGCCTACGGACGAGTACCTCAGTAGGGGGTGGTC
Source organism: uncultured Fibrella sp. (assembly GCF_964250085.1). NCBI lineage: Bacteria > Pseudomonadati > Bacteroidota > Cytophagia > Cytophagales > Spirosomataceae > Fibrella > uncultured Fibrella sp. Next base: position 547,597 of record NZ_CAXUEC010000002.1, on the reverse strand, counting down.
CAGGTTCAGAAGTCAAGTTTAAATGTACTAACAAATTACTAATTGTTATTGCCTGACAACTTGTCGGGATGTAGATTGCAGCATCAATGCGTTAGTGACAGAGTTGATTCTAAAAGCCTTGCGTTTCCTTCGGGAAAAGAATGATGTTTCGTCATTCGGGCAGTAAGACTACACACGCGTCACTACGCCAATCGTTACTGTGGGGGAGGGGTACTAGTGCACTACTTTCGGTGCCCCTCCTGTGGAGGTAAGTAGTGCACTAGTACCCCTCCCCCTGGAGTTGATTGGCATAGTTCTGAGTTTGATCGAAGGTATATTTATTGATCGCTCTGGCACTAACGCATTGATTTTTCTTCTGCAAAACGGCCGCTTTCGGCCCTGCATCTCCGCAACACTGTCGGGCGTATCCGTTACGAAAGACGCATGACCCGTCAGGAAATTTACGACCGCATTCGCGACCTCGGCTCAAAAGATGCTTTTGTGTTGGGCGAAATGAAACGGCTCGGCTTCTGGAACGCCGACCAGCCCACCGTTGAATCGCAGTTAATTGAGCAGCAGGCTACACTTCAACGCCAGCTTAATGAACTGATCGACAAGCAGAATCGCTACAACAACCGGCAGGCCATGCTGGCCGAAATGCGCAAAAGCCGGATGGCCGCTGCCCGTCAACGCCGTGAAGAAACAAAGAAACGCCGCGAAGAACTTCGTAAACAGCGCGCTGAAGTATGGCAGAAAAAGAAGGAAGCAGACCTGACGTACCTGGGCGAAGGCGTCTCCAAAGGGCTGGCCGGAAACACATCAGACCAAACCCGGCTAACGCAGTTTGGGTTGCCTCATTTCGAAAGCCCGCTGGCACTGGCACTGGCTATGGAGCTTTCGTTGAGTGAATTGCGGTTTCTGGCCTTTCATCGGCCCGTGTCTACGGTGACGCATTACAAATCATTTTATCTGCCTAAAAAGTCGGGCGGGAAGCGTTTGATTTCGGCCCCTATGCCGCGCCTGAAAAAAGCCCAGCACTGGATACTGGAACACCTGTTGCAGAAAATTACGCCCACCGAACAGGCGCACGGATTCACCACCGGCCGGTCGATTGTCAGTAACGCGCAACCGCATGTAGGGCAGGAGGTAGTGGTCAATGTTGACCTGAAAGACTTTTTTCCGACCATCAGCTTTCCGCGGGTAAAAGGCCTGTTTATCGCCCTGGGTTTCGCCGAACAGTTGGCCACGCTGCTGGCGTTGCTTTGCACCGAGCTTCCCACCGATGCCGTTTCGCTGGATGGACGTACCTATTTCGTGGCTACCGATGAGCGGCGATTGCCACAGGGGGCACCCACCAGCCCGGCCATTAGCAACCTGATCGCCTACCGGCTCGATCGCCGGTTGCAGGGCATGGCTACCCTTTTTGGGTATGCCTACACCCGCTACGCCGACGACCTGACGTTTTCCGCATCAGACACGGCCGCAAAACAGGTTGAACAGGTGTTGTGGTCGGTGAAGCAAATTGTTGATAGCGAAGGATTTACTGTGCATCCTGACAAGGTTTCGGTGATGCGGAAAGGAGGTCAGCAGCGGGTTACGGGCGTGGTTGTCAATGAAAAGCCGAGCGTTGACCGGGCCACGCTGCGCCGGTTTCGGGCATTACTGCACCAGATCAGCCTGACGGGTTGGGCTGGGAAAAGCTGGGGAAACGCCGTCGCTGATCAGCAGGCTGACCTCAGAAACGTGGTGATGGGGTACGCCAATTTTGTGGCGATGGTGAAGCCCGAACAGGGGCAGGCACTTCGGGAACAGATCAACAAACTCGTCGGCGGATCAGGCTCTACTTCGTCGGGCAACGTACCTGCGCTCGAACAGTCGACACCTGCCAGCGAGTTGGACGCATCGGATACGTTGTTACAAACGCCACCTGATGCCAACGTGAGCAAAGACTGGTGGGATGTACTCTAATACTCGCTACCTCGTGTTAAAGGTGAAGCGGGCGTTGGCCAGCTAGCGGATTTAGGAAACGAGTGTATATTGGGCAAGACTGTCGAAGGGCAGCGAAAACGGCCCTAAAGTGATGCCCTAGTCCGCAATTACCCAATTATCCATGATCAAGACCATTATTTTCGATTTGGGCGCTGTGCTCATCGACTGGAATCCACATTATCTCTACGAAACGATCTTTACCGATGAAGCCGAACGCCATGCGTTTCTGGAGACAGTATGTACCGCTGAGTGGAATGAAGAACAGGATGGCGGCCGCTCCATTCAGGAGGCGACAGAACTACTCCTGAGCCAGTTTCCACAGCACGAAACCGCCATTCGAGCCTATTACGGGCGTTGGCCCGAAATGCTGAGAGGGCCGATAGAGGGCACAGTGGCCATTTTCTCCGAGCTGAAGGCGTCTGGCAATTACACGTTTTACGCGCTTACCAACTGGTCGGCCGAGACGTTCCCGATTGCGCTGGCGACATACGAATTTCTGTCGTGGTTCGATGGGATCGTGGTATCTGGCGTTGAAAAAGACCGCAAGCCCTTCGCCTCGTTTTATAACACGTTGTTGAATCGGTACAACATAGACCCTGCCCAGGCGCTGTTTATCGACGATAACCTGCGGAATATCAAAGCCGCCGAACAGCTAGGAATTACCAGCATCCACTTCACCACCCCCGACGCCTTACGAAGCGAACTCGTAGCGCAGGGCATTCTGGTGTGATCCAGTGCTTTGTCTGATATACTCATTTCAGAACCAGTTGCTAACGTATGTTTCTTCGACTAGGTGCTGAAATGAGTACACCAGACGAACGATTTGCCGATGGTAAATCCGGGAAAAAGTGCAGCGAGGTCCGTTTAACAACCGTATGGTTGATACTACCGCCGGTTTGACGACACTTTCCGAATTTGTGAAAAAATTCTCCCTGATCCTTTCGTTACTGGGCTGTTTTTCGGCTATGCAGGCACAACCCGTGAAGCGCCTGTACATCGCCAACGACGACCATACCGACTATATGTGGACGGCCGATGAGGCCAGGTATGACTCGGCGTTTGTCCATATGCTCGATTTTTACCTGCACCAGATCGACTCGACAAAAGGTAATCCGGCTGATTTTCAGGCCCGTTTCAACTGCGATGGCAGCTACTGGCTACGGGCGTATCAGAAGTACCGGTCGGCGGCTCAGTTCAACCGGCTCATCGCGGCCATCAAATCAGGGCATATTGGTAGTCCGCTCAATACGCTGGTGAGCTGCTACGGGGCTCAGCCAACCGAGGCTGTACTGCGGGGAATGTACTATGCCGGGCAACTGGAACGTACCTACAAGATTAGGTTCAGGCTGGCCGAGGCAATGGAAAACAACACGATTCCACTGGGGTTGAGCGCACTCTGGGCGGGTTCGGGTGCTAAATACAGTTGGAAAGGCATTGGCGGTTACGGTAGCCAGATGACCTACGAATACCGCGCCAACCGACGGCATCAACTTTACCGGTACGCGGGCCTCGACGCATCAAGCGTGCTGATGAAGTGGTATGGATACGACGGCCGCCCCAACGCCCACACGCCCTTTGGCGGCTACGCCGAATGCCGACTGATCATTAAAACGGTGAACCCAACGAAAGAAATCGGGCAACTCGTGGAGAGCCTTGACGCCTTTTGCGATACCATTTCGGTGAACTCAACGTACCCGTACAACGTGGCGGGGGCGTTCGGATACGGCCACGACGATCTGGAAACGTTCGTCTCCAACCCGTTTATCGAAGCCGCCCGAAACGGTACGAAACCTGGCCGGAAAGTGCGCGTTTCCAACGAAGAAGACTTTTTCGAGGATGTGGCGCGTAGTTACCCGCGCTTGCTCTCCGAATCGGTGAGCTATGGCAATGAGTGGGATCTGTACTGCGCCTCCATGAACGAAACCACGGCGCGGGTACGTCGCTCTACGGAAAAACTACGGTCGGCGGAGGCGCTTGCTTCGCTGGTGGCGTTGAAAAAACCTGCGTTTGCCAGCCACCTGACAACCGCTAAAAACCTGGCCTGGGAATCATTCGGCATGTACTGGGAACATAACTGGACCGCCGATGGACCGGTGAAACAGTCGGTGCGCGCCACCTGGCAAAACAAGATTCAGCAGCAAATCACCAGCTACGTCGACTCCCTCTTTGCGCTTTCAGCCAATATGCTTGGCAGTCAGATCAAAAAAGCGGTCCGGCCCCGATTTTATGTATTCAACCCCCTAAGCTGGACACGTACCGACATCGCCGATCTGGCCTACTTAGCTACGTTCCCGGTTCGTGTGATCGACGTGTCGAATGGCAAAGAGGTTGCCAGTCAGTTTATTACGAAGGCTGGGCGGCCATTTCTGCGCATTCTGGCCGAGAACATCCCGTCAGTTGGCTACAAAGTATTTGAGTTAGTGCCCGGCACGCCCACCGCCAGACCGGCAGCGGCTACGGTTTCTGGCGAGTACATCAGCAATGCACGCTATCGGCTGCGGCTGAGCCCGTCGGGGGCCATCACGGAACTATATGATATAAAAGCCAATGGGCGGCAACTGGTAAAGGCCCTCGACGGTATGTACGTCAATCACCTGGGTGTGGCTGGAGGAAATCCCGTAAACATCAACGAAGGCCGCCCGGTCGTGGTCGAAAATGTGGGTCCGGTGTCGGTGACAATCAAGGCTGTTTCGCCTGTTCCGGTGCCGCATACAGTGCGCGTCACCCTGTTTGCCAACGGCGGCCCGGCACGCATTGAGGTGGAAGACAGCATTCAGGCCAATTTCAGGGATGTAAAGACCTGGTCATTTTCGTTTAACCTGATCAGTCCAACTACCCACCACGAAGAGTTGGGTGCTATTCTGACCGCCAGAAAAGAAACGCAGGGTGGCCACTATGCCGCCCGGAACGCCCGCCTCGACTGGCAAACGTTCAACCATTTTGCCGACCTGAGCGAACCGGGTTATGGCCGGGCCGCATACGGCGTTACCCTCTCGAACGTGGATTGCAGCTTCTTCAAACTCGGCAACAGCACCGTCGATTCACTGTGGGGCCAGTCGCCGCAGCTTCACGCACTGGCGGGCGGGCAGGTCGACACTAAGCGCGAAGACAAGGGTGTACTGGGTATTCGCGGGCAGAATGGCGAAACCGGTTTCCTGTACGAGTTCGCGCTGACGACGCATAGTGCTGATTTTGAGCCGGTAGCCGCCATGACGTTTTCGCTCGAACACCAGAATCCACTGGTAACGGGGCTGGTCACCGGCTCGGTAGATACGTACCCGGCCCAGACGTTTTCGCTGCTGAAGACGGGCAACGCCAAGGTGCTGCTGTGGGGTGTAAAACCAAGCGAAGAAGGCATCGGTCAGGGCCTTATTGCCCGCCTCTGGAACGTACCCAGCCAACCCGCCACCCAAACTCTAACGGCGGCAATGCCCATTCGGCAGGCCTGGCAAACAACGCATATCGAAACCAATGAACGGCCATTAAAACCGGCTGGCAGGCAACTGAAAATTAACGTCAGGCCAACGCAGATCAACACGTATCGGCTACAACTGACCAACTGATCCCCACCATTTTGCTCTGACCATGCACGCAATCGGTATTGATATTGGTGGAACCCGCACCAAGATCGGGTTAGTAAACCTGCGTACAGGGCAGGTGGAGGAGATGCTGATTGCCCCCACCGAAACCAAAGACGGACCCCGCTTCTTACAACTGATCGGCGAGGCCATCAGCCAGATTAACGCTAAAACAAAGGCCGCCCAACTCCCGTTGGCGGGTGTGGGTATTGGCGTTCCAGGCTTCGTCTTCGAAAATGGCGTGGTCGATTCGACCTATGGGTTCCTTGATTTCATGGAAGACTACCCACTTGCCCGCTACATCGGGCAGCAGCATGGGCTACCCTGTTTGCTCGATAACGATGCGCGCGTTGTGGCGTTGGGCGAAGCAATTTACGGACAGGGCAACGGCGCGGGCCGAGTGCTGGTGCTCACGCTGGGAACCGGTCTGGGCCTGGGCTTCACCATCAACGGTAAGCTCGACGGGCCACTGCCTTTTGCCCACATGGGCGGCCACATGACCATCACGAACAACGATACGCTATGCTACTGCGGCAAAACCGGCTGCCTCGAATCGCTGGTGTCATCCACGGGCCTCATTCAGATCGCCAACCGAAACGGCTGGCCGCTAACGTACCCAGACTTACCCCTGACGGCCGAGACGATTTTTAACCAAAAAAAAGCGGGAAATCCCGACGCCGCGCTGATTGTGCAGGAATACATTGGTTACCTGAAAACCGGCATCGACAACTATGTCAACCTGTACGCGCCCGACGTTATTGTGCTCGGCGGAGGCATTGCCAAAGGGCTCCGAAACGAGACCGGCCGCTTGCACAATCCTGCGTTGCTCAACCCATTCAAAGCCTACAAAACCCGTATCGCCATTTCCTCGCTCGAAGAGCAGGCCGGTATTCTGGGGAGTGCCGCCTTATTCATGTAGTGACGAACCAACCAATCCATGAAAACGAAACTTGACGGATGGATTCTGTATTCGATTGCCGCCGCCTTTTTTTGGGGCACCTGGGGCGTCGTAGCCAAGCTCATCTCCGATCAGGTGAGTCCGTTTACCAACCACCTGCTCTTCAGCACTGGCATGTTGTTTACCCTGCCATTGGTGCTGAAAAAGAGCAGCCAGACGAAGCCAAATCGTAGAGGAATCCTGTGGGGGCTGGTCGCTGGTATACTGGCTGTAATTGGAAATGTTGCTGTCTATCAGTCGTTTACGTCCGGTGGTTTGGCGGCTATCGTCATTCCGGTAACCAACCTGTACCCCCTTGTCACGATTGTTATTGCGCTGCTCGTCTTCAACGAAAAGCTCAACTGGATCAACGGCATCGGTATACTGATGGCCATCCCGGCCGTGCTTATGCTCTCGGGTGAATCGCTGCTGTTCGACAACCCCGCCGCTTTTTTTCAGACCATCGGCCTGAACTCGTGGCTCCTGTATTCACTCGTGGCTCTCTTTTTCTGGGGCGTATTCAGTGCTGCCCAAAAAGAGACGACCAACTACATTTCGGCCGAATGGTCGTACATAAGCTTTATCGTATCGTCGGTCCTGATTGCGCTGGTGTTCATTAGCTTCGGCCTGGTTGACCTGCACGTATCGACCAAAACGCTGGGTCTTGGCTCGCTGGCCGGCTTACTGAACGGGCTGGGCGTGCTGGCTAGTTTTGCCGCCTACAGTGCCGAAGGGAAAGCGTCTAAAGTAACTACCATCGCCGGGGCACTGCAACCCGTTTTCACGATCGTTCTGGCCATTATCTTTCTAAACGAAAGCCTTTCGCTGATCGAATCACTGGGTATCGGCCTCGCCATCGTCGGTGCGTTGACGTTGTCGTACGAGAAAGACCCGGTAACTGTACCATCAAACACGACCTCTTAAGTACCCCCCAACCTCCATCTTGTGAATCCAGTCCTGAACGAAATTTTAGAGATTCCCCGGCGCGCCAGCGACGTGCTGGACAGTCTGATTGAGCCGCTGCCGCTCAACACAACGTACCTGGGCATGGGCTCGTCGTACTTTGCCCCGCTGGCGTTTAAATACATGGGTATACCCATTCGGCCCGAACTGGCATCGGAGTATGTCTATTACCTGGCTAAAGGCAAAAAAGAGCCAATGGCTGTTCTGCTGTCGCAGTCGGGTCGGAGCAGCGAAGTGCTCTGGTGCCGCGAGTTATTCGATCAATATATAGCCGTGTCCAACTACACGGACGGCGAGCTATGTACCGCGCCGAATGTGGCGCGGGTGCTGCCGATCAGGGCGGGCGAAGAGCACTATTCATCGTCGAAAACCTACGTAAATACGCTGGTGTCGCTGTTCAAAGGCTTTGGTTTTGCACCCGAAGCAACTGTGGCCCTGCTCACCGACCGGTTTGAGCAGTACCGGCAGCAGGGCGAACAACTAGCCAGCCAGATTCTGGCGGTACGCGATCAATACCCCATTCACGGCATGTACGTGACGGGTAGTGGTCCAAACATCGGCACGGCCTACGAGGCGGCGCTGATCCTGAGCGAAAGCACGAAGCTGAATTTCCACGGCCTGCCCATGGCCCAGTATGATCACGGCCCCAAGGAAACCGCCAAAGACAGCATCGTTATCCAGATTATGGCCCAAGGTGCGGCCTATGAACGTACCCTACGCCTGTCGGAGGTGATCGCCAAAGCGGGCGCACACGTATTTACCGTAGAAGCACCCGATGTTGAGGAGCATTTTTCGATCCTGCACAACATCATCCCCTTCAACTTCATGGCCTATTACATGGCCGAAAAGCTAAACATCGGTGAAACGTTCGTCGTCGGCGGTAAAGTGACGGAAGCCGATTGACTGTATGGTCAGTTGCCTGTGGCGTCATTGGTGGTCATTTGTAGAAAATAATGAATTACCATCAATGACTACTAATGACGCCGCAGGCAACTGACCACTTAATGACTATCTAATGACCAATTTTCATATGCAACAAATAGCCATGCTTGGCGGCGGCTTTATTGGCCGCTTCTACGCCGAATCGCTCCACGGACAGCGGAGCCGCGACCGGGTAATCGCCATCTACGCCCGTCGGGAAGAAACCGCCCGGAAATTTGCCACCGACTACGGCTGCACCGTCTGGTCGACGGATATGGAGGCCGTTATTGCCCACCCCGACGTGACGATGGTGTGCATTGCCCTGCCTAATAACCTGCACGCGGCGGCGGTTGAGCTTTGCGCCAAACACAAAAAAAACGTGGTGTGTACCAAACCGCTGGGGCGCACCGCCGACGAAGCCCTGCGGATGATGCAGATGGTGGAAGAGGCGGGTATTTTCGGCGGCTACCTCGAAGACCTGTGTTATTCGCCTAAATTCCTGAAGGCACTCGAAACGGTAAAAAATGGCGCATTAGGCCGAATCCTGTGGGCAAAATCCCGCGAGGCGCACCCTGGACCGCACTCGAACTGGTTCTGGGATAAAGAGCAGGCCGGTGGCGGCTGTATGCTCGACCTGGGTTGCCACTGTGTTGAAATTGCCCGTAGCTTCATCGGAAAAGACGTTCGGCCGGTCGAAGTGATGTGCTGGGCCGCCACGCAGGTAAAACCCATCGACGCCGAAGACCACGCCATTGCGCTGGTGAAATACGAAAACGGGGCCATTGGCCAGTTTGAGGTGAGCTGGGTTTTCCGGGGCGGCATGGACCTCCGCGACGAGGTCATGGGCACCGAAGGCACCATCTGGATCAACAACTTCCTGCGCACCGGTTTCGAAATGTACTCGTCGGGCAAAGGGGCCGATTATGTGGCCGAGAAAGCGGAAGCCAACTCGGGCTGGCTGTTTCCGGTGGGCGATGAGGTGAACGACCTGGGCTATAACCACATGTTTACCGACATGTTCAGTTCGTGCGAAGCGGGTCGCGAGCCTGCCGAAACATTCTACGATGGGTACGTGGTAAACGCCATTCTCGACGCGGCCTATCGCTCGGCCGATACCAAGCAGTGGGAGCCGGTGCAGCTACCCGTCTGGCGCGGTCGGGAAGGACTTACTCAGGAAAAAACGCTTACCGACTACGACGCTGATTTCTATCTGATTAAAGAGGAGATTACCCACGATGGCCGCCATAAATTGATCCTGAAAGACAAGATAAGTGGTAAAATCGTTGAGAAGGACCTGCCAAACCAATCGGTTGGGTAGGCGTGAGAGAAGTAATACCCTGACCGGGCCGCCTTTTCCGGTTCAGATCAACGCCATCGTCCATGAAAAACTATGTTTTCCTGTGCGGCTTCATCAGCAGTATTATCCTGTTTGGTAGCAACGTACCCACTATCTCGACCAAACCAGGGGCTACTCTGAACAGAATGGCCGGGGTTCGGCGGGCCGACGTGGTCATTTACGGGGGTACATCGGCGGCGGTGATGGCGGCGGTGCAGGTGAAAAAGATGGGCAAGTCTGTCATCATTGTGTCGCCGGATAAACACCTGGGCGGCTTGTCGTCGGGCGGGCTGGGCTTTACCGATACGGGGAATAAAGAGGTGATTGGTGGTCTGTCGCGCGAGTTTTACCAGCGGCTGTACACCCATTATCAGCAGGATGCCTCGTGGGCATGGCAGAAACAGGCCGACTACGGCAACAAAGGCCAGGGCACACCCGCCATCGACGGTAGCAGCCGGACCATGTGGATTTTTGAGCCGCACGCCGCCGAACAGGTATTCGAGGCGTTGGTAAAGGAACATAACCTGACCGTCTACCGCGATGAATGGCTTGATCGAACCACGGCAGGTCGGTCGGTAAAGAGCATTCAGAAAAAGGCAGGCGCGATTCAGTCATTCCGCACCCTGAGCGGACAGGCCTACGCCGGAAGAATGTTCATCGACGCCACTTACGAAGGCGATCTGATGGCGGCGGCAGGTGTAAGTTATCACGTTGGCCGCGAGGCAAATAGTGTCTACGGCGAAACGCATAACGGCGTTCAGGTGGGCGTGTTTCAGCATGGTCATTACTTTAAGGCCAACATTAGCCCCTACAACGTACCTGGCGATCCGGCGAGTGGGCTGTTACCGGAAGTGTCGGCCGAAAAACCGGGCGAAAATGGGTCGGGCGATAACAAGATCCAGGCGTATTGCTTTCGGATGTGCCTGAGCAACCATCCCGATAATCGCGTGCCGTTTCCAAAGCCAGCGGGGTACGATCCGGCACGATACGAACTACTGGCGCGGGTCTTTGCGGCGGGCTGGCGCGAGACATTTAGCAAGTTCGACCCCATTCCCAACCGGAAAACCGATACGAACAACCACGGCCCGTTCAGCACCGACTATATCGGCAAAAACTACGACTATCCCGAAGCGACGTACGAGCGTCGGAAGCAGATTATTCGTGATCATGAGTTGTACCAGAAAGGGCTGCTGTATTTTCTGCAAAACGATGCCCCCGTACCGGCCGATGTACACGAGAAGATGCAGCAGTGGGGGCTTCCCAAAGATGAATTCACAGACAATGGCAACTGGCCGCACCAACTGTACATCCGCGAAGCACGGCGCATGAAGGGTGTTTTCGTGATGAAGGAAGCTGATGCCCTCGGCAAAACGAACGTACCTGACCCCATCGGCATGGGCTCATATGCGCTGGATGCCCACAACGCTCAGCGATTTGTGAAGGCGGATGGGTACGTTCAGAACGAGGGCGATATTGGCGTGCATCCCGATAAGCCGTATTCCATTGCTTACGGCTCCATCTTGCCGAAGGAATCGGAATGTACCAACCTGCTGGTGCCGGTCTGCATGTCGAGTTCGCATATCGCCTACGGCTCCATTCGCATGGAACCTGTTTTTATGATTCTTGGTCAGTCGGCAGCGACGGCGGCGGTGCTGTCTATCAACAAAAAAGTGTCGCCGCAACGGTTGCCGTACCAAGAGTTGAAACAGGTATTGTTGACTGATAAACAGCGCCTGACGTTGTAGAGACGCATACTTGCGTCTGGGAGGCGTCAGCTTTTGTAACAATCGAATTGCTAATTGCTGACGCCTCCCAGACGCAAGTATGCGTCTCTACACAAATCAACCAATACAATTTGGTCACCATGCACAACACACATATACTACTCAGGGTACTGTCAATAGGTGCTGTTGCGCTGGTCGGGCTGCTGGGTCTGGAAATCAGTTCGCCTGAACCCGATACCAACTGGGCGGAGTATAACGGTGATGGGCAGCGAAGCCATTATTCGGTGCTAAAGCAGATTACGCCCGGTAACGTACAGCAACTGAAAGTGGCCTGGAGCTACGCGTCGGGTGGAGCCGACACGGTGCGCAACAGCACCCAGATGCAGTGTAATCCGATCGTTATTGGTGGTGTATTGTACGGGGTGTCGGCCAATACACAGGCGTTTGCCGTGAATGCGGCGACGGGGAAAGAAATCTGGAAAACCAGCCTGCCCGATACCGACGGCACCACCAGCCGGGGCGTTACCTACTGGGCCGAGGGGAACGACGAGCGGATTTTCTTCGGGGCGGGTGGCGGCCTCTACGCCCTCGATGCAAAAACGGGCAACGTCATCAACACATTCGGAAAGGCCGGCCGAATCAACCTGAAAGATGGAATCGACCGACCCGGTGGCGATAATTACGTTCGACCCAATACGCCGAATACCATTTATAAAAACCTGCTGATCGTGGGCACCCGCCTGGCCGAAGGGGAAACGGCGTTGCTGGGCGACGTGCGTGCCTTCGACACCCGGACGGGGCAGCTTGTCTGGACGTTTCATACCATTCCCGAACCGGGCGAGTATGGCTACTCAACCTGGGCACCCGCCAATCCCCGGCAGCGACTTGGCGGGGCCAACGCCTGGGCGGGCATGGCCATCGACCGGGCGCGGGGCATCGTCTACGTACCTACGGGCTCGGCGGCGTATGATTTTTATGGCGGCAATCGGAAAGGCGATAACCTCTTCGCCAACTGCCTGATTGCGCTGGATGCCGCTACCGGCAAACGGCTCTGGCATTTTCAGTTTGTTCACCACGACATCTGGGATCGTGACCCGCCTTCGCCGCCCAACCTGCTCACGGTTGTTCAGGGCGGCCCCGACGGTCGGACCCAACGCATCGACGCCGTGGCGCAGCTTACCAAGCAGGGCCACGTGTTTGTCTTTGATCGGGTAACGGGTAAATCCCTGTTTCCGGTGGTCGAAAAAGCGTTTCCGGGCGATGGCGTGGCGGGTGAACAAACGAGTAAAACGCAGCCAATTCCGCTGAAACCAGCCCCGTTTACGCAGCAGACCTTTACCGAAAAAGACATCAATCCCTGGACATCAAACCGGCCCGCTATCGTGGCCATGCTGCGCAACGCCCGTACGGGCAGTCCGTACATTCCGCTCACCTCGGAAACGACCGTCTTTTTCCCCGGTACGGATGGGGGAGCGCAGTGGGGTGGTGCCGCCACCGACCCGGAAGGGACGATTTATATTCCGGCGAAGCAGAATCCGTGTTATTCGACGCTGATTTTAAAGGAACAGCCCGTTGCCAATGCGCTGGTATCGAACAACCAACTGTATACGGCAAACTGTGCTGCCTGCCACGGGGCCGACCGCCGGGGAAACCACGACGGGTCGTATCCGTCGTTGCTTGGTATCGACAAACGCCTGTCGACCGAAGCCATCAATCAGGTGTTGCTAAAAGGGCGGGGAATGATGCCGTCGTTCTCGCACCTGCCTGACGCTGACCGCAAAGCGATCGTTGATTTTCTTCAGAATAAAAGCAGTGCGGTGCAGGCAGTCCAGGCCAAAAAAGGAGACGTGCCATATCAGCATACGGGTTACAACCGCTGGTACGACAGCAACGGGTATCCCGTGAGTGCGCCGCCCTGGGGTACGTTAACGGCCATCGACCTGAACACGGGCGAACACCGCTGGCAGGTTCCGCTGGGCGAATACCCCGAACTGAGCGCCAAAGGTATTCCGGCAACGGGGACAGATAATTATGGCGGTCCGCTGGTAACGGGCAGTGGCCTGCTGTTCATTGCCGCCAGTAAAGACGGGCAGTTGCGGGCTATCGATAAAAAAACGGGCAAAACCATCTGGCAATCGGCCTTGCCAACGGCTGGGTACGCTACACCCGCTACCTATTCGGTGGGAGAGAAGCAGTTTATTGTCATCGCCTGCGGTGGCGGAAAGTTAAAGTCAAAATCGGGCGACAGGTACGTTGCCTACGCACTTCCAGATCGTTAACCAGACGTTGGACTTTAGACGTTGGACATTAACAACGTCCAACGTCTAAAGTCCACTGGTTACGCCAGGAACTGGCTAACGATGGCCAGTACATCCTGTTTGCTGAGCGGCTCGTCGAACGATTCCGTCACGATCTCGACCGATTTGCCAGAGGCACTTGTCAGTTCAACGCCGAGCTGATTGGTGACGTTTTCGCCCGCGTAGATAGCCGCCGGTAAAGCCGTTGAATCAGCACCGGTGATCCAGCCTTTGACACCCCGCAGTTCCCGCAGCCGCGACGCATGACGGGCTTCGACCGAATGAATGTTCAGGGCCACCTCCAGAATAGCCGGGGCATTCTTCAGGTTGGTTGCCTGCCCTTTGTAGGCTCGCACGCCCGTGTCTTCAAAGGCCTGGGCCAACGTCAGGTACGTGTCGAAGCTGGCAAATACGGTTGGGTAAAAACCTTTGCCGGTAAAATCGAACGTTGGTTTAGGCACCGCCTGCATCCCGAGCACCGACTGCAATAACCGGACGTGGGCTTCTTCATGCTTGCGGATCTGCCGGAAGATCTTCATGTACTGGCTGGGAATCAGGCCGGCCGTTTCGGTGCCCCGAATGTAAAATTCAGCTTCCAGGTATTCGAGCGTCAGGGCGAAGTTCAGCACGTCTACCACGTTGGCGGGTAACCCCGATTGGCCATAGGCGTTGGTCAGGGCCGAGGTAAGTACCGCAGGAGCCGCCAGTTTCGCGGCTTTTGTGGCCCACATGCTGAACAGGTGGCGGCGTGATACATGAGCTAGCCGGTCGATAATCTCGCCATCGACGGATTCCAGCTCGTTGAGCATATTTTGCAGGTTCATAGCTGAGTGTCTGTTTTCGATGATAAAGAAAATTAGGCCAGGCTAAAGACGAGTGTCTCTTCGATAAACGGAGCAACAATAGAGAGTACTTCGCCGGGTTCACGAGACCGTTCCAGCCCCTGGCCGTTCACGGGCAGATCGCCGGCAAATGCATCCGAGTTGGGAAATTGCAACTCGCTCAGGTAGGCCGCATGCCGGGCCTCGACCGACACAATCTTACCCGCCGTCAGCAGGTATGCGTCCGTTTTCAGGTATTTACCAGCACCGTTATAGGCCGACACGCCAATGTCTTCGAACATACGCCCTACGTCGATGGCTACAGAGCGCTGTTTGAAGTTAATGCCGCTGAAGTTCAGCGTCAGTCTGGGAATAGCCGCTGACCCCAATGCCCGCTTGAAGAATTCGCGGTGAGTCACCTCGTGGTCGCGAATGTCCATCAGCCGACCGAGTTCCTTCGACGTGAACTCTGGCGACGGGTTGGCCAGCATCAGTTCATAAAATGTTGAATCGAGTTGCTCCAGCGCGTAGGCGTAGTTCAGGATCGCAATCTCACCCGTGCCCAGATCTACAACGACACCGTTGCTCGCTTGCCGGGCATACTTGCCGAAGTTGTAATCGTTGAGCGTTGATGAGGCAGTAACCTCATCGGCGGTTGGTGTGCAGGATGACAGGATGCCACCCACTACCGCCGCACCACCCACATAACGCAGGAAGGACCGACGACCTACCCCGTCGAGGCGGGCAGGCGCTTCTGGTAATACGTTAAGTTTTTCCATAATCGTAGAAAATAGATATTGGTTTTCCTTTCACCATTTGTTCGGGAAAGCACCAGCAATAATCGGTTTCCGGCTTTTTGGATATAGATATTGAGGATACGGAAACGGCGGCTACACATGCCGATGCCAGGACAGTATGGCCGTTTATGTCGGCTTGCCTCGCTTGGTCGATGCCCTGCTTCGCTATCCGGGTTTGCCCGACTCAGGATTAAGTAAGGATACGGGCACCACCAACGGAAACACGTTGCGGGTCATTGGTTCGGGTAGTGCATTCCTCATCGGCACCCGGCAAACCGACCAGACAAACTACTCACTTGCCGACCCCGGAGAGTTGGTCAGTGTTACTCATCTGCAACTACATATGCTGGCTCGCGGGGCACAGTATGTTATTGATATGTAATGACTTGTCTGTTTTGTAGCTAGTTTTCGCCTTGTATGTCCTTGTGATAGAACAAGTATAGATTGTGTGCTTATTTAAGCGACAAAGTTGTAGAATATGTACACCTGTCTCTAAAAAAATATATACCTTCAGGAACTTAGCGTCATAGTTAAATAAACACCTCTTTCCATTCATCGGTTTAGCCGGAAACATGCTAAGCCAGCGTGTATGGTTCATTCTACACCCAAAACGAATAACGTGATTAAGCCGTCAGAATCATGGGCTGTGGCAGGCAGCTTCGAGTCGATCGAGGCCTATCGCAGCCTGATCGACCTGGTGGCGCAGGCTGTCTGGGAGACCAACGCCAATGGTCAGGTTGTTGCCGATTCGCCAAGCTGGCGGGCTTACACGGGCCAAACCGAAGCTGAGTGGCTGGGCGAAGGATGGGTTAACGCAGTTCATCCCGACCAACAATCGTATGCCCTACAGAACTGGCGGGAGGCTATTCGGACACATACCTGGGTTAATGCTGAGTTTCGGTTGCGCAACCCCGCTGGCGGCTGGCGATGGACCAACGTGCGGGCAGCGCCAGTGCTGGACGCCAACGGTGAGGTGAGCAAGTGGGTGGGTATGAACATCGATATCAGCGAGAACCGACGGACGGGAGAAACGCTGCGTGAATCGAAAGCGAATTACCAGACCCTTTTCGAGAAGATCGACGAAGGCTGCTTTCTCTGCGAGATCCTGTACGACGAGACGAATGCCCCCATTGATATTCTGTACCTGAGCGCCAACCCGGCCGCTGCCCGGATGGTTGGGCAGGATTTCACGGGTCGGCGGCTACGGGAAATCGACGCCAGTTACGAAGACTACTGGTACGAGATCTTCTACCGGGTTGCCCGAACAGGCCAGAGTGAACGGATGGAACAATACGCCGAGTCAGATAAAAAGTGGTACGATTTCTCCGTGTTCAAAGTTAGCGATCGGGGAAGCCGGATAGCGGTTGTTTTTCAGGATGTTACCGGGCGAAAACGCCAACAGGCGAGTGCTGCTTTTCTAATTGATATACAGAACAACTTCACCAATCTATCGTCTACCGATGAGATCATGCAGACCATCGGTGCCAGAATTGGTGAGTACATGCAGGTGAAGACCTGTAATTTCCTGGGTGTAGACTTAACACAGCCCGAAGAAATAACCGTAAGCTATGGCTGGGCATTGGATGGTTACCCAGACCTGCAGCATCAGAAATTTCGCATTCAGGATTTCATAAGTGGTGGCGAATTTCATCGGGTAAGCCGACAGGGAGAGACGATGGTCGTTTGTGATACCCGGACAGACCCGCGTACAGACGGCGAGGCGTGCGCCCGGTTGAGGGTAGGCGCGTTTGTGAGTGTTCCGTTCGCTAATTCCGGGGAGTCGAACTATCTATTTTCCGTTTCAGACGGGCAACCGCGCGCCTGGCGCGACGACGAGATCAGCCTGTTCGAGAAACTGGCCAATCTAATTTTCCCCCGGCTCGAACAGGCACGTACCCAGGAGGCATTACGCCGCTCGGAAGAGCGAATGCGCATTGCCATTGAAGCGGCCGAGATGGGAACCTGGGAATGGAATTTGCCCGATAATGAAGTCTACTGGAATGAGCAGCATTTTCTACTCTTCGGTATGCAACCCCACCAGCGGGCCGTTACTCCCGATGAATTCATGCGGCATGTTCACCCGGATGATATCGACCGGATAAAGGCTAAGCTGACCTATGCTATTCAGGGGAAAACCATATACAAGGCTGAGTTCAAGGTCGTGCACGAAGATGGAACCGTACGCTGGATGAGTGGTTACGGGCGTGTTACCGCTGAAGAAGACGATAAGGCTACCCGGCTCAATGGCGTCATATTCGATATCGACGACCGGATAGAGGCCGACGAGGCGCTGCGCCAAAGTGAAGAGCAGCAGCGCATTGTTATGGCCAGCATCACCGACCACGCCCTGATCACGACGGATACCCACAACGTGGTGACTAGCTGGAACGTCGGCGCTCAGAAACTGTTCGGCTACACGGCAGAGGAAGCCATTGGCCAATCGGCCGCCTTTATTTATACGCCGGAAGATCGGGCAGCAGGCGTGCCGGAAAAAGAAGCTCAGACCGCCCAACAACAGGGGCAGGCTGCTGATGAGCGGTATCAGGTCCGAAAAGACGGCTCCCGATTCTTTGTATCAGGCGTTCAGTCACCGTTGTACGACATGCAGCAACGCCTGCTTGGGTACGTTACCGTAGCGCGTGACCTAACGCAGCGCCAGCAGATGGAAGAAGAACTGCGCGAAGCCGATCGGCGTAAAGACGAGTTCCTTGCCTTGCTGGCTCACGAACTACGAAACCCGCTGGCGCCAATCCGCAATGTGTTGCAACTACTGAAACTGACGAGCGGTGGAGACGAGACCATCGGTCCCGCGCTGGCAATGATGAGTCGGCAAGTCGATCACCTGGTTCGTTTAATCGACGACCTGCTCGACGTGAGCCGAATCAGTCGGGGTAAGCTCGAACTACGCCGGGAGCGGCTCGACTTGACGGCCCTGGTGCAGCAGGCTACCGATGTGATGCGGCCACTGTACGACAGCTACCGTCGTCAGTTGGAGGTGAACCTGCCCGATTTTCCTATCTATCTGTATGGCGACGCTACCCGACTCACTCAGGTGGTCACGAACCTGCTGACCAATGGCGCTCGCTATACCCACTTGGAAGGCCACGTCTGGCTAAGTCTGGAAATTGAGGTGACCGACACACTACCCGGATTGGCCGATGGACCGCCTATGGGTGTGGCGGCTGTTCTGCGGTTGGGCGACAACGGCATTGGTCTAGCCGCCGACCAGTTGGAGCGCATTTTTGACTTATTCGTGCAGGTAGACTCGTCACTCGATCGGGCGCAGGGCGGCCTGGGCTTAGGACTGACGCTGGTTAAGCAACTGGTTGAGTTGCATGGCGGGCGGGTAGAGGCCCGGAGTGCAGGTTTGGGCCGGGGCAGCGAGTTTATTGTTACGTTACCTACGTTACTGAAACCAACTAAATCCATGAATCAAGTAAGTGAACTAGCCAGTGCCATAGGATTAAGACAGCGTATTCTGGTCGTAGATGACAATCGCGATGCGGCCGATACATTGGCTATGTTGCTGAAATTAAAAAAGCACGAGGTACACGTGCGCTACAGCGGGCGCGAAGCCATCGAAGCGGCCGAAACCCTTAAGCCGGAGATCGTTCTGCTGGATATCAGTATGCCCGAACTGGATGGATACCAGACGGCAATGCTGATTCGGCAACAGCCGTGGGGTAGTAGCCTGGTGCTGATTGCCTTGACAGGCTACGGACAGGAAGAAGACAGGCGGCGTAGTTTTGAGGCTGGTTTTGATGGTCATCTGGTGAAGCCCGTCGACCTGGCAACCTTACTGCAACTGATGAGTTCACTTCGTTCCGTGAGGGGTTAGGTGAATGGCAATGCAGGGGCAGTTGCGAACGCCAGGCCGGGTATTTCGGTGACTTGTCGAGTTGTTTCTGGGTGGTCATAGGGTTGGGCAGGTAGTCAACGTACCTGTTGAGGTACTCCTGCTGGCCGTTTAACCGATAAGGAGTTGATCAGGCTTCGTAAAAAAAGCGACCATTCGGAGTTTACCGGTGCCGTGTAACCTGGTTCCCGTGATTATGCTCAGTGGTTCCGACAGGCGGTCCGATATCAGTGAAGCCTACAGTTGGGGTAGCTCCTCCTACCTGGTTAAACCGATCACCTTTGCCGGTTGGCTGGATTACTTCAAGCAACTGCGGACCTACTGGTGGGAAACGGTGACCCTCCCCGTGATTCGCCCGTCGTTCTCTTTTTGAGGGGTAGTAGTCGATGATTGGAGCATTACTATACTACTCATTTTCCAGCTCATCTGGTGAGAAACCAGGCTGGTTTACTAGAAAATGAATGCCCGAATAGTCTCGCGGGGGAAAGTCGAGCGCCAGGTACGTACCTGGTGCCCAACTTCCAATACAATAGGTGGCAGCGAGCGACAATGTACGTAAATGAGGTATATTCAACGCGATATATTCATTTACGTACCAATGAAACAGCTTTTCAGCCCTGGCACACTACCCTGCCTCCTGCTGTTTTTACTCTTATCTGCTTTGGCGGTACAGGCCCAGGTGACTCAGGAAGATAGCCAGCTAGTCAGTAAGCCACAACCGCTGAGGAGGGAAAATTACCGCCTGAAAGCAGCGCTGTCGAGACCCGTCGGCTCCGTTGCCGTGGCCGATTCGCTGCTGACCCTGTCGCGCCAGCTTGCCTATCCGTCGGGCCAGATCGTTGCGCTTTGCCAACTGGCCAGTATACAGTTGCCGCAACAGCCTCAACAGGCAGCGGCTAATCTACAGGAAGCCAATCGGTTAGTCAGTCAGCTTCAGGACACCAGAGAAGCGGGTTGGGTGATGGGGCAGGTAGCCCGAATTCAGGCCAACACCATGCGCAGTTCTCCGTCATTGGCGGCTTCCTTTTCGCCACTGATGGAGTCGGTGGGTAAGGCCCTGAGCACCAGCATGGTCTGGCGTAGCCGAACCAAAGACGGTACATCTGTTTTCGGTGAAGCAATGCCTCCTACAGACAAACGCACGATGGATCGGCGAGCCTCACCCGAACGCCCGGCCGACTACGTACCACCAATTCCCGGCCTTGATTTTGACCCCAGCCGACTGCGTTATCTTCGGGTCAAGCCCGATTTCGTAGACCGGTTGCTCGACACCCTGATCCTGTTCGATAAAAGCAGCCCGCAGGTGGTTCAGCAATTGACCGCCCGCAAGAAACTACGCGATTCAAACCAGGCGTTGAGCACGGCCTTTGCCCGCGAAGGCGATTATGCGCAGGCATACCGCTACTTTTTGCAATACACGGCCTACAAAGACAGCCTCACCGCCGAGGCAACCAGTCGGCGGCTGGCTTCGCTGGCGTACAAGCAGAATTTGCTAAAAAAAGAGTCGCAGATTCAATTGTTGACAAAAGATCGCCAGCTTCGCGAGCAGGCGTCGAACAGGCAACGGCAGTATGTGCTGGTGTTGATTGGCTGCATTGCCCTGCTGATCGGCTTTTCGTATATCCTGAGCCGGAACAACCGCGCCAAACACCTGGCTAATCAGCAACTTAGCGAACAGAAAGAAGCCCTTCAGGAAACGCTGGCGCAACTGAAAACCACGCAGACGCAACTGATTCAGGCCGAAAAAATGGCGTCGCTGGGTGAGCTGACGGCGGGTATCGCCCACGAAATTCAGAACCCGCTCAACTTCGTCAAGAATTTCTCGGAAGTCAGCACGGAGTTGGTTGGTGAACTCATCGAAAACCAGCAGCAGCCGCAGCGCGACGATGAACTGGAGGCCGACCTGCTGACCGATCTCCACCAGAACCTTCGGAAAATAACCGAACACGGCAACCGGGCCTCGTCGATCATCAAAGGCATGCTGGAACACGCCCGCACCACCGGCGACAAGAAAGAACCTACCGATCTGAATGCGCTGGCCGACGAATATGCCAAACTGGCTTTCCACAGCATTCGGGCAAAAGATAAAGACGATTCGACGGTTGGATTTACGGCCAAACTAACCATCATTCCCGACCCTGAACTGGGTAAACTAACTATTGCCCCTCAGGAAGTGGGGCGGGTGATTCTCAATATTGTCAACAACGCATTTCATGCCGTACAGAAGCGGCAACAAACGGCTGGGCCTGACTACCAGCCCGAGGTAATCGTACAGATCAGCCGGGAAGCAAATCAGGCCCGTATCCGTATCAGAGATAACGGAACGGGTATTCCGGCGTCGATCAGGCAGAAGATATTTCAGCCATTTTTTACCACCAAACCCGCCGGACAGGGTACCGGCCTGGGGCTGTCGCTCAGCTACGACATCATCACAAAAGGTCACGGCGGAACGCTTTCCCTCGACAGTGAAGAGGGCCAGTTCACCGAATTTACCCTGACTTTGCCAACAGCTACGGCTTGATCGGAAACGTACCTGGCACCCCAAGCCTGTCGAAGGCGGTCCCGCGTCCGGGCCCAGCGTCAGCAATACTGGCCTAACCAATTCTTATGAGAAACCTCTGCCTAAGGCTGGTCATCATCACCGTGTGGGATACGCTGATTCAGCCGCTGGGCGAAGGCCGCTACGACACCTACGGCTTCCTGAAAACATTCTGGGACAAGGTCGTTGACCGCCATCTACTGGCGGGCACCAGCCTGACCATCACGACCGATTAAAGCAGCGCTATGCCGATGAGGAAAGCCACATGGCCAGGTACGTTGTCACCAACCAGGATCGGGAGTCGGGAAAAAATAGCCATTTCCCGTTTAACAGATAAACAGCCCTACGAAGGTGCATCTAATGCTCAACATCTCTGTTTGCCGGTTTCTGCCGATTGATTTACTACGTCTCTTTCGTCTAGCTGTCGCTATCTGTCTGCTTGTGAATGTTGGTAGCCCTGCCTGCCGGGCGCAACCAACGGGGAAACGAATCGAAGAGCAGGCCGCCGCGGTTACGGCTGGTCGGGACTCACTGGCCAATCAGCGAAGCCGGATCGAAGCGGAGTACCTGGCCAAAGCCACCGCCAATATTGAAAAATACCGGAAAGGCGACGCGCAGCTAACGTTTGTCGATGCGGCAGGCAAGCCGTTACGGAACGTGTCGGTAACGGTCAATCAGGTAGCGCAGGATTTTCTGTTTGGTAACCTGGTGTTTGAACTGGGGAATTTTGCGCCGAAGGTGCCGTACAAAGTCGACGTCTTCAAGGAGCGGTTCAAAGCCCTGTTCAACTTTGCCATTCTGCCTTTTTACTGGGCGAAATACGAACCCAAACCCGGTATGCCCGACTGGAAAAGCAACCAGGAGGCTATTGAGTGGTGCCGCGCCAACAACATCACGACCAAAGGCCACCCCCTCGGCTGGACGTCGCCATCGGGCACGCCGAAATGGCTGCTTCGCATGCCTGCACAGGAGGCTGAAGCCGTTTACAAAGCCCGGATCATTAATAACGTAGTGGGTTATAAAGGGCAGATCGATATCTGGGATGTGGTAAATGAGCCGGTAAATACGGTGCCGTGGGAAAGTGCCCTGAAAGACACCGCCAATAATAATGACTTTCGCTACAGTGTCAACGACGTGTCGGTTGAGTCGATCGCGCCCTGGGTCGAGCGGTCGTTTAAGTGGGCGCACGAGGCAAACCCCGACGGGCATTATATTCTGAATGAGTACTTTACACTGGCGATTCCGAAGGTCAGGGAGCGGTTTTACCGGTTGTTGAAAGACTTGCGGAGCCGTAATACACCGATCGGCGGCATTGGCATTCAGGGCCACGAACCGCGCGAGATGTGGTTTTCACCCGTGGAGGTGTACAAGACCTTTGATCTGTATCAGGAATTTGGCCTGCCCATCCACATCACCGAACTCATTCCGCAGTCGTCGGGAAAAGCGATCACGGGCTGGCGAACAGGCACCTGGACAGAAGAGGCGCAGGCCGAGTTTGCCAAACAATTTTACACCCTGGCCTACGGTCATCCGGCCGTGGCGTCGATCAACTGGTGGGGGCTGTCCGACAAGAACATCTGGCTGAAAGGAGGCGGGTTGCTGGACGAGGCCTACAATCCCAAGCCCGTGTACAACACGTTGTTGACGCTGATCAAGACCGACTGGATGACTAAAAATGTGACCGTTTCGACCAGTAAGCAGGGGAAAGCGGCTTTCCGGGGATTTTACGGCAAGTATCAACTGGTAATTACGAAACCCAACGGAAGCCAGCAAACGCTGGAGGTTCACCTACGCGAAAAAGCAGCTAATCAATGGACGTTTACGCTGTGAATTGACCAGATATTACCCCATTTCTACTCCCTTGTAAATGAAACGTCTTTTATTTTCTGGTAGCCTATCTACCCTTCTTCTCATCACTGGTTTGGCAAAAGGACAGTCGTTGCAAAGCTGCCGGGCTGTGTTGAGCCATGATACGCTGGTGCTTGAAAACGACCGGATAGCCCGGCGGTTCAGTTGGAACAACGGCCACCTTATTACCCTGAGCCTGACGGATAAAAAGCAGCAGAGAACCTGGAACTGGATCAGTATAGACCCTGACTGCTCGTTTCCCGGCCACGCAAAGGCGGGCGATAATGGCCAGTTGGAAACAAAACAGGTGGTGGGCCAACTCAACCAGACCGACCATCTGGAGGTGAGCGTCACCACCCGGCTGGGTACGTTGTCGGTGCGGCGGGTCTTCCGAATCTACCCCGGACTGGCGGCGCTGAACTGTACGTTTTACCTGCAAGGAAAGGCGTCGGCTGAGTGGCAGCAGGCGGCTAAAAAGGCGGCGGGCGGTATGGATTTCAAGAACATTGAGTCGCAGGATGACCTGAACAAGTTTTTCGCTACGGCACCTGCTATGGATAAACTGGCGCTGGCGGGCAATCACTGGCGGGGCCGGGCCGTTGAGTTCGTGGACATGACCGACCGCAATAATACGCTGGTCAATGAAGTGGCTTACAACCTGTACCGTCAGCCCGGTTATTTGACAGGCAACCTGCTCTGGCTCAATGATGGTTTGTCGGGCTCGTCGTTTTTTATCCTGAAAGAGTCGCCCGTTTCGGCGGTGCAACTGGCTAATCCGGGCTTCGATTTTCTGGTCAAGAATGGCAGTGTGCAACCGGTGGGCGTTGGCATTATTCCCGCTGATCTGTCGGAAACGGCCTGGGTGCGTGGCTACGGCTACACGCTGGGGCTGGGTGGTGCGTCTGAACTGGAAGGCCTCCAAACGCTTCGAAGCTATCAGGATGCTAAGCGCCCCCGCCGCCCCGCCCGCGACGATATGATTTTGATGAATACCTGGGGAGACCGCAACAAAGACACCAAAATCAGGGAGCAGTTTATCATCAATGAGTTGCAGAAAGCGGCCGGGCTGGGTGTGAGCCGGTTCCAGATCGACGATGGCTGGCAACTTGGCAAGTCGATGAATTCGGCTACGCCGGGCGGCAGCAGCGAAGCCATCTGGAACAATCCTGCGTACTGGACGCCTGATCCTGAACGGTTCCCGAACGGCCTGAAACCCGTTATCGAGGCGGCTCGAAAACTGAACATCGAACTTGGCTTATGGTTCAGCCCCAGCATCGACAGCAGTTTCCGGCATTGGGACAAAGACGCGCAAACCCTGATTGGCCTCTACAAACAGTACGGCATCCGAACGTTCAAGATTGATCTGGTGCAGATTCCCGATAAAACGGCGGAGGTCAATTTTCGGAAATTCCTCGACACGGTACAGGCCGCAACCAGCAATAATGTGGTCTTTAATATGGACGTAACGGCGGGGCGGCGCAATGGGTATCACTTCATGAATGAGTACGGCAATCTGTTTCTGGAAAACCGCTACACCGACTGGACGAATTACTATCCCTACTGGACGCTGCGTAACCTCTGGAACCTGTCCAGGTACGTGCCCGCTCAGAATTTGCAGATCGAGTTTCTGAACAAGTGGCGCAATGCCGACAAATACCCGGCTGGCGACCGGTTTGCCCCGGCCAATTACCCGTTCGATTACCTGTTTGCCATTACCATGATGGCGCAACCCCTGGCCTGGTTCGAGGCAACCGGTTTACCCGCCGAAGCCTTCCAGACGGCTCAACTGATCAAGACGTACCGGGCGTTGCAGCCGCAGATTCATGGCGGGCAGATTTTCCCCATCGGCGATGAACCCAGCGGCAAAAGCTGGACCGGATTTCAGTCGATTCGTTCGGAGAAAGACGGCTTTCTGCTCGTTTTTCGGGAAGATAATGCCGAGCCACAACAGGCGATACGTACCTGGCTTCCGGCCGGGAAACGGGTACGTCTACAGCCAGTATCGGGTAGAGGGAAAGCGCTGGAACTCGCCGTGTCGGCCGATGGCAGGCTACCGGTTACGCTGCCAACCGCCAACAGCTTCGGCTTTTACCGATACACCATTCTGTAATACGGACCGGGCATTCCTGCTCGGGCTGAAATGTGCGTTATGGTTGGCGGTTAATGCCTTCGCGCCTGCGGTATTCGACGGGCGACAGGCCCATCTGCTTTTTGAAGAGCCTCGAGAAGTAAAACGGATCGTCGATGCCAATCTGCGAGGCCACTTCATTGATGCGTAAGTTGCTGAAATGCAGTAGCTGGCAGGCTTTCTGGATGCGCAGGTGATTGAAGTACTCAATTGGGGCATAACCGGTATCCTGCTTGAATTTTCGGCAGAAGAACGACATGGACAAATTTGCTGCCTGGGCAATATTATCCAGTGTTACCGGCTCCGACAAGCTTTTTTGCATGAACAGGATTGCCTTGTTCGTTGGGGTGGTGGGTATGCTGGTAGCCAACTCTTTCTGGAAGTTTTCGGGCAGGATAAACGAAGCCAGAAAGAAAGGAAGTGCCAGATTGGCGTACAACAGATTGGAGGTACTGTATCCTTTCAGAAAGGTATCGAACATCCGGTCGAAGAGGCCCACCCGTTCGTCGGAATAAGGCACCCGAACAACCTGCGGTGTGTCATTTGGGCTGTCTATGATGGCGCTGACCGATTCGTGACAGTGGGTTCCGCTGAAATGAAACCAGTGAATGGTCCAGGGGTCGGCCGGGTCGGCCCCGTAGGCGTGTGGAATGCCCGGCGCGATGACGATTACCTCACCCGCCTGGACCACAATACGGCCTTTAGGCATCTGTAGCCATCCCTGACCGGCTGTACAGTAGAGCAAGATCACCTGCGAAATGCCAGCCGGCCGCTGGTAATAGTGGTGAAGGGCCTTCGGGTAAAAGCCCATTCGGGTGATGAACAGGCTACTGATCAAGGGCATAGTTCGGCACTTGTCGACCGTTTCCTTCGGAATTTCAATGATTCGTTCGCCGGCAAATCCACGGCTTTTTCGTGTTACCATACCCGTTGGTCTGCGTTGGTTCGATACGCAGAGTTAAAGATAAAATAATCCATGTTTAGGCTAAAATACTTCATTCGAGCAGTCTTGGAATAACTGAATTTTGTGGGTGTAAAGTGCAATCGAAATGCCTTTACTGCTACCCTATGGCATCTAAATCCTTTTCATGAAGACCTTTTTCCTCTTTTTACTCAACAGTTTTACCAGTGGCCTACTACTGGCGGCCGACCCCCCATTTGCCAAATGGACCAATACCGAGTTGCTTCTCAACAACGGCTTAGTCCAGCGTACCATTAAACTTCCATCGGCCGCCGCAGGTACGTTCCTTACAACGAGCTATAAACCCGTTGCTGGTGAGTTCAAGTATTTTCAGAAGACGAATGCCGACTTTCAGTTTGAACTGAACGACAAGGTCTATACTGGATCAGACGAGTGGCAACTGGTAACGGTTCAGAAAATTACCGATGAGCGGCAGGGTGATGGGGCCGCTGCAACGCTCAGGAGCAAGGACGGTGCGGCCGAGGTTACGGTAAACTTCTTGCTGTATCCCGGTTTGCCCGTCATCCGCAAGAGCCTGACGGTCAAGAACCTGGCCAACGAGCCAGTTCGCCTCGAATCGGTCGATGTAGAGAAATTTACGGCGACCGCATATTACGCCACCACGTTTAGCTGGATTTGCCACGATTATGGACGCAGACGGTCGATCGGGCCGTACGACGGCAATTTTCAGGATGCGTTGCTGACGGTTCACAACAGCGACTGGCAGCAGGGGATTGTGATTGGTAACGAAGCCGCCGGGGTGGTAAAACACACGTCGGTGTTTTGGGATGAGCCCACCCTTATCAGCGGACTGACGCACAAAAATGCGCGCTTCCCGTTTCGGAAATACATTGGCAAAGGCGAGTCATTCACTACGCCGCAGGTATTCACGATCGTATACAACAACCACAAAGACCCCGACGAGGTACTGAATACCGTGGTGCCCGATTTTGTGCGGAAACACATGGGCATCCGCCTCTCTGAACTGGCGCAGAAACCCACGTTCGTCTACAATACCTGGGTGCCTTTTCGGAAGGAGATCAATGAGAAACTGGTGATGGAACTCGCTAAATCGGCGGCCGATGCGGGCATGAAAGAATTCGTGATCGACGATGGCTGGGCGGATAATTATGGCGACTGGATCATCGACAAAAAGAAATTTCCCAATGGCCTGAAACCCGTTTTCGATTATATCAAATCGCTGGGTATGAAGCCGGGCATGTGGATTAGCGTTGGCAGTGCTTCGCCCGACAGTAAAGTGTATCAGGCGCATCCAGACTGGTTTGTGCTCGACGAAAAGCAGCAACCGGCCAACCTGCACGAAGATGATCTGAAGATGCGTACGGCCTGCTTCGGGACCGAGTGGCGGGGTTACATCAAAGATGTGCTGCTGAAACTGGCACTCGATTATGGCCTGGAATACATGAAGCTTGATTTCACGGTGGTGACCAGTACGTACCGGTTTGGCAATAAAGTAACGGGTTGTTATGCCACCGGCCACAAGGGGCATACCGATCATCACGAGTCGTTGTACAGTAACTACGAAGCAGTGTGGAAGCTGTTTGACGAGCTACACGCCGCCAAGCCTAACCTCTTCATCGACTGCACGTTCGAGACGATGGGCGGCCTGCAACTGATCGATTATGCCATGCTGAAACATGCCGAAGGCGACTGGCTGTCTAATTTTTACGGCCCGCCAGATGCCAACGTGGATCTGCGCGTGCGGAACATGGCCTGGTGGCGGTCGCCTGCCGTTCCTGCTACGGCGCTGGTCATTGGCAACCCCGAAATGCAGGACCCTGGCTGGGAGATGCATATCAAATCGCTGGCCGGTGCCCTGCCCATCATGCTGGGCGATCCCCGGAAATTAGCCGCCCCTGATCTGAAAAAATACCGGGCCTACGCCGATTGGCTGCAAGCCATGGAAAACAAGCATCAGATCATGACCTACCGGCAAGATTTGGCCGGTTTTGGGGAACCAATGGAAGGCATGTGGGATGGCTTTCAGCGGATCAACACGGAAACCAGGAAAGGCGGTATTGTCGGGATATTCCGGCATGGCGCTACGGAAACAAAACGCATGGTGACGGTTCAGCACCTCGACGATACCAGACGGTATCAGGTGAAGGGCATGGACGGGAAAATTATCGCCAGCCTGACCGGACAGGCGCTGAAAACATCGGGCTTCCCCGTGACCCTGTCCGGCCTTCACTCTGGCGAACTTTTTGAGATTAGTGCCAATTAGAAACACTCTTTTTTCAATCAATTAACGTCAGGCAACATGACAAACGAAGCATTAACACCCGCTCAGGTTCAGCAGTACAACGAAGATGGCTACCTGATTATCAAAAGCTTTCTGAATGTGGACGAAGCCGAAAAGCTGTATAACGTCGCTATCGAAGACAGTGCCGTGAGCCAGAACGCCATTAACGTAAACGACAGTAGCGGCAAACGGAGCAAACTGTCGCTCTGGTACAAACCCGGCAACGACGTGTTTGGTCTGCTCACCCGCAGTCAGCAACTAGTAGATTCGGTTGATAAACTGCTCGACCGGAATGCGGACGGTAGTCAGGATGGCGTGTGCCATTTTCACTCGAAACTGATGCAGAAAGAGCCGCGCGTAGGGGGGGCCTGGGAATGGCATCAGGATTACGGCTACTGGTACAAGAACGAGTTTCTGCTGCCCGACCAGATGATGTCGGTGATGGTGGCCATCACGGATGCCAACCAGGAGAACGGCTGTTTGCAGGTTATTAAAGGCTCACACAAAATGGGTCGGGTGGAACACGGTTTTGCCGGTGAGCAGGTGGGTGCTTCACAGCGGTATGTGGATCTGGCGCTGAAAACGATGGAGCTGGTTTTTGTGGAGTTGAAAGCGGGCGACGTTCTGTTTTTCCACAGCAATATTCTCCACCGGTCCGAAGCCAACCTGTCCGATAAAGCCCGCTGGTCGATCATTTCGTGCTACAACCGGGAATCGAATTTTGGCTACAACGAGTCGTCGTCATCGTCGTCGAGTGTAACACCCATCGACGTGGTGCCCAACGAGGCGTTGCTGACCTGGGAGGCGTCGAGCCTGGCCGATGGGGCCGATTTTCTGGCTAAAGAAGCGGATGTGGCCCTCAGGTAGGCTGGCCAGGTACGTACCCGGCCCGTTCGATTGCAGCGAGTATCCCATTTGAGCATCACCCTGGTAGCCCCTTATGAAAAACCACCTAACCCAATCTGAACATATTCTCCTCTGGGACACGTTTCGCAGCGGGAGTCAGGATGCTTTTTCGCAGTTGTATTCGCTGTTTGCAGCCGACCTGTATCGCTACGGGTACAACCTGGTCAGGAATCGGCAGGTGGTAGAGGATTGCCTGCACGAACTGTTTCTGTACCTGCACGATAACCGCTTACGGCTGGGCGCGACCGACAACATTCGGTTCTATCTTTTTCGCGCCCTTCGTCGGCGTCTGTTGGATACAGTAGGCCGGTTAACGAAATATGGATCAGACGATTATCTTTTTATCGACGCCGCTTTTGTGATTCAGCCCTACGAAACCGCGCTGATTGAACGTGAGTTGGCCGAGCGCCAGAAAGAGCTGATGAGTGCCGCTCTGAACAGGCTTCCAAAACGGCAGAAAGAGATTCTGTACCTTGTTTACACAAAGGGGCTGACGTACCCGGAAACCGCCGAAGTGATGGATATTTCGATGAAGAGCGTCTACAATACGATGAACATGGCGTTGATGACCATGCGCAGGTACGTTCATGAGTCAGCCAGCGTCTGCTGACAGAGTACACGTTGCCCGGGGTGGCTGGTCGGAAGCACCGGGTAACGCGTAGAGAAAGAGGGGTAAACCGGGAAAATTCGGGCTAATGCTGTTTTACAGATACGCTTTGCCGTGCATCGCCTTTTTTCCTGCTCTCCTATGAAATTGTCTCTGCTACTGGCTGGTTTCACCGGCCTGATTCCGTTACTCAGCCAGTTGGATGAGCATCCAAAGAACGATAGAAAAACACCCCCGCAAACGCTTCGACAGGCGGTTTCTTTTCCAATTGGTTTTGCCGTAAACCCCAGTCGGATTCTGGAAACGGGGCCATACCGGGAGACGGTGAATTGGGAGGGAGATAGCCTCACGGCCGAATACCTACCCTAACCCACCATGAAAAAATTCTTTTTAGTACTCCTGACTTGTCTGTCGAGCCTGGGTTACGCGCTGGCTCAATCGTATAATATCCGCGACTTTGGGGCAAAAACAGACAGCACGTTTCTGAACACGAAAGCGATTCAGAAAGCAATCGATAAATGCTACGGCAACGGTGGGGGCGAGGTGGTAGTCCCGGCGGGTACGTTCTACACGGGCACCATCTTCCTGAAGTCGAACGTGTACCTGCACCTGATGCCGGGGGCCGTGTTGCAGGGCAGCTACAACCCCGCCGATTACCCCGAACACAACATTCTGGCCGCCAAGAAATTTGGCACGATCACGCATAACGGGCTGTACCTGAATTACATGAAAGGCCTGGTTATTGCCGACAAGGCAACCCATACCGGCATTATTGGGCTGGGTACGTTACGCGGACCCGGCGAAGGAAAAGCGTTTCAACTGGGGCTGAATAAAGACGGTAAACCCAAAAATATATTCTTTATCGGTTGTCAGGATGTGTTGCTGGAAGGCATCAGCATCCTGAATTCGGCGCAGGTGACCGTCTCGATTTCGGGTTGCGAACGGGTGACGATCAACCGGATTTACCTGCGAAGCTGGGTGAACTGGAACTGCGACGGGCTGGATATTGATGGTAAGGACGTCACCATTTCTGACAGCCGCATCGACTCGGAAGACGATGCGTTGTGTTTTAAAAGTGAGTATCTGGAGAAGTTCTGCGAGAACATCACGGTTACCAACTGCGTGCTGTCGAGCATCTGCAACGGCATCAAATTTGGAACAGGTTCGCGGACGGGTTTCCGGAATATCACGGTCAGCAATTGCGTCATCAAAAAGGGATCGGTGAATGGGTATCGGCATTGGGCTATGCCATCGAGTATCGTGTATAACCCCGAAGAAACGAGCGTTAACTGCGGCATCGTGATTCTGGGCGTCGATGGCGGCATCGTGGAGAATATCAACATCTCGGATATCGTGATGACCGATGTGCTGAGTCCGATCTTTATCCGGGTGGGCAAGCGGTTTGTAAATTCGGAGCAGAAACCGTCGGTGATGCGGCACATCAACATTCAGAATGTCAGGGCCGAAACACGTAGCGTCATTCCAACCATCATTGCGGGGCTGGAGGAGAGCCCGGCCGAAGATATTCGGCTATCGAACATTCGGATTACGGTTCTGATGGGTGTTTCGGCCGATTCACTCAAGACATTTCCAGCCGTTGTTCGTGAAGATATCAAAGGGTATCCCGAGAACCGGCTGACGTTCGGGACAAAGCTACCAGCCAGTGCTTTTTATGTTCGGCATGTGAAAGGATTGGTGCTCAATGATATAGTGGTCACCTACAGGCAGCCCGATACCCGCCCCGCCTTTTATATCGACGATGTGATTGGTATGAAGCTGCGCACCGTGTCTATCGATAACAAAAAGCTGGAAAAAAGTGAGGCCATGCTGGTTCAGAAGAAGAGCGAGCAGGTTGAACTGATCGAGTAATGACTGCCTGAAATAACCCAAAGCAGTATGCGCAGAAGTGGAATCATTGGTTTGTTAGTCATGTGCTGCTGGGCGGGAAATGCGTTCGGACAAAATAAAAACGCCCTTTCTGAGAAATACTACCAACTGATTGAAGCACCCTCGGCCCCCGAGAAATGGGATGCGTGGCGGAAAGAAGTACGTACCTGGCGGGATTCGACCCTGAAGCAGTTGAATTACAAGGGAGAAAATTATCGGAAAAGCGACTACAAATGGGCCTCGAGTGCGTACTCCACCTTTTTTCTGATGGCCAACGACCGAAACCTGTATGATAAACAGGGACGGTACGACATCCGAAATTGCCTGAAAAAGTACGAGGAGAATTACGGGGGCGTCGATGTGGTGGTGCTGTGGCCCACGTACCCACAACTGGGATTCGACAACCGGTCGCAATATTCGTTTTACCGGAACTTGCCCGGTGGTGTTGCGGGATTAAAGCAGTTGTGCAGCCAACTACACAAGATGGGCAAAAAACTGATGATCGCGTATAACCCCTGGGATAATGTGGCGCGAAATCAGGGTAAAACCGATGAGGATCAACTGCTTGAGTTATTGAAGGAAACAGGTGCCGACGGCGTTTATCTGGATACGATTTCAAACGTCGACGGCTTTTTTCAGCAAATGCAACGCTCGAATCCGGGTGCTATTTTCCAGTCCGAGATTCCGATTCGGCCCGATGTGCTGAATCAGGTGCACCAATCGTGGCTGGAAGTGGGCTGGAATGAACGCTACAAAAATCTGGAGTTTGCCGAAGTGCCCGCCCTCGTTCGGAACCGCTGGCTGGAGCAGCGCCATATGATTTATCGGCTGTCGCGGTTTAGCCATGAGCAATCGACGCTGATTCAAAATGCCTGGATCAACGGCTGTGGCGTGGTGCTGTGGGAAAACGTGTTCGGCACCGTCAACGAAGTGAACCCCCGCGATCGGTCGCTGTTGCGCAGCCTATTGCCCATCATGCGACGGTACACCGACTTTTTTACGGCGGGTGATTGGTTCCCGTTGTTGCCCGTTAAACTCAATCGCGTTTACGCCAGCCAATGGCAACTCGGCAACAAAACCCTATGGACGATCATCAATCGGCAGGAACAACCCGCCACGGGAAAACTGCTGGAAATAGACGCAACACCGGGAACAAAGTTCTTTGATTTGGTGGCCGGTAAGGCCCTGAAAACCCGCGTCGAAAACGGGAAAGTTAGTCTGTTTACGTCGCTGAAACCGAAAGCAATCGGCTGTATCCTGGCTATGCCTGAAGCCGACCTGACGCCGGATTTTCACGCCTTTCTGGCCAGTCAGGCGAGCGGCCTGGCGAAAGCTGATTTCAGCACGGTCTATGTATTACCCGCTCATCGGTTAACGCCCGTTGGTACCACAAAAAAACAGGCAGCCGGTCAGTTGCCGCCGGGGATGGTCGCTGTGCAGACTCCCCGCGATTCGGTGACGATGACGTTTAGCTTCCGCCAGCGGGAAGGCGGCTTTTACCCCCTGGGCGACTTTGTGGATTACTCGTACAGTCAGGATCGGAATGACCTGATCAAGGGTAACGTATCGGTGAAGCTGACGCCGTTTGCCGTGGATGAAACGCTGGTGACGAACGCTCAATTTGCGGCTTTTTTAAGGGCAAGTGGCTATAAGCCAACGCATCTCGAAAATTTTCTGGCCCACTGGGTAGCCGGTGCGCCGCCAAACGGGCAGGAGAACCATCCCGTTGTCTGGATTGACCTCACCGATGCCCGTGCGTATGCAAAATGGGCCGGGAAGCGACTACCCACCGAAGCGGAATGGCAGTGGGTGGCCCAAAACGGGAGCGAAGCCAATTCGTATCCCTGGGGTAACGCGCTCGATTCGACGGTGGTAAATACCGGTCAGTATGGGGGCACAACGCCCGTGACCCGATTCGAAAAAGGGAGAACCAAACAGGGAGCCTACGACATGAGCGGTAATGTGTGGCAACTGACCGAAAGCGAACGGACCGACGGCTACAATACCTACATCATCCTCCGGGGTGGCGCGTGGTACGTCAACCGAACGTCGGAGTGGTACGCTGATCAGGGGGCGCAACAGACCAGTTTCGGCGCAAAATATTTACTCACCTGGCCCGGCCTGGACCGATCCGCCACGGTAGGTTTCCGCTGTGTAGCCGACCTGTAATAAACCCAAATTCAACCGGTATGAGCGCATCTGTTTTACTTGTTTTCCTCACCCTGACCGGTGCTGCCTGTTTGGGTCAGGCAATGCCTGCACAGGGCGAATTGATCTTTGATACGGGTTTTGAGGGCAATAGCCGGGTGGTGCCGAACCCATCGACAAATGATCACGGTGCGCCGATGGAATACCTCGACGGCGTGGATTTGGGTTTTTCGACCAACAGCAACCGGCGTACCGATTGGCAGCGGGTGTTGAAGGGTGGCCGGATGCAGGTGCAATACACGGGTGGCGATTCGACCAAACGATTTGCGCGCGTAATGCCCGAACCAGGGAACCCGAAAAACCACGTGCTTCACTACTGGCTCAACGACTCGTGGGCCGCTTCGGAAAACCAGCAAAAAGCGCGTATTCAAACCAATTTGTACGGCTTCAACCAAGGGCTCACCGAGTTTTACCAGTCGGTGCGGGTGTTTCTGACCGACGATTTCAACGCGCTGAAGACGTACCCAAAGGCCATTAACTGGTGTACCATTTCGGAGTTCTGGAACAATGAATGGTGGGTGAAAGGTGAGCCATACGGGTTTCGGATCACGCTCGGAATTGGGAAGGCAAGTGGCGTTCAAAACGAGCTGAAGTTCATTTTGAACGCTGAAAATGCGGGTCAGAAAGAGATATGGCGGGCCAATTCGGCTACGTCAACCGTGACGGTGCCAATCGGGACGTGGTTTACGATGGACTATTACGTCAAAGAAGGCGATAAGGAAACTGGCCGGTTTTACCTCGCCATTACGCCCGACGGACAGCCAAAACAGGTGGTGTATGACATCACCAACTTCACGCACAACACCTCCGACCCGGCCCCCAACGGATTTACGGGCTACAACCCGATGAAACTCTACACCTCCAAGGAACTGATCAACCACGTGAAGGCGCAGGGCAAAACACTCCAGATCTATTGGGATGATTTTGCGCTATGGCAGGGAAAGAAACCTTAACATAGACCTGGCTTGTAGTGAGCGAATTGGACCTTTTTTGACTGGAAACCCACCTGAAACATAGAAAAATGAAGCTGACAATCTCTTTCCCTAACGCCTTTCTCTTAAAATCAACGCTCCTGCTGGTTGGGCTCATCACGTTCACAACGTACCTGCACGCCCAACCGAAAAAAATATACCTCGCCAACGACGATCACACCGATTATATGTGGACGGGCGACGAAGAGACGTATAAAAAAGCGTTCTCGGAGATGCTGGATTATTACATCAAGCTCAATGATTCAACCGCCCATCTGCCGTATAATCTGCAAAGCAAGTGGAATTGCGACGGCTCGTATTGGGTCTACAATTACCGGGAAACGCGTAGTCCCGAACAGTTTAGCAAGCTTATTAAACAGATCAAAGATGGCAAGATTACGGTACCCTTAAACTCCATGATTGTGTTGCTGGGAGCTGCCCCCGCCGAAGCCACCCTGCGCGACATGTATTATGCGGGCTCGCTGAAACGCAAATACGGACTGGACCTGTCGTTGGTTCTGAATATGGAAGATCAGGTGCTGCCCCTTGGGTTATCGTCATTATGGGCCGGGTCGGGGGCCAAATATTCCTGGAAAGGCGTTTGCGCCTGCGCCACCAAAGTCACCGGCCTCGACCGGCACAAACACCAGATGTACTGGTACAAAGGGCTCGACGACCAGAAGGTGTTGATGAAGTGGTATTCCGTGAATCCGTCGATGATAACTAACCGGAAAGAGTACCGCTACAACCTGGGTACGTACCTGGAAGCCTCGCACCAGCCCAATGCCGTCATCGACTGTAAAGCCCTGATGAATGATCCCATGTATCCGTACTCGATAGCGGCTGCTTTTGGCAAGGGTGGCGACGATCTGAAAACCCTCACCCGCAATTTTACGAAGGTAGCTAAAGAGAAGTCAGGGGCTGATTATGAGGTTATTGTGTCGAATGAAATTGATTTCTTTACCGACTTCGAAAAGCAGTACGGGGCCACTTTGCCGAGTGAAACAACCTCGTATGGCAGTACTGAATGGGGTAACAGTTTCGCGTCATTGGCTGAAGTTTCGGCTTCTGTGAAACGGGCCATTGAAAAGCTGAGAACAGCCGAAGCGGTCTATACGCTCGTTGCGCTGAAGGACAAGAAATTTGCGACCGATTTAGCTACCCAAAAAGAGAAAGCCTGGCTGGCGTGCGGCATGTATTTCGAGCACGACTGGACTGCCGACGGGCCACACATTACCCGCAAACAACGCGCCGATTGGCAAAAGAAAACGGCGGGCGTTTTTGTCAGCTACGCAGACACGTTATACAACCGGTCGCTTAAACGGCTGGGGCAGTTGATTGCCAAATCGAAAAACACGACCGAGTCATTTTATGTCTTTAACCCGCTGAACTGGGTACGTTCCGATTACAGCGATTATCCGTATTCAGGCTCAGCCTCGATTCGGGTTATTGACCGAACAACCGGGAAACAAGTGCCTTTTCAACTCATCAGGAAAAAGGAGAAACCTTACCTGCGGATTTTGGCGAGCAACATTCCGTCGGTAGGCTACAAGGTTTTCGAGATTCAAAAAGCAACTGTCCCGGCTACTTTCCCGAGTAACCTTGCCGTCACCGACAGCACGATTGAGAATCGGTTCTACAAGCTGAAATTTACCGCTCAGGGCGTTATCACGAGCCTGATCGAGAAAGCCACAAGCCGGGAATGGGTGAAGGCGACGGATAAATTGTATCTCAATGATCTGGGGTCTGGGTTAGGCAATGAAGGCGAGAAAGTGAAGGTCGAAAATAAGGGCGCGGTGTCGGCTACGCTCATGGCGTCTTCGTATAAACCGATCAAGCACACGTCGAAAGTGACCCTTTTCGAAAACAGCGACCGCATCGAACTGGAAAATTACATCACGCAAAATCTGGACGCCAAAGCGGTTACCTATGCCTTCTCGCTGAACCTCGAAAAGCCCGATACGTGGCATGAAGAAGCAGGGGCTATTCTGCACGTGAAACCAACGGCAAAAGGCGGACATTATGCCGACACCGCCAGCCGGTTCGACTGGTTAGCGATGAATCATTTTGCGGATATGTCGGATGCCGGCCGGGGTATGATCCTGTCGAACCGCGATGCTTATTTTATGAAAGTAGGCAAGAGCACCAATACGAAACTGGACGAAGAAACGCCCCAACTCAAGGTGCTGGCGGCTGGTCAGATCGACAACGCGCTGGGCATGGTCAATCAGGATGGCGATTCGTATTTCGAGCATTTTCTGGCCCTGAAACCACATGCCGGGGGCTTCAGCCCGAACGAGGCCATGCGGTTCTCTTTGGCCCATCAAAATCCGTTGGTCGCCCACTCGATACAGGGCGGAGCGGGTTACGACCCCAACCACTTTTCGCTCGTTACATTCTCAAGTCCAGACGCAATGATCTGGGCGTTGAAACCCGCCGAAGAAGGCATCGACAAGGGCATCATCATGCGCGTCTGGAACGTGGCCGACACCAGCAAACCCGTAACGGTGTCGGCCAGCGTACCCATCGAAAAAGGGTTTAGCACCACGCATATCGAAACGGACGATCGGGTTATTCAACTCGAAAGGGGCAAAATGACCACTGAATTAGGCCATAATCGGTTGCACACGTTCCGGCTGTTCCTTGCCAAATAATCTCCAAAAATCTACACGATGAATTATTCCTTTTTGCTGCTGGTCTTTATTGATTTTCTAGCTATAACCAGCCGTTCGTTAGCCACCTCTGTTTCGGTTCAAATGCCGGTAAACCAGTCGAATTACGCCTTCACCGATGCCGCTGACTTTGGTTATTCACCCACCGAAACGGGCGTAAACAATGTGAAAGCGTTACAGGCGGCTGTCGACAAGGGAGGAACTATTACAATCAGTAAAGTTGGTACGTATAAAATGGCTGGCACCGTTTATATCGGCGATAATACATCGCTCATTTTTGGGGCGGGGGTAGTCGTTGAAAAATCGAATGAAGCGGGAAAGTTCACGCATGTTTTTCTGAATAAAGGCGCACTAAACCGGGTGTACAACCACAACATCACCATTGCCGGACTGGATATTCGGGTCAACAACGTGGATTTGCCGATGAGTACGATTTATGGGTTGCGGGGGCATGTTGCCTTTTTTTACGTGAAAGACCTGAAAATCGAACGCTTCCGATGCTCCGGCCTGGTGAACGGGCAATTTGCCCTGCACATCTGCACCTTCGAAGATCTGCTGATCAATGATGTGATCATTACCGGCAAAAAAGACGGTATTCATTTGGGACCGGGTAAGCGATTCAAGATTAGTAACGGCGTTTTCCAGACCGGCGACGATGCCATTGCGCTGGTGCCCGGCGACTGGGTAAGTGCCAATCCTGAATTTGGCAATCTGGAAGACGGCGTGATTGAAAACTGCTCTGATATTCCCGATGATTACCTGGAAGGGGCTTTCTCCAAAATTGTTGCCTCCGCCTGGGTCGACTGGAAACCGGGCATCAGGGTTCGCCACGGCGATTGTGTGGTGGCGACCAATGGGCGTATGTACCGCGTTGTGGCCCAACTGGATGACCGGGTATATACGTCGGTAAAGGAACCTGGTTTCGAGAAGGGCATGATGGTGCTGGACAGCATCAACTGGCTGATGTTTCAGAAAGATACCATCCATACGGCCGTGGTGAAAAACGTGGTCTTTCGCGACATTTTTCTGTACAGTCAGCGGGTTCCGTTCCAAATTATCAGCTACAGCAACAAATGGTCGCACTCCTATTATCCGGGAGCGCCGTTGCCCGTTCAGGGGCCGCTTTCCTTTGACAACGTGACCATGTTCAGCGATACTAAAAAGCCGCTCGTCAAGGTCACAACTCCGCTCAATGTACTGAATATCCGCAACTCATCCCTGAAAAATAACTGGATTGATTTTGGGCATGCTGCCGATTATACAGTGTACCCAAAAACGTATGTCAACTTTGTTAACTGCCAGTTTAATTCGTCGGGTCCGTACACCTTAATTACCAACCTAAGTAAGGGTAAAGAAGTGTACGTTAAAACAACTGGTAGTATCGAAACCGGTACTAATTTTTCTGTAAACGTAGCGCAGGGGCCGGGGGTGATTCATGTGGATTCTGATCTGACAGGATTTATAAAGAAGTAGGAACGTACCTACGCTTCTCCGCTGATAGCCCGCAAATGGCCGGGCTGAAACCGGGAAAATCCCGTCGTAATCTGTTTTACAGGTACACCCTAGAGTTGCTACGCAATACGGAGGGCTCGGTGACTGATATCTCTATCGATAACTGCGGGCTGTGGCGTACGCTGGCCAACGTATTTCGCATCGGATTCAACAGACAGGCCTTGACAACCCGCAACATCACCATGCGCAACACCAACGTGATTCACATGAGCAAAGGCGAGTGGTATGCGCCCTGGTTGCTGTTTTGCATGGTCAGCCCCAACGGGAAAGGGCAGGCAACACATAGCGATTATGTGTTTAAGAACATCCGCTTTGAAGAGCTTCTGGCTCTCTTTGGTCTTCAAAACCCCGAAACGCAGTTTCAAAATAGTCGCTTCAAAGACATAACGATGCAGGACGGGCCGGTGCCTTCGGTTAGTAAAAACACCACCAGCGGGGTAACTCCCGAAAACGTGATGCTGAACGGAAAGCGGGTGGTTGCCGAAGCCGATATGCCACTGCGGTCGGGCAGTAAGCGGGTAGAGAATGCCACCTTCGGACCAATAAAATGACGCGTAACTGGTACGTAACCAGGCAGGTACGTTCAGCTTGCTCCTGATCTGACCGGATTGACAAAAGTGACCGTGTAATGAATCGAATCGCAATAAACCCCTCGTACAAATGCCTTTACCTTCTCCCACCCGTCGGGATTTTCTGCAACAGGCAGCCCTGCTGAGTGCTTCCATGCTGGCATCCCACGTAGGGCTGGCCACGGGGCAAAAAACCAACCCGGTCATTCTGCTTCGCTCGGGCTGGCAGATAGAGAATATTGGTGATGTAGCGCACACACCGGGTTTTCTGGCCTTGATGGAAACGTATTTACCCGGCGCACGCGCCATTTTCTGGCCCCACTACGCCATTCTTCCCCAGTCGGAAATTGATATGCTCGAGCACCGTTTCCCCCGTTTGCAGATTGTGCGCGGGAAGATCGTCGACGGCAAACCCGATAGCCCGGAGTTGGAAAAAGCGTTTGCCGAAGCTGATCTGTTTGTTCATAATTCTGGCCCGGCCATGATCGGCTGGGCCGAAGCCGAGGCGTTCAACACGCGAACCGGTAAGCCGTTTGGTGTTTTTGGCGTCACGTATGGGTTGTATGGCAAACAGGAACGCGCCACCCTGTCTAAAGCCGATTTTATCTATTTCCGGGATTCGGTTTCTCTGAATTTAGCTAAACAGGATGGTATAACCGCGCCAATCATGGCATTCGGGCCAGATGCGGCCTTCGGCACGGATGTGATTAATGGGGAAGCGGCCACTCGCTATCTGAAAGCCAATAACCTACAGCCGGGAAAATTTGTGGTATGCATTCCCAAACAACGCCATACCCCTGCCTGGCTGCACAAAGCCAAGAATCGCCCCGTTGATACCGTGCGACAGGCCCGTAACGAAGCGATGAAAGAACACGATCACGCACCGATGCGCGAAGCCATCACCGCCATTGTCCGACAAACGAATTGCAAGGTGCTGATTGGTCATGAGGACGAAACGGAATTACCCATCGGCAAGGAATGGCTGCTCGACAAGCTACCCGACGATGTAAAGAAGGGCGTTGTCTGGCGCAGCGAACCCTGGCTGCTGGAGGAGGCGCTGGGAATTTACCGCCAGTCGGCGGGGTATTTTGGTCACGAGCAACACACGCCGATCATGTGTATCGGAAACGGCATTCCCGCCATTCTGGGTCGCTGGGAAGAACAAAGCAGCAAAGGGTTTATGTGGAATGACATCGGCTTGTCTAACTGGTTGTTCGACTTCGACCGGGAGGAAGATATCAAGCGATACGTACCCACCGTGCTGGACATGGTCAAAAAACCGGTGGAGGCCAAAAAGTACGCCCGGCAGGCCCAGGAACTGGTTCGGCGTACCCACCGGCAGGGCTTTCAGGTCATGGAGAATGCCATAAACAAAGCTAAAAAACAGGGCTAATCAGGGCCGAAGTCGCCACCATTGCCCCGTCAATGAACACAACAATGAACCGTTTATGCTGCTACGCAACGCGTGGCCAATCAGATTACGCTATGAACCGATATTTCTTTACACTGCTTTTACTCCTTCCGATTCTGACCTCAGCCGCCACCTGGCACGTTTCCGGTACCGGAGACGACGCTAACGATGGCAAAACGCCCGCAACGGCTTTCCGCAGTCTGCAAAAAGCTGCCGATCTGGTACAGCCCGGCGATGTGGTGCTGGTAGGCAACGGCAGTTATACCAATACCGAAAAAGGCAACGGCAGTGCTGTACTTAACATCACCCGCTCAGGTACGTCCAACGCCTGGATTACCTGGAAAGCCCGGCCCGGTCATCATCCCGAAGTGCATCCGGTGGGTTGGTGTGGTATCCAGATTTCGGGTTCCTACAACATTATCGATGGCCTAAGCGTGATTGGCAACAATGATGCGATCGTGTTGCTTAAAGCGCAGGAGGACGCTAAGAAACCGACGCCCGACCCGTACTTCAATACCAACGGGATTTTCTTCAACGGCCGGACCAACAAGCCCGACGAGAAACCGCATCATCTTATCGTTCGCAACTGCGTGGTGACCAAGTGCGCGGGTGGGGGAGTTGTTGGTATCGAGATGGACTACCTGACGGTTGAAGATTGCAAAGTGTCTGAAAACGCCTGGTTTATGCGCTACGGCGGGTCGGGCATTACCACACTCAATAACTGGGCTTATGACGATGCACCCGGCTATCACATCATCATTCAGCGCAATTTTGTCTGGAACAATAAAACGCTGGTTCCCTGGGAAAAAATCGGCAAACTGAGCGATGGCAACGGTATCATTCTCGACGTAACCGACCAGGAGCGTAAGGGCGCTACCAACCCGAATGCCGACGCCGTGGTGAAGCCCGATGCGGCCCCTGCGCCGACGGCCCCGGAGAAACCCAAACGCCCCGAATGGAAAGGCAGGGCGTTGATTGCCAATAATGTAAGCTGTTATAATGGCGGGTCGGGCATTCACACGTTCCGAACCAAATACGTTGATATCATCAATAATACGACCTACTGGAACGGGGGCATTGTAGGGTATCAGGAACTGTTTCCCAACAACTCGGAAGATGTGGTAATCATGAATAATATCATCGTGCCTCGTCCGGGCGGCAAGGTTACCTCGAACAACAAAAACACAAACATCCGCTGGGATTATAACGTGTACCCGACCGGGCAGGACGTGTTTAAAGGCCCTAACGACATCGTGGCTGATCCCGGCTTCATCGATGTGCAGCCCGATCCAACGAAAGGTAATTTCCGCCTGGTAAAAACAAGCCGGGCGGTTAATTCCGGCTCAAACGACGTACCTCAGTCGACGGATATTATCGGTAAAACCCGGCCTCAAAAAGCCGGTCGCGACCGGGGGGCCTTTGAACAATAGACACCATGTGTAAACAGCTTTCCTGCTTTCTGGCGCTGGCCCTGATGCTGGCTTATTCGACCGTCGTGAACGCGCAGGTTGCGCTGCTACCAACCGAGGCTATTCCGTTCAAAACCAATGCAAAAACTACGTCGACGCTAACAACCGTCGACGTAGCTGGGCAGCCTTTTCAGAAAGCATACCGCATAACGATCAGTAACCCGTCTGTCAATGAATCGTTTACGCTAAGGTATACGATTGATTCTGTCGTGCAGAAAGGCGATGTGATGCTGTTGTCTTTCTACAGCCGCTCGCGTCAAAGCAAGAAGGAAACCGGCGAGTCGTTTCTCGAAATCTCGCTGGATCAGGTCATTGCCGGTAAGTATACGTGGCCGCCATTGGTGGAACGGGGCATGTCGTTTGGGTCCAGTTGGGTATTGACCCAAATTCCCTTCGTTGCCTCAAAAGACGTGGCAACGGGCGATTTGTCGCTGGTGATCAAATGCGGCAGTTTCCCCCAGCAGTTTGAACTGGGTCAACTGGCGCTGGTCAACTATAAGGGGGCTAAAAAAGTGGCTGACTTACCGCGTAGTATCGTCCATTATGAC
This sequence comes from uncultured Fibrella sp., assembly GCF_964250085.1. NCBI lineage: Bacteria > Pseudomonadati > Bacteroidota > Cytophagia > Cytophagales > Spirosomataceae > Fibrella > uncultured Fibrella sp. The sequence goes on along the minus strand of NZ_CAXUEC010000002.1, from coordinate 503,900 downwards.
GGCGATGCACCCGATGCTGCCTGGCGCAAAGCGGCGGCCGATCGGATCGAAAAGCACCGTAAAGGCAACCTTGCCGTGCGCGTTGTCGACGCTGTCGGTAAGCCGGTCACCGATGCGTCGGTAGCCGTTCGAATGACCAGAAGCGCGTTTGCCTGGGGTACAGCCACGAACTCGAAACTGTTAATGGATACCGTAAGCGCGGAAGCCAAAACGTACCGCGACACGCTGCTACGGTATTTCAACAAGGTGGTTTTCGAGAACGAGATGAAGTCCAAAAACTGGGCGACTACCAACCATGATCAGACTAAACGGGCGGTTGCCTGGCTCCGATCGCACGATATACCGGCGCGGGGGCATGTGATGGTCTGGCCATCCTGGCAACATTCACCGCATCTGATTAAGTACCAGCGTGATAAGGCGGCTCTGGGAACCGCCATTATGGAGCAGATCGCCGACGAAATGGCGGTCATGAATGGTCAGTTCGTGGAGTGGGATGTGGTAAATGAACCCTACGCGCACCATTCCATCATTGATTCGCTGGGTGGAAAATCGGTGATGGTAAAGTGGTTCGAGGCGGCCCGGAAAAATACGCCGGGCGTGAAGCTGTTTCTGAACGAATACACCATGTTTCATGGCGATGGTCCCGGCAGTGAAAACTTCTACAACAATGTGAAATACCTCATCGACAACAAAGCCCCCATCGAAGGTATTGGTGAGCAGGGACACATTGGCGGAACGCCCCCCGCTATTGAACTGGTCCTGCAACGGTTGGATCATTTTGCCGAATTTGGCCTACCCATTCAAATCTCGGAATTTGATATTACCAGCGATGACGACGATTTTAAAGCACGCTACATGCGCGACTTCATGACCGCCATCTTTAGCCATCCGGCTACAACCGGATTCGTTCAGTGGGGTTTCTGGGAGAAAGCGCACTGGATACCGGCGGGCGCGCTGTGGGATAAAAACTGGCAACCCCGTGCCCACGGAAAAGTATTTACCGATCTGGTTTCCAAAGTGTGGGCGACGAATGCCACCGGGACAACCGGAAAAGACGGTCGCTTTGCCGTTCGCGGCTTCACCGGTGACTATGAGATTGTGGTAAAGAAAGGCACTGCCAAAACGGTGCAAAAGGTAATGCTTGGTGCTGACGGACAGCTCGTTACCGTTAAACTGATGGCTAAAAAAGGGTAGGAGAGATTAGTTGATCCAGCATCAGCAACCCCCTACAGTCCGAAATTGATAAACCATATAATCCTGCTCGTCATGAACTCATTTGTCACGCTGCTTACCGTTCTGTTGCTCGTTGGATTTCGAGCCACTGCACAGGACGTCTTGATCGTAGCCGACGAAATTCCGGCCATGGAGGTGCTGGCTAAGGCACTGAACGCACAGGAGAAACTGACGGCTAAAATCGTGACGCAGACCGACATGCCCGCCACGCTGACGCCTTTCCGGGCGGTGATCGTCTACATTCATAAAGACCTGGATTCGATCCCCGAAAAAGCATTTATCAATTATGCGATGAACGGCGGAAAGCTACTTTGTTTGCACCATTCGATCAGTTCGGCGAAACGCAGGAATAAGTCGTGGTTTTCGTTCCTGAGCATTGATCTACCCAAAAAAGAGGTGGCAGAAGGCGGCTACAAATACGTGGGCGACATTGATATGTCGGTGGTGAATCTGGCATCTGCACACTTCATCACGACTCACAAGATCACATATGCGTCCACGGTGGCGTATACGCGGGAAGGTGAGCAGAAAGAGACGCCATTACCGGGTATTGTGCTGACTAAAACGGAGGGGTTTCTGAACCATCAACTGCTGAGTCCGCGGACCATCTTACTGGGGTTCAAATTCACGGATGCTACCGGAAAGGTATGGATGCAGGATCGGTCGGCCTGGTGCATGCCGGTCGGGAGAGGCTGGCTTTTTTACGGCCAACCGGGGCATGCTATCAGCGATTTCGAGAACCCGATCTACACGCAGATGATCGCCAATGCGCTGATTTATAAGGAGTAGGAGAGGGGTAAATCTACGCCAGAATGGCTTCAATCCAGGCGCCAAGATCCAGATTGCGGAGCAACTGATGATCGGCAGGATTACCGCTGAACGCGTCGATTTGGGTTATGGCATGGGTGGTCAGTTTTCCCTTGAGCCACTGCCGTAAAAGCGTGAGCGTGAGCTGTTCGCCTGCCGATATGGGGCCGCTGCCGGTTCGTTTTCGTTCTACCGAACGTAGCGCATAGGTGAGGTAATCGGCGTTGCCAAGGCGCGCATGCAGCAACAGATTCATCAACCGGCTTTGGGTGTATAACGTACCTGGCAACGAGCGGGCAGGACGAGCCAGTACCCGGTTAAGTCGTTGTAAACCAGTCGATAAATTCTCTGTGCCTAAGTCGAGCCGTACCAGTAGTAGGTCAAATTCGGTACGTACCGGCAAGGCCAGTTGGGCCAGCCCCCGCTCAAAGGCGGGCGGTACGGCCGGGCCGCGTTCGGCAGTATGGGCATTGGTCAGGTACGTTGCCAGGTGTGCAGCCGCTTCATTGTACCGTTTTTGATCGACAGACAGCAGCAGCGAATAGTAAAGCGCCAGGTACGGTACCGTGCGGTTCAGGCCCTGAACAGGGGTGTCGATGAGCCGGAGCCGGTCGATGAAAAACGGCATATCGTCGTATTGTTCCAGCAGGCGCAGGTCGGCCAGAATCCCCTCCAGCAACTGGACGTAATAAAGCGGTTGCTCGGCCCATAAAATTGGGTTGTTCTGAAATAACTGGTCCAGTTCGCGGTATACACGTAGGCTACCCGCTCCGTCGCCGATCATGCGGAAATAGGCTGACTGAAAATGCAGGTGTTGCTGCTGCATGGCAAACGACCGCATCGACGCGGGGCCGCCCGTGCGGTCGCTTCTGTTTTGCCGGTTTAGCAACTGATATTCTTCCAGCAGCAGGTCGTTGAGCCGGAGCGTATCGGCCGGGCCGCCCACCATACCACGGGTCCGATACCGGAGCAGGAGCGTCTCGTAGAGTGCCGCATGGTGCAGGGCTGTCTGGGTACGTTCGCTTTGCTGGCGAATGAGGGCGTGTTGCCTGGCCAGTGTCGGTTCATCAACGCCATCGAACTGCCAGCGAACCCATTGTTCCACCTGCTGCCGGGCGGCCAGCACAACATACAGGCCACGTTCGTGCTGCTCCGCTAGTTCCCGTGCTTTGTCCAACTGCTCCTGACTGAACTGCACCAGCCCGCGTTCGTGCAGAATCTGGCTGTCGTGCAGTAACTGACCGATTCGGACGTCGATGCGCTTATCCTGCTCGAACTGCCGAAGGCGCTGCATGACGAACCGGTACAGGTATTTTCGGGCGGGCTCCAGCGTAGCTCCCGGAAACTGACGGGCCAGGTCGGCTGTCAGCGCCTCGTCGGCCAATTCGTGGTTCAGCAGGCAGTCGAAAAGGCGCAGGAAGCCTGGGGCCGCGCTCGACCCGGCCTCGTTCAGGTTGTCTGAAGCCTGTCGACCAGTTAAAAGCCGACAGTATCGCTTCTCAGATTTGGTCAGTGAATGAACAAGTGGATGCAGGACATCGATTGTCATGTAGAAATAGCTAAAACTTTAATCAATTAACGGCTTTTTACGCTCAGTAAAGCTTTTATTCATTAGTAAGCTTGTTCGTAGCAATAGCTACTTGCTCGAAAAGTGGGCTTTGCTGGATGCAATTTTTCCATAGGTTTGTTCAACAACTTTTCTCTTATACCATGCCCTTTTCAGTTTGTGTGATCGGAAGTTCCAATACCGATATGGTCATCAAAGCCAACAAGCTACCAGCCCCCGGCGAAACGGTAATTGGCGGTACATTTCTTATGAACCCTGGCGGCAAAGGGGCTAATCAGGCCGTGGCGGCAGCCCGACTGGGAGTGGTCATGCCCGGTTCCGGGGAGTATACCTCGTCTACGGCTGTAACCTTTGTGGCTAATGTGGGCAACGATGTGTTTGGCCGTCAGGCACTGCAGCAGTTTGAGCGGGAAGGAATTCAGGGCGACTTTATCACGACCGATGCCGACGAACCGTCGGGTGTGGCGTTGATTGGCGTGGATAGCCGCGGCGAAAACTGCATCATGGTGGCGTCGGGAGCCAATGCTAAACTGGCTCAGCAACAGGTTTCGGTTGCCCTCGATGCCATAACTGACACCACAAATACCGTTGTCCTGCTCCAACTGGAAACCCCCATCCCGACCGTCGACTATGCCATTCGGCAGAGCCATGCCCGTGGCATGCGGGTGGTGCTGAACCCGGCTCCGGCCCAACTCCTCGATCCGTCGGTACTGTCCTGCCTGTATGTTATCACGCCCAATGAAACGGAAGCCGAACTGCTGACGGGTATCCGCGTAACCGACGAAGCCACCGCCCAACATGCGGCTCAGCGACTACACGAGTCGGGTGTGCCCAACGTGGTGATTACGCTCGGTTCGCGCGGTGCCTACGTATCTGATTCCTCAGAAGCCGTATTGATTGCCGCGCCACCAGTAACGGCGGTCGACACTACGGCGGCGGGCGATTGTTTCAACGGAGCATTGGCCGTAGCCCTGGCCGAGGGACGTACCTTGTTTGAGGCCGTATCCTTCGCCTGCAAAGCCGCGTCGATTTCCGTGACCCGCATGGGTGCGCAAGCTTCATTACCTCATCGACACGAAGTAGATGCCCTGCCTTTACTCACTGTTTGATCCTGTCTAAATCACTACAAACCAATGAAAAACCGCAATCTTCTTTTCCTCCCGTTGCTCGCGCTGTTGGCCTTCGGTCCGGCTCCAACGCCTAAAAAGCCGACTGCCGGAGCACCCGCCGCTGTCACCCTATCTAAGGCAACGTTGCAGGATAAAATCAAAGGGGGCTGGGCTGGTCAACTGATTGGCTGCACCTTTGGCGGACCCACGGAATTCAAGTTCAACGGCACCATGATGAATGATTATCAGCCTATTCCGTGGTACGATGGCTACATCAAGAAAACAATGCTGGAGAACCCCGGCCTGTACGACGATCTGTACATGGACCTGACGTTTGTCGATGTGTTCGAGAAAAAAGGACTCGATGCGCCCGTCAGCGAACATGCCAATGCCTTTGCCAATGCAGGTTATATGCTCTGGCACGCCAACCAGGTGGGCCGTTACAATATTCTCAACGGCATGAAAGCGCCTGAGTCTGGTCACTGGCTCAACAACCCCCACGCCGATGATATTGATTTTCAGATCGAAGCGGATTTCTCCGGCCTGATGGCTCCCGGCATGCCGAATACGGCTATTCAGATTGGCGACCCTATCGGCCACATCATGAACTACGGCGACGGCTGGTACGGCGGCGTATACGTTGGAGCCATGTATGCGCTGGCGTTTGTGAGCAACGATGTCAGCTACGTGGTCAATGAAAGCCTGAAAGCTATTCCGGCACAAAGCACGTTCCATCAGTGCATTGCCGACGTGATCAAGTGGCATAAGCTGTATCCGACGGACTGGAAACGTACCTGGCTCGAAATCCAGCGGAAATGGTCCGATGAAGTGGGGTGTTCCGATGGAATTTTCGCCCCGTATAATATCGACGCCAAACTGAATTCGGCCTATATCGTGCTGGGGCTATTGTACGGACAGGGCGACTACACGAAAACCATGCAGATCAGCACGCGCGCCGGTCAGGATTCCGACTGTAACCCCTCATCGGCGGGTGGCATTCTGGGTACTATGCTGGGCTACGACAAAATCCCTGCCTACTGGAAACAGGGCCTGAAAGACGCCGAAGACATTGACTTCAAGCACACGACCATGTCGCTCAACGATGTGTATGCTATTGGCATGAAGCACGCGCTTCAGGTGGTTGAACGGAACGGTGGTAAAGTGAGCGGCGAGAACGTGACCATTGCCGTACAGACGCCTAAGCCCGTTCGGCTGGAACAGGGGTTTGCGGGCCATTTTCCCATCGAAAAGCGGGCGGTCAACAAAGATCTGACCGATGAATCTACGCTTTCGTTTATAGGTAACGGGTTCATTATCAGTGGTGATGCCCGGCCTAAAGTGGTGGCGAACCAGTATGACTATGAATCCCCGTACGTGGGTAAAGTAGAGGTGTACGTAGACGGCCAGAAGGTAGAAACGGCCAGTTTACCGGCCAACTTTACCCGTCGCCGCTACGATATGGCCTGGAAATACCAACTAGCCAGTGGCCAGCATACTATTCGTCTAAAACTGCTGAATCCCGATAAAGACTATCCAATCCGCATCCGTACCCTGATCGTGTTCGGCGATAAACCTGTTCTTGCTAAGTATTGACTTGGTTACTCGTTCTTGATTACTGGTTATTGCTGACGCGTAGCCCTTCGACAGACTCAGGGTGACAATCCACTTCCAGTAGTTGAGCTAACGTACCTGGGTATCCTGTCACCCTGAGCCTGTCGAAGGGCTGCGCGTCAGCAATAACCAGTAATCAGGAACGAGTAACTACTAACCCTTTTCCTAACCATCATCACCAATGTTTATCATAGAATCATACAGCACGGCTGTACTGTTTTGTATCGTCACGATGCTCTGTTGGGGGTCGTGGGCCAATACCCAGAAGCTCGCCGCTGGCACCTGGCGGTTCGAACTGTTCTACTGGGATTATGTGCTCGGCATCGTTGCCCTGGCACTTATTTCGGCCCTGACGCTGGGAAGTCTGGGCGACGGGGGACGTTCGTTTCTGGTCGATGTGCAGCAGGCTGATACGGCCAATATCGGCTCGGCTATATGGGGGGGCGTGCTCTTCAACGCGGCTAATATTCTGCTGGTTGCGGCCATTTCCATTGCGGGTATGTCGGTTGCTTTTCCGGTAGGTATCGGGCTGGCGCTGGTGATTGGCGTAGTGGTCAACTACCTGAATGCCCCGGTCGGTAGCGCCAGCCTGTTGTTTGGCGGCATGGCCCTGATCGTAGTGGCAATCCTGCTTAACGCCTTCGCCTACCGCCGCACCGCGACAACCGGTACCGGACTGTCCACAAAAGGGTTAGTGCTATCGGTGATAGCGGGTTGCCTCATGGGCTTGTTTTACGGGTACGTTGCCCAGGCGATGTTCCCCAACTTCGACGTACCTGAACCCGGTAAACTTAGTCCGTATACCGCCGTGGTCTTCTTTGCCCTGGGTATTCTGATGAGCAATTTCCTGTTTAATACCCTGCTGATGTGGCGGCCATTTGTAGGTACGTCGGTGAGTTACGCCGATTACTTCCAGGGCAGTGGGCGCGATCACCTGACCGGTATACTGGGCGGCATGATCTGGTGCCTGGGTATGTCGTTCAGCATCTTAGCCTCCGATAAAGCCGGTCCGGCTATCAGCTATGGGCTGGGGCAGGGCGCTACGGTGGTGGCCGCTTTGTGGGGCATTTACGTCTGGAAAGAGTTCCGCTCGGCCCCCAGAGGAGTGAGTATGTTGCTGAACGGCATGTTACTCTGTTACATCATCGGCATTGGTCTGCTCATCATAGCCCGATAGTTTTTTAGCTTTTTTCGAGTATTTAATGACTGTATATTGCTTGTAATCGCCAGTATATTGCTTCTTTCTTCCAGGCCAGGTATGGATACTCAACTTTCTGCTGCTCAACACACGCTGCTCTGGGATGCCTTTCGAAGTGGTGATCGGTCAGCTTTTGCCAAATTGTATGAGTTGTTTGCCGCCGACTTGTACCGGTATGGGTATAACCTGGTTCGGAATCGGCAAGTGGTGGAGGATTGCCTGCACGAATTATTTCTGCACCTTCACGAAAGTCACCAGCGATTAGGCCCTACCGATAACATCCGCTTTTACCTGTTCCGGGCGTTGCGTCGCCGACTGCTCGACACTGTTGGCCGGATGAAAAAGCTGGATTCTGAGGCGTATCACTTCGATAATGCCGAGTTTCTGATTCAGCCCCACGAAGCCACACTGGTTACGGAGGAACTGGTTGATCAGCAAAGCCGGATTGTGGTGGCCGAGTTGAACAGGTTGCCCAAACGGCAGAAAGAGATTCTATATTTGGTCTACATGAAGGGACTCACGTACCCGCAGGCGGCCGAGATAATGGGTATCACCATGAAGAGTGTGTATAATACAGTAAACGTGGCTCTGGCCAGCCTACGAATGTGCCTGCACGAGTCCTTACAACTGCGGGGTGCTTTTTTAAGCCTTGCCGGTCTGGTTATGCGCTATTTTGCGTCTAATTAATTGATAAAAAGACGGGAAAAAATAAGTTGGCCACCGTTTAACGAGTATTATCATGATGTCTCCACAATGCCATATCCCACATTTACCGTAGAAGATTTCTGTAAAGATTCCTATTTCATCCGTTGGGTAGTATCCCCAACCGACGAAGCAGACCGGTTTTGGCAAGCATTCATAGATGAGTACCCACATAAAAGAAACGATATCCTGTCGGCGATTGACTTCGTTAAATCGATTCATTTTTATGAAATCGAACCAGACGAACTAGACCTTGCCCGGCTGAAGCAACGCATCTGGGCCGATATTGAACCAGAAAGCCAGTTGGAAACGGGGCGGGTTATTCCGTGGTATCGCCGGCCAGCCTGGGCGGCGGCCGCTGTTGTCATGCTGGCCTCGTCGATCGGCATTGGCTGGTGGACCTACCGGTCTGAAACGGCCCCAACCTACGAAACTGGTTACGGTAAAATTCAGGAAATAAAGCTGGCCGATGGTTCTTCGGTGACCCTCAATGCCAATTCATCGCTCAAAGTAGGCGACAACCTGGTCGGCAGTGCGGTGCGTGAAGTCTGGCTGAAAGGCGAAGCTTACTTCAGCATTGCCAAACGGAACGGAGCAAAATTCATCGTTCATACAGCCGAAGCGAACGTGGAAGTGCTGGGCACCGAGTTTAATGTAAACACCCGCCGCGCAGAAACCAGGGTTGTATTGCACGAAGGCAAAGTGCAACTGACTACGGCCAATCAGCCAGCCGTTGTTATGAAACCCGGCGATATGGCTACCGTAGCCCCCCAAAATCGTGAAATTAAACTAAAGAAGGTGCAACCTGACGTGTACGAAGCCTGGAAAGAATCGTACATCGTATTGGATGGTAAAAGTTTACCTGAGATCGTCACCATCCTGGAAGACAACTTCGGCGTAACGATTAAACTGACGGATAAACAATTAGCCGACAAGAAGCTGAGCGGTAAACTGCGTACCGAAGTGGCCGAGGATTGCATCGAAAATCTGGCCATCATTCTGGAGGCGGACGTGCAAAAAAAGGGAGATACGTACCTGTTCGAGTAGATAGATATAGGTAGTAGGAAGATTTAAAAATTAACGAGAAATAATCATAGAAAAAACGGGAAAAGGGCCAACCCCGTCTGTTTGACTACCAATTACAGCATAGTCAATCACACGATTTCCGTTTTAACTATGAAACGACATATCCTTTTTTATACAACCTTAATTGGCTTAGCCTGTGCTCCCGGAACGCCGAAGGCCATAGCTCAGTTAACGTTGGCTTCCAATAAGAGACCTGCTGAGGGAATCAAAGCACAGGAGACTGTTACCACCCTGATTGCGTTACTCAAAAAGTTAGAGGTCATCCACAAGACCAGCTTTGTGTATCAGAAAGAGTTACTGGAAAACAAAACGTTTTCCGGTACACTCAATGAAAATGACAAACTGGAGCAAATACTTGATCGGGTGCTGACGCCTGCTAATCTTCGGTTCAAAAAGCTCAAAGGTGGTGATTACACGATTTTGCCCCGCAAAAACCCCAGGCTTTCGCTTGAAACCGACGAGAGTCTGCCGACAAGCCCACCAGCCGATGCGGTGGCAAACCGGGAGTCGACTCTGACGGCACTGCCATCGAGAACGGACGTGCAGACCGTTTCAACGAGCCGGGCAGCCGAGATTATCGTAAAAGGTAAGGTTGTCGATACTGAAAAAGGCGAACCGGTTCCGGGCGTAAGCATCGTGCTGAAAGGGGCCGTTAGAGGTACCAATACCGACGCTAAAGGGGAGTACTCGATCTCGGTGCCCGACGCGAACGCTGTGTTGGTGTTTAGCTTCGTCGGCTTTGTAAAACAGGAAGTTACCGTTGGTAATCGCTCACGAGTAGATATCACCCTGAAGTCAGACATGAGCCAGCTCGACGAGGTTGTGGTGGTTGGTTTCGGTACGCAGAAAAAAGCAACCGTAACGGGTGCTATCTCGTCGGTCAATACCAAAGAATTGCTACAGTCGCCGGTGGCCAACATCAGTAACTCGCTGGTGGGTCGTATGCCGGGGCTTTTTGCCGTTCAAAATAGTGGTGAACCTGGTGCCGATGCCTCGACACTTCGGATTCGCGGTGTGAGCACGTTTTCAGGAGCTGCCGATCCGCTCATTCTGGTAAACGGCGTTCAGGTGAGTAACTACAACAACATTGACCCCAACGAAATTGAAAACCTGACCATCCTGAAAGATGCGTCGGCAACGGCTATTTATGGCATACGGGGTGCCAACGGCGTGCTGTTGATCACCACCAAGCGCGGTAAAGTGGGAAAGCCACAGTTTAGCTACACCGGCAACCTGGCCATAACCAGCTTCACGAACCTGCGGAAAAACATGAACAGCGCCGATTATGCTACGTACTATAACGCAGGCTTAAAGGCAGATGCCTATATATCAGGCGGTTACACGCCTAAGTTTACCGATGACGATATTGCCAAATACCGGTCAGGCGAAGACCCAATCTTTCACCCAAACTCAGACTGGTACGCGCTGGCGCTGAAACCACAGGCCCTGCAAACCCAGCATAACATCAGTATCAACGGCGGCACCGAGAAGGTGCGCTACTTCGTGTCGGCGGGGTTTTTCAGCCAGGGTGGGCAGTTCAATAACTCGGATGTGATCAAAGATTTTGACGCCAACCGAACCTACAAGCGCTACAATTTCCGGTCGAACTTTGATTTTGATATCACCAAACGCCTGAAAGCATCGATCGATCTATCGTCGCAGACCGAAAACCTGACGGGGTCAAACTGGCCTACCGTGCGTATTATCGAGAGCATCGCGAAGGCAAACTCCATTACCTCGCCGGGTATTATAGACGACAAAATCGTGAACCTGGTAGGGGTAGCGGCTGTGAATAACCCCATCGCCGACATGTTTTCAAACGGCTATAATCGCCAGTACAAAAACTTCCTGCAAGGGTCTGTCCGGCTGGATTACATGCTCGACTTCATCACCGAAGGTCTGACCATGCATGGCCTGACCAACTACCAGAATAATAACACGGAGACGATCATTAACCTGCGGCCACTAGTGACGTATAACGCTATCCGTTTGGCCGATGGAACCGTCAACTACATCCCTCAGAACGTTGATCAGCCGTTCACTTTTCAGCAGCTCATCGCTAAAAATCGCCGGACTTACGCTGAGTTTGGGTTCGACTACAAACGGGCATTCGGCGATCATTATGTAACGGCGCTGGTCAACTACAACCAAACCAAATATTTTGACCCCAACCTGGCTTTTCTGGTGCCAAACGGCTATCAGGGGGTTGTAGGCCGGACAACCTACGGCTACAAAGGCCGTTACCTGGCTGAATTTACGTTTGGCTACAACGGCACCGAGAACTTCGACGTAGGCAAGCGGTTCGGTTTCTTTCCCGCTTTTTCGTTGGGCTGGGTAGCGTCTGATGAAGCTTTCTTCCCTAAAAACGACGTGCTAACGTACCTGAAATTCCGGGGATCATACGGCGAAACGGGGAACGACCAGATTGGGAACGACCGGTTTCTGTACCGGCCCTCTGCCTATACCTCGTCTACCGGTGGCTACTTTTTCGGCGAAGTGGGCAGCACCCAAACGGGTTACACGCGCACGGTTGAAGGCAAGCTGGGGAACCCCAACGTGACCTGGGAGCGGGCTATCGAGCGGAACTTCGGCGTAGAACTGGCCTTATGGAAGAATAAAATCCGGGTAACGGCTGATTACTTCAACAAGCAGCGCGACAATATTCTCGCCAATCTGGGTACGGTGCCCATCACCGTGGGGGCCACGCTACCAGCCTACAACCTGGGAAAAATGAACAACAAAGGGTTTGACGGGGATATTAGCTACAGCGACCAGATTGGTACACTCAACTTCTTTGTAAAAGCGAACTACACCTTTGCCCGCAACAAGATTGAATTCCAGGATGAAACCGTCCGGCCATTTTCCTATCAGTACCGGACGGGACAGCGCTACGGGCAACTGTTTGGCCTCGTTGCCGATGGGCTATACAATACCTGGGCAGAAGTGAACGACGCCAACCGGCCTATTTCGATCTATAACAGCAACAAGATTCAGCCCGGCGACATTCGTTACAAAGACATCAACGGAGATGGTGTCATCAATGCCGACGATGAGGTGCCCATTGGTTACTCCAACTTCCCCGAGAAGATCTTCGGTGTTTCATTCGGAGGTGCCTACAAAGGGTTCGATTTCTCGGTCCTTTTTCAGGGATCCAGCAACGTATCGATCGCGTATAACCGCACCCAGAACCGGGGCTTCTTTGAAGACCGCGCCGCGCCCGCTTACCTGATAAATAGCTGGACAGCAGAGCGGTATGAACAGGGGTTGCCCATTGATTTTCCCCGGTTCTCGCAGAACGGAACCTACAACCACAACTATGTGAGTTCGACGTATTGGGTACGTGATGCCAGTTACGTACGTCTGAAAAACGTGGAGATTGGCTATAACCTGCCAAAAGTATTCCTGAGCCGAATCGGCCTGAGCGGTACCCGCCTGTATATAAACTCCAATAACCTGTATACCTGGAGTTCGGTGTTCCCGGGCGTTGATCCTGAGTTGCCAACCGGCGTCACCAATGAGGAACCGTACCCACTCACCCGCACCATCAACGTCGGGCTTAACCTTAAATTCTAGACCAGTATGAAAACCATAATCAGGGCTGTTTTTTGTGGCATCCTGTGCGTAGTAGCCTCGGCCTGCGACAAAAGCTTTAGCGAGTTTTTAGATAAAGCACCCGGCGTAGACGTCAATGAGAATACTGTCTTCTCATCAAAAGTGCAGTTGGAAACCTTCATCACAGGTACGTATCGCTTTGGTATTCACTCGATTTTTACCTACAACGATGCGTTGCTGATTCCCGCGCCCGCCAGCCGTACCTTCACCATCAACGCCGCCGCCACCGATGAAGCGGAAGCGGAAGTGACCTTCTTCCATACTGAAAACTGGAACGATGCCAACATCACGTCGGCCGACAATCCGGTGGGGCGCGAAGATTACCGCTACTGGGTTCGGTGGACGGCCATTCGGAACTGCAACATCATTCTGGAGCGCCTCAATGAAGTGCCTGGCTTAGACGAAGCGTATAAGAATCAGGTGATTGGCGAGGTGAAGTTCATCCGGGCACTGAACTACTCGGAGATGCTGAAACGCTACGGCGGGGTGCCCATCATCGACAAGCGCGAGCAGTTGACCGACGACCTGAAAGTGAAGCGCAATACAGTAGAAGAAGTAGTGAACTTTATTGTAAAAGACTGCGACGACGCCGTTTCGCTCCTGCCCACCACCTACACCTCGACCTTCCGGGGGCGCGCCACCAAAACGGTGGCTCAGATGCTGAAAGCCCGTACGCTGCTGTACGCGGCCAGTCCGCTGTTCAACACCGCCACGCCCTACATGAGCCTGGGCGATAATAACAAGCTGATCTGCTACGGCAATCAGGACAATACGCGCTGGCAGAAAGCAGCCGATGCCGCCAAGGCGGCGATCGATCTGGCCCCCGCGGGCAACTTCGCGCTGATTACCGACAAAGGCGTTGACAAGAACTACAAGTTTATGTGGGAGCAGAACGACAATACGGAGATTGTGCTGGCCGAAAAAGCCTACGGTTCCAGAGGCCGTACCCAGTTTCCCTGGTATGGCACGCAGCCGTCTGTAATTGCGCAAGCCTGGGGCGGGGTAACGGTCATACACAATTTTGTGCGGAAATACGAGAAGAAAGACGGTACACCTCAAACCTGGGATCTGGTCAATGGTGGCTCCGATCTGATGAAGAAATACTCGGAACTGGACCCCCGCTTTGCGCAGACAGTGGGCTACAACGGCTCGTACTGGAATAAAGACTACCCCGTACTGGAAACGTTTCAGGGTGGGCGCAATTCAGCCGCCTGCTGGGGTGGCGCGTGGATGAAAAAGCTCATTCCCGACGTGTTGTCTACCTCGGCTGGTGCGGTGCCCAATTCTATTGTCTTCCGCCTGGCCGAAGCGTACCTGAACTATGCCGAAGCACTCAACGAAGCGCAGGGTCCTGTACAGGCAGCCTACGATGCTATTAACATCATTCGGGCGCGGTCGGGGATGCCCAAACTACCAGCCGGATTGACCAAAGAGCAGTTCAGGACGCGGGTACGTAACGAACGCGACATTGAACTGGCTTTTGAAGATCACCGCCTCTGGGATATCCGCCGCTGGATGGTGGCCGAAGAAGAGGGTGTGATGAAAGGGAAAATGTACGGCTTCAGAATCTACAAACTTCCGAACAGCACTACCGAATACCGCTACGAGCCTTACGTAAAGGAAATTCGCACGTTCCTGCCCCGCATGTACCTGCATCCGTTCCTGAATACTGAAGTGTACAAAGGGTATCTCGTCCAGAATCCGGGTTGGTAATCCATCTTTTTCAGAGCTTTATGAACGCCAAAAACTACTATACTATAGGGTTACTTTCGCTGCTGGGACTTGGCTTTGGCCAGGTTGCGCACGGCCAGGTAGCCAGTACTGATACGGTGACGACGGTGACGGTGCTGTCGTACCAAAACCAGAACACCGGCCGGCCAATTGCCTACGGGGTACAACCTGCCTGGAAAGTGACCGGTGCTATCTCGTCCGTTTCCGGCACCGACCTGCGTAAAAACTTTACGACCAACCTGGGCAATACGCTCTTTGGCCGAATCCCCGGCCTCACCGTGGGTCAGGGCGGCGGCGAACCCGGCAACGATTCACCTTCGCTGCGGGCGCGGGGCACCAATACCTACAATGCGGGCCGTAACGTTCTGATCCTGGTAGATGGGTACGAAAGCTCCTACGAGCAACTGGTGCCCGACGAAATCGAAACGGTGTCGTTGCTGAAAGATGCGTCGGCAACAGCCATATACGGGCTTCGTGGCGCCAACGGCGTACTCTTGATCACCACCAAACGGGGCACCGAAAGCCCGCTGGCCGTTAATTTCAGTACCCAGCAGGGTTTCCATACCGCCACGCGGTTGCCCCAGTTCCTGAGTTCCTATGATTACGCCCGTCTGTATAACGAGGGGCTGAAGAACGATGGCAAAACACCGCTCTACACCGATGCCGACCTGGAGGCGTACCGGACGGGCAGCGACCCGTATTTCCATCCCAATGTAAACTGGTATGATCAGGTATTGAGAAAAACGGCACCGATTTCCAGCTACAACCTGAACTTCAAGGGCGGAAACAACAGCGTGCGCTACTTCGTGATGCTGAATGCGGTGATGAGCAACGGCCTCTACAAGAACACCGGCGATATGGTGGCCGAAAGCGTGAACTCGCAATATGCCCGCTACAATTTCCGGTCGAACGTCGATATCAATCTGACAAAACGCTTATCGGCCTCGCTTACCCTGGGCGGGTCGGTAGAAGATAAGGCCAACCCCGGCGGCACAACAACCGGCGGTATTTTCAACTCACTGGCCACCCTGACGCCCAACGCGTTTCCGGTGTACAATGCCAATGGCACCTTTGGCGGTACCAGCGCACTGAGCAACCCCCTGGGCAACCTGCTCCAGACGGGTCAGTATACG
Source organism: uncultured Fibrella sp. (assembly GCF_964250085.1). NCBI lineage: Bacteria > Pseudomonadati > Bacteroidota > Cytophagia > Cytophagales > Spirosomataceae > Fibrella > uncultured Fibrella sp. Next base: position 488,111 of record NZ_CAXUEC010000002.1, on the reverse strand, counting down.
TCCAATGGCCGTACCCTGCAAACCAACCTACGTTTTACCGAGCAACTCGATATGATTGCGCCGGGGTTGAGCGTTTCAGCGGCGGTGTCGTTCAACAACTTCTTCAGAAGCTACTCCGACAAAACGAAGCAGTATGAGCGATACTTCGCCAGCAAAGGCATTGCCGGCGATACTGTTTACACGCGCTTCAGCCAGAATACGTCGCTGGCGGGTAACGAAAACAATTCGGACCAATACCGGAACGTCATTTTTCAGGGTTTCCTGAACTACGACAAAACGTTTGGTAAACACAGTATCTCGGCCCTGTTGATGTATAACTCGGATAGCTATACGACCAACAACCAGGCAAGCAACGCCATACAAAGCCTGCCTTACAAGCACCTGGGCGGTGGCGGACGGGTAACCTACACCAATGACAGCAAGTACATCGGTGAGCTTTCGTTTGGCTACATGGGCTCTGAAGCGTTTCCGAAAAGTCGGCGATATGGCTTTTTCCCCGCGGCATCGGTCGGCTGGATCGCCTCGAACGAAGACTTCCTGAAAGGCAGCAACCTGGTAACGTACCTGAAACTGCGGGCCAGCTACGGGCTGACCGGTAACGACCAGATCGACAGCCCCAACCGGTATTATTACGAGCAGCCCTACCGCTACACAGCCGCCTACTACCTGGGAACGGGCAACACACAGGTCAATGGCCTGGTGGAAGGTGCCGCCAACCCGAATCTTAGCTGGGAGACCGAAAAGAAGCTCAACATCGGTCTTGAGTTAACACTGGCCAAACGACTCGATTTCGGTCTCGATGTGTTCAAACAGGACCGGTACGATATCCTGGCCGCGCCTAACAGTACTGTTCCCCAGTATATTGGCACCACGCTGCCCCAGCTCAATCAGGGAAAAGTGACCAACAGCGGATTCGAGGCAACTCTCCGGTATAGCAGTAAGCCAACGACAGATGCGTCTGCCGGCCAGTTGCAGTATATGGTAGAGGCCAGCGGCTGGTATGCGCAGAACAAAATCGTGTACAACTCAGAGGCCATCCGGTTGTATGACTACCAGTACACGACGGGCCAGCCAATCGGGCAGCCGTTTGGTTTGCAGGCACTGGGTCTCTTCAAAGATCAGGCTGACATTGCGGCCAGCCCCCGGCAAATTTTTGCACCCGTGCAGCCCGGCGATATCAAATACAAAGACCAGAATGGCGATGGCGTTATTGATCAGAACGACACGCGTCCCATCGGAAACACCTCGACGCCAACTCTCACGCTTAGTCTGCATTCACGGTTTGCCTACAAAGGGTTCGATCTTGAATTTCTCTTCCAGGGTGTGACGGGCCGGACTGCCTATTTCGGAGGTGCCCTCTTCCAGGCGTTCCAGAACAACGGGCAGGTTGGCCCCATTGCACTGAACCGCTGGACCCCCGAAACGGCTGCCACAGCAACGTACCCACGCCTGTCGGCCTCGAATAATCTAAATAACTTTCAGTTCTCAGACTACTGGCAACGCGATGGCAGCTTCATTAAGCTACGCAGCCTGGAGTTGGGATATACCTTTACTAGTCAGCTCGTTAAGCGCATAAAACTGAGTAATGCCCGCCTGTTTGTCAACGGAACGAACCTGTTCTCGCTCGATCATATGGACGGGTATGCCGATCCCGAAGTGATCGGCGGCTATCCGCCGCTGCGAACCGTGAGCGTGGGCCTCAGACTTCAATTTTAACGCAGCATTTAATTAAGACAAACACCATGAGACGTTTTGTATCTATAGGCTGGGTGGCCGTTATTGTCTGGCTGAGTGGCTGTGAAAACCTGGACCGTGAACTCATTACCGAGATCACGGCCAGGCAGGCGACTACCTCCTACGACTACACATTAAACCGGGTTAGTTCCATTTATGCTGATCTGCCAGCGGGCTATCTGCAAATAGATGGGGCCATGACCGCCTCAGCCACTGATGAGGCAGAACATACGCTCGAAACATCGAACGTGCAGAAGTTCAACACCGGTTCGTGGAATGCTATCGACAACCCCGAAAATTTGTGGGCCAACTTCTACCGGGGTATTCGCAAAACGAACCAGTTTCTGGCGGCGTCAGACAGCGTCAACCTGAACCAGTACAAACTGGACCCCACCCCGTCGGCCCAAACGGTGTACCAGACTCGTCTTGCCGAGATCAAACGGTGGAAATATGAAGCCCGCTTTCTCCGCGCGTTCTTTTATTTCGAACTGGTGAAGCGATATGGTGGTGTGCCAATTATCAATCAAATCCTGACGGTGAATGATAACTTCCAGGATATCAAGCGCAACTCGTTGTCGGAGTGTATTCAGTTTATTACCGCTGAATGTGATTCGGCCGCTAAAAACCTGCCCCTTGTCTACGCTGCTCCCGCCTCCGATCTAGGCCGGGCTACGCGGGGTGCCGCGCTGGCGCTCAAGAGCCGGGTGTTGCTATACGCTGCCAGCGATCTGTTCAATACGCCATCCTGGGCGGGAGGCTACGCCAGCCCCGAACTGATCTCGCTGACCGGCGACCGGCAGGCCCGCTGGAAAGCCGCTGCCGACGCGGCCAAGGCCGTAATTGACCTGGCAGGCACGGGCTACGCGCTGAATACGAACTACCGGAACCTGTTTATCACCAACAGCTACACGCTGCCCGAGATCATCTTCGCCCGCCGGAACGCGTCCAATCTGAACGACTTCGAGAAGGCCAATTACCCCATCGGCTACGACCTGGGCAATAGCGGCACCACGCCCTCGCAGAACCTGGTCGATGCCTATGAGATGACCAACGGCACCAGGTTCGACTGGAATAACCCGGTTCATGCGGCTAATCCGTATGCCAACCGCGACCCGCGTCTGGGCCTGAATATCATTCTGAACAACACCGCTTATAAAGGCCGAAACGTAGAAAGCTGGCCCGGTGGCCGGGACGGTCGCGGTGTAGTAAACGCCACGAAAACAGGCTATTACCTGAAAAAATACGTAAACGAGAACCTGAACCTGCTGCTTGGAAACACTACGGCTTATTCCTGGAATATTTTTCGCCTGCCCGAGATCTTCCTGAACTACGCCGAAGCCCTGAACGAATCATCACCCGGCAACGCCGATATCAAAGCGTATGTCGACCGGGTACGTGCCCGGACGGGCGTAGCCATGCCTGCGTTGCCAACCGGCCTGTCGCAGAGCGAAATGCGGGAGCGTATTCGGAATGAGCGCCGCGTTGAATTTGCCTTTGAAGATCACCGCGCCTGGGATGTGCGCCGCTGGATGCAGGGGCCGCAGTACTTTGGAACGCCACTCATGGGTGTCGACATTACCCGCGTCGTAAACGGTACCACCACCACATTTGCCTACAAGCCTGTTGTGGTCGAAAACCGGGTATTCGAGCCTAAAATGTACTTATATCCCATTCCACAAGGCGAATTGAATACGTCGAAAGGATTGATTCAAAATCCGCTCTGGTAACCACGCCAGTTACGTCCCTACTCTGATCCGTTAACGCAAACAACGCATGGTCTCTCTCTTTAATACCACTCGGTTCCTGCTGATCTGTCTTGGATCTGGCCTGTTGCTGAGTTCCTGCAAGTATGAGGATATTGTCAAAGCCGACTATCCGCAGCAAATTCTATACATGCCGGCGGCCAAGAACGGTGTATTTTCGATCGCCAGTATCGTCACGTCGGGTGCGTATCGGTTTACGGTCAACTCGGCGGAGAAAAAGGTTATTATTCCTCTTAGTGTCTATCGCGGAGGGGTGTCGAACGATGGCGATTTGACCGTCAACATCACCGCCAATGCCGATACGGTCAGCAAACTGATCAGTTCCAGCGCCCTGGTTGGCACCACCTTGCTGCCCGCCGACAAGAGTGTGCTACCAGGCACGGTAACGATCGCGGGTGGCAGCTATGTAACGCCCTTCGATCTTAAAATCGATCTGGATTATCTGCGGTCTATTCCTGCCGGGCAGAAACTGGCACTTGCCGTAACTATAGCGAGCTCGCAGGTGCCGGTTAATCCAGTCCTGAAAACGACGCTCATCACCTTCGACCCGGCTATTTTGAAGCCCGTGCCCGATTTTACGTCGAAAGCGGATGCCACAACCGCCCGAAAAATTGCCTTTACCAATGCGTCGCTGAATGCGGTTGGCTATTCCTGGGATTTTGGCGACGGCTCGGCGGCAGTAACCGATGCCTCACCTACGTACACGTATAGTAAGGCAGGTACGTTCACCGTTACCCTCACTGCCACAGGAATTACCGGTAGTGCCGACGCTGCTAAAAAGACAGTAACGCTTACCATACCATAGAACAGGGCCGGTTTGCACCGGCCCATCCCTTCCTGAATCGTTACCTATTTATAGCATAGCCGGGCCGCCGGAACGGTTAGTTACGAAACGCTTCCTCACTCGACTGGGCCGGGTCGCCGGAGCGAAAGCACTTTCTTTCCCGCATATGGCTCACCTACTTAAACTTCCACAGCACGCCTGCGAACGGGGCGATTCGACGGTTTTTGAGAGCGTGCTACCAGGTACATTAAAGCGAATAGTTTATATCGCCAATGCCGACGGTGCTACGCGGGGCGGGCATCGCCATAAAACAGCATGGCAGGCGCTGGTCTGCCGATTATATCGCTACCAAGTCTACATCTTATCGGCAAGAGTGCGCAAGTTTCCCTGTATTATCTGACTATTAATCAATGATTTATGATTATAAATAGTCGTATTCTCTTCTGGATCAATATCCTTGTTTTAAGTACTTTGTCGGGTATGTGCCTGGCTCAGAACGGGGAGCTGAACGTACCTGAGACCTACGTGAAAACGATACCGGCTCACCCCCGTCTGTTTGCCAGTGCCACCCGGTTCACTGCCTTAACAAAGCAAACCGACTCGGTATCCCGGCAACTCAAAGCCTACATTCAACATGAAGCGGAAAAAGCACTGACCGCCGACCCACTCGTTTATCCCTCGACGGGCTTTAAGTTTGGGCCGATGCGAGCAGTGCAGGGCCGTATTCTGGCCCTCGGGATGGCTTACCGGCTGACGGGCGACAAACGTTTTTTCGACCGGGGCCGTCAGGAACTGCGTCAACTGGCTGCCCTGCCCGACTGGGCACCCAACCATTTTCTGGATGTGGGTGAAGGGGCAATGGCCGCTGGCGTTGGCCTCGACTGGTTCTACGACGACTTATCGCCCACCGACCGGGATCAGATTACCCAGGCTATTGTCAGGAATGCGCTGCTTCCTTCGCTCAACGTACCTGAGGGAAATGGAAGCTGGGTAGCCGGCGATTTCAACTGGACTCAGGTTTGCCACGGCGGCCTCACGGTGGGAGCGCTGGCCATTGCCGAACGCGAACCCGCCCTGAGCCGACAGATCATTAACCGGGCCATCAAAAACGTGCCGCATGCCGGGGCTGTGTATGCGCCCGACGGCGCTTATCCCGAAGGGCCAAGTTACTGGTCGTATGGCACCACCTTTCATGTGTTACTTATTGAAGCACTGCGCTCGGCGCTGGGCAGTAGTTTTGGCCTCGAAGAGTTTCCCGGTTTTCTGAAAACGGCTGATTTTAACCTGCAAATGGTGGGGCCTAGCGGGCTCGATTTTAACTATTCGGACTACCATCTTGAGACGCAGAACGAGCCGATCATGCTGTGGTTTGCCCGCGAGAATCGGCGCCCCGATCTGGCCCGTCAGGAATTGGCCGATCTGCATACGCTTTACCGCGATGCGATGACCAACACCAAAAGCCGGGTACATGAGAACCGCCACACGCCACTCGCCCTGCTGTGGTGGAACCCTTCGCTGGCGGCCAAATCGGCCGGTACATTTTCGCCGCTGCACTGGACATCACGGGGAGTATTGCCTATTGCTGTGATGCGTTCGGCTTCCAATGACCCGCTGGGTACGTTCGTGGCCATGAAGGGCGGTACGCCAAACCATTCACACGCACACATGGACGTGGGGAGTTTCGTGCTCGAAGCCGACGGCGTGCGCTGGGCGATCGATCTGGGAACGGAGAGTTACGACAAAATGCGGGCGGCCAAACTTGACCTCTGGAGTTACGCCCAAAACAGTACCCGCTGGACCACCTTCCGCGTTGGTCCCGAAGGCCATAACATTCTTCGCTTCAACAACGCCTTGCAACAAATTGACGGGAAAGCCGAGATACGGGAGCTTCCGGCCAGTGGAAAAGCGATAGGTAATGTGGTCGATCTTAGCCCTTTGTACGCTGGTCAGGTTGCCAGTGTTCAGCGTACGGTTCAGCTCAATGACGACCGGTCGGTGACGCTGCATGATGAATGGACAACGGCCGACAAACCAGTGGCTGCTTCGTGGCAGTGGCTGACCAAAGCAACCGTTAGCCGGACTGAAAAGGGCCTTTTGTTGCAGCAGGACGGTAAGTCGCTGAATCTGCTCATCCACGCATCAGGCAACGACTCAGGTACGTATACCATCGATATCGACGACGTCTCGCCCGCGCGCAACCCGCAGGATTCGCCCAATCCGGGTGTGACCCGGCTGGTGGTTCGGGTGGCGTCGCCGGCAAAAATGACCACTAAACTGGATGTGCAGATTGTACCCGGCAGCGTTGCTCAGGGTCGAAAATAGCGCCTGACCATCAGGTGAAAATTATGGCTTCTAACTCAATACCTTTGCTGAATTCATTCACTTTGCCGGCCGCCTTTGGCCTGGCCGTTTGCCTGTTGACCAGTGTATCTGATGGCGTGCTGGCTCAGAAAATTGATACGTCGCCCGATCGGGTGAAAACCGATTTTGCCGTTTCATTACCCCGCCTGGGCACCGTCAAGCCGCGGAGTACAGACGAGATTCCGTCGTCGAACTGGTTGGTTGGCTGCGAAACGCTCGACCGTGATTTCGCGGATTATGACCAGTATAAAGAGTATCTGGTGCCGTTGGGAATCAAACGGTTACGGATGCAGGCGGGTTGGGATAAGACCGAAAAAGTGAAAGGCGTCTATGACTGGGCCTGGCTCGATCACATCATCGACGATGCCCATAAACGGGGGTTGAAACCCTGGCTGCAAACGTCGTATGGCAACCATAATTACCCCAAAGGCGGCGGCTCGAATCTGGGAGCTGGCGTGCCGACGTCGCCCGAAGCACTCGCCGCCTGGGACCGTTGGGTAGAGGCTCTGGTGAAGCGTTATAAAAACAAAGTGGTGGACTGGGAAATCTGGAATGAGCCCAACTTCGGTGATAACCTGGAAAATACACCCGAAAAAGCCGCTGCGCTGAACATCCGTACCATCGACATCATCAAACGGATTCAGCCCGAAGCGAAGGTGTCGGGTCTGGGGCTTGGGCACATTGGCCTTGAGTATGCCGACCGGTTTTTCAAGGAACTGGCCGCGAAGAAACGGATTAACCTGTTCAACAATTTCACCTATCATGATTACGCCTATAACCCCGATTCGCACTACCCCAGGGTGATGCAGTTGCGGGCGGCACTGGACAAATACGCGCCAAACATCCCGCTGCGGCAGGGCGAAAACGGGGCACCATCCAGCCCCGGTTTCGGACGTGGTGCGCTGGGCGATTACGACTGGTCGGAGCTGACGCAGGCCAAATGGTATACCCGCCGGATGCTGGGCGACCTGGGGCACGACATCGAAACCAGCGTGTTTGGTATCATCGAAATGGCGTATACCAACGGCCCTATCAACCGGCTCAACTACAAAGGACTGATCAAATCAGACTCGACGAAGCGGGCTATTCGCCCTAAAATAGCCTACTATGCGGTGCAGAACGTGACGTCTGTTTTCGACCATACCCTGGCTCGAATCAAGAAACTGGACCATACCTACAACAGAGATTATGTGCCAGCCAACAAAGGTGACGTTAGCTATTCGGGCAGCACCGATCGTAGCCTGGCTGTGTACGGATATCGCCATAAAACGTCTGGAAAACAGTTGTTTACGATCTGGAGCAATGATTTTATTCCCGTTGAATCGAACAAAACCCGAAAGCTCACCTTCACGTTTGCCAACGCCGATTTCGACCAGCCGGTTTACGTAGACATCATCACAGGCGGGGTGTACGACATTCCGGCCAGCCAATGGAAAAAGACCGGCTCGACCTACACATTCAGTGATATTCCAGTCTATGACGCGCCTGTCCTGATTGCCGACAAAAGCCTGATTAAACTACAGTGACAAACCTGGGTACGTTGAAGAGCGTATTCCAATAAGCTCGTTTTATGAACCATACAGTGATGGCAAATCGGAGATCGTTCATTCGTCAGGCGGGCCTGTTGAGTGCCTCGTTGCTGGCTTCGCGCATTACGCTGGCGAGTGGAAAATCCGATCCGGTCATTCTATTCACGTCGGGTTGGCAGGATGTCAACATTGGTGATATTGCCCACACGCCCGGCCTGATTGCGCTGTTGAAAAAACGCCTTCCGCAGGCGAAGCTGATCCTCTGGAAACGCAGCCGCAGCGAGAAAGTAGAGACGATGCTGGCGCACTATTACCCCGACGTGAAAATCATTCACGGCAGTGTGACCGACAACGTACCTGAATCGCAGGATGTGAAGCAGGCATTTCAGGACGCTGACTTCTTTCTGCACGGCTCCGGTCCAATGGTTGTCGCGCTCGATTATCTGGAGGCGTGGCATGCGCAGACGAAAAAACCGTTTGGCCTCTTCGGCGTCACCATCCAGGATATTTATCCGAGGCTGAAAACGCTGTTGTCGGGCGCGTCGCTGATTTTTACCCGCGAAACAGCATCCATCGAAGCCCTGCGCAAAGCTGGTCTGTCGGGCAATTACATCGCCTTTGCGCCCGACGCCACCTTTGCCCTGACCATCCGCGATGACGCCAAAGCCAACGCTTTTCTGGCGGCTAACAACTTAAAAGAGAAGCAGTTCATTTGCGCTATTCCCCGGCTTCGCGTTACGCCCTATTACCGGATCAGTGCTAATTCGGGCTGGAGCGAGGCGAAAATAAAAGAGGTTGATGAACTGAACGACAAGTGGAAAGAGGCCGATCACGCCAAACTCCGCGAGGCGATGATTGCCTGGGTACGTGCCACCGGCAACAAGGTGCTGGTTTGTCCCGAAATGACGTATCAGGCCGATCTGCTCGACGAATTACTGATCGACCCGCTGCCTGCCGACGTGAAAGCGAAGGTCGTAAAACATGGCTACTGGCTCCCCGACGAAGCGGCAGCGGTGTATGCGCATGCCCACACGGTGCTGAGCTTCGAGTGTCATTCGCCCATTATAGCGGCTGTGAACGGGACGCCCTGTTTCTACCTCCGACAGCCGCAGGATACCATCAAAGGCCAGATGTACTACGATCTGGGCCTGGGCGACTGGACATTTGAGATTGAGCAAACAACCGGTAAGCAGATTGCCGACCGGCTGATGGAGGTGACGACGAATTATAGAGCGGCACAGAAAAACGTGCAAAAAGCACTGGCTAATGTGAACGATCGCTATGACCAGACATTCAGGCTGTTGAAGCAAACCTGGCTGTAACAACCTGTTCGTTTCGATGAATATCTATCCGCGACTGGTATGTGACACGCCAATTTGTCTATATACCCTTGAGATGTAGGGTAAGTCATTTCTTAGAATTCCGTCGATGCTAAACTGCCCAATGCGCACTTTGAGTCTTCTTTTCCTGCTTTTTAGTGTCACTGCCGTAGCGCAGCCGCAGAAGGTATGGCTTGACGCGGATACCGGTAATGAAACCGACGATGTGTACGCCATAATCCGGCTACTGGCCGAGCCAGCCGTGACGGTGGTGGGCCTTAGTTCGGCTCACTTTAACAATGCCGATCTGGTGGCGTTCGACAAGTGGAATCAGTACCCGACAAAGGCGATCAGTACGGTGGCGATCAGTCAGCAACTCAATGAAGACATTCTGCGGGTAATGGATAAAACGGTTATTTCGCACCCGCTGGGGGCTGACCGGCAGATCGGACGCGCCTGGGGCGGGGCGGCACCCCGGCCGTCGGCGGCTACGGAAAGGCTGATTCAGACGGTGAAGCAACTCGCGCCGGGCGAGAAACTGGATGTGCTTTGCCTGGGGGCTCTGACCAATATCGCCTCGGCCATCCTGATCGATACCACGATCCTTTCGCGGATCAGGTTGTTTGCGCTGGGGGCCAGATACGACAGCCAGCAGAAAGTCTGGAATAAAAACGAATTCAACATTCGGAATGACCTGAACGCGTTCGATTATTTGCTGAACAACCGATCTGTCGACGTCACGCTGATGCCCATAAACACCGCCGCGCCGTACCGGTTTGCCCGCGATACGATCTACCGCAAGGTAGACGAATCGGTGGCGATTCAACGGATGCTTAAAGAGCGCTGGGAAGAGACAAATCCGCAGGACAACGTCCGCACATTATGGGATCTGGCGCTGGTGGAAGCCTATTTGCTGCCCGAAAAAGCGATTGTTCAGGATGTGCTAACGCCCCCCGAAAACACGCAGCGGCTGATGAAGGTGTACAGTAAAGTGGATGAAAAAGCATTGACGGATGATTTCTGGCGGGTTATCAGGCAATTGAAAAACTGAGCGTACCGTGCGTAAACAGGAAGCAACAATTGCTTACTCAACCGGACGAATACCATAAACCAAATGAAAAAACTGACTTTATTGCTCCTGCTTTTAACGAGTAGTCATTTTTTAGCCACGGCACAGGCGCCGCTTTCCACCAAAAAATGGACGAGCCTGTTTGACGGTAAATCGCTGAAAGGCTGGAAACAGGTGGCGGGCACGGCTACCTACGCCGTTGAGGATGGCGTTATTGTGGGCCGAACCGTGGAGAAATCGCCCAATACGTTTCTGATCTCGGAGCAGGAATACGGCGATTTCGTGCTTGAACTCGACGTGAAGATCGAAGACCTGGGCTCAAACTCCGGCATTCAGTTTCGGAGCCAGTACGACCCGGCTGGTCGGGATGGGAAAGGCAAGGTGTTCGGCTATCAGTATGAACTCGACCCCTCGCCCTGCAAATGGACGGGCGGTATTTATGACGAAGGCCGCCGCGACTGGCTGTACCCGCTGGGCCTGAATCCGTCGGCGCAGAACAGCTACAAACATAATGAGTTCAACCAGGTCAGGATCGAGTGCGTGGGTAACCAGATACGTACCTGGGTGAACGGAACGCCCGCCGCCTACCTGGTCGATAACGTGGATAGCAAAGGTGTCATCGCCCTGCAGGTGCATGCCATCAGCAGCCCGGATAAAGTGGGGAAGAAGATTTACTGGAAAAATATCCGCATTAAAGGCGCGACTAAATCAGCCGATGATTTTCCGAAGGACGGGTACGTTGTCAATACCATCCCCAACGCGCTGACGGATTTCGAGAAAAAGAACGGCTGGAAACTGCTCTTCGACGGGCAGACGTCGACGGGTTGGAAATCGGCGAATAAAGCGACTTTTCCTGACAAGGGCTGGGTGATTCAGGACGGTACCATTGGGGTCAACGTGGTGGAGCCTAAAGAAGGAGCCAGAGGGGGCGATATCGTCACGACCGATCTGTACAGCGCGTTTGACCTTAGTTTTGAGTTTAAGCTGTCGCCGGGTGGCAACGGCGGCGTGAAATACTTTGCGGGGCCTGCGCAGGGCGATAAAGGGCCAATTGTTGGGTTGGAATACCAGGTTCTGGATGATAAAGTACACCCCGATGCCAAAGCGGGTCGCGATGGAAACCGCACTGAAGCGTCGCTCTATGATCTCATCAAAGCCGATAAGCAACCCCGGTTTGTCAGGCCGGTTGGTCAGTGGTGTTCGGGTCGGATTGTCGTTTATCCGAACAACCACGTTGAGCATTACCTGAACGGCATGAAAGTGCTGGAATACGACCGTGGCTCACCGGCTTTTCGGGAGTTGGTGGCCAAAAGCAAGTACAAAGACTTCCCCAATTTTGGTGAAGCGCCCGCCGGCCGAATCCTCCTCCAGGACCACGGCGACGTCGTGAATTTCCGAAGCATCAAAATTAAAAAATTTAACTAAGTCTCACCGGGCGGTGCCCGGTGCAAGTGGATGCTCCGCTTATGAATGCATTAGCTGTAGCCCCAATTTATGGAGTAGCAACGCATCCACTTGCACCGGGCACCGCCCGGTGAGAATGAACTCCTTTTCACCATGGATCGCAGAGATTTTATCAAGAAGACAGCCGTGGCTACGGCCAGCACCACGATTTTGAACTTCCCTATTTATGGGAAGAACGCGCCGAGTAACAAGGTTGTGGTAGCTATCATGGGCGTCAACAGCCGGGGAGCGTATCATGCCAAATCGTTCTCTAAACTGCCAAACGTCGAGGTGGCGTACCTCTGCGATGTCGAAGATAAAGCCATCAAAAATGGTCTTGATGCCGTAAAAGATGCCAGTCGTCAGCCAGCGATCATCAAAGACATTCGTCAGTTGGTGACGAAGAATGATTTCGATGCGCTACTCATTGCTGCTCCCGACCACTGGCACGCCCCCGCCGCGCTGATGGGCGTGTCGAACGGCAAGCACGTGTACGTAGAAAAACCCTGCGGCCACAATCCCTATGAGAGCGAGATGCTGATCGAGGCGCGCAACAAGTATGGCAAACTGATTCAGGTGGGTAGCCAGCGCCGGTCGTTTCCCACGTTGATCGAGGCGGTGAAGGAAGTGCGCGGCGGCATTATCGGCAATCCGTATTTCGCCAAAGCGTGGTACACCAATTCGCGCAAACCCATTGGCGTGGGTAAAAAAGTAGCCGTGCCGTCGACGCTCGATTTTGAACTGTGGCAGGGGCCGGCTCCCCGAATGCCGTACCAGGATAACGTGGTGCCTTACAACTGGCACTGGTTCTGGAACTGGGGTACGGGCGAAGCCTGCAACAACGGTAATCACGAAATCGACTGCTGCCGCTGGTTCATGGGCCTCGACTTTCCGACGAAAGTGACCTCGTCGGGCGGACGGTATGCTTACAAAGACGACTGGCAAACGCCGGATACGCAGGTGGCCAGTTTTGAGTTCGAGAACGGAAAAGCCATTACGTGGGAGGGGCGTAGCTGCAACTCATTCCCGGTCGATGGCAGCGGCCGTGGATTCATCATCTACGGCGATAAAGGCACGCTGGTGAATAAAGGCGGCGGCGATTACCAGGTATTCGACGATAAGAATAAGCTTGTCAAAGAGATCAAGCCGGGTACCAAACTGGACCCAAACAACACGGTAAGTGCCACCGGCGATCTGGAACTGACTCACTTTACCAATTTCGTGGACACCATCCGGGAGAACGCCAAGCTGACCGCGCCCATCGAAGAAGGCCACAAAAGTGTGCTGCTGTGTCACCTGGCCAATATCTCGCAGCGAACAGGCAGCACCCTGCACTGCGACCCGACCAACGGACATATCAAAGACAACAAAGCCGCCATGCAACTCTGGAAGCGCGAGTACGCCAAAGGCTGGGCCATGACGGTGTAATGGTGTAAGAATTATAAACACAGCGGCGGTCCGCCGCTGTGTTTATAATTTCCCAATCCTCCATACTATGACCAACCTTCGTCTTCTGCTGCTCTGCATAATCCTGCTGGTATCCGGGCAACAAACCCTGTTTGCCCAGCGTGATTCGGTGCGGGTACTGTTCATTGGCAATAGCTACACCTACGGCAACGACCTGCCCGACTTATTGGCTCAGTTGATGGTCGGTAAAGGGGTGAAGTTCGGCTACGAGTCGATTACGGCCGGTGGAGCAACATTGCAGAAGCATTGGGAAGAAGGTAACGTGCAGGCGGCTATTCGGCGGAAACCCTGGGATTTTGTCATTTTGCAGGAACAGAGCACGCGCCCTTTTACGAAACGGGAGGCCTTCTTTCAATACGCCCGACTGCTGGACGCCGACATAAAGAAGACGAAGGCCAAAACGCTGTTTTACGCCACCTGGGCGGCCAAAGCATCGCCCGATGAGCAGCCGAAACTCACCGAAGCCTACCAGACGATTGCGAACGAAACGGGTAGCCTGATGGCTCCGGTGGGGGAGGCCTGGAAACTGGCCATCAGCGATAGCCTGACCCTGCACGGCCCCGACGGACGACATCCAAATCTGGCGGGGACGTACCTGGCGGGTTGCATGTTGTACCGGGCGATCACCAGCAAAAAAGCCAACGGGTTGCCCCATCAGATCATCCGCAATGGCAAACCGGCAGTCGGCTTATCCGAGGAGCTAGCCGACCGCCTGCAACGCATTGCCGATAAAGTACCGGTTGACTGGAAGTAAAGGAATTAGTATGCGTTTTTCCGGGAAAAACGGAGTCAGCACCCTTTAACAGGTATACTGACTTCGACCGAATGAAAGCGCTATTCCTACTCGTCCTGCTCTCGCTGGGAGCCTATCAAACGTTTGCCACTGATTACTACGTGTCGGCCTCGGCGGGTAATAATACCAACGATGGCAAGTCGACGGCGAAACCCTTCCAGACCATTCAGCGCGCTGCCGACCTGACCAATCCCGGCGATACCGTATTCGTGCTGAACGGCGTATACAGCTCAATATCCGGCCCGGTACTGAACGTCACCCGCTCTGGATCGGCAACCGGTTATGTTACATTCAAAGCACTGAAAGGCCACACGCCCAAACTGACCGGCTCTGGCAATGTCTGGAACACCGTATCCATCAACGGTTCCTACGTCGTTTTCGAGGGTTTCGAACTGATCGGTAATAACGCCAACCTGACCTATGCCGATGCACTAGCCTCGTATACCGAAGCCAAAGCGGGCGGCACCAACTGGTCGGCCTACGCGAATTATAACACCAATGGTATCTCGATCGGCGGGCCAAACACGGAGTCGAAATTTCCGCATCATGTAACGATCCGTGGTTGCAAAGTGCATGATTTTCCGGGTGGCGGCATCAGCTCGATCCAGGCTGACTATACCACGATCGAAAACAATCTGGTGTATAATAACGCCTGGTATATGATGTATGGCGGCAGCGGAATCAGTATACTGACTCCGTTCAATTACGATAAGCTGACCACTTACAAGAACATCATTCGGAATAACATCTGCCATACCAACAAAACCACCATTCCCTGGGTAAGTCTGGGCCGACTCAGCGATGGTAACGGAATCATCATCGACGTAAACCAGCATAGCTACACCGAACAGGACGCCACCACACCCAGTGCCAACGCCTATACCGGGCGAACACTGGTGGAGAACAACGTGAGTATCAACAATGGCGGGTCGGGCATTCACGCCTTCAAGGCCGACCATGTCGACATCATCAACAACACCGCCTGCAACAACGGCACGGTAGTTGGCTACTCCGAAATTTTCGCCAATACCTGCACCGATGTCAACATCCTGAATAACATCATGTATGGCCGTGACGGAGGCGACTGTAATTCCAACAACAGGAACGTCAGCGTGCTGTATGACTACAATATCTATTTCAACGGCAAAGTAGCCGTGAAAGGGGCCAACGACGTAGTGGCTGATCCCCAGTTTGTGAACCGCACCCTGGACCTGGCTACCGGCAATTTTGCCCTGAAAGCTACCAGCCCCGCCGTGGATAAAGGAACCAACGTACCTGGCCAGTTTAGCCGGACCGACGTGTTGGGAGTCAGCCGCCCGCAGGGGATCAGGCCTGATGTGGGCGCGTACGAATACCGGGATCAGGCCAGCGTTATAACGGCTATTGCCGAAACGACAGAAACGATCAGCTTATCACCCAACCCGGTCGATCACGTCTTGACGGTGAAATGGACCAACGTACCTGGAACCACTGGCAGGGCCGAGATCGTAAATTGCCTGGGGCAACCGATTAGCCAGGATACGCTCACCGGGGCCACAACGTACCTGAACACGCAGAAACTCGCCAGCGGCATGTACCTGCTACTGATCTACCGCGACGACAAACTGGTTAACGTCAGCAAGATACTGAAGCAGTAGGTAACACTGACTTTAGTCGGGGACGCCTAGTCGGGGACGCCTGGTCGGGGACGCCTGGTCGGGGACGCCTGGTTCGTACCGTAATGACTGATCGAAATCTCTCGTTTACATAATTGCTTTTCAATGAGCGTTTGGTGAGTTATGCCATATCTCCAAGATATGGCATAACTCACCAAACGCTCATTGAAAAGCAATTATGCATCCAGCCGTTCATTGATGGTCAGAGAGGCGCGTTTTAAAGCCAGTACGATGTCGTGTTGGCGGGCGGCAGAGCAGCGAATTTCCGGCAGGAAAATGCTTAGACCCGCGATTACGTGCTTCTGCTTCCGGATGGGCACGGCCAACCCGATAATGTGCGTTGGCGATACCGTGATGCAAAGCTCCTGGTCCCTGATTTTCTGTAATTCTCCCTCAAGGCCAGCTTGTGTGTCAGCCTCTGGCCAGACAGGCGAGGGAGGCAGGCCGATGGTGGCAATCAGGTTGTCACGGTCTTTGAGCGGCAGGTAGGCCAGCAACAGCCGACCCGTTGCTGTTTCGTAGAGGCTGCGCTCGGTGCGGCTACGTACCTGCAAATCCTGGTCGCTGTTGACCAGATGCACGATGAACCGTTTCTGGTTTCGGATAACCCCTAGAATCGACGTCTCGTTGAATTGGGCCGTCAGCTCATCCATCACTTCCTTCGCCGCCGCCACCAGGTGTTGGCTGTACGACAGGTTGTTGGTCAGATTATAGGCCATAGGCCCAAGCCGATACCCTTTCTTACGGCCCAGATGCTCCAGATAGCTTTTCTCAACCAGCGTCTGCATGATGTTGACGCAGGTAGCCTGATGCATATTCAATCCCTCGGCAATCTCCGTCAGGGAATGCGCCCGATCGGCATCACGGGCAATAAACTCCAGAATATCAAGGGCTTTAACAACAACGAGAACCATAATTCAATGATCAATTAACAGTTATCAATGACCAGTTATCAATGACCAGTTATCAATAATAATTGAGACTACCGGCCCATCCAGCCACCATCTACGGTGACAACCGTGCCATGCACGTAATCGGCGGCTTTTGAGGCCAGAAAAACCGTAATTCCTTTAAAATCGGCTGGTTCGCCCCAGCGACCGGCCGGAATCCGCGATAAAATGCTTTTGCTTCGTTCGGCGTCCTCTCGCAGGGCTTCGGTGTTATCGGTGGCGATATAACCCGGTGCAATGGCATTCACGTTGACGCCCTTCGATGCCCATTCATTGGCAAACGCTTTCACCAGGCTACCTATCGCGCCTTTACTGGCAGCGTAGCCCGGCACCGTAATGCCGCCCTGAAAGGTGAGGAGCGACGCCGTGAAAATAACCTTGCCCGAACCCCGTGCTACCATATCACGGCCAATTTCGCGGGTGAGAATAAACGGGGCATTCAGGTTCGTGTCGATGACCGTATCCCAGTATTCGTCAGGGTGTTCGGCAGCGGGTTTGCGCAGAATCGTGCCGGCATTGTTGACCAGAATATCGATGACAGGTACGTCCCGCTTCACTGATTCCAGGAACGAATAAACGCCTGCCCGCTGGCTGAGGTCGCACTGATAGGCCCGAAATGAACGTCCTAGAGCGGTCACCTCTTTCTCAACGGCACTGCCTTCTGTTTCCAGCGACGCCGACACGCCTATAATGTCGGCACCCGCTTCGGCTAGCGCCACTGCCATTGCCCGGCCAATTCCGCGCTTGCAGCCGGTAACCAGTGCCGTTTTACCCGATAAGTCAAATTGCTGTAGAATGCCCATAATTTATCATTGTGATAGTAAGTGCAATTTTAATGCATTGGTATCGAAATAAGAAATAAGACTTGGTCCTCTACAGGGCAGAATTGTACTTTTTATAGGGTTAACTGCCACTAATCGGTGTGTGGATACTATGAATTGTAATTTTTCAGACCAGCGTACTACTGAGAAAAGTGCTATAAAAAATTAATATCTGAAAAAGTTTGGCCATTTATGCTTAACTATATACTATTGTAATAGTAAATTTGAATTTACCATTGATGAATTTAAATGCTAGCCTTTATGAATGATCCCTCTATTTTTCGAAGCCGGGCCGTACTGGTAGGAGTAGTGTGGCTGCTTACCCTGAGCCAATTGCTGGCCCAAACACCACTGGCTGTTACGGGTCGGGTGACCGACGAAACCGGGCAGTCGTTGCCCGGGGTGACCGTGCTGATCAAGAACACCACAAACGGTACCACAACCACCGCCGACGGCACCTATCGCCTGTCGGTGCCTTCGGCCAATGCTACGCTGGTTATCTCTTACGTGGGTTACCAGAGCCAGGAGATAGCCGTGGCCGGTCGATCTGTCGTTGATGCACGCCTGGCCCCCGGCGACAAAACCCTGACCGAAGTGGTGGTGGTGGGTTACGGCACCCAGCAGAAAAAAGACCTGACCGGAGCCATTGCCACGGTGGGTTCCAAAGACATTCAGAAAGTCCCTGTCTCTGGTTTCGATCAGGCGTTGCAAGGGCAGGTGGCTGGTCTGCAGATTTCCAGTTCGTCGGGTGCACCGGGGGGAAACACCAACATCCTCATCCGCGGTATTGGCTCCATTTCGGGAGGGAACGAGCCGCTGTTTGTCATTGATGGCTTTCCGGTTTCGGGCGCTGGCGTAGGCAATCCGCTGAACACCATCAACCCAAGCGATATCGAAAGCATTGATGTGCTGAAAGATGCCTCTGCCACAGCTATTTATGGTTCGCGGGGTTCCAACGGCGTCATCATCGTAACGACGAAACGCGGCAAATCGGGCAAATCGCAGATTCAGGTCGACGCGTACACGGGCTTTCAGGAACTGGGTAAGAAAATACAGATGATGAACGCACAGGAGTTTGCTCAATTCACGATCGACGGCCGAAACAATGGCTACCTGGACAACGTACCTACCGGAAAAATCACCGATCCCAATAGTGTGCGGGGGGCTTCCTTCCGCATTCCGGCCGATCTGCAGAATCCTGCTTCGCTTGGCGTCGGCACCGATTGGCAGGACGCCATTTACCGAAGCGCGCCTATTCGTAACGTTCAGGTAGCTGCGTTGGGCGGAACCGAAGCGGTGCGTTATGCGGTCTCGGCCAACTACTTCGATCAGCAGGGAATTATTATCAATTCCGGGTTGAAACGGTATAGTTTCCGAGCCAACGTAGACGCGAAAGTGTCGAGCCGCCTAACCGTTGGGGCCAGTCTGTCGCCCAGCTTTACCAGCCAGACAAACGTGCCTTTTTCGGGTCATTACGGTGCGTTTGGTATCATTCAGTCGGCAATGGGATTGCCTCCCAGCATTCCTGTCTATAACCCCGATGGTTCGTATGGCAGTACCATTCCTACCCTGGAAGGGTACGCGGGTATTCAGAATCCCGTCAAGATTGCCAGCGAATACAAGAACCCGTCGTCCCAGTTCCGGCTGTTGGGTAACACGTATGCAGAGTACGCCATGCTGTCTAACCTGACATTCCGTACCACCTTTGGCGCTGACCTGAACTATTTCAAGTCCCAGATCTGGATACCTTCAACCCTCAGCACGTCGGCCCCGATTGGCATTGCTTCGGCCACCGCTACCCGCTCTGAAAGCATTAACTGGCTCAACGAGAACACGGTTACCTACAAGAAAAGTATGGGTCGCCACACCCTTGATATAGTAGGTGGCTTTACCGCACAGCGCGAAACCAGTGATGCCGTGATGGCCAACGCCGTGAACTTCCCCGACGATCTGGTGCCCAACATCAACGGAGGCACGGTGAACAGCGGAAGTGAAAGCATTCAGGACTATACCATCCTGTCGTTGCTGGGCCGGGCAAATTATACGTTCAACGATAAGTATTTAGTAACGGCCACGATCCGGCGCGATGGTTCGTCGCGGTTTGGGGCCAACAACCGCTGGGGTACGTTCCCGTCGGCTTCGGTGGGCTGGCGGGTTTCGGAAGAACCGTTCCTGAAAAATCAGCGCATCATCACGGAGTTGAAACTGCGGGCCAGCTACGGCCTGACGGGTAATAACGCCATTGGCAACTACCGGGCAATCGGGCAACTGGTCAACGGCAATTACATCGTTGGCGATGCCCTTACGCCTGGTCTGGCGCGCAACTCGTTCTCCAATGACCAGCTAGGCTGGGAGTCGATGAAGCAGTTGGATATAGGGCTGGACCTGTCGCTCCTCCAGAACCGTATTAACCTGACTGCCGATTACTACGACAAGCGCAACACCGATATGCTGTTCAATATCTCGGTGCCGGGGGCTACGGGCCTGACCAATGCCGTCGTGAATTTAGGTGCTGTCCAGAATAAAGGCCTGGAACTGGCCCTCACCACCCGCAACCTGGTCGGTGCGTTTAAATGGACGACAAACGCCAATATCACCTTCAACCGCAACAAAGTACTGGCCATGAGCGCAGATGCCGAACAGATTTTCAGTTCGGCCAACGGGCAGGTTGCCAATACGAACGTGACCCAGGTGGGCTATCCGATTGGTGTTTTCTTCGGACGTCGTCAGTTAGGTATTTTCCAGACCGTGCAGGAAGTGACCGACTACAAAGCGCAGCCATTGGCCCGGCCCGGCGATGTGAAGTGGAAAGATGTCGATGGGAACGGCGTCATCAACGACAATGACCGCGAAGTAATCGGCAACCCGAATCCCAGGTATTTCTTTGGCTTCAATAACTCGTTCTCCTACAAAAGCTTCAGCCTCGACATCTCGACCAACGGCATGATTGGCTTCGATATCTACAATGGTACGTTCATGCTCAACAACGCCGGGGTGCAGAACAACACCAAGTACGTGTATGACAACCGCTGGATTTCGCCCGAGCAACCCGGCGACGGCCGGTTTGGGCGCACCATCCGGGGGGGCAGAAACAACAATACCGTCTACAGTTCACAGTACCTCTTCGACGGTTCGTACCTGCGAATCCGTACCGTAACGCTGGCCTACACGCTTCCGTCTGCCATCAGCCAGCGAGTTGGCCTTCAGAGCGTCCGCGTCTACGCAACGGGGGCCAACCTGTTCACCTTCACAAACTACCAGGGCTACGATCCTGAAGTGAGTACATCGGGTGACAACCTGCTGGCGTCGCGGTCCGATTTCGGCACGTACCCCATTGCCCGGTCCTATACGGTGGGCATTAACCTTTCCTTCTGACACAAATCAGCCATTCATCATGAAAACAAGACTCATCTATCTGTCGCTACTGGCCTTTTGGGTCAGTTCGTGCAGTGAGTTTCTTTCCGTTGTGCCGGAAACCGAGCGCACCGTGGCCAACTTCTACAAAACAGCCGCCGATTTCAACACGGCGGTGGTGGGTACGTATGCTACCTACAAACATGCCGGGTTGTATGGCAACGGCGGAGGGTCGCTCATCTGGCTGGGTGAAGTGTCGACCGATAATACGGATTACGGCTACACCCGTACGCCCGTCAGCGCGTTGGGATTCGAGATCGAAGACCTGAACTACTCGTTGTCCAACACGTATTTTCGCGACGCCTGGCTTGGTCATTACCAGGGGATTGGCCGGGCCAATGCTATTCTCGACCGCATCGATGCCGCCCCGTTCGACGCTACCCTTAAAGCGCAGTATGAAGGAGAGGCCCGCTTCCTGCGTGCCCAGTTTTACTTTAACCTGGTGCGGTTGTTTGGTGATGTGCAACTGGTAGCCAAAGAAATCAACGATCCCTATGGTACGGCAGACATTCCCCGTTCGCCCGCGGCCGATGTGTATGCGCTTATCGTGAGCGATCTGGTAGCTGCTGAAGACAAATTACCCGCCACCATTGCCGCGGCCAACGCGGGCCGGGTCTCGAAATGGGCCGCCAAAGCGCTGCTGGGTAAGGTTTATCTGACCCAGAAACAGTATGACAAAGCGGCACTCAAGCTAAAGGAAGTGATTGATGCGAACGTGTATAGCCTGTTGCCCAACTACACGGATGTTTTTGCCGCCTCGACTTCGTTTGCCGCCAATAAAGAAGTGATTTTATCGGTGCAGTATAAAGGTGGCCAGATTGGTCAGGGCGGTAATTTTTATTCACTCTGGACGCCTTTTGGTGCCGTATCGCCCGACTTCGGCGTGTCGGGTGGGCCTGGCGATGGAGTGAACCGGCCCACCGCCGACCTGATTGCCGCCTACGAACCCGGCGATGTGCGCAAAGCCGCCTCCATCGTGACGTCGTATAAAGACGCGCAGGGCAAGGTGGTGAACGAGCCCTACCCGGTCAAATTCCGCCAGACTGGTATTATCCGGGGCGAATCTGATGTCGATTACCCCGTCCTGCGCTACGCCGATGTGCTGTTGATGTATGCGGAAGCCCTCAACGAGCAGAGCCAGCCGGCAACAGCCCTGCCGTTTCTGAATCAGGTGCGTAAACGCGCCAGCCTTCCCGACTCCAAAGCAACCGTACAGGCCGATCTGCGGCTGGCGCTGGAACAGGAACGACGGGTGGAACTGGCTTTTGAAAGCCAGCGCTGGTTCGACCTGGTCAGAACAGGGCGCTTTGTGCCGGTGATGACCGCCAAAGGCTACGCGGCCAAACCGTTTCAGGTAGTATATCCTATTCCACAGCGGGAAATGGACCTGAACAGAAGACTGACGCAAAATTCTGGCTACTAATCAATTAGCCGTTATGGCTGATCGGTCTGCGCCGGTTGGCGCATAAGACCAGTGAGCGTTCCGGCGGCCTTTTTAACCATTCAATTTCAATTATGAAGCGCACTAGTTACCTGCTTTTCGCTGGACTCAGCCTGTCAACCGGTTCAATGGCTCAGCATGCCTTTCCGGCCTATACGGGTCCGGCAACGGTGCCGGTGGTCAAGGTCAGTTCGGGCCGGGTGATCCACCGGTTTTTCGATACGTCGCCGCTGAGCCCGTCGGGAAGGTATCTGGCGTTGTTCCGTTTTCCGCAGGAGATCACGTCGCCCAAACCCGGTGAAGTAGGCGAGGTGATTCTGGTAGACCGGAAAACCGGCAAAGAGCGCGTCGTGGCGCAGTCGCGGGGCTGGGAAATGCAACTGGGTGCCAACGTACAATGGGGCAACACCGACGAAGCCTTGTATTTCAACGATGTAGACACCACTAACTGGAGCGCCTTCGCCGTACAGCTAAACCCGCTAACGGGTAAATCGCGCCGAATGGGAGGAACGGTCTTTATGGTGTCAACCGACGGAACGTACCTGGCCTCGTACAATTTGCTGGCTTCCCGGCGGGCGCAGGTGGGCTATGGCGTAGTGGTGCCCGATGAAAAAGCGCCCCGCAACGTTGGCCCCGTGGCAACCGATGGGATCGACATTACCGATACCAGAACGGGTGCTGTAAAGCGGATCGTGACGATCAAAGATATTTACGAAAAAACGGTGCCGGGTATCGTCATTCCCAACCCGCAGGATTATTACTACTACTGTTTTCAGGTGAAATGGAACCCGCAGGGAACCCGCCTCTTGACAACGCTACAGTGGACACCCCGGTCTGGTGGCGAGCGCCTTCGGTCGGTCATTACGATGCGGCCCGACGGATCGGATTTGCATACCGCCATTACGCCCGATCAGTGGGCCAAAGGTGGGCACCATATCAACTGGGCACCCGATGGGGAGCATCTGTCGATGAACCTGAACCGGGCTGCGTTGGGCGTAGATGGCAAGCCGGGGCTCGAAATCATTACGGTCAACTATGATGGTACAGACATGAAAACAGTGTTCTCGCCGGGTTCAGGGCACCCTTCGCTCAATCCACTTGGCGGCCCATTGATGGTGACCGATGCCTACCCCGGCGAACTGGGCACCACGGATGGCACCGTGCCGATCCGGCTGATGAATACGCAGACGGGAAAAGAAGAAGCAATCGTCAATATTTTCCTGTCGAAAGCGGGCGGCGAATTTCGCATCGATGCCCACCCTGCCTGGGACCGGTCGGGTCGCTACGTGATCTTCAACGGCTTTCTGGATGGCACGCGAAATGTGTTTATGGCCGATTTAAAGGGAAAGCTCGATGAGGTGAGTCGGCATCAGCCCGGCGGTAAATAACCACAAACCACATAGGTAACCTTCCAACGCTACGCTACCAACATGAACTACCTGCTTACGGCCAGTAGCTTTCTTCTCGCCACCAGCCTTCTGGCCCAATCGCCACCAAGTGTGACTCCAGCCACCTGGAAAGAAGTGGGGCACCTAAAAACCCGCGACGCCAACGCCATCAAAGCCAGCACCTGGAGCATCGGCGGCGAAACCCTCGACCGCGATTATACCGACTACCAGTCGTACCGAACGTACCTGGGGCCGCTGGGAGCAAAGCGAATTCGGTTGCAGGGCGGCTGGAGCAAGTGCGAAAAAATAAAGGGAACATACGACTTCGCCTGGCTCGATGCGGTCATTCCCGATGCCGCTTCGCGCGGGGTTGCTCCCTGGGTCGAGCTGTCGTATGGCAATCCGATCTACGAGGGTGGGGGCGAAGCCAAACTGGCGGGGCATATTCCCACGTCGCCTGAAGCGCTGGCGGCCTGGGACAACTGGGTACGTGCCATCGTGACGCGCTACAAAGATCAGGTGCCCGAGTGGGAAATCTGGAACGAGCCCGACCTGAACCCAACGCATACCGGCACCGAGATCGGGCAGTTTTATGTGCGTACTGCACGGATCGTCAAGGCTGTTCAGCCCAACGCCCGGCTTATTGCGCTGGGTATGGCGAGCGTGACGAAGCTGGAGTTTCTAAACGAGTTTTACGAAGTTCTGAAAAAAGAAAATGCACTTCATCTGATTGATATTCAGACCTACCACGGCTACGCGCATAACCCCGATAGCTCCTACCCGAACATCGAAAAGATGCGGCAACTGGTGTGGCGTTACAATCCCAAAGTAGTCTTCATGCAGGGCGAAAACGGCGCGCCCTCCACGCCCAAAGCCATTACCATTGGCGCCCTGCGCGACCAGGACTGGAGCGAACTAACGCAGGCCAAATGGGATCTGCGCCGGATGCTGGGCGACCACGGACGGGGCATTTCTACCAACCTGTTTACCATCAGCGACATCCATTACGCGGCGGGCGACCATATGGTTGGCGTAAATACGAAAGGGTTGCTGGAAACAAATCCAGACAAAACCATCAAACGCCCGAAACTAGCCTACAAGGCCGCCCAACACGTGTTCTCGCTGTTCGACGATCAGGTGGAATTGCTTGCTGACGTAAAGCCAACCAGTAATCAGGAAACCGTAAACGGGTTTGCCTACCGCTACAAGAAGAGCGGCGGCAGTCTGATAACGCTCTGGAGTAAAGAGGCCCGCCCCGCCGATGAGTACGTACCCAGGCCAATGACCGTAACCGTGAAAGGCCAGTTCAAGACGCCCGTTTTCGTGGATCTGATCACGGGAAAGATCTACGAAATCCCCAAAAACCAGTATAAAAAGTCGGGCAACGAATGGATATTCTCCGAAATGCCAATTCCCGATTACCCCGTCCTGATCGCTGATAAATCGGCCTTGTTACTGTAGAGTCCGGTCCGACGGGTCGGCAAGATTTTGGGATGGATGGTACGCCGATTTGCCAGTTGCTGACGCCAGATGAGCCGCAAAATCCTGCCGACCCGTCGGACCGGACTCTACATAAAATCGTATGAAAAACACACTTCTCATCTACTTCCTCCTCCTGTCTGGCAGCGCCTGCGCCCAGTTCATCGACACATCGCCCGATCGGGTTAAAACGCCGTTGGTAGTTGAGATGAAGCGCATCGGCACGTTGAAACCACGATCAACCAACGCCATCGAATCGTCGCGGATCACGGTGGGCTGCGAAACCCTCGACCGGGATTTTACGGATTTCAGTGCCTATAAAGCCTACCTGCCACCACTGGGAGCCAAAAAAATCCGGTTACAGGCGGGCTGGGCGCGTTGCGAAAAAGTAAAGGGGAAGTATGACTGGGCCTGGCTTGATGAAGTGATCGACTTTGCGGTGGCCAACAAGATCGAACCCTGGCTCGAAACGTCGTATGGCAATCCGATTTACGAAGGCGGCGGCGGCACTGGCCTGCTCAACAGCCTGATGACCTCGCCCGAAGGCTACGCTGCCTACGACCGCTGGGTCGAAGCCCTCGTAAACCGGTACAAAGACCGGGTCCAGGAGTGGGAAATCTGGAACGAGCCTGACCATCCCATGCAGAAGATTTCGCCTGAAACCACGGCTGAACTGAACATACGGACGGGAGAGATCATCAAACGCCTTCAACCAACTGCCAGAATCGCGGCCCTGGCCCTGGCTACCCACACCGACACAACGTACCTGGGCCGCGCCCTGAAGGTGTTTGCCGACCGGAAAAAGCTCGGCTTGTTTACCTGGATTTCTTATCATAGCTACGCCTTCCGGCCCGAGCAATCGTATACAGGCGTTGCGTCATTCAAACGGCAACTGGCAACCTACGCGCCGAACCTGTTGCTGCGGCAGGGCGAAAACGGTGCTCCCTCCGGCTACATTCCCAGCTTCGCCCTCGACAAATATTACTGGACCGAATACTCGCAGGCCAAATACGACCTGCGCCGGTTGCTCGGTGATCTGGGGCGCGACATTGAAACGTCGATCTTTACCATCATCGACATTCGGTATGCGGGAGAAACACCCGTGCTGAATATGAAGGGGTTAATTCAGTCTGACCTGGACAAAACGGTCGTTCGGCCGAAAGTGGCCTACTATGCCGTGCAGAATCTGACGTCGGTTTTCGACAACCGGCTTGAACTGATTCCCGGATTCAAGGCGACGACAACGGCGAACGAGTCGATCTCTGTGTTTGGCTATCAACAAAAAACGGGAAAAAAGCAGGTCGTCTCCGTTTGGTTAGATAGCAAGACGCCAACTAACCTGTTCAAAACCATGCCGATCGATATTATCATCGAAAACGGAAATTTCGACACCCCCGTTTGGGTGGATTTATTAACGGGGCAGGTTTACGAAATTCCCGGAAAGCAGTGGAGAAAAGCGGGGAGTACCTACACCTTCAGCGGTATTCCGGTTTACGATTCGCCCGTCCTGATTATGGAAAAATCGGCTGTGAACCTTTTATAGCTCCTGGAAAAAGAGGAGTCACGTACCTGGATAGTGAGTTGCCCATAAATGCTCATTTGTCAGTATCAAAAAAATGCCCTGCGTTCCTTCGCCCTTAATCGCCAGTGAAAAATGAGTCAACTTAAAACCCTCGATTACACGGCCATTGTCCTGTACATGATTATGATGTCAGGAATTGGTATTTTTCTTGGCCGGTTCGTGAAAAATATCAACGACTACTTTAAAGGTGGAAGCGGCGTTTCATGGATTGCTGGTGGGATCAGTAACTTCATGACCAAGTTCAGCACCTTCATTTTCGTCGCCTACGCAGGCATCGCCTATTCCGACGGATTGGTGGCTATTACCGTGTTGTGGAGCACTATTTTCCCCTCGTTGATTGCCGTATTTTTCTTCGCAAAGCGCTGGAAAAGAGCAGGTATCCTTAGCCCGGTTGAGTTTTTGGAAACCCGCTACAATGCGCCTATTCGTCAGATTTTCTCCTGGAGTGGTGTCGCCTTCAAGCTGCTCGACGATATGATCAAGCTCTATTCGATCGGGCTGTTCGTAACGGCCGCGTCGGGTATTCCGTTTGAAACGGCGGTGATTGTGTGCGGTATCGTGGTAACGCTCTACACCGTCGTTGGCGGTTTCTGGGCGGTAATCGTTACCGATGTTGTTCAATTCGTAATCCTGTTTTTTGCGACACTTATTCTGGTGCCGCTGGCGTATAATGCCGCCGGTGGTTTTGACCATATGCAGGCGGTGATGCCACAGAATATGACGTGGTTTAATGGTAAAAAAGGCATGCCTCTTTTTCTGGTGGCTTACTACGTGCTGATCATCATTCGGTACAGCGGGAACTGGACGTTTATCCAGCGTTTTTACAGTGCCAAAAATGAAACAGACGGCCAGAAATTAGCCATCTTATCGGCCATTTTATTCTTCATTTTTCCCGTCATTTTCCTGTTTCCTCCACTCGCTGCCAAAGTTATTTTGCCAAATCTGGAAAATCCGGAAATGGCCTATGTAAGCCTATGCCTCAAGCTGCTGCCCGAAGGCATTATGGGGCTGATGATTGCGGCCATGTTTGCCGCCACCATGTCGGTGCTGAGTGCCGAATACAACGTGACCGCCAGCGTACTGACCCGCGATATTTATCAGCGCGTTTTCCGGCCCAATGCCAGTGGTAAAGAATCGCTGCTCGTTGGTCGGCTCATGACCTTGCTTGTTGGGTTTATCGTTACCGTCGGGGCTTTATTCGTCGGTGGTTTTGGCGGCGCGTTTGAGGCCAATAAGTTGCTGGCAGGTGTTTTCGCCGTGCCAATGATCGTGCCCGTGATTTTTGGTATCCTGATGCGGAAACCGCAGCCCTGGGGCGCGTTGGCAACCCTGTTTTTAGGCACGATCCTGGGGTTTGTGCTGAACATGAACAAAGCCATCAGTTGGGAAGCCGCCACGCTGATCGAGATCGCTTTCTGTACCGTCATCTTCATGGTATCGGGCTTCTTTCCGTCGAAAGATGGGGCTTATAACCAGAAGGTTAACGCCTTCTTTTATAAATTGACCATTCCCTACGTACCTGAGGCCGACACTGCCGATCAGAGCGTGTTCAAAGATGCCATCAAACTCATGTACGGAATCGCCTTTGGGCTAACGGGCCTGATGTTCGTTATAATGGGCTTCCCTTCGCGGGGTATGCTCAGTGGCCAACTGGCGCTGGTAGCCGGCGTTTTATGCCTGATCCTCTCCGCTTTTTTATGGTACCAGGCTCGTAAAGTAGCCACCATTATCAAAGAAGAAGCCACGGATCAACCCCACCCCAACCCCTCCCCGTTAGGGAGGGGATAATGCTCCGCATAATGGTTGAGGCTTAGCCCCTCCCTAACGGGGAGAGGTTGGGGTGGGGTTGACCCGTGGCGTTAACAACCTAACACGAATCGAATTACAACCTGAGTACCAAACTATGAGTTACCTCGACAATAGAGTATGCTTCATTACCGGCGCATCGGGCGGCATTGGCAAAGCAACGGCAATCCAACTGCTTGGCCTGGGCGCGAAAGTCTTTGATTTTAGCCGTACCCGTCAGCTTACCGACGAAGTGCAGCACGAAAACCTGCGCTCGCTCAAGGGTGATGTCAGCGTGGAAGCCGACGTGCAGGCCGGATTCGCCGCCTGTCTCGCCGCCTTCGGAACCATCGACGTGCTGCTGAACAACGCCGGCATGGGCGTGTTGACGACCGACCTCTCGATGACTGATCTGGAGACGTATGAACAAATGGTGAACGTGAACATGCGGGGCGTTTTCCTCTGCAACCGCGAGGCGCTGAAGATCATGAAGCCGAAGAAATCGGGTCATATCCTGACCGTTATTTCAATGGCCGGGCAGCGCACTAACCCCAACGCGCCGGTCTATGCCGCCTCCAAATTTGGCGCGCGTGGCCTCAGCAGCGGCCTTGCCGATCAGGTGATCAGGGAAGGCATTAAAGTCACCGATGTGAACCCCGGACCCACCGACAGCGATTACTGGGGCGACCGCAAGGTGCCTCGGGAAAAGTTTTTGAAGGTGGAAGACGTCGCCAACGTGATCACGTTTGTGCTCAACCAACCGGAGTACGTGGTGATTCGTGAAATCAATTTCGACAATATGAATTTTCTGGCAGGATGATAACGAACATACTCCATACCCATTCGAACGGCAACGGCCAGGCTGTTGCGGAATCACCGTTCCCAATTGCTGTCTCCGAGATGCGCGAGCGCTATTTGCGGCTCTACACCGGTGCGGTCAACGATGTGCTGCGGTTCAATTACGACATGCACGCCACCAGTTTACCCCCTGACTTTGCGCCCCTGCGCGAAGCTATGAAAATGGCCGGGCTGGCGTTTACTGTGAAAGGTAGTCCCGATATCACCACCGACGGTGAGTTTGAAATGCGCGCCCAGATGCTCGAAGATCTGCACGCCGATTCAGTGGTTGTGTGGGATTGTACGGGCGATACCGTCACCTCGCAATGGGGCGAAGTGATGACGATGGCCGCCAAAAAAGCGGGTTGCCGGGGTGCGATTGTCAATGGTATTCGCGATACCCAGGCCATTCTGGAATTGGGCTTTCCGGTCTTCCACAAATACAAAGCCAACACGGGCATGCTCGGCCGTTTCCGCATGCACCACTACCAGAAGCCCGTATTGATGGGCGAAGTGACGGTGAAACCCGGCGACTGGGTATTCGGCGACATCGACGGAGTAATTTCCATACCGCAACATATCGCCTACGACGTACTGCTGGCCGCCGAGAAGATTCTGCACAAGGAAGACGAAATCCGGGAGATGGTCGAAAGCGGCATGAAACCAACCGACGTGGTGAAAAACGGCGGCTACTTCTGAGTATGGCAGTTTTTTTATCCGATACCGAACGTACCCAGCTTCTGACCGGACTCGAAACCGGCGATCCACGCATAAGCCGTTTCCAGGCGGCTTTGCACAGGCGTGTCTACGCACGGGTGGCCGTAAAAGGGTTGTTTGGGCCAGAGTCAACAACGGCCTGGTACTACCCTGCGGCGGAATACCTGTCTGACGCAGCCATGCTCTATGCGCTCTTCCCCGAAGAACGGCTGGCAGTTTGGCTACGGACCGTTACGCTCGACATCGCGCGTACATCTGCTTACGACTGGGCGGGACCGGCCTTTCGCGACCATAGCGAACCGCTGACGGGGCATCTCGAAACGGCGCATTTATGCTGGGCATTGAGTGCGGTATATGACCTGGCCCGCGATGCGTTTTTAGAGTCGGAACAGGCGGAGATACGGCAGGCACTGACCGAAAAAGGGATCGTGCTCTGTCGGCGGTGGATCGGTAAAAACACGCACCTGGCCAACTGGCGGGGCATTCTGATGTCGGGCGTATTGGTGGCCGCTTCCGTACTGGGCAATGAGGAGTTCGTTGATCAATCTGTGCCGGAATGGCAACGGTGTGCGCTGGCGTTCCAGCCCGACGGCTCGTATGGCGAGTCGCTGCAATACGGGAACTACCTGGCATTTGCGCTCATGCTGGCCTACGAATCGCTCAGCCGAACGTACCCGCACAAAGCGGCTCTACTCGACGTAGGTACGTATGGGAAGGGCATCCGGTGGGTGGCCAGCAGTATGTTCTACGCCAAACCAATGGCGGGTTGGGGAGCAGAACCCCGCGCCCGGGCCGCCAATTTCAACGACAGTGCAGCCCTATTTCGGCCATCCGGCGATCTGTTGCTACACCTCGCCGTTCGGGGGCAAAACGAGGAAGAAAAGCAACTCGCCCGTGGTCTGTTTGCCACTTATTACGAACCAGTTCCCACGCAGGGGCCGCACGAACTGGCTACGTTCGGGATGAACAACGACTGGGGTTTTCTAACCCTGCCGTTGTTGACCCATGAAACGAAAGCCGCCAGTCCGCAGGAGGTTGGTTTGCCGCTGACGCCCGCGTTTAGCAATGGCCACACCTTCATGCGCGATGCCTGGGACGGCCGAACGATCGTGGCCATCAATGGTGGGGGCGACGGGCTGCACGGACCGGGCCATCTACACGGCGACCTGAACAGTTTTATCCTCGTTCATAACCGCGAACGGCTCTTGGTCGATCCCGGCCACAGTTGCTACCGAAACCTGATTCACGGGCTGGAAAGCAGCACACAAACGCACAATACCTGCACCTTCCTGGTTGAGGCAGAAACGCTGGGTTTGCAGGAAGATATGGCCAAATCGACCATGCTGGAGCAGAAAAGCGTATTGCCACGCCGCTTGCTGGTCAACGGAATACCCGGCCTTGCGGTAAACCGGGGAAACCGACGATTGATCGTTGACCATGACGATGTGGTTTCGGTTGTGGGGGCCGAGATTAGTCAGGCGTGTGGCGTGCCTATCGAAACGTTTACGCGCTTGTGGCTCCTGGCTGGCAGTAATGTCTTATTTGTCGTTGACCGGATCGAAGCAGCACAACCCGTTACGACCGTCTGGAACTGGCTCGTCAACAACCGCGATGGACAGGCACAGGTCGATACACAACCAACGTACCTGACAGTGCGGCGCAATGAGGCCGGGATGAAACTATTCCACGGTGGTACAGGGCGCATCGGGCATCCGGTGTATGGGTACGTTCACGACGCTTATCATGTGGAACCAAATCAGTACGGCGAAGGAAAACCCGGCAGCGGACTGCTCTACCGCTGGACAGAAGCCGCCCCAACGGCTGCCCGGACGGTGGTGCACGCCATTGCCCTCGATACGGCTAGTTTACTGCACCAGTGGACGTTAGCTCAAGACGAAAATGTGTTCACCCTGACTAATGGGCAGAAGAAGTGGACGCTCAGGATTCACGACGAAGCGGCTCATCAGCTTTCGTTACTTTCGGGTCATGGCCGGCGTTGGGATGTGCTCAACGAAGCCGGTCAGTACACCCTAAAACGAATCTCTGATCATGCGTAACCTGCTGTTCTCCGCTCTTTTCCTGACCGTCAGCCCAGTCATCGCCCTGGCTCAATCAACGCTGCCTGCGGGTTTATCACCGGCTAATTTCCACCTGTATATGCTGGCGGGGCAATCAAATATGGCGGGTCGCGGTAAGGTCGATAGCCTCGACAAAACGCCGCATCCGCGTGTCTGGATGTTGACCAAAAACAACGAATGGGTGCCTGCTACCGAGCCCATGCACTTCGATAAGCCGGCCGTTGTGGGCGTTGGGCCGGGATTGGCGTTCGGAAAACAACTGGCCGAACAGAATCCCAACGTGTTTATCGGCCTGATTCCGACCGCGGTAGGTGGGTCGGCCATTGATGCGTGGCAACCGGGTGGGTATCATGAACAAACAAAAAATTACCCGTACGACGAAGCCATCAAACGGGTGCAACTGGCGCAACAGTCAGGTACGTTGCACGGCATTCTCTGGCATCAGGGCGAGAGCGACAGCAAACCCGAACTGGCCGCTGTTTACGAGCAAAAGATCAGCCAGTTGATCGGCCGGTTCCGGCAGGTGTTTGGCAGCCCGGCTGTTCCGGTGGTGGTGGGTACGCTGGGTGATTTTTATATCGTTAAGAATCCCGCCGCCATGCAGATCAACGCCATTTTGACCAACCTGCCTAGGCACATGTTGCGGGTAACCTGCGCCGATGCATCGGGCCTGACTGATGGCGGCGATGCTACTCATTTCAATGCCCAGTCGGCCCGGGAACTGGGTCGCCGGTATGCGAAAGCCATGCAGGCGTTAGAAAGAACAAAACCATGAGTCCACTTAAAATTACTGGAATCGATCACCCCGGCGTGGCCGCCAACGATGTGGAAGCCCTCGCCGACTGGTATTGCGAGGTATTCGGCTACGAAAAATGGTTTCGCCATCGGAACACCGACCCGGACAAGCCCGTCTGGATGCTTAAGGCCCCCGACGGTACGCTGCTGGAAGTGATGCCGAAAGATGAAACCGTCCGCCCCGAGCGTACCACCTGGACACCCGGCTGGTCGCACCTGGCCCTGCGGGTCGACAACATCGACGAGGCTATTGCCTTTCTCGATAGCAAAAACGTAACCTGGGGAGGATCGGTCATCAACGCCATTGGCGGCGGTAAAGTCCGCAACCTCTTCGACCCCGACGGGAATATGTTACAAATTTTAGAAAGACGTTAATGTAGAGACGCAGGGATGCGTCTACACAGATAAACAAAACCAATGAAAGCTCTTCACTTTACAGGGAATAAAACGTTTGATTTACAGGAGGTTGACGTTCAGCCGCTGGCACCGGGCGAGGTACGTTTGAAAGTAGCGTATTGCGGCGTCTGCGGCACTGACGTACACATTTATCATGGCGCAATGGCTCAGCGCCTTACCCTGCCGCAGGTGATCGGTCACGAAGTATCGGCCGTAATCGATGGGGTAGGCGAGGGCGTTACGGGCTGGCAACCGGGCGATCGGGTAACGGTACGGCCGCTCAAACCGGGTCAGGAGATGGCGGTTGATAACGGTGTGCAGCATATCGGTCAGAACCTGAAATTTATTGGTATCGACACGCCCGGTGGCATGCAGCAGTACTGGAACGTACCTGCGTATACACTCCACCGGTTGCC
This sequence comes from uncultured Fibrella sp., assembly GCF_964250085.1. Lineage (NCBI taxonomy): Bacteria > Pseudomonadati > Bacteroidota > Cytophagia > Cytophagales > Spirosomataceae > Fibrella > uncultured Fibrella sp. The sequence goes on along the minus strand of NZ_CAXUEC010000002.1, from coordinate 454,095 downwards.
CGATGATCTGCCGCTTACGCTGGGCGCTCTTGTCGAACCGCTGGCTGTTGCCTGCCATGATGTACGGCTGGGCGAGGTGAAAGCGGGCGAGCAGGTGGTCATCATCGGCGGTGGCCCCATCGGCATGCTCATTGCCCTGGTGGCGAAACAGAAAGGCGCGAATGTGCTGATTTCCGAAGTGAACGAAGCGCGGTTACAACTGGCCGAGTCGATGGGGCTGGCTACGGTTAATCCAAAGGAAACCGACCTGCTGGCTCACGTGGAGAATTTTACCAACGGAGCCATGGCCGATGTGGTCTTTGAAGTATCGGGGGTGCAGGCGGGCGTTACGGTGATGACGCAACTGCCGCGGGTGCGTGGCCGGGTGGTGATGGTGGCCATTCATGCCGAGCCCAAAGCGGTTGATCTGTTCCGCTTTTTCTGGCGCGAACTGAAGCTGATTGGTGCCCGTGTGTATGAGCCCGACGATTTTGACGAGGCCATCGCGCTGGCGGCGTCAGGTACGTTGCCACTCGACCAGCTTATTACGCAGATAGCTCCCCTGGCCGATGCCAGGTCAGTATTTGAGACGATCGACAACAACCCAGCCGGTATGAAGTACTTACTGGCTATGTAGTTATTGGTTGAATGGTTAGTAGGCTCCTATGTACCACTAACTAATAACCATTCAACCAATAACTAATAACCAATAACAACGCTTCGCGATTTGGTAAGCAACATGCGCAACGATGTCAGGGCTATATTGACTGTGTTATAGACGGTTTTCATCGTAATATCCATGATCTCGGCTGCCTGCGGGTACGTCAGGCCCTTCATGTAGACCAGGTACAGAATTTCTTTCTGGCGCTTGGGTAATCTGTTTAGCTGGTCAATCAGAACGCGTTTCTGTTCGTCGGCCAGTTCTTCGTCAATCAACGATTTTTCATACGACTGTAGCGCAAAATTGGCTTCGTCGAACAGGTACAGGTCAGAACCGTACTTAGCCAGTCGTGCCGCCGAATCGGTAAGTCGCCGCCGTAAGGCCCGGTACAGGTAGAATTGAATATTATCGGTAGGCCCCAACTTATGCCGATGCTCGTGGATGTGCAGGAACAACTCATGCAGGCAGTCTTCAACCACCTGCCGATTCCGCACCAGGTTATACCCATAGCGGTATAGATCATCTGAAAACAAGGTATACAACTCGTCGAATGCGTCCCGGCTGCCAGCCCGGAAGTCGGTCCATAAACGGATATGCTCGGCGGTGGTAAGTCTGATAGCCATAGATGATCTGTGCTTGCTTTTCGCTACTTGTTTTCAGTTTGATCGTAAATCCCCGCTGGGCAAGTAGCGTAGGGTGTGTTCTGAGTAATTCACTATTGTTGAATTATATAAAGTATACAATAGTATAAAGCAGAAACTGATTTACCAACTTTTTTCTAAAAAGAATAGAATTTTAAGTCTTGATATTCTAGTATTTACTTGGTAAAATCATAAAAATAAGGCCTATTTCGTCAATTAAGCTAGATTGTAAGTCGATTAGTACTAGTAGGTATTCACTAGTAAACTACTAATAAGTAGCGATTGCAAGGCAGTTGAATGTAAAGATTAATTTATTAATGATATAGTATATTGAAGGCGTATCGTGTACGCAAATCCCGTAACGCCAGATCGGAGTGCCTCGCCGATAATCTATCTTATCGGCGAGGCACTCCGATCTGGTGTTGATTTGGCTACCGTTTTTATACGAAATCACGGTATCGTAGCAAGCTATTAGTGTACCAGCACCTTTCGGGTCAGTTGCACGCCGCCGACGGTGGCATTGAGCAGATACAGACCAGCGGGCAAGGGTTGTAGCGGCAGCAGGAGGTGTTGGCCATCGGCTTGCGGTTGAGCCAGCAGACCAATGGCCTGGCCTGTGGTGTTCCTGAGCTGAAACACCGCTCGATCGAGGTTGCGGGTAGCAACGCGAATGGTGTTGCCCTCGGTTGGGTTTCCCAGTAATTCCATTGAAGGCTGCACGTTGTCTATCGTAACGGCAACTACTTTCGAGTAGGCGGTGGTGCCATCCCGGTCTATCTGCTTCAGCCGGTAGTAACTCGTACCTGCCAGTGGGTGCTCATCGAGCAAACCATAGTGCCGACTGGTCTGCGATTCACCGGCGGCGTTAACCCGGCCAATACGGTTAAATTCCAGGACATCAACGCTGCGTTCTACCTCGAAATAGGCACTGTTCAGTTCAATGGCCGTTGACCAGGCTACAGACACCTGGCTACCCAGTGGTTTAGCCGTAAACTGGGAAAGCGTAACGGGTAGGGCACTGGCTATTTCGTACGCGCCAATATCGACACCGGGGCCAATGGGGCGCGCCACGCCGTCGATGTCGGTGCTGGCAAACTGCCCCGCCGTTGAGCTACCCGCGCTGATGGCCGGGCTACCCGGTTGCAGCTTGAAATCGCTGGAACCAGCATTGATAAACAGGGGGTCCTGACCCGTAATATTCTGATTTCCTGTAAAATAGGGCGTACCTGTGCCGTCGAAAGTGAGGTTGTTGTTATGGCTGATGGTCGAGCCATTCACTTCTATCGTTTTCTCGCCCGGACGGCCCGAAAAGATGTTATTGTACACCGTTAGACCGGTAGAAAACTGCGAGATAAACTCACTTTCAATGCCCGCATACACAACACTGTTGTACGTTGTCTGGTTGGTAACTCCATTCCGGTAGGTTGTATTGTTGATCACACTCGCGTTGTCGGAGTAGTTGACGTTGATACCGCGCCCGCCATTCAGATAGCTCAAGTTATTTTCAACCAGGAACTTGCCTGTATAAGCACCAATCGTGTTTTTGCTTGCATTGTTATTGTCAAGGATAATGCCGTTACCGTCGTAGAATTTGCAGTTGGTACCTGTTCCGCCAATATTCCAGGCAATTTTCAGTTCATTGCCATAGCACTGGTTTCGCCGAACGATCATCTTGGTATCTGTACTGTTATCGGAGTTCCAGGCGTTGAGTATACTAATGCCGCTGGCTCCATAGACGGTATACCAGGCGTTTCTGTAAGACAGATTATCTTCGATGGTGACGTAATCAGACTGGATGGCCGAAATACCCCCACCTGCACAATCATGTACTTTGTTACCTGCAATGGTGATATGGTGCGGCCGAAAGTTCCCTCCATTGTTCCCACTTGTAGCAATGCCGTTGCCATTAAACTTAGCGGTCGGTGTTTTTGCCGGGTTAGCCCCTTCACAGGCCCCATCCTGCGCCCGTGCCTGCGCCAGTGTTATGTTGGCGTTGTTCCCAATAACCTCAAATCCCTGTATCTTGATGTAGGCAGATGCCGGCAGCAGGTTGATTGCCGTGAAGTTGTTGTTGCCCATCTGGACGACCGGTTTATCGGTGCCGTAAGGCTTGAATGTGATCCACTTGTTGGGTAAGCCGGTTCGCTGAACCAGCATAACGTTCAGGCTGGTAGTTGTGTACGTGCCCGCTGCCACAAAGACCGTATCTCCCGGAGCAACTATGTCAGCCGCCCGCTGAAGGGTGGTCGCCGCCGTTGCCAATGAATTGTAGGGGTTGCCATTACTCCCCGTGGGTGATACATAAATCTTTCTGGGGGCGGTGCTGTAGTCGGGTCTATATACACTGATGGCGATATATTTTACATTACCATTGGTGAATGTGGTCGACGAGACGCCGGAGGCATTCACGTTCGTGACAACCGCCCGGAGGAAGTAACTTCTCGAAGGAGTGGCGGGGGTGGGCGGTGTCCAGTCGTAGGTATATGGGGGTTGGAGATTGGCAACGATTAGCGTGCCGGTAGTGGGTGAATCAATGCCGGCCAAAAAGAAATTCGTGTCGTAGTAGAGGTCGACGTTCGTAATCGTCGTGTTGGCCGGCGTGGTTATCGTATTCTGTACGCTGAGTGTGCTACCGGCTATGTACGATGAATTGTATTGGGGAAATGGCATACTAGCCGTGGCGACCTGTGCCTGGGCAAATACAGATGCCAGAAAAAAGAGTAAGCCAGTAACCCAGACAGACGAGTAAAAAACAGCTTTTTTAACAAGTTTAACGTCGCCAGTTGGCAATAAACGTACACGTAGTTGCATAGAAATGTCGTGGTTTACACTGATTGAAATGCATCAGCGATAGTTGGAACACTTATTCTATGAAACAGAGGTAGTTGCCCTTTTCCCTGTTTTTGTGGTATTATTTTTTACAGAGGAGTGGCTTTAGTGTATTCATTAATTGAAATAGATTACTATTTAAAACTACTAATACAGCATCGGGATACCTATTTTTTACACTAAATGCTCTGCCTGGGTACGTTGCAGTTCTACGTACCCAGGCAAAGCATTTAGTGTAAATAGCCGAGACAGGGTTGATCTGTCGTAAGGCGGGGAAGAACTCAGTAGGCTATCACCGCTTTGATAACCTGCTTCTCCGGGTCATACAGCGACGTAAATTCGTCGGTCAGGTTATCGAAATAGAGGCGGTGGGTAACGTACCCATCGATGTTGAGCAACCCGGCTTTCAGCAGGCGGATTATCTTCGTGAAGTCGGTAGGGTAGGCATTTCGGGAAGTGCGCAACGTTAGTTCTTTCATCTGGAAATAAGGGTCGTGAAAGGAAATGTCGCCTATGAACAAACCAACGTAGATCACCGTTCCGCCCGGCGCTACGTACTCAAAGCATTTCTCCATCGACGCTTTATTGCCCGTCGCGTCGATCACGACCGTCGGCAGGTTGCCACCCAGCAATTGCTGCAATTCGTCGACTACCGTTTCGCCCACCGTCAGCGTATCGACGGCGGGAAACTTCTGACTGATGAAGTCGAGCCGCGACTGATTGACGTCGATGGCAATGACGCGGGCGGCCTTGAACTGACCCATCATCACGGCGGCAATGCCGATTGGTCCGGCCCCCACCACCAGCACAATATCGTCGGGCTGTACCTGCCCGCGTTCAATGGCGTGGCTGCCAATGGCCAGCGGCTCAATGACCGCGATCTGGTCGAGTGGCAGGCCATTGGCGGGAAAAACATGGTCGGCCAGGTAGAGCATATACTCCTGCATGGCCCCATCTTCATGAACGCCCAGCACCCGCACGTTAGGGCCGCAATGCGTTTTGCCGTTCATCACTGCCTGGTCGGTCGATATGTTCCGGTAGGGCATCACTGCGCAGGTATCGCCAACCCGCAGGTGGGTCACGCCGTCGCCCAGTTCAACCACTTCAGCCGCGATTTCGTGACCCAGAATGCGGGGATACGAGAAAAAAGGCTGGCGACCTTTGTAGGCGTGCAAGTCTGTACCGCAGACGCCTAACATTTTGATTCTCAGAAGTACTTCACCTGCGGCGGGCTTACCGGGATGCTCTTTGGTGATGCGTTTGAACGCGCCGGGCTGTTCAAGAATAATACCGTTCATAGAAGAAAACAAATGGCCGTTACCGGTCTCGATCCCGGGTCTGTGGCGTAGGGTTTACAGGCTAAAAATGAGGAGCGTTACTGCTGAAAAGTTAGTTGACAAATTAAGTCGCCCGGTTATAAAAGTGGTTTCTATACCTTTACCAACTGTCCTGATCAGGTGCAAAGTTAGTATCGGTTTTCTGCCGAAACGCTACCTTTCTGAGCCAGTCTTCAACTACCCGACAGTCACTATCCCTTTCACTAAATCACGTTGATGAACAGACGGAATTTTATCAAGAATAGCTCGGCCGCCAGCCTGTCGGCTACATCGCTTGCCGTTGCGGCCTGCTCCACCAGTTCGCAGGCGAAACACGAAACCGACTCGGCCCTTTTCACCGACGATTTTGTCCTGAATGAAGTGACGATCGGCGATTTACAGGCCAACATGAAGGCAGGCCAGTATTCATCGGCCGACATCACCAAACTGTATTTAGACCGCATTCAGGCCGTCGATAAAAGTGGTCCCGGCCTCAACTCGGTCATCGAAATCAACCCCGATGCGCTGACAATGGCCGCCGCTCTGGATCAGGAACGCAAAGCGGGTAAACTACGCGGGCCGATGCACGGCATTCCGATCTTGCTGAAAGACAACATCGACACCGGCGATCAGCAAATGACCACCGCTGGCTCGCTGGCACTGAAGGGACATAAGGCCGCTAACGATGCGTTTGTGGCCCGGAAACTGCGCGATGCCGGGGCAGTAATTCTTGGGAAAACCAACCTCAGCGAGTGGGCCAATTTCAGATCTACCCGGTCGAGTAGCGGCTGGAGTAGCCGGGGTGGGCAAACGCGCAATCCGTACGTGCTCGATCGGAGTCCGTGCGGGTCCAGTTCGGGCTCCGGTTCGGCGGTTGCTGCCAATCTGTGTGCCGTGGCCGTTGGCACCGAAACAGACGGGTCGGTCATTGCGCCTTCGTCATTCTGTGGTATCGTGGGCCTGAAACCAACGGTCGGGCTCGTTAGCCGAAGCGGCATAATTCCGATCTCCAAAACGCAGGATACCGCCGGTCCTATGACCCGAACGGTGACCGACGCGGCGATTTTACTGGGGGCCATGACGGGCTACGACCCCGCCGACGCCGTTACGGGCGAAAGCAGGGGCAAAGGCGTAGCCGATTACACCCCGTTTCTGAATGCGGCTGGTTTGGCAGGCAAGCGGATCGGCGTTGAAAAATCATTTCTGAAGGGGCACGAAGGCGTCGTTGGCTTGTATAAACAGGCCATTGAGGTATTGACCAAACAAGGGGCTACCGTTGTCGAGGTCGACTTGCTCAAGAGCCTGGACGACATTGGCGGGGCCGAACTCACCGTGTTGCAATACGAATTTAAAGACGGCCTGAACCGGTACCTGTCGACGGCCAGCGCCGGGGTGAAATCGCTGGCCGAGGTCATTGCGTTCAACAAGCAGAACGCCCGTGAAGCCATGCCCTTTTTCAAGCAGGAGATCCTCGAAACCAGCGAAGCAAAAGCAGGTCTGACCAGCAAAGAATACACCGATGCGCTGGCCAAAACCCTGAGTTCACGCCGGCACATCGACCAACTGATGGCGACCAATAAACTGGATGCTATCTGTGGCACCAGCATCGGTTTTGCCGGCTGTATTGACCTAATCAACGGTGACTATGATACTGGTTTTTACTTCTGCCCACCGGCGGCAATGGCGGGGTATCCGCACATAACCGTGCCGATGGGACTGGTACATGGCCTACCCGTTGGTTTTTCGTTCATGGCCGGGGCGTATCAGGAAGGGCCGTTGTTTACGATCGCCTACGCCTACGAGCAGGCGTCGAAAAAGCGGACAAAGCCGACGTTCACCAAATCGCTGATTCCGAGTTGATTGGCGGGTTATTGCTCTGCCTGCTAGCTAACTACCCGGCATCCAGCCTTATTATTGTACGTCAACTTCCTGTTGTGAAAACGGAACTCATACAACTATGCAAACCGAATCAGTAACCAGTACCGAAGCGCAGGCTGAAAAGCCCACATTTTTCGAAAGCCGATTTGCCAGTTCACCCAACGAGGTGAAGGGAATGGACACGGAGCAACTCCGGCAAAATTTCCTGATCGAATCCATCTTTGTGGCCGATCAGATTCGCTGGACACTCTCATTCTTCGATCGGTATATGACCGGGGGCGTCATGCCTGTTGCTGGTCCTGTCCGGCTCGATACACCGGATTACCTGAAAGCACAGTACTTCCTGGAACGCCGCGAACTGGGTATTATCAACGTGGGTGGTGCCGGTCAGGTGGTGGTCGATGGCGACACCATTGAGTTGGGTTACAAAGAAGCCCTCTATATTGGGCAAGGCACGCAGGAAGTCGTATTCGTGTCGACCGATTTGCAGGCACCGGCCAAATTTTACCTGAACTCCACGCCCGCCACGCATCGCTACCCCACCCGCAAAGTGTCGCGGCAGGATGCCGAAGTGGTAGAGCTGGGTAGTATGGGAACGGCTAATCACCGGACCATCAACAAGTTGCTGGTTAATAGCGTGTTGCCTACCTGCCAGTTGCAAATGGGTATGACCGAACTTAAGCCAGGCAGTGTCTGGAACACCATGCCCGCTCACGTGCATGACCGGCGCATGGAAGTATATTTCTACTTCGAGATTCCCGATGGGCAATCGGTCTGTCATTTTATGGGGCAACCGCAGGAGACCCGCCATATCTGGATGCAGAACGAGCAGGCCGTGATCTCGCCAAACTGGTCGATCCACTCCGGGTCAGGTACGTCCAATTATACCTTTATCTGGGGTATGGCGGGCGAAAACCTCGACTATGGCGATATGGATTTTTGTGCCATAACCGACCTCCGTTAACAGGCATACAATCCCCCTCGGCTACCCGATAGGCGGTGAGGAGTGCTAACGTACCTGGCTGGCTGCGTTGAATGCGTCGATGATTTTTTGCGCACCGCTCCAGACAAAAAACGTGTCGGTGCCCACGGCGAGGAACCTGGTGCCGCTGGCCAGTTCAGCTTCGATCCTGTCGGCCTGCTGCAAAAACAGGCCGACAGGTATTTCTTTCTGCAAACAGGCCGCCTTAACCGCCCGGATCGCGTCCTGAACGGCGGGGTCAGCCACGTCGCCCAGTTTATTCATGCTGCCGGATAGATCGTAGGGGCCAATAAAAACCCCATCGACCCCGTCGACGGCCAGAATTTCGTCCAGGTTTCTGACGCCCTCTTCGTGCTCGATCTGGATAATAACGGCAATCGTTTCGTTTGCTTTTTGAATGTAATCGGCAAACTGGCTTCCGTAGCCATGCGCTCGGGCAATGCCTACACTCCGTTTCCCAATCGGGGGGTATTTGGCCGAGGCTACCGCCCGCCGCGCTTCGTCCGCTGAGTTGACAAGAGGAATGATGAGGCCCTGGGCACCAATGTCGAGGGCTTGTTTGATCAGAATCGGGTTGTTTTCGGCCACCCGGATAATGGCGTTACAGTCGTTTTTGATGGCCTGCAACAGCCGCTGCGCATCCTTAATTGATATAGGGCCGTGTTCCATGTCGATGAACAGCCAGTCGAAGCCAGCCATCGACAGCAATTCGCTGAGTTCCGGGTAGGGGAGCGAGACGATGGTGCCCAGCAGGGGCCGGTTGCTACTGAGTTTTTCTAAAAATGTCATTTTTATATTGTCTGTGGACCTGCTCGTCTCGCTTTTTGAGTAGGACAAAAATAGGAATCGACTTTTCAGGTACGTATGCACGATCAGTGGCATGGCCTGTCCTCGTGGGCCATCCCAACTGTACGGTCAACTCGAAACCTGATGAAAAAGATACGTCTACTTCTTTTGATTATGGCGCTGTCCCGTCTGGCGCTGGCGCAGCAGCCGTTTACGGGTGGCCGACTACAGGTAGCCGACAATAAACGGTATCTGGTCCATCGGGATGGAACGCCGTTTTTCTGGCTGGGCGATACTGCCTGGGAGCTTTTCCACCGCCTGAACCGCGACGAAGCGGACCGTTACCTCAAACGGCGGGCTGAACAGGGGTTTACGGTCGTGCAGGCAGTGGCCCTGGCCGAATTCGATGGGCTTAAGGATAAGAATCCGTATGGAGACGTGCCGTTGCTGGACAATGACCCGACAAAGCCCAGCGATGCTTACTTTAGCCACGTTGATTATATTATCGACAGAGCCGCTCAGTACGGTATCGTCATCGCTTTTCTGCCGACCTGGGGTGATAAGGTTTTTAAAAACACCTGGGGAAGCGGACCGGAGATCTTCAATCCAGCCAATGCCCGCGCCTACGGACGATACCTGGGTGACCGCTATAAAAACCGCGAAAACATTGTCTGGATACTGGGCGGCGACCGGAATCCCCGTGCCGGTTCGGCCGATGTGGCTATCTGGCGGGCCATGGCTGCGGGTATTGAAGAAGGCGTTGGTGGTGCCGACAAGGCCCTGATGTCGTATCATCCACAGCCGAACGGGCTCGATGGCGGTGCTTCGACCTGGTTTTCGCAGGATGCCTGGTTCGATTTTAACATGCACCAGAACGGCCATTGCCGCAACGTACCTGTCTATGATTTCATCGCGGTTTCGTATAACCGTCAGCCCATCAAGCCGACTATGGACGCCGAGCCGATTTATGAAGATCATCCGGTTTGTTTCAACGCCAGCGATCTGGGTACGTCCAACGCGTATGATGTGCGCCTGTATGCCTACCTGGACCTGTTTGCGGGCGCACACGGCCATACCTACGGATGCCATGATATCTGGCAGATGTACAGCCCCAACCGACCAGCCGTAAACGGGCCACATCTGTACTGGCCCGAAGCGCTGGAGTTGCCCGGAGCCAACCAGATGAAGCACGTTCGGCGGTTAATGACAGCCCGCCCACTCCTCGACCGCGTGCCCGATCAGTCGCTGGTTGTGGAGGGTTCCCTCAGCCCGGCCGAGCGGGTTCAGGCCACGCGGGGTACCGATTATGCGTTCATCTATTCGGCGGCCGGAAAGCCATTTACGGTCAATCCGGGTAAGGTGTCGGGAAAGCGTGTTACCGCCACGTGGTTCGACCCCCGGTCGGGCAAAGCCCAGCCAGCCGGCACGTTTGACAATCAGCGGCCCATGCTGTTCAAACCACCCACCCAGGGCTACGGTCAGGATTGGGTGCTGGTACTGGACGATGTCGCCCGGAATTACCCGGCCTTGTAGGGATTCTACAGGATGGACGGATTGTGAAGTTGCTCTCGCATAGCCCTGAGTCTGTCGGCGCCCGCACCGATTCGGCAAGCGGCGGACCGGCCTGATCGAAGGGTCTGTAGCAAAAGAGCAGGACAGGCAAGTGACAGCGCCGTGGGTATACATAGGATCCGTTCAGGTTATTATTTTAACAGCTCATCCCGTTTCTGCTAGCGTTCCGATAAGGTTCTGGATAGCTTTGAGTAAAAACATTCCTACCCTTAATTTATGAATCCTGCCTCACCGTTCACAACGGTTTCCCCGCCAGACGTACCTGGCAAACAGAGTCGTATTCAAGTAGTTGACGCGCTCCGTGGCGTTGCTCTTTTCGGTATCCTGGTGGTCCACTGTGCGCAATGGTTTACCGCCGGATCAATCCCTGGCAGTGTTTATCAAGGCCAGGCCGGCGGTCTGGCCAATGGAATAACGCAGGGCATCATCGGCATCTTTTTCGATGGTAAGTTCTATACGTTCTTCTCCTTTCTGTTTGGGCTGAGTTTTGCACTGATGATGACTCGTTCGCAGGAATCATCCGGTGTGTTTTACCGTCGTTTCGCCTGGCGGTTGCTCATTCTGGGGGCAATTGGTTTCGCGCATCACCTGATGTGGCGCGGCGATATCCTGTCCATCTACGCTATACTTGGTTTCCTGATGCTGCCTTTCGGCAGGTTGCCCAACAAAGTGGTGCTGGTGATTGCGCTGCTGCTGGTGGCGAACGTACCCAACCGGCTACGAACGGTCTATGGAACATACATCAGTCCACCCGCAAAAACGGACCCGAAGCAGCAGCAGAAATCGTTTGAGCAGGACGCACAGACGTACTACACGGTGTTGACACAGGGTAGCTATCCCGATCTTATTCGGTTCAATGCCAGTGCATTCGATGAAAAAATGCAGTTTCAGGTCGAGAGTGGCCGTATCTACGTCACGTTGGGTTTCTTCCTGCTTGGCCTTTACGCGGGGCGGCGACGGCTTTTTCAACAACTGACCGATATGAAGCGCTGGTTCCGCCGGTTAACGCGCTTTTCCGGCTTCAGTGTGTTAGGCATTACCGCCATTGGCCTGGCGCTGTTCGCCATCTTTGGCAGCGACAAAGCACCACCCGCCTGGGCCATTCAGCTCTTCAACATCCTCTACGACCTGCAATCGGCCCTGCTGACGATCTTCTACATCGCCGGTTTCACGTTGCTGTTCCAACGTCGCTCCTGGGCCTGGACCATCCATCCGCTGGCTTCCGTTGGCAAGATGGGCCTGACCAGTTACGTACTCCAGACGGTTATTGGTACATACCTGTTCTTTGGGTTTGGCCTCGACCTGCTCAACAAAACGACGGTGTGGCAGGCAGCGCTGATCACACTGCCTATCTATCTGGCGCAGGTGCTCTTTAGCCGGTTCTGGCTTGCCCGTTTCCGCTATGGCCCTCTCGAATGGCTCTGGCGTTCGCTAACGTACCTGCGTATTCAGCCAATGCGGGCGTAGGTACGTTCAGCCGCTCAATTCGCTCGATTAAACTGAGTAAACACCAGCTACAACTCACCTTATCGCTGTTGTATGAACCTTGTTTATACAACAGCGAAATAAAACTGTTCCAGGAAATTATTAGCTTAAAGGTCTATTTGCCTTGTATAGTAGCTATTGCTAGTTGTTTTTAGAGAGATGCGGATGGGAAGCAGCAGGTTGTGTTTTGTAATGTGGTTGGGTGTTACATGGCTGATGACAGGGCAAAATGCTGTGAGTCAGCCTGATGTAAAGCATTTTAGTAACCTGAGCATTGAGGAGGGATTATCCCAGAGTAGTGTATACACCATCGCGCAGGATAAGAAAGGCTTCATGTGGTTTGGCACCCGTAATGGGTTGAATCGCTATGATTCCCGGCACGTTGTTGTTTATCAAACCCGCAATGGCGTTGCCAACAGCTTGCCATCGAACATTGTCAACAGCCTGATTTTAAACAGGCAGGGGCAACTGTGGGTAGGCACATCAAAAGGAATAGCCTTCTACCGGCATCAGCAGGATGACTTTCAAGCAGTTAATCCCCGGATTGTGGCGACGGGAAAGCTGGCCGATTCAACCATAAATACCCTGCTTGAAGACCGGCAGCAGCGGATCTGGTTTGGTACGCCAAGGGGGCTGTTCAGGATACAGGCCAATACGAATCGGTGCGACCGACTGGTTGACCTGACTGACGGGCACCACGACCTGAGCAATCAGACGATTAGAACCATTTACGAAGGCCGGGACCAGACTATCTGGGTGGGCACCTCGGCCGGGTTGTCCAGACTTAAGCCTACGCGGGCGGGACTGTTTGAACTAACCAATTTTTTCCTGCATGCCGCCGACTCTATTTACCATAACACGTCGAACGGGGTAAATGCGATCGCCGAAGACCGTTTTGGCAGGTTATGGGTGGGCACTGATCGGAATGGTATTGCCCTTCTCGACCAGCGGCAGGGTAACGTACTCTCCTGGAACCCCGCCCCCGGCCTTGATTTGAGCACCCAGACCGTCCGGACAATTTTGCCCGATGGTAAAGGGAATTTCTGGGTAGGCACCATGACAGGGCTACACATTATTGCCCAGGATGGGAGCCGGTTTACAACGCACATGAATCAGCCGATTGACCCTAGCTCCCTGAGCGACAATTCGATACGATCGTTGTTTCGGGATCGTGACGGGTCATTCTGGGTGGGCTCCTATTTCGGCGGTGTCAGTATGTACAGTCCGCTGGCCCGGCAGTTTGGCTCCTATCGCCCGGTCGATAGCCGGGGGGGAATGCCGTTCAAAATTTCGGGGCCAATGCTATCTGCCAGCAACCCGGCTCAGCGCTGGCTCGGCACCGAAGACAAGGGACTTTTTCTGCTGAACGCGGATAAAACGATTGCCCATCATTATAGCCATGACCCCAAAAATAGCCAGTCGCTCACCAACGACAAGGTGAAATGTCTGTTGGCCGAGGGACCGAATGGTCTCTGGGTGGGGACACTCAAAGGGCTCAATTACATTGACTTACGTAAAAGAACGGTTACCCGCTACCTGCACGAGCCGAATAACCCGCATTCATTACCCGACGATCATATTTATGACCTGAAACGGGACGCACAGGGAAAACTCTGGATCGCTACTTACTTTGCCGGCCTTTGCCAGTTCGATGAAAAAACGAACTCATTTACATCACTCCGCCATCAGCCAGACCGGCAATCGTCGATCAGTTCCGACAATACGACCAGCCTGTTACTTGATAGCCGGCAACAACTGTGGGTGTGCACCATTCACGGCTTGAACCGGAAAATTACGGGCCAGAACGCCTTTGTTCGCTATTACCAGCAAAACGGGGACAGTACGTCGTTGAGCAGCAATCATGCAGTTTGTTTGCTGGAAGATCGGCAACATCGACTGTGGGTTGGCACCCGCGATGGCGGCCTGAATCTGTTACTGCCCGATCAACGGTCGTTTCGCCACTTCACAACAACGCACGGTCTGCCCAGTAACACCGTATTTGGTATTCAGGAAGACCAGCGTGGCAGGCTGTGGATCAGTACCGATAAGGGGCTGGCTCAATTTGATCCCCAAACGAACCGATTCATCTCCTACGATCGGCACGATGGGCTGATCTGTAAAGAGTTTACGCCCAATTCCACTTATCAGGATGAGCGCGGCAATCTCTATTTTGGCGGCTACAACGGCATTGTCATGTTCCATCCAGACAGCATTCGCCGCAACACGAAGGCACCTAAACTAGCGTTCACCCAGCTTCGCCTGTTCAATCAACCGGTTGCTGAGCTAGCTGATGAACTGAATGTTGACTCGGAGGATGGGCTTACGTTCACCTACCAGCAGAACGTTTTCTCGCTGGATTTTGCCGCATTCAACTATATCAATTCGCCCAAAAACCGCTACGCCTACCAACTGGTGGATTTTGATAAGGACTGGAATTACGTCAGTGAACCACAGGCTACCTACATGAATCTACCGGCGGGGAATTACCTGCTTCGGATAAAAGGGACAAACAACGATGACGTCTGGAACAGTAAACCACTGGAACTGAAAATAACAGTACTGCCGCCGCCCTGGAAAACAGGCTGGGCGTATGGCCTGTATGTGCTTACGTTCCTTGGCCTGTTGCGGTTGTGGTCGGGCTTTAATCAGAGTCGGCTTCAACTGGCTCATGACCTGCAGGTAGAACATGACGAGAAAACCCGGCAGCAGGAGCTTCACCAGATCAAGCTGAATTTCTTTACCGAGATCGCCCACGAAATCCGGACGCCGTTAACGCTGGTAAAGGCACCGATCGAAGTGCTGGCAAGTCAATATGCGGGCGATATGGCTGTTCAAAAGCAGTTGTCGATTATGCGGAATAGTACCGACCGCCTGTTACGGCTGCTGAACCAACTGCTCGATTTTAGGAAACACGAAACCGGCAATATTCAGCTCCAGAAACAGGAAGTCGACCTGGTTGCGTTTCTGCGCACCATCACCGACTCGTTTGCCGAACACGCCCGTACGCACCGTATTACGTTGCTCAATGAATCGGAGGTAGCCACACTCCATACCTGGATTGATGCAGAAGAACTGGAAAAAGTAGTGTCGAACCTGCTGCTGAATGCGTTTAAGTTTACACCGACAGATGGAACAGTCTCGGTGCGGCTACAGCAGGATTTCACCTTGTTGAATGGGGAAGAAAATGCGGTTATCCTCATTGAAGATACTGGGCAGGGCATTTCGGCGGGGGATATCGACCATATTTTCAACCAGTTCTATCAGGTCAATCAGCCAAAAACGCGCGACTCTGGCTTTGGCCTGGGTCTTGCCCTGAGCAAGCATATCATCGAGCAGCACGGCGGGCAAATCAATGTTGAAAGCCGGAAGGCAACCAGTCTACAGTCGGGCTATACCCGCTTTACAATCAGTTTGCCCGTCACGGTTTCTGGTCCGCTGCCTACACCGACGAAGCCCGCGTTTGCTCCCGAACCGTCGCTGTCTTTGCCACAGGCACAACCGCCTGTGGGGCCACCAATAGGCATAGTCAATACAGAAAATGCCGACCGGCCGATCGTGTTACTCGTTGAAGATCAGGATGATATTCGGATTTATATTCGCCATTTATTCTCGGATACCTATCAGGTGATCGAGGCGGCTGATGGTGCCGCAGGCTGGGAAAAAGCGTCGCGGTTGCTGCCTGATATCGTGATTGCCGACGTGGCCATGCCGATCATGGACGGTTTTGCGCTCACGCATCGCCTCAAATCCGACCCGCGAACGAGCCATATTCCGGTGATTATCCTGACGGCCAAAGATACGGTAGACAACCAGTTGACCGGCCTGGAAACTGGTGCCGACGACTACCTCACCAAGCCCTTCCACCCAATTCTGCTCCAGGCGCGGGTAAGCAACCTGCTGGCCCTCCGCGACCAGTTGAAAGCCAAATATAACCGGCTCGTTACGCTGCAACCCCAGGCGCAGGAGCTAGACCACCCGGACGCCAAATTCCTGAACCAGCTTATGGTTGTGCTGGATCGACACCTTCAGGACCCTGAGTTTAACGTGACAAGTCTGGTGGGTGAAATAGGGATGAGCCGGCCCGTTTTGTTCCGTAAGGTGAAGATGCTGACGGGCCTGTCGGTCATTGATCTGTTACGAACGACTCGCCTGAAAAAAGCCGAACTGTTGCTCAAGCAGCGTAAAGCCAGTGTATCAGAGGTCGCCTTCGCCGTTGGCTTCAGCGATCCCAAGTATTTCAGTCGTGCGTTCCGCGCCCAGTTCGGCATGACGCCTACTGAGTACAGCATTCAGGCAAACGAGCCGGTGCTCGAAACGCCGTAGGCTGGGTACGTTAACGTACCTGAAGGGCCAAGCGTTGGCAATGTCAATGTCCTGCCTGAACACACTCCCTCACTGGGCCGACCATGCGGTGTGCAAAAAACGCAGGCCGTTTCCGTGAAAAATGGCGGCTACATCGTCGGGGCTGTAACCGCGTTTCAGAAGTAGCCCGCGTAAATTCTGCACATCGGCGATCGTATCCAGATCGGCGGGCGACTGTTCGAGTCCGTAGGTGCCGTCGAGGTCGGAGCCGATGGCGCAGTAGCGTGACGAGCCGGTAAGCTGGCAAATGTGATCGTAGTGATCGATCAGTGTCTCGAGTGTTACGCCGAACGTGTGCGACTGGAAGGGTACCCGTTGGGTGAGGCCCGGTTTGAGCATCCAGGCATCCAGACAGCCGCCAATGATAGCCCCGCGCTCGGCGAGCCGAATAATCTGACCATCGGTGAGTTGCCGTTGGTGCGGCACCAGCGACCGGCAGTTGTGATGGCTGGCCCAGATCGGTCCTTGGTAAAGCTCAAGCGCCTGATCGAATCCGTCGTCGGTGAGGTGGGTTACGTCCAGAATCATGCCCAGCGCATCCATTTCGCGGAGCAAATCGCGGCCCATCGGGGTTAGCGGGCCGCTGAGGCCGGTGCCGGGTGCGTAACGGCCTGTGCTATAATGGGCCGGGCCAAGTGCCCGCAATCCGTAGGCGTAGGCTTTTTCCAGGTACGTCAGGTTCACCAGTGAATCAGCTCCTTCGAGGCTCAGGATGAAGCCGATAGGTTTCTGTTCGGTTGGAATCGAGGCGTCGAGCCACATCGCCACGTGCTCGTCGAGTTGCTGGCGGTTGGTGATCTGCCGCATCCAGCCGTCGTCTTCCATGCTCTGATACCAGGCGAGTTGCGCCTGCGTCATGGCCCAGGCCTGTTGCGGCGAGTTCCAGCCTGCGCCGGGTAAACTGCTGTCTGTCTGATTAAAACGGGCAATCTGTGTAGCCACCACCAGGCCAATCTGCCCCCGGCGAAGGTCGGGCAGCGACACGACGCCCCGACTCCGGTCGGGCTTATCGGTCATGCCCTGCTCCGACAGGCGAATCGTGGGTACGTTCTGTCGGTAGTCGCGGTTCCACTCAATGGCATTTAGCGCCAGATCAAGGTGGATGTCGAAGGTAAACATGTTGTCGCGGGCGGAGTTAGTAGTGAATCTATGCTATATTTCCTTATTCTGCTCGTTGTGGCGGGGCTGCTGTGGTGGCTCCTCGCCCGGACTAAAAAGGCGGTGGTGGATCCACTTGACCCCGATCATGTAACGCTACTGGCGCAGAACGTGCCATATTACCAATCGTTACCTGATGATCGTAAGGAATCATTTGCTAATCGGGTAAGTCAGTTTCTGGCAAAAGTTACCATCGAGGGCGTCGATACAGAGGTTGACGAACTCGATAAGGTGTTGATTGCCAGCAGCGCGATTATTCCCATTTTTGCCTTCGACGGCTGGGAATATCCCAACCTGACTACGGTGTTGCTTTACCCGGGTACGTTCAACGAGTCGTACGAAACCAAAGGCGAAGACCTGGCAATCATGGGTCAGGTAGGCGAGGGGGGCGCCTTACAGAGTACGATGGCGCTCTCCAGACCGGCTTTACGGAACGGCTTTGCGGTTGAAACCAGCAAAGAGAATACCGGCATCCACGAGTTTGTTCATCTGCTCGACAAGGTAGACGGTGCCATCGACGGCACGCCGGCATACATGATTCCGAAGGAATACCTCCAGCCCTGGATTCGACAGATTCATCGAACTATCAACGAAATAAAAGCCAGTAAGTCGGACATAAACCCGTATGGAATTACCAATGAAGCGGAGTTCTTCGCAGTCGTGTCGGAGTACTTTTTCAAACGCCCCGACCTGTTGCAGGCTAAACACCCGGAATTGTTCACGTTGCTCGAGCGCATCTTCCGGCAAAATCCGCTTGAGCCGGATAAAGTGATACCGAACGAATCTGGAGAAGAATAGTAACACGGGTTTCAACCCGTTTTTAGTTTCCCCTAAACAGTCACTCGCTGCCACAGTCTTCTTTTGCTAAAACCCGTGTTCCGTTAAATCGTCAACTGACGCGCTCTAGCCGTGACGGGCCAGGTATCCGTGACCAGTCCATCGGTAACAACTTTTACCGACTCGTAGAGCGCGACGGTTGGACAGATGTGTTTTGGAACGCCGTACCAGACCTCGCCGGGCAGGTGCTGGCGGGCATTGGGTACGTTCACAACCAGGTGTTCTTCGCTCTGGCCAATGAGCTGTACGTCAGGATGCTCGAAGAACAGCACGCGGGGTTGCGGATTTTCGGCGGCTACCGATTTATGGCCCAGATCGAGCGTCAGGGTAGATTCATCAATTACCGAAATGACCCGCGTTATTAATACGGCAGCAATCTCGTAAGGCAGATCGGGCAACAGAGCAGCGTAGCCCGCATCCCAAAAAACGAACGTACCTGGACTCGTCTGTACGCGTTCGCCCTTTCGTTCCGCATGAATCGTTGAGGTTGGCGTACCGCCCATAATGAGCGTCAGTGGCTTCTGCCGCGCGTTTTCGATTGCCTGTCGGGCGTTGCTGGCCAACGCATACCCTACGTCGGCGTGGCTGGTGCGCGTGGGTACGTCGGTGTCGCGGATGTGGCCATCGTAGCCATGTAGCCCCATCAGCCGGATACCCGGCAAACTGGCGCAATCAGCCGCGAGCTGTACGGCGGCGGTAGGGGAGATGCCGGTACGCCCCATACCAATATTTAGGTCGATATACACGGCTAATGGGTTGGCGGCGAACACATTGGAGAGTTGCCGGGCTGTTTCCAGGTTGTCGATCAGGCAGGCGAAATGAGTAGCTGGGTACGTTGTCGTTAACGCAAACAGGCGGGTCATTTTGGGGCCGACAACCGGGTAGGCCAGCAACACATCGGGCGCACTAGCCTGGGCCAGCATCTCGGCTTCGGCAATGGTAGCGCATTTGAACTGGTAGATGCCTGCCGCCAGCATCAGTTGGGTTACCGCCGCCATCTTGTGCGTTTTCACATGCGGCCGGAGTCGATCGACACCACCCGCCAGCCGGATCGCCGTCTGGATGTTTTTTTTCACCCGGTCGGGATAAATCAGCAACGACGGCGAGTCAACGTCATCGGCGTTTTGGACGGTATACCAGTTGGAAGTAGACATTGGGAAAAATGACTGTGTGCTTAATGACGGCAAGTTGTAGTAAAGGCCGGCAAATTGGTGCGGCAAAACCAAATAAAGCGGGTGTTCCTATCAACTTTTCTACTGGCGTGAACCCGTGTGTGTCCTGCACACTCCCGAAATCTGATAGCCATTTTTTTGTTTTGCCTGTTAAGCAATTGATGAAAGAACGGATTATCACGGAAGCCAGGCAGTTGTTCAATCACTTTGGCGTGAAGACCGTCCGGCTGGACGATATTACCCATCAACTGGGCATTTCGAAGAAGACGCTCTATCTGTACTTCGAAAATAAAGAAGATCTGGTGCAGCAAATGCTGGAAAATCAGTTGAACGAAAGCCTGGATGAAGCGGACGCTATCCAGGCGCTGGAAGCCAATGCCATTACGAGTGCGTTACGCATATGGGACCGGCTGATTCATTATAAACAGACAGTCAACCCCAGCTTACTGCTGGATATTGAGCGCCACTACTTCACCGCCTGGCATCTTTTTCAGACGTTTAAAGCCCATTACATCAACACAATTCTGGTTACCAACCTTCGGGCTGGTATTGAGCAGGGTTTATACCGTCCTGATCTGAACATCACGGTGCTGGCCTGGCTCTGGGTAGAGCAAAGCCAGATGGACGTACCTACCAAAGGCGATGAGCAGGCGATCAAATACCATTTCGTGCGCGGCCTGCTCACGCAGAAAGGATTGGCCGTATATGAAACGGAAGGTGTCTAGTTCGTCCTGTTAACCTTGCAGTTCTGATACTGGCTATTCGGTTTGCAAGGTGACATTGATGGTTTTGTTAGGCCGTATACTACCCGATTCGTGATGTTACAAACCAAAAGGCCGATCTGGATCCAGATCGGCCTTTTTTACTTTCGCGCAGTGGCCTTAACTAATCGCTTTGGCGACTTCCAGTTCCTGCGGCTTCTGGGGAATTACTTTTTTCCTGGTGAAGCGGGCAATGAGCCGGTCTACCACAAGATACATGGATGGGACAACGAGCAGCGTCAACAGGAGCGAGGAAGTCAGACCGCCGATGATGACCCAGGCCATGCCGTTTTTCGTTTCAGCACTGGCGCCGCTGGCTAAGGCGATGGGCAACATACCCAGAATCATCGCCAGAGTGGTCATCAGAATGGGGCGCAACCGTTCTTTACCCGCTTCGATCAGCGCATCGACTACCTCGTGCCCTTCCGCTTTCAACTGGTTGGTAAAGTCAACGATCAGGATGGCGTTCTTGGCCACCAGACCCAGCAACATGATCATACCCACGATAGCGAACACGGTCAGGCTTTCCATGGTCAGGGCCAGGGCAAGCAACGCGCCGATCAGCGCAACGGGAATGGAGAACAGTACCACAAAGGGGTAGACCACGCTTTCGTAGAGGGCCACCATGATGAAATACACCAGCAGAATGGCAATGCCCAGGGCCAGACCCAGGCTACCGAAGGCGTCGGACTGTTGCTGCAACTGACCAAGGTACTGGATCGACACACCTTCGGGTAGTTTCTCCTGCGCCATCTTCGCCTGAATATCGGCACCTACCGTACCCACCGGACGACCAACTACCTGTGCGTTGATGGTGATCGACGACAGCCGGTCGATGCGCTCCAGTACACTTTCACCCACCTGCTCCTGCACCGTAGCAAACTGTGACAGTTCGAACGTTTTGCCCTGGTTGTTTACGAACGTCAGGCGCGACACATCGGATGCCTGCGTGCGGTCGAACTGGTCGAGGCTCACCAGAATATCGTATTCATTTCCGTTCTGCTTGAACTTCGACAGGTCATTGCCCCGGAAGGCATTTTGCAGGGCAATACCTACGTCGGACGCGCTGATGCCCAACTGCGCCATTTTATCGCGGTTCAGGTTGACTGTCACTTCCGGCTTCGGATCTTTCACCGAATACTTCACGTCCTGCGTGCCGGGTACCGACGCCGTTACCTGTTTGACCAGTGCGGCGGCTTTCCGAATATCGGCCAGGTTAGTGCCTTTCACGGCGATCATGATGGGGGCCTGCGACGCACCGACAATGCCAACGGGCGCTACCGTTACCCGAACGCCGGGGATCTGGCTCACTTCGTTTTTCAGCATCTGACCAAACTGCTCGGTCGATAGTTTGCGCTGCTTTTTGTCGATCAGCTTCACGTTCATATCGGCCAGATTACTGTTGGCCGACGTACCCAGCCCGGTGCTGCTGTAGCCAATGTTACTGAATACATTGGTTACTTCCGGGTGCTTCAGGATGATCTGCTCGGCCCGTTGCGCTACGGCGTTTGTCTGGTAAATGGACGCGGTGGGAGCCAGCTCGATCTGCACACTCATTTCGCCCTGATCACTCTGCGGCATAAACGCCGCGCCAATGAAACCAGCCGGGACGAGGTAAATAGAGCCGACCAACAGCACAATCACCGACAGGAAGATGTACCGTTTGTGGCCCAGCACCCAGACCAGAATCCGGCCGTAAGCGTTGGTCAGCCGGTCGATCATGCGCTCGAAACCGAGGTTCAGTTTACCCCAGAGTGAGTTTGGATTTAATACTTCGATCTTGCCGAAGCGCGAGGCCAGCAGTGGCGTGAGCGTAAACGATACCAGTAAGCTCATCAGCGTTGAGAAAACCACAACCAGGGCAAACTCGCGCAGGATGTTCCCGATCAGGCCGCCGGTCATGGCCAGGGGTACGAATACTACTACGTCGACCAGCGTAATGGCCAGGGCGGTAAAACCAATTTCACTCCGACCGTCGAGGGCGGCCGTTCGTTTGTCTTTGCCCATTTCAAGGTGTCGGTTAATGTTTTCCAACACCACGATCGAGTCATCGACCAGGATACCAACCACCAGCGAGAGGGCCATTAGCGTCATCAGGTTCAGCGAAAAGCCCATCAGGTACATCAGCGCAAACGTCGGAATCATGGACGAAGGCAGGGCAACCAGTACGAACATGGCCGATCGGAAACTGTGCAAGAACAACAGCATCACCACCGACACGATCAGGATGGCCAGGCCCATATCGAACACCACCGCGTCGGCCGACGCCAGCGTATAGATCGATTGGTCAGACGCAATGTTGAATTTCAGGCCAACGTTGGCGTATTGCTTCTCCAGTTGCTTGATCTTTACCTGCGCCTGCTGGCTAACCGACACGGCGTTGGCATCCGACTGCTTCTGAATCTGGACACCAATGGATGGCTGCGCGTTGATGTGGTTGATGGCCGTTGGCTTGGTACTGGCGTCAACCACTTCGGCCACGTCTTTCAGCAGCACCTGCGAACCATCGGCCCGGTTGGCTACGATCAGATCACGCAGCCGATTCACCGTTTGCACCGAGGCATCGAACCGAATCGAATATTGCGACTGCCGCGTTTCCAGTTGCCCGGCCGGATAGCTGGCATTGGCCGCGTTGATGGCCTGCGATACCTGACCGATGGACACGCCGTAGCCGCGTAGTTTTTCGGTATTCACGTTCACCTGAATCTGGCGCTCGTTCCCACCAATAATGTTCACCTGCCCAACGCCCGATACGTTCGAGAGCTGTGGCTTGATGTCATTGTTGATCAGGTCATACAGGGCCGTCGGCGACATATTGGCCGTGACACCCATCCGCAACACCGGTATTTCGTCGGTCGAGAACTTGTTCAGAATGGGCCGGTCGGCGGCGTCGGGCAGTTGGTTCAAAATCTGCTCGATCTTGCGTTGGGCGTCCTGTTGGGCCAGCGTGGTGTTTACGCCGTTTTTCAACTGGATAATCACGCTCGACACGCCTTCCTGCGAGGTCGACGTCATGCGGTCGAGGCCTTCCAGTGCTGATAGCGCATCCTCGATTCGCTTGGTTACGTTGGTTTCCACTTCATCGGCCGAGGCCCCGCGGTAGACCGTGGCTACGCTGATGACGTTGGCCTCGAACTTGGGCAACAGGTTGTACGAAAGCTGCTTGTAACTCAGGAAACCGAACAGGATCAGAACGGTAAAAATCGTCGTCACCAGCAGCGGCCGTTTAACGGCTATTTCGGAGATTGACATGGCTTTATTGGTTTGTGGTTTGTTGTCTGTGGTTTGTGGTTGCGCTGCTGATTAGCGAAGCAACCACAAACCACAGACAACAAACCACAAACCCTTTATTTCGTGATTTGAATTTGTTTCCCTTCGCTCAGGTTCAACTGGCCGGTGGTCACCACCTGATCGCCCGCGTTAAGCCCACTCAGCACCTCAATTGAGTCGCCAAAGTCACGACCAACGGTGATCGTGCGGCGGCTAACGGTGTTGCCGTTGATGACGTAGACGTACGGATTCTTAATACTTTCAACCAGCGCGGCGCGTGGAATCTGCAACGCCCGCTGATTCGATTTCTGCGAAAAATCAACGTTAACGAACGTACCTGCGCGCAGGCCATTGGCATTGTCGATTGTGATCTCGACAGGATAATTGTGTTCTTCCGACCCTTGTGGGGCGATGTAGGTGATACGACCGCCGAACGTTTTGCCCGGGAAAACATCCGATGAAACCCGAACGGCTTGCCCTTCACGCAGACGGTACACATCGCTTTCGTTGACTGGTACTTCCACCTTTAGCCGAGCTACGTCGAGTACCCGCCCCAGCACTTTACCCACGGTGATGTATTCGCCGGGTTCAATGTCTTTCTGCACAATGCGCCCACCAATAGGCGCTTTCACATTGGCATCGGCAATCTGTTTTTTGATCTGCTCGGCTTGGTTCAGTGCGTTTTCGTAGTTGTATTTCGTGTCGTTTACCTGCAATTCGGTGGTGGCATTACCTGCCAGCAAGGTGTTGTACCGCGTTACGTCCTTCTTCAGTCGGTCGATCGAGAGCTGTGTGGCCTCCAGCGACAGTTCTTTCAAGCGGTTATCGAGTTGAACAAGGACAGCGCCTTCACGAACGGTTGAGCCCAGCGCGAAATTGACCTTCGTCACCTTGCCGGCCGTCGTGGCAATCAGATCGGCCTCTTTATATGGGATCAGGTTGCCCGTTTTAACGAGTTGCTGACTCACCGTGCCTTCTACCACGGGTGCTACCGTGACCGGAATGGCCACGTTGGCTTTTACGACTGGCTGTTTCTGAGCATCGATCGTTTTCTTGTTGGAAGCCAGCCGGAACCCAATCAGGGAAACGACAGCCAGTATCGCCACTATAACAAAAAGTGTTGTCTTTTTCATGATCTATTATGTAGTGTCATTAGGTAGTCATTCATTGTCATTTGTAGTCATTTGTCGTTTTTGCAATGAACGACAACCAATGACCACTTAATGACAATGAATGACTACTCAATGACTATTAGTTTAGAGTTGGTTGTAGAAAGAAAGGAGTTTGCCCTGCGATTGTTCGAGATCGAGCCGCGCCTGGTACAGGTTAATGAGCGAATTGATGTAGTTGGTCCGGGCCTCGCGGTACGAGTTGTCGGCGTTGATCAGGTCGGTCAGTAGCTTGGTGCCTTGCTTATATTGCAGCGTCGTGATGTTGTAAACCTCCTGCGCCAGCTTCACATTGCGTTCGTCGTTCTGTAAACTGGTTTGTGCCCGCTGAATCTGTGACTGGGCGCTGTTGAACTGGAGTTGGTAGGCTGACGTATTCAACTTCTGCTGCTCCTGCTGGGTCTGCAACGTTAGCCGCTGTTGCTTAAGCTGTGAATCCCGGCGAAATCCGTCGAAAATGGGAATGTTAAGGCGTAGGCCTACACTACCAAAACCAACGAAATTAGTGAAGAGATTATCAATCGTTTGAGCGCCCAGATTCACCGTGCCGTAGTTGCCCGTAAGGCTCAGCGTAGGCAAATAGCCCGCTTTAATGCGCTGTAGCTGAAGTTGTTGCAGGATGATGTTTGTCTCGGCCTGTTGGAACGAAACCAGCCGTTTAGGGTCAAAAGGTTCCTGTTCGATTGTTGGTGACTGGGTCAGCAGCCTCGTATCTGCCAGTGTAAGGGTCTGGTCTTGTGGCATGCCCATCTGATACTTCAACCGGTTGAGTGCCAGATTGCGGTCATTCTCGGCCAGCGTCAACTGCGACTGGGTGCTATTATAGCTTACCTCCGTCCGTGTATAATCCACTGGTTGAATCACCCCGTTATCGCGCTGTAGTTTCAGGATGTTGAGCACCTGCTGGGTACGTTGCAGGTTGTCGCGGAGGAGCGCAATCTGTTGTTCCGACACAAACACCTGATAATAATTGCTGGCAATGTTATAGATCACATCTTCCTGCGTCTGGCGTGTATTCAGGGCGGCCAGTTGCTGGTTCGGCTTGTTGGCCTTGAGTCCAATCAGCAACGACCGGTCGTAGATCGTCTGAGTGAGCTGACCAGTCAGGTTTGTCTGATACTTCTGACCAATGATGAACACCCGTGGTTCCGGCCCGAATACACCCGCCGGAATTACGCTCTGCTGCAGTTTCAGATTGTCGGTAGTGGTACCGGTAGCCGACACCTGTGGCAGGTATTGGCTCAACGCCTCCCGCGCCTGCTCGTTGGCGGTCTGAACCTGATATTGCGCAATGCGAACGGTGCCAAAATTCTTCAGGCCGTAATCGATACAGTCTTTCAATCGAAAGCCGCCTGGTGCGGGTGCCTGTGGTTGAGACGGTGCCTGAGACCAGCCCTGAGGCGGAAGCCACAGGATCAGCCCTAAGCTAAGTGCAATTAATCGTTTCATAAATACAAAGGTTGATGTATCTACAGTAGACGTATCAACTAATTAGCTAAAAAAAAGTTACTTGTCTAATAGTGTAATGATTTTGCGGGTCGTAGTCAAAAAAGCGTCTCTTTCTGCCTCAGAAAGCTGGCTCATCACGTGTTGGTCAAGCATTTCGGTGGTTTGAATTGCCTGCTCGATGATCATCCTCCCGGCGGGTGTCAAACGGATCAAATTCTTGCGACGGTCAATGCTGTCGGGTACTACGCGTAGGTAGCCATCCCGTTCTAATGTGCGAATGGAGCGTTGAATGCCCGATTTATCTTTCTGAAGCATGTTGGCAATGTCCTGCTGAGATAGCAAATCTTCACCCGCAAAGTAGGTAACAAACAGCACCGGGAACTGCTCGATCTGGATCGTGAAGCCAAGCCGGGTCAGTTCGCGATTGGCCCGCTTTGCCATCAGGTGGCCAACGTGGCTGATCATAAAGATGGATTGTGAGCCCATCCGTTCTGCAAACTTCGCCTGAAGCGTTTTTTCGTCAATCATGGGGCAAATGTAAAACTAGTTGCTATATCAACCAATATAACCTGGGAAAAGTTTTTTTGTCGAGGTGATAGAGGTGATAGAGGTGATAGAGGTGATAGAGGTGATAGAGGTGATAGAGGTGATAGAGGTGATATATGTTTTGTGCTAGATGGGGTTCTGTGGAGTTGCTGTGCTGTAGGGCCACGCGCCAGTAACTCACAAAGCCCCATCTAGCACAACGTGCAGAAAGATGCGTCAGCACCACCGCAACAGGCAAATATCAATACCCTATTCCCTCGTCATACTTGAACAGGCCGTAGGTGGGGCCTTCTTTGTAGCCGGGTACGTCCTCCAGTTGGTTACGAACGGCGGCTTCGGACAGGGGCGTGGTGAAGGGCATTTTACCCGTTGGCTTGAACGTACCTGACACAATGTCGAGCAGGGCGTCCATTGTGGTGCCAAAGGTCGCCAGCACGCCCTTGAAACGGGTGGCGGTAGCGGGGTTGTAAATCTCGTCGATCACCCACGGATTGGTGTAGTTGATGGCCATAATCGTTGGTTTTTTAGCCGTCAGGGCATTGATATACGCTACATCGACGGCATTTTTCGACAGCGACAGTTCGATAGGGGAGCCGTCTGAGGCGAAGAGCGATTTGGACGATGGCAGTAGCCACAACAGAATGACGTCGGCCTCTTCCGGTGTTTTTACAAACTGGAGGGCGTGTTTTCCATCGGTGGGTACGTAGGCTTCACCCTGGCCGGTAGTGGCCGTGTTGCCGCGTTTGGCATACGTTTCAACGTACACTTTTGTCGTCGGTTTCAGGGGTAGCGTTTTTGCTTCGTTGCGCAGCAACACAATCGACTTGCGCAGGGCTACATCGGCCCGGGCCTGGAAGGCGGCACTGCCTACGATTTTTTCAGCGGCGGCCTCATCGACGTAGGGGTTTTCAAACAAACCCAGTTCAAACTTTTCTTTCAGCAGGCGAATCACCGAATCGTCGATCAAAGCCATATTTACCTGACCTGTTTTCACGGTTTCGAGCAAATTAGCAGGGTCGGCCGTGCCTGAGTAGAGGTTAACGCCTGCTTCGAGCGTACGCTTGTAGCGCTGGATAATCGTCAGGTTCTCAGCGCCCCAGGGCATCATTTCAATGGGGCCGGTATCGGAGTTAATAATGCCGTTGAAGCCGAGTTTCACGCGCAGCAGGTCATGAATGATGGCCCGATTGTAGGCGTAGGCGATGGGTTCGTAGTCTGTTCCTGTGGGCATCGAATAGTAGGGCATGATGGCCGACGTACCTGCGGCAATGGCTGCTTTGAACGGAATGAGGTTGTTCTGAAACTGGCCACCCGGAAACACCTCTTCCTTTCCCCAGTCGAAATGGGGGTCTTGCCCTGCTTTGCCCGCTCCGCCACCGGGAAAATGTTTGGTGGTCATGGCGACAGATGTGTTGCCCAGTTTCTTGCCCTGAAAACCAAGCACTACCTCCGTAATCATTTTTGCGGCCCAGTCGGCATTTTCGCCAAAGGTGCCGTCTACGCGCTGCCAGCGGGGTTCGGTGGCCAGGTCGGCCATGTACATATAGCCTTTGCGAAGGCCAACGGCGGCC
Organism: uncultured Fibrella sp.; assembly: GCF_964250085.1. Classification (NCBI taxonomy): domain Bacteria; kingdom Pseudomonadati; phylum Bacteroidota; class Cytophagia; order Cytophagales; family Spirosomataceae; genus Fibrella; species uncultured Fibrella sp. Next base: position 425,671 of record NZ_CAXUEC010000002.1, on the reverse strand, counting down.
CATTCCTGCCGGGCAATGTCGGCAAATTCGCGGGTCAGTTTCAGGTCGCGCATGGCAGAAAGACCCAGTTCGCCAGGCCATGAAGAGAACGCCGTTTTGCCCACACTGGTACCAATAGCGGCCGTGGCCGTGACATGGTTGCGGGGGTTAGAGGCTACGATGGCCGGAATACCCAGCCCGTCACTCTCGCAAAGCGCCTGTAGTTTGTTGGCCCATTCGGCCGTCATGCGGGCGCTGACGTTGGCCCGGAGAATGAAGTGGCGTAGGTGAAACTGCGTAACCGCTTTGGTCGTGCCCGCTGCATTCATGATCGGCGTGAGCATGGGCTTGCGGGTAAACATATTTGTAGTAGCCGAGAGGTCTGTTTCGTTGAAATCGCTGCTGATCGGCTCCTTGTTTCTAGGCGCTTCAAACGACCAGTCGTTTTTGAGCCGGGTGGTGCTGATGAGCATAAAACCAACCTTTTGCTCCACCGACATTTTCGAGACAAGATCCTTACTACGCTCGTCGGGCGATAAGCGCCAGTCTTCATACTTGTCTACCTGCCCGTTTCGGTTCAGGTCTTTGAACGACAGATCATTGACTTTAATGATTTTCGCAGAGCGCGCTCCCAGAACAGGTTGCTGCAACGTGGATTTTGACTGGGCAGTTGCGCCCTGAACCACCAGGAGGGAAAGCGCAAGACAGGCTGCTACTCCATTGCCTGCTTTCAGGCGACGTGGCGTTACATCAGAGAGGTTAGTCATCAGAGATCGGTAGGTTTCAACAGCGGCAACGTACCTGCACCATACAGGTACGTTGCCGCTACGAGTTGACTCGTTGTCATTATATCAAAAATGACATAAGTACAATTGCCGGGTCAGTTACTCACAAACCTTACCACTACTGACGTACCCAACTAGCTCTCTGCCTGCTGGGACTGATCAAGCTCAATATCCACTTTAAGCCGACGGATCAGCAGGATCGAAACGATACCCATTGCCAGCGGAAATAAGCCCGAAAACTGGTTAGACTGCTCGGCGGCGGGTCGTTGCACCAGCATAAAGGCGATGCCACCGCCGAGTAGCGCCGTTACGAAATGGAGGATGACAACGGTGAAGTCCTGACCGCTCTCGCTGTTATCTTTCACGCCAAGAAACGTGTACATGGCGGCTACAGCCTGCGTAATAGCCACCAGAACACCCCATGCCCCAAACATATTGGCAATGCCCCTGGCCGGATTGCCGAGATAAAAGAGCAGGCCAACGCCCACGGCAATATCCAGAAGACCGGCGATCAGGAACCAGTAATCCGGCGTGTTTGCCCGGCTGCTGCTGCGCCAGAAGCGGTGGGCACTGAGGCCCGACAGGAGTAACAGCGCACTCAACGCGCCCAATGAGAGCACAGATTTGCTGTTACCCGTGAAAAATAGGGCCACGCCTGCTATAATCAGAAGGCCCGCCCTGATATAGAGCGATTGCCAGGCCAGCGGTTTTGTTGGTGCAGTTGTCGATGCCATAACGAGTTCATTTTAAAGGTTATAAGCCGGGAGTCACGTCGAGAAGACTGCGTCCTTTGGTGGCTATCGCTTCGTTATACTGGTTGCTGATTCCGTTTTTGATGATCTCGCCGCGGTCGCGTTCGCCCCGGGCGAGGGCCTTCACAAACTCAACGGCCTGTTCGGTTGTGATTTTGCCGGGCTTAGGCACAAGCCGTTGATACCGTCGCCGGGCAGGCTGAAAATAGTATCGACTCCCCAATCCAATACTCGTTCGACCAGTAGGTCGGCTCCTGTTGTGGCCATGTTGCTCTCGTATATTGTGTGCAGACGTGCTTATCCTGCCCAGAGAACTGGCTAATTTCTATTTGGTTGGTAGTTTAAGTAGTATTTAATGATTTCATGATAGTATGGTCGTTGAGTTTCTAACCCCACTCAACGTTAATCAATCGTCAATACCAGTTTTCCCTTTACTGTGGCCGGTTTCGATGTATTCGTGAGCGTGGGCTACTTTTTCCAGTGGGTACGTTCGGTCGACGACCGCGACAAGCTTGCCCGCCAACACCTGTTTCAACATCCAGTTCATGTCTTCCCGGGTGAAACTAAACATAATTGTTTCTGATTTTTGCTTCTCGAAAACGCTCACCACTTCCAAAGGATTTTGGTCGTTAGTGTTGGGTTAGCCGTGGCCGTTTGAGCAGGTCGGGTCTGTAAGCTAGTCGAGTACTGTAAAGACCACTTCCTTGTACAGTTGGCCGTCGTCAGGGCGTTTACTACGTGTTATGTCTCGGTCGAAGGGGCGAATGAGATTGTTTCCCGCGAGATCTTCCAGCCTATTCTCGACACGCAGGTGGTAGCGGCCAACTGTCCAGTTTGTCGTTGGCGTAAACTGGCTTTGCCGTTCGTTTTGGCCAATATGCCACGTACCTGGAACGACCGACCCATCATCTCCAAAAACACGCAGCGTTTCGGTTAGTAAATAATAGTCGAGTGATTCACCGAAAGTGACCGTACAGGGGGACAACGTACCCGCTTTGGGCGATTGGACCGACCAGCTTGCGGGGGTAGGCGAGAGGCTATCCCGTTGAATGACCTGAAACGTTTTCGCCCCGCGTTGACCCAGTTTAGCCCCCAACGCATCTGGCCAGTCGGGAGAAATAACCAGCCGGTACCGTTTGCCGATTTGGAGGGGAGCCCCCAGCCGTTTGTTGGGTTGCAGATCGCGCTTGATTCGGCCGGGGTCAAGCCAGAGGGTCAGCATGGTTCGGTCGGCGTTCCAGAGTTCCGGCTGCAAATCAAGAAAGACGTTCCGCAATGTGTCGCCGGTTGCATTAAGCAGGGTAACGTACCTGGCCGACTGACTTTCGCGCATGGGCCGCGAAAAATGGAGGTAGACTTTCAGCAGGTTGTCTGGCAGTGAATCGGCAGATGGGTAAATAGCCAGCAGGGCGGGTTTGTCACTTACGTCCAAAGCCGGAATGGCAACTTCGCAGAGCGGCTTATTCCGCAGCCATATCGTGTACCGGCGTCCCCGCGTGAAGGCTACCAGCGGGTCAAAATGAATGCCTGTTGCGGCCTGTTGGTAATTACCGGCCATTCCAATTGGCTGACCAGCCAGCCGGACCGTCAGCAGTTGTGGGAGCGAATCGGCGTTTATTCCATCTACCAACCGGTGGGGAATGGTCAGGCTGGTAGCCCTCTTCCCATCCCAGTTAATGGTGATGCCGGTTTCTTCTGCGGGGCGGCACGCGAGTAGGCAGGTGCCCAAAAAAATCAGGCTATACACGATGTATAGCCTGACAAATGCCTGTGAAGGAGGTTTACAGATAACGGTCACTGGATGTCCACAGGTCAAGATTACCGTTCGACCGACGTTGCAGCAGCACCATGCGGCTATCGTCCAACTTGTCGATCTGGAGCACGTTTGTCAGCGGTAGCGACACGAAATCGACACCGGCTGTGGCGAAGTTCTCTGTAACGGGCGTGGTTAAAGAACCCTGATACGCTTCAAGGTTTTTGTAGTTGACCTTGAAAACCGGCCGACTCGAATTGGCCATGAGCAAAAACGACTCGTTGCCTTTTTTCAGAATCACCATGTCGAGGGGCGAGTTGCCGCTACCCATTTCGGCGACCGTCCGGCCTTTTACGTGCTTGCCGGGCTTCAATTCGTCCATCGGAAACAGCACCAGGGGTGTGCAGGTATAGCTGGCCAGCAGGTATTTTTTGCCCTTTATCTCGGTCGTGGTAAAGGTTTTAATTGGGGCCATGGTTTCGTATTTAGCGTGAGCAGCATGGTAAATTTCCAGCGAACTCTGGTCCTGAACAGTCGTGAACGGAAACGGAATGCTTCGGAACGTTGACCCAAATTCCTGGTTCGACAGGCCACTTACGAGCAGTTTCCCATCCGCAAAACCGATGTCTGATATCGACGAAATCCGCAGCGATTCGCCCCGGCGATCTTTGGCATCTTCGGCGGCAACATTCGTGAGGACAACGGTTGAAAAAGGTACGTCTTTCAACGAAACAGCCGTCAGCTTATCGCCGTCAATTTTGAGCAGAACCGGCGTGCCGTCGCTATGCTGAACCGCGCAATACACACTTTTCGACGATGGGTTGACGGCGATGTCCTGAATGGTAATATTGGCCACGTCGGTACCCAGCAGGGCGGCAATTTTCTGGTCAATATTTTTGATCTCGACCGGATTGGCTTTCTCGTTCATGGCTCCATCCTTGGTGTCGATCGCAAAGACGGTAGCACTTCGGCCGTCGCCGATAAACAGGACGCCATCGGGCCCAAATGTAAGCGCATTGATAGACCGGATTGCGGGAGTGCCCGTTACAAACCCATATTTATTCCTGACAGAATGGGTGGTTGCGGCCAGGAGCAGAACCCCGATCACGCCAACGGCTACTAGTAACGATAGTTTTTTCATGTATAGACAGGTCAATGGTAAAAATAGCTTGATTATCAGGCTGAAAGTACGAGTATTGGCGTGTATTTCAACGTGTTTGCCAGACCGTTCGATAGAAGAAAGATGGCGCAGGAATCAGGAAGTCCATCAAACGGTGTGCTTAGTTCAACAGTTTTTCGACTACGGGCTCAATTAGCTTTCTCGACGCTGTTGCATCAAGATGTAACCCGTCGGTGGTCATGGTATTGATATCCAGGCCGGGCGTTTTGAAGCCGTTGACAAACAGGCAGTCGTTCCGCTTCGCTATTTTTTTGAAGGTTTTGCTCATCGCCTCCACGCGCTTCCCGCCACCCTTGTATTTCTCCAGTGCTTCCGCTCTATCACCGTATGGCGGCGGCGAAATAATGACGATTTTAGCCTTGTTGATCGCGGGGTAATGGCTGCTTTTTATACGGGTAATGAGCCGCTCCAGATTAGCAGGTACGTCCCGCTGACGATCAGCAAAAATGGCTTTGGCATCGTTGGTACCCAGTTCAAGAATGATAAAATCAACTGGTTGACCGTTGGTGGCCTCTGTCGCCTTCGTCAGGTTTTCATCAAGTACAAGCAGCGAATTCAAGGTGCTGTCACCGAGATTCAGAAACCCGATCGTCCGACCCGACTTGCTGATATTGACCACCCTGGCATTGGGTAACGCTAACCGGAGTTGCTGCTGCCAACTATGGGCATACGTGCCGTTGCTGTCGCCAAGGGTAAAGATCGTGAGCGGCTTATCAGACAGGATAGTAGCCTGTGAAAACACGGTGATCGGCAACAGCAGTAAAGCAAAAAAGGAGTTCAGGCTGAATGTCATGGGGTAGTGGTGCTGTGCTGCATACTTAACGATAAAGTAACATGAACTTCACACGGCTATAGAGCGGGCAAGTTTACATTTGATTGTATAAACTTAACGCACTATGAAAAAAAGTATTCTTATCGGCTTCGTGGCCGTGGCCCAGTTTATGAGCTGTTCGCCGGATAATACGCCCTCGGTCAGTGTGATCAAGCCAGTTCCTGCCAACCCGGCTACTACGCTGCCAAACGAGAATGTAAGCGCGCTCTTCCAGCAGTTTCATGGTAAGTACAAAGTGATCAGTTCCGTGACCAGCGAGCCCGTAGATGTTGACCTGAATGGTATTTCTTCGGTTAACCTGTTACAGGAAATGGACGAACTGAGCTTGCAGGGAGGAACACAATACCACACTGAACTGAAAATTTATGGCCCATCGCCATCCAGTGCGAAGCCCAGTTTCACATTCATTCAATGGTGGCCCGAACAGTTTATCAGGACAGGCGTTGGCAAGGTGTGGGATGGCGGTGAACTGCTTAGCTACAACCCCGACTATGTAGTAAAATACAACTTCCAGTCGGCTTATCGTTCCTTCTCGCTGTCGAACGATCTGAGGAAGATTACGGTAAATCCAGATGCGCCCAATGACGCCTATCGCTGGGTAAGGCCAGAATCGGTTACGGTCGAGGCCAACGAGCGCCTGCGCGTAACCAACAAGCGGCGGCTGTACACGCGGTTGGGCGTTAAAGAAGTGATAATAACAACTGTATACCAGCGATTTACAACTAGCTAGTCAAGGCGGAATTATAAAAGTCACTCTTATTTAGTGATAATATTCCGCTACCGGGACGTACCTGACAGCGGCACCAGTTTGGCCGACAGGTCGGGTGTTTTCATGTCCTTATCGAAGGGAAACAGGGGGCGCTGAATGCGTTTGTAGGGTAGTCGGAATAAATCCTGATCAACGCCACCGGGCGTCAACGCCATAATCCAGTCTTTCTGCATCTCGTAGAGTTCCGGTTGCAGGTAGCCAATCTTTACCACCACAATGTCGGCTGTTCGTGGGTTAAGGCCTAGGCGCGTGAAATCCTTTTCTTCATGGTAGGGCTTGCGCTTCTGCGTAATAATCACGCTCACGCTGCCCACTTTTACCACGGCTTCCACCTCCGCATCTTTATCGCCCGTCACAATCGCCGTTACCGTCCCCTTGAGCGGAACAGGCGGCGCAAAGCGGTGGTCGACAAGGGCACCAGCCGAACCGTCGACCTGACCGCCAATACCCGCTGCCACTGCTTTTTTGATAAAACCAGGATCAGGAATCGACGCGTAGATAAGCGATGGACCATCGGCTTTTTTAAATTCGGGACGTTTCAGGATTTCGGTGATCGTCCAGGTCACGTCGCCCGCGCCGCCCGCCGTTGGGTTGTCGCCGGTATCGCTGATGTAGAACGGTTTTTTGGCACTGGCAACGGCTTTGGTCAGCACATCGGCTAACGTACCTGTGGGGGCAACGAAGTCGAACTTGTCCCGCGCCGCCCAGAAGTTGCGCGCCAGTTTTTCGGCCGTTTGTGTCACCTTCGTTTTGTCATCGCCAGTGACCAGTACAACGGCGTGGTTGCGCGGTTCATCGGCCCAGGCGTAGCCAATCCAGATGGCCGCATCAACCACGCCCGACTGACGGTCGGCCAGCGGTTCAACCTCAGCGTAGAGACTTTTTCCCGGCTCAATGCGGGTGCTCGTTTTTTCGCCCGGCAACAGGATAGGTACGTTTACAAGGGCTTTGTAGGCAGGCTTTCCTTTGCCGCTTCTGAGCCGGTCGAGCAGGTTGGTCACGGCCCGTTCTTTGGTTTGCATCGCATCTTCGTGCGGGGCCATGCGGTAGCAGGTCATCAGGTCGGTGTTTTGCGCCAGCCGCTCGGATACATTGCCGTGCAAATCCATCGACGTGGAAATAAGCGTCTTATAGCCAACCACTTTTCTGATTCGGATGATCAGATCACCTTCGGGGTCATCGAGCCCTTTCACGCTCATCGCCCCGTGAATATCGAAATACAGACCATCGTAGGGGCTATATTTTCTGAGTGAATCGAGCATCTTCCCGACGAGCGATTCATACGCCTCCCGCGTGACGGCCCCACCCGGCAGCGATTTACCCACGACGGTGGGAAACCACTTCGCCTGTTTGCGCAACGGGGCCGCGCCCATCATAAACGGATAGGCCGTAAACACCTCGCCGCTGTAGCGCGCATGAAACGCGTCTTCGTGCGTAACCGCCGGTGAAAAGGTGCTGGATTCGATGCCCAAACCCGCAATGGCGATGCGTGGCAATCCTGCTGAAGCGGGGCGGGCTGTACCTGGAACTGATTGGGCTACGCCCGATATACTTACCGAAATGCAGGCCAGAAGCCCTAGTACGACCTGTTTCATGCCTACAAGGTAGCGAGAAGACAAAGAAGTTTTTCCGGCAGTGATAACCTTCATTCTGCCAGGCGATATACAAGCGAACGCAAACGGAATTGACTGCGCCGCACGGCTGCCACGGTTACAGGTCGTATGTTGCTTTTATCGTTTCGTGTCAGTCTTCTCCTAAATCCCATTCGCCATGAAAAAGGCCCTTGCATTCGTAGTTTTCGTGGTTGCTGTTGCTGTCATAATCGATAAGGCAAGTGTCGGTGGGGCAGCGGTGGAGCAGACCAACAGTGCCAGCAGTGCTCTGACAAAGCAGGTCGATAACCTACTTGCAACCAATAAGTTGACCATTGATGCATGGAGTATACGTCCGGTTTTCAGTAAAACGTGGGTTAACGGAGAGGCGAAAAATGAATCCTATATCGTCGCTCAATTTACGAACATGGATAATAAGCACCCGCTGAACGAAGCACAACTCACCGCGTTCAGTGAGCAGTTGTATGCGACTATCTCGGCCGACACAGCTACGGCTTCAGCGTTTCAGGGAATGCGTGTTCAGTTCGAAAATAGAGTCGACTACGTTCTGTTTAAAGCAAGTACGAACTTTAACCTGACTTTTCTTTTCGGCGAATCAGAACAGACTGTTGTTGCCAATCAGCAGAAGACAGCGCAATGAAGTTACCCTTGAAGGTTCTTTTGAGTTAACCAACACGACTGGTCAGTATCCCTGTTTAGGTCTATAAGTCAGCACAACAATGCCGCAGTCAAACGCTTTGGCGTGTGCCAGCGTCAGTAACTGCCTGGTAATCAATCCGCCGAAGATGGGCATCCCGTCTCCGATAGCGGCCGGATTGATGAAGAGATGCAATTCATCGATCAGCCCGGCTTTGATGAGCGACGCCACGAACGTACCCCCGCCATAGACGATCATGTCGCCACCCGGCTCGTTTTTCAGGGCGTTGATGTCGGCCGTCAGCTCACCGGTCGCCAGCCGGGTATTGTCCCAGGGGGAGGTATCGAGCGTTTTTGTGAAAACAACTTTAGGCGTACTGTTGATCTTATCGGCCCCCGGCGAGTCTGGGTTGGCCGCCCAATGCGGAATAAATCCTTGTGCCAGATTTCGACCCAACAGGATAGTGTCTACTGGTTCGGTCAGGTAGGCAACGTACCTGCCAACGTCGTCTGTCCAGGGAAACGTCAGCCAATCCATTTCCCCATTGGGGCCAGCCATAAAACCGTCGACGGTGGCTTGTACCTGTAGCTTAAGCGTTCTCATTTGTTCTGCGTTTTCGTTACAAACATACAAGTCTAAAACCAGGGAGCGGAGGGGAGCAAACGACAAATCTGGGGGGTAACTGTGCGAGATGAAACGCTGCCTGATGAGGCGTCGGTGTTGACCGGTACGAAGTACGACAGGTATATTTGTGGGATGAGGATAGGACCAATGCTGTAGCTTTTCTTTCCCTGCCTATGGACAATGGCTTGACTAATACCCAGATCGAACAATTCATTCGGGATGGATTTGTGCGCATTGATAACGCCTTTCCGGCTGATGATGCGCAAACTGTCAGAGAGATTCTCTGGCAGGAGTTACCCGGCACACCTGATGACCCTACCACCTGGACACAACCCGTGATTCGGCTGGGGATGTATAACCAGGGGCCTTTTGTTCGAGCGGCCAATACGGCAGTACTTCACCGCGCCTTCGACCAACTCGTTGGTGCGGGACGATGGATTCCCTGCCAAAGCATGGGTACGTTTCCCGTTCGTTTCCCATCGGCTCTGGACCCAGGCGATACGGGCTGGCATGTCGACGCCAGTTTTCCGGGGGCAGACCCTGCCGATTATGTTGCCTGGCGCATCAATTTCCGCTCCAGGGGCCGCGCCTTACTGATGCTGTTCCTCTTCTCCGATTGCAGCGAGCAGGATGCCCCGACAAGAATCAGGATCGGTTCACACCTGAACGTAGCTTCGTTGATAAAAGAGGCAGGCGAGGAGGGGCTTTCTTTTATGGAGCTGGCTGGCAAACTGCACGAATTACCAGAACAGAACGAGGTGGTGGCGGTCGGTAAAGCAGGTACAGTTTACCTATGCCATCCGTTTCTGGTGCACGCCTCGCAACCCCACCGGGGAACTGAACCCCGGTTTTTAGCGCAGCCGCCATTGTTGCTGCGTGGTGAATTATGTATCGAGGGTTCGCCAACCGGATATATGCCCGTTGAAGCAGCTATTCGATTAGGCTTGCGCCTGTAACGAAAAACCCTCCCGATTTGTGGCTTAGTGCCACAGAACGAGAGGGTTTCCTCAGAAGGATGTAATTGCCTATTAACTATTTCACCCGTTTCGCAACGGCATCAAAGCTCATCAATGCGCCCTTGAGGTTGTCATTATCAACTTTTTTTAGGTCGATAGCGAGTTCGCCAGCCTGGGTTGAGTCGAAATAGATAACCAGCTTTTCAGGGCTCTCTTCCACTTTTGTAATCGGTAGCTTTCCGGCAGCGGCATCGGCAGTATTGGTTAGGTCGCCGGTCAGCTTACCGTCTTTACGAACCAGGTCGGCCACAAGCTTCACGTCGCCCATGGGTGTGCCGGCAATAGCTACTTCCCATTTTCCGACGTAGAAGTCGGTAGCAGTAGTAGCGGAAACCGGGGCGGTCGTTTGTGCAAAACTGCTGGCAACGCCAAGAATCAGGACGAAAAGGATAAGACTGAATTTTCTCATTTTTGGTAACTGGTTAATTGAATGTAAGTTGGCAATTGTTTAATCAGATGTAAAGTATAAACACACAAAAGTGTAGAAACAGGCACTTATTGTGCTGTCGCGTTCAGGACAACGTCGATGCCCATCACCACCATCAGGCTACCAACCGGATCTTTTGGATTGACAAAAACCAGATACACATCATGCGGCTTATTGTCGGTCGGAGTAGGTAGCTTAACCGGAATGGTCAAAGGAGACGGCGTGAAATCCATCTTCTCCGTGGCCTCCAGGAACGGTGATTCGCCGATCAGCTTACCGGTTGGGCTATCCAGGCGTACTTCAACCTTACCGCCTTTGGCGTTAAGCTGTGGTTTTGGTGCGGCGGCCATCACCCGAACCGCCGTAACGCCGGTCATATCAGTTTGTTTGAGGGTCATGTAAGCGCCTGATTTACCAGGAATCGCCAGGTTATTACCGCCAAACGACATTTTATTCACGTTGTCGTATTCGTCGAATCCATGCACGTCGATGGTGGCATTGCGCAACACGAATGTTTTTTCCGACTGGAGCGAAGGCAACCCATTGGCTCCCTTGTCTGCGTATAAGGCCCGTACAATGTAGACGCCTTTACCCTTGTCGTCTGCCGGTATTTTGGCCGTGTAGGTGCCAGTTGTCGGTAATGCACTAGTGCTGCCAGTTGTGCTCGATACGTTCAGAACATACTTGACCATCTCGGCAGCATCGGCCGCCGACAATTGTGGGTGAGCCGACATAGGCGTTTCGCCCCAGACACCACTGCCGCCCGCGATCACTTTTTTAGTGAGCCGTTCCAGCGCTGATTTGTCGTCTTTGTACTTTTTGGCCACGTCCATATACGCTGGTCCGATCGACTTTTTAGAAATGCTATGACAGCCTTTGCAATCGCTGGCTTCGATCAGCTTTTTACCACCGGCAAACAGGGCGCTGGCGTCGGCCGACCGGTGGCCCTGCGCAATCGCTATTTTATCGAAACCCTCCGGCAAGTAGTCGATATTTACGGCAACGCGTTCAGGGTCAATGCCTTTGCCAAGTGTACCGTCTTCTTTGTCGCTCACGTTGATTGCATATCGGAACGGTTTGTTGGGAGAGAAAAACGACTTATTGCTGCCGGGTAAATCAACACTCAGAACCGGGGCTTCATTGCCCGCCGTGATGTCGATCGATTGCGAGGCAATGCCTCCCTTTCCATCATTTACGGTCAGAACAGCCTTGTAAACGCCAGCTTTCGAGAGCGTGAGAGTGGCATCGGGCGTGTTGATGAGCCTGGTGAAGCCGTTTTTCGACGTGACTTTCCAGGAGTAGGTCAGTGCATCGCCATCAGCATCCACTGTTCCTTTCGATGTGAGTTTCAAGCCAAGCGGAACAGAGCCGCCCATCTTGTTGGTGGCTAGCTGAAGCTGCGGTTTGCGGTTACTGCCATTGTACTCGATTCGTACCAGCCGGGCGTCGTCGTTGGCCGAAAACCAGCCCGAGCCGTATTCAAGCATATACAGGTCGCCATTATCGGCAAACTCCATATCCATTGGGTTGCTGAATTTGTAGCTCGGCATAAACCGCTCCATCGACTGGAAATTGCCTGCTTTATCCATCGTCACAGCCATGATCCAGCCGCGCATCCAGTCGTAAGTCAGCAGTTTTCCATCATAGTAGTTCGGAAAAGCGTGGGGTGCGTTGGTGAACGCGTCGGCGTAATACACGGGCCCGGCCATCGCGTTTCTGCCGCCTGTTCCAACCAGCGGAAATTCGGGCGATGCGTCATACGGATACCAGATAAAGGCTTTCTGCGCCGCTGGAAGCACGTTCAGGCCCGTGTTGTTGGGAGAGGTATTCGTGGGCGCACTGGCATCCCACTTCTCGCCAGATTTGTTCGCGGCAAAATCGTATTTGGTATACGCTTTATTGTCGCCCACAAAATGCGGCCAGCCGAAATTGCCTGCCTTGCGCGCCTGACCCACTTCGTCATGACCGGCGGCGCCCCGGCTTGTATCTGGTTTAGCTGCATCGGGACCAACTTCGCCCCAATAGACGTACCCAGTTTTTTGGTCGACCGAAATACGAAAGGGATTACGGTGGCCCATCGTATAAATCTCCGGCCGCGTTTTGGCGCGGTCCGACGGGTCGGAGCCCTTCGAAAACAGATTGCCTTCGGGAATGGTGTATGTACCGTCGGCTTGCGGCTTGATACGGATTATTTTACCGCGCAGGTCATTGGTATTGGCCGATGATTTCTGGGCGTCCCAGGCGCTGCGGCCTTCCCGTTCGTCGCTTGGGCTATAGCCGTTCGAGCCGTGAGGATTTGTGTTGTCGCCTGTCGATAGATAGAGATTGCCAGCGCGGTCCCAGGCAATAGAGCCGCCCGTATGGCAGCATTCTTCGCGTTGGGTAGGTACGTCGAGCATTTTTTTCTCCGATGCCATCACCAGTTCATCGCCCTTCAGCTCGAAGCGTGACAGCACGTTCTTCGATTCTTTGGGGTCAGAATAGTAGAGGTACAGCCAGTGATTTTGCGAAAAGTTGGGGTCTTTACTGAGGCCCATCAGTCCATCCTCACCCATCGACTCCTTACCTTCCTTGCTCACGTATTTGGTGCTTACCGGAAGCGTGGCGATGGTTTTTAGCTCTTTCGTTTTCGTGTTGTAAAGCCGAACTTCCCCCTTGCGCTGAATGAACAGGACACGGCCGTCGCCCAGTACGCTGAGTTCCATTGGTTCATCTAGTTTCTCGGCCAGAATGGCTTTGGTGAACCGGTTTTCTTCGGGGCGTGCTTTGGTATAATCGAGTGGTTTCGGGGCCTCGCCGCCGGTCGTGTAATTGATCCCGGCCCATAAGTGAGTCAAAAATAAGGGCTCGGCAAACGATTCATCGGTATGGCCCATCGCCGTGTAAAAAGACCGGCCACCGTCGAATTCCTGATACCAGCTCATGGGGTGGAAATCAGGGTTGTTGCCGCCAATGTAGCTTTTGTCGTCAATTTTCAGGACGACATTGATCGTTGGCGAAATGTTTTTGAAACTGTAAAACTCATCGGTCCGCTCAAACTCGTCGGGCATTCCCTGGGTCGCCCAATGGTTTTTCATCGTCACGATAAACTTCCCTTTCTGTACGTTACTCGGCGTTGACGGATGGTCCAGGAAGTAGGCACCGGCCAGTTTGCCGTACCAGGGCCAGTCGTACTCTGTATCGGTTGCTGCGTGAATACCAACGTACCCACCACCTGCCTGGATGTAGCGCTCAAAGGCCGTTTGTTGCTCGTTGTTGAGCACATCGCCCGTAGTGCTCAGGAACACGACGGCGTTGAACTGCTTCAGGTTCGGCTCGGTAAACTGGGTCGCATCTTCCGTGAAACGTACCCCGAACCCTTTTTCGGTGGCCATAGCAGCCAGTGCTTTCTTGCCCGCCTCAATCGACTGGTGGCGGAACGAGGCTGTCTTACTAAAGACAAGTACATTTCGTTTTGGCAATTGAGCAAAGGCTGACTGAACCAATAGCCATAAACCCAACGCCAGCAGGTTGATTCTTAAGGAGTTTTCGCGCATTATGATTGATATTTTACTCGTTTGAGCAAAGATAAACACGAAAAAAATTTATTGTCTAAATTTTAGACAATAAATTTTAGGCAATTTTGTGCTCTTATAATACCATATGCGCAAGTAATGACGCCACTAAATCAATCGGGAACCGACGATTGGCAGGCTGTCTATCTTTGTTCTCTCACGATTCCCGATCATTAGCCCAAACTCCCATGTACTCCCCGAGCGAACAGAACTACATTCAACAGCTTTCGATCGACTGCGTCATTTTTGGCTATTGGGAAAAACAGCTTAACGTACTTGTACCAAAGCTGGATTTACGAGGCGATTTCTGGGCGCTTCCGGGCGGGTTCATTGTGCAGGAAGAAAGTATAGATCAGGCCGCTCAGCGTATCCTGAAAGACCGAACGGGGATTCGGGATATTTATCTGCAACAGTTCCGGGTGTTTGGCGAGGCCCGGCGAAATAACGCTGAACTGCTTGAACGGATGAGCGAACTCAACCAGGATAAGCTGGGATCGGTGTGGCTCAACGCAAAGGAGTTGGAGTGGATTACCCGCCGGTTTGTGTCGATCGGGTATTATGCACTAGTAGATAGTCGGAAGGTAGTTCCCCGAAAAAGCGGGGTCGATGAGACCATCGGGTGGTACCCAATTAAGCAATTACCCACGCTGATTATGGATCATAACGAGATCGTGGCGCAGGCACTGGAAGCCCTGCGATCAACCATCGATCAGAAGTTGCTTGCGTTTAATCTGTTGCCCGAAACCTTCACGATGAAGGAACTACAGGAACTCTACGAAGCTATTTTCGACAAACCTTTCGCACGCAATAATTTTCAAAAGAAGATACTGGATATGAACGTCCTGGAGCGCCTAGAAAAGAAGTTTACGGGAGCAGCCAATAAAGCACCATACCTGTATCGGTTTCAACGGTAAGTATGTAACACGGACTTCAGTCTGTTTTTTCTTGTAAAGAACACGGACTTCAGTCCGTGTTCTTTACTCAATCTACATCAGGGTTGCCCTTTACCGCCCGACGAGCCATACACCTGACCTGTAGCGTAGCTGGCATCGCTGGCGGCAAGCTGTACATAAATGGAAGCTAACTCCGCTGGTTGACCGGGCCGACCCATCGGCGTGTCACCACCAAAAGTTTTTAGTTTTTCCTGAGTAGCTCCACCGCTGGGCTGCAACGGCGTCCAGATCGGGCCGGGTGCAACGCCATTCACCCGGATACCCTTCGGACCCAGTTGCTTGGCCAGCGACTTCACGAAATTCATCGTGGCCGCCTTGGTCTGAGCGTAGTCATACAGGTTGGGAGAGGGGTCATAGGCTTGCTCGGAGGTGGTGCCAATAATGGCTGATCCAGCCGGCATATGCGGCAACGCGGCTTTTATGATCCAGAATGGCGCGTAAATATTGGTCTTCATGGTCGCGTCGAAATCTTCCGACGTCAGATCCAGGATGGATTCACGCTGTTGCTGCCGGGCCGCATTGCTGACCAGGATATCCAGTCCGCCCAATCCTTTCAACGCCTCGTTGACCAGGCGTTTGCAAAATGCCTCGTCACGAATGTCGCCGGGAATGGCAATGCCTTTTCGACCAGCTGCTTTGATCAGCGCAATTACCTCTTTGGCATCGGGCTCTTCGGCGGGCAGGTAGTTGATCGCCACATCGGCTCCTTCCCGCGCATAAGCGATAGCTGCTGCCCGGCCCATACCCGAATCGCCACCGGTAATTAACGCCTTGCGCCCTGCTAACCGGCCTGACCCTTTGTAGCTGGTTTCGCCATGATCAGGCTTGGGGTCCATTTTGCCGGCCAGTCCTGGCCAGGGTTGCGGCTGCTCCTTAAACGGTGGTTTGGGATACTTCGTAGTCGGGTCTTGCAGGGGGCTGCCGTCGGTGCCGCAGGTGTATACGTTGATTCCGAAGCGGCCAGTACGGGTGTGGCCATGACGGTAGCTAATCCGCCACCGATTCCGCCAATTACCTGGCGTCTGCTGAGTTGGTTCTCACTGTTCATTCGTGTATTCTGTTGTTGAGTAAACCTAAACAATATACTACTTCTATAGAATATAATATTTAACTGAAATTAGCGGGTAAGGTTACCGTTCCGGTAAAGATTTTAAGCGGCGGTAAATGAGAGTGCCATGTGGATTGGTATTGATGTGGGGGTTTCTTGGCGTTGCCGGTGGCCAACTGAACACACCGCCATTTTTGTTTACTCGTTGGTAAGATGTCATAACATAAGGTGTCGCTAACGGGTTATTTCTGATTGACACGTACCTGTACCGATACCTGTTGCAAAGCACTCTACTGCAACTCCTGAATTCTCCAAACATCGACCTAATGGACGAGAACCAATCCCCTGATCTGTCGGAAGACGAAAAGAAGTTATTCGAAGATTTGATGCCCGAAGACCTGACCGAAATTCTCGATACAGGCGTAAACCGGCGTCACTTTCTGAAACTGATGACTCTGGCTGGTGGAGGCATGCTGGCCGCCCAATCGGCCGTGGCTGAGCAGCTATTTGCCAGGCCGGTTAGTGCCCAGATTCCAGCGGATTTATCGACCGCAACCATCGAAAACGGCGTCAACGTATCGATCAACGTCAACGGCGCAGCCCGTAAATTGATGGTCGATTCCCGGATGACCCTGCTCGACACGCTGCGGGAACGGCTGGACCTGACCGGTTCTAAAAAAGGCTGCGACCACGGTCAGTGTGGAGCCTGTACCGTAATTGTCGATGGGCAACGGGTACTGTCTTGCCTGACGCTGGCGGCTAGCTGCGAGGGCAAAACGGTGCAAACGATTGAAGGGCTCGCCAAAGGCAACGCCGGATCGTCGGACCGCCTACATCCGATGCAGGAGGCGTTTCTCAAGCATGATGGTTTTCAGTGCGGCTTCTGCACGCCCGGCCAGATCTGCTCGGCAGTAGCCCTGATGGATGAAGCCAAAAGAGGCGACGCCAGCTATGTGACCGAAGATCTGCGTAGAAAGACAGGCCCGGTTCAACTGTCGACCGAAGAGATTCGGGAGCGGATGTCGGGTAATCTATGTCGCTGTGGAGCCTATCCCAACATTGTTGCCGCTATTCAGGAAGTCCACAGTGGAAAACCAGTCGAGCAAACTTTCCGATTTTCGGCCTAATTCATCAGCCCACATCCATGAGACCATTCACCTATACCCGGGCTAAAGATCCCTCGTCAGCCATTAAGGAGCTGGCCGGAAACCCGACGGCAAAATTTCTCGCGGGCGGCACCAACCTCATCGATTTGATGAAGGAAGACGTCGAGCGTCCCACGGCTATTATTGATATCACAACGCTGAAGCTGGCCGAGATTAAACCAGTGACTGCCGGGACCAACAAGGGTGGTATTTCCATCGGTGGGCTAGGCAAAAACACCGATGCCGCCAACCATCCGTTAATCCGACAGCACTACCCGTTACTGACGCAGGCCATTCTGGCGGGCGCCTCGGGGCAGATTCGAAACATGGCGACCAACGGCGGTAACCTGCTGCAACGTACCCGCTGCCCTTATTTTTACGAAGTGTCGATGCCCTGCAACAAGCGCGAGCCCGGTAGTGGCTGCGGTGCACTGGAGGGTATAAACCGGCTGCACGCCATCTTTGGGTGGTCTGAGAAATGCGTGGCCGTGTACCCGTCCGACATGGCGATTGCGCTGGCGGCACTCGACGCCGTGGTGAAGGTCCGAAACGCCAGCGGTCAGGAGCGAAGCATTCCGTTTGCTGATTTCCACCGCCTGCCGGGCGATAAACCTGAGCAGGATACTAACCTGGCGCATGG
This sequence comes from uncultured Fibrella sp., assembly GCF_964250085.1. Taxonomy (NCBI): domain Bacteria; kingdom Pseudomonadati; phylum Bacteroidota; class Cytophagia; order Cytophagales; family Spirosomataceae; genus Fibrella; species uncultured Fibrella sp. The sequence goes on along the minus strand of NZ_CAXUEC010000002.1, from coordinate 407,964 downwards.
CGAACTGATCACCGCCATTGACCTGCCCCCCAACAAGTTTGCCGACAGATCATACTACCTCAAGGTGCGCGACCGGGCGTCGTATGCGTTCGCCCTGCTTTCAGTGGCGGCCGGGCTGGAGGTTTCAGGAACCAAGATCGTGCAGGCACGAATTGCGATGGGTGGCGTCGCGCACAAACCGTGGCGGGCACTGAAAGCCGAGCAGTTTCTGGCTGGTAAAGAAGCAACAGCCGAAAACTTTAAGCTGGCCGCTGCCGCCGAAATGGCTGATGCCAAACCATTGGAACACAATAAGTTTAAGGTAGAACTAGGCAACCGTAGCATTGTGCTGGCGCTGCAAATGGCCATGAAATAGTAGTCATTTGCTACGCTGTCATTGGTCATTGCCAGTAACTAATAGCAGTGCCACGTAATGACTAATGACGGCGCAGCCTAATGACAGCGCAGCTAAATGACTTTTTCTTATGCAAGACAACAAAAAACTTACTGGCACGCCCGTCAGCCGCATCGACGGGATCGCCAAGGTGACGGGGAAAGCAGCCTATTCAACGGATTACCCGGTCAGGAACCTCGCCTACGCCGTCATTTTCAAAAGCACGATTGCCGCCGGAACCATTCAAACCATCGATACTGCCGCCGCCGAAAAAGCACCCGGTGTACTGGCCGTCATTACCCATACCAACGCCCCGAAACTCAACGTCAACGGGGGTATTCGGGGTGGTGCCCTGTTGCAAAGCCCCGAGATTGAATTTTACGGACAGCATATCGGTATGGTCGTTGCCGAAACGTTTGAGCAGGCCCGTCACGCGTCGCATCTGGTCAGTGTCACCTACGACAGGAAAGAGCCGAAAGTTGATTTTGAGAAGCTGGCAGAAGATGCCGTACTTCCGAAGGAAAAAGACAAAGCCGATGCTATTCGCGGCGATGCGAAAGCGGCGATGCGCGAGGCCGAGTATAAAGTGGAGCAGGTGTACGAAACGCCCATCGAACACCACCATCCGCTGGAGCCCCACGCCACCATTGCCGAATGGAATGGCGACCGGGTGACCCTGTACAACAGCTCGCAGATTGTGAACGGCGCACAAAGTGCAGCGGCCAACACCCTGAACATCAAAACGGATCAGGTACGTATCGTTACGCCCTACATTGGCGGCGGGTTTGGCTCGAAAGGTGGGCAGTGGGCTAATCTGGTGCTGGCGGCTGTGGCGGCCAAACAGGTGAATCGTCCGGTGAAACTGGCGCTGACCCGTCAGCAGATGGTTAACTCGGTCGGGATGCGGCAGCGAAATCTGCAGAAAGTGAGTTTGGCTGCTACCAAAGACGGTAAACTAACGGCACTGGCTCATGAGATCACTACGCACGGAGCCATAAAAAATGAGTTTGTCGAGCCCTGTGGCGATTGTTCGAAGATCATGTACGACGTACCCAACTCGCTCATCACCTACCGCACGGTGCCGATGAACGTGATCATTCCTACCTACACGCGCGGCCCCGGCAAATCGACCGGGAGTTTTGCGCTTGAATCGGCGATGGACGAACTGGCCTATGCCTTGAAGATGGACCCGATTGAGTTGCGCCTGAAGAACGAGCCCGAACGCGACCCATCGAACGGTAAACCCTGGTCGTCGCGCAAGGCGGTTGACTGCCTGAAGGTTGGCGCAAAGGCGTTTGGCTGGGAGAAACGCAAAGCCGAACCCGGCCAGAATCAGCAGGGAAATTACTTGATTGGCTACGGCGTTGCCTGCGGAACGTACCCGGCGCACCAGCGCCCCACGTCGGCCATTGTGAAGCTGAAACGAACGGGTACCGAGATCATGGCCACCGTTGAGCTGGCCGCTGCTGACCTGGGAACAGGTACGTATACCATTCTGACCCAGACAGCCGCCGACGCGCTGGACCTGCCCCTGCGCAATGTCAAGGTCATTCTGGGCGATTCTGACCTTCCGCCCGCCGCTGGTGCCGTAGGTTCGGTGGGCGCATCCAGCTACGCCAATGCGGTGAACGATGCCTGCCAGAAAATCACGGATGAGTTGCTCACCCGATCGGGCAAGCAGTACTTCGCCCGCCCTACGGCTTCGCAGTTGATGCAGTCCGAAAAGCTGACCGATTTCCAGACCCGTATCGACGCCAAACCACTGGAGAGCGCCGAAGAGTACTCAGCCCACAGCTTCAACGCCAACTTTGCCGAAGTGGCCGTAAACCGGTTTACGGGCATGGTTCGGGTGAAGCGTTTTCTGGCGGTGACGGGTGCTGGCACCATTTTGAACCCAAAAACAGCCCGTTCGCAGATCATTGGCGGCAACATCTGGGGTATCGGCATGGCCCTGACCGAAGAATCGGTGCTCGATCCGCGCTGGGGCAATTTCGTGACCCGCTCCTTCGCCGATTACCACGTACCTGCCAACCTCGACATCGGCGATATGGACGCAATTTTCATCCGGGAAGACGATCAGAAAGCCAACAGGATGGGTATAAAAGGCATCGGTGAAGTGGGCATCGTAGGTGTAGCTGCCGCCGTAGCCAACGCCATTTTCAACGCCACCGGCAAACGCGTCCGCGAGTTACCGATCACGCCGGATAAGTTGTTGTGAAAATTAACAGTTCGCGAAAGCCATGCTTGACACTTCCTACCTAAGCTGTCAGGTGTGGCTTCTTTGCTTTTGTGCTTGATACTTCGATTAGACCAGAAACTTTGTTTCGTTTATTTCGTTTATCGAATTCGTACGAAAGGCAATAAAAGATATGGAAACCATTGTTGAGAGACCAACTTTACAGGATCAGCAAGTAGCCCGCGAATCACTTCCGTTTTTTGCGACGGCCATACAGAACGGCACGGCAGGAGTAAGGATTCAGGTACAGAATGAGTCTGAGGCAGGGAATTCATTCTCCGTTACCATTCCAGCTAAAGCGTTTCACTTATTAGCTGTTATCTTATCTGGCATGGCTGAAGGAAAGGGGATATCGCTTGCTCCTTCTGATTCAGAAGTAAGCACACAGCAAGCGGCCGACCTATTGGCTGTGTCGAGGCCACATATTGTCAAATTACTGGAAGCGGGGGCAATCCCATTTAGGAAAGTAGGTAGCCACCGACGTATTTCGCTGGCAGATGTACTTGACTACGCTACTAAGCAACAGATTGTGCGTGACCAGCAGTTGGCATTCTTAACCCAACAGGCGCAGGCGCTTAACCTGGGATATGAATGATACAGGGAGCGAAGATGGCGCGCTACTTGACGCATGTGTACTGTATCCGGCACCTATACGAGATTTACTATTATATCTGGCTAATGAGGGGTTATATGCCCCAAAATGGACAGACAGAATTCATGAGGAGTGGACGCGCAACCTGTTACTGAATCGACCTGATTTAACTGTACACAGCTTCAACGAACCACAGAGGCAATGGATAATGCTTTTCCTGACGCAACTGTGCAAGGGTATGAAGCGATGATTCGTTCTCTTAGACTACCTGATCCAGACGATCGCCACGTGCTGGCAGCAGCCATTTATAGTCGTGCCCATATCATTGTTACAGCTAACCTAAAGGATTTTCCCGCCGATTATTTAGGTACGTTCAATTTAGAAGTTCAGCACCCTGACTTGTTTGTCGTAGGTCTGCTCGAGACAAATCCTAATGAGGTATTAAATGCTTTTCTTAAACAGGTGGCCAGCTTACGAAATCCACCCAAAAGGTCCATTGAGGTAATTCAGACCCTAAAAAAAGCCAACCTTATCAACACTGCCGATGCGTTGGTAACAATGTTGTAAGCGCTGTGGATGAGTGCCACCGGCAAACGCGTCCGCGAACTGCCGATCACGCCGGATAAGTTGTTATAGCGCGTTGCCGAATATGAACAAAGCCCCATCTAATGCTGCCTATTGGCATTAGACGGGGCTTTGTCATGTACTAATGGGTACGTTTCTGATCGTTATTACGGTTTAATCTTCACGATCTTGTTATCCCGAATCACTACCAGTTCGGAATTCTTTTGCCTTTTGAAGGCAATCAGCCGTTCATAGACTTTATCCATCCCGGCCACAAGCTTGTCATAGGCATGGATTACGGCCTCGTTGAGTTCCTATGGACTGTACCGGGCTTCGCAGCCCAGTTGTATAGACTTTCACATTTCCTTTCACCAGGTACGTTTCACCAGGTACGTTGATATACGTGAAACAAGCCATACGGTAGCAACTTCGCTTTGGGGTCGTTTAATTGGGTTCTTTTGGCAAACTTTGGGCATCGAATTGATTTTGCTGTCCGTTCCCAATGAAAATAAGAAAAGCCGTTATTACCGCTGCTGCCCGCGGCGAACGATTGTATCCCGTTGCCGACACCATTCAGAAAGCCATGCTGCCGGTTATCGATATTGATGGGCTTCATAAGCCCGTTATTCAGGCCATTGCTGAAGAAGCGTTTCTGAGTGGAATCGAAGAGATCTGCGTGGTATGCGCCCCCGGTGATGGCGAACGCTACATCAACGCCTTCACCTCCCTGCGGGATAACCTGGTTAAATCGTTTAAAAACGTAGACTGGGCGCGTCAGGAAGCCGAAAAAATCGATCACCTCATCAGTCGCGTTCAGTTTACCGAGCAACCCGAGCCGCTGGGCTACGGGCATGCCGTTCACTGCGCCAGGGACTTCGTCAATAACGAGCCATTCCTGCTGCTGCTTGGCGATTACCTGTACGTATCGAACCTGGTTGGCAAACGTTGCGCTGCTCAATTGATTGAACTGGCTACGGAGGAAAATTGCTCGGTATCAGCCGTTAATCCCACAATCGAGCACCAGATCGGGCGCTATGGCACCATAACCGGCAAGCACGTACCCAATAAGAGCGGCGTGTATCAGATCGAGAAACTCATCGAAAAGCCATCATTGAGCGTAGCCGAACTGGAACTGCAAACGCCCGGTTTGCGGGTGGGTTATTACCTGTGTTTCTTCGGCATGCACGTGCTGACGCCCACCGTTTTCGACATCCTCGAAAAACACATTGCCCAGGGCAGTTCAAACACGCCATTAACCCCGTCGCTTCAGGAACTGGCCGAGACGGAAACGTACCTGGCTTTGGAAATGAAAGGCAATCGGTATGACCTGAGCGGCCGGACTGGCCTGATGCGGGCGCAAATGGCGTTGGGCCTGGCGGGCGAAGCGCATGACGAAACGCTCACCTCGATGGTTGAATTATTGGCAGAAGCAAATACAAGAAAGGCGCAACTAGTGTAAATGGGCGAAGGGGCTTGGGTCGTGTTGCTTTCGCGTGGCCCTTCGACAAGCTCAGGGTGACAACTCACCCAAGCACGTGAATGACAATCTTGAGTGGGACTGTCACCCTGAGCTTGTCGAAGGGCCACGCGAAAGCAACATGCCCCCTCTGCCCAAAATCAACACAACATGAATGTTTTTATAGAAACCATTACGTCTGCTGATCCCACTACCCGCAACCGATCCTTCTTTGACCTTAGCCGCACGCTCTCTGCCGCTAACCTGCTGAAGGCGCTGCGGGAACTGGATGATTTTCGCAAGTCGACGCCGAACCTGTACGACAAAGTACGGGCCATCCTGTTCCTGTCGGCTGGCTTTCGCTTTTCGCTGACCGACGCCCCGGAAACGCCTGCCATCGGCAAAATACCCTACGCTGGTTTTGAAGACCTGCTGGCGCGTCGGTTTGAGCAGGCCATTGCCCGGTTCTTGCAGGACCTCGACAGGCAGGGGCCAAGTGCTACGCTGTTCAGCGCCCTGGCCGACAGTTATCATCAGCTATCGTTTCAGATTCTGGCCGATCAGGTTCGGAAAAGCGTGCGGTCCAGCAAAGGCAACCAGTGGATGTTCCGCGTGGGGCATCAGACCGAGCACCCGATTCGCATCCAGCCCAAACTGCTGCAACGGCCCGACAACTCGCTTTTTTACCCCATCCTGCACGAACAAACGTCGGTGCGGATGGACCTTACGCATAGTGGCTGGTCGGATATTTTCTTTCTGGGCATGGATTACCCCGAAGGTGCCCGCGTCATCAATATCTCTATTGATCTGGGCGTTTTCGGTCGTGACAAAGATATCCGGCCACCGCTGGAATGCTTTGTTCGGGTTATTTCGGAACCCGTTTTGCGCCTCACCAGCGTCGATCTGAATACCACCAAGGATATTCACGACCTGGCCGATCTGTTCAATTTCGGGAATGACTACCTCAGTCTGGTGAAAGCCGGGGTAATTGCGTCGGGCCTGATTCCACCTTCGTTTGAAGGCACAAACCAGTCGCTGCCCGAAATCCTGACCCGGATTGTGGCACCGGGCATGGGCATCGAACTCGTCACCAAAGTGAACGACATTCCGAAGGGCTCCCGCTTTGCCGTGTCGACCAACTTGCTGGGCTCCATCATCAGCCTATTGATGCGGGCTACGGGACAAACCCGCAACCTGGAAGGTGGACTGGAAGAAAGCGAACGCCGACTGGTGGCTTCCCGCGCCATTCTGGGCGAGTGGATTGGCGGTTCGGGCGGTGGCTGGCAGGATTCCGGTGGGGTCTGGCCGGGTATCAAAGCCATTCAGGGTACGTTTGCGCAGGAAGGCGACCCTGAATATGGCATTAGCCGGGGTACGTTGCTGCCCCGTCACCGCGTGTTGCAGGGCGACGAAGTACATCCCGACATTCAGGAAAAAATCATGAACTCGCTGGTGCTGATGCACGGCGGCATGGCGTCGAACGTCGGACCGATTCTGGAGATGGTGACCGAAAAATACCTGCTTCGGGGCGATAAAGAATGGGTGGCCCGGCAGCAAACAAACCAGATTTTCGACAATATTCTGGGAGCCATCAAAGAAGGCGATATTAAGAAGCTGGGGGCCAACACAGCCCGAAACTGGGAGGGACCCATCAAAACGATCATCCCCTGGGCCTCGACTTATTTCACCGAACAGATCATTGCCAAGGCCAAAAAGCAGTTCGGCAACGACTACTACGGCTTCCTGATGCTCGGCGGCATGTCGGGCGGGGGCATGGGCATGTTCGTGAACCCGGCGCAGTACGAGGACTACAAGATGCAGGTGCTGGACATTCTGCGGAAGACGAAAGCCGAACTATCCGATTCGCTGCCCTTCGCGATGGAGCCGGTGGTCTATAACTGGAGCATCAACCCGCGTGGCACCTGGTCGACCCTGCACGAAGGTGCTGAAGCGATGATGCCGGAACCGTACTACGGCATTCACGTGTCGGAATTGGTCAGGAAAGACCCGGCGACTATTCCGTATGGTCGGCGGGCCGAAATAGATTTCTTTACCACACACTGCGAACAGAATAACCAGGCCTATCCGTTGCTGCGTACCATTATCAGCAATCTCTTCAAGGTGTCGGACCCTACATCGCAGGGCAACCGGAGCGTGGAGAATGAGAAGGCCGACCGGATCAAGAAAGACAACGGATTCGACTTCATTCAACACGAAGAAATTCGGGAAGAAATCCAGAAAGGACGTATCGGCTTATCCCGCAACCGACTTCCCGTGGATACGTCGATTGACGATGTGCACCCCGGCGATATTGTTCAACTCGAATCGGTAACTGCGTCGGCGAAGGTGGGCGAGGCAGCCATTCGGGCCGGGAAAGTGGCCGTTCTGAGCCTGGGGGCCGGTGTCGGCAGTCGCTGGACAAAAGGGGCGGGGGTAATTAAAACCATCAACCCGTTTGTTGAACTCGACGGGGCACACCGGAGCTTCCTGGAAATTCACCTGGCGAAAACACGGAAGCTGGCCGAAAAATACGGTACCGCCATTCCGCACCTGGTGGCAACCAGCTACATGACGCACGAACCCATCCGTAAGAAGCTGGCCCAGACGGGCAACTTCGGGTATGCCGGCGCAACGTACCTGTCGCCGGGCCGGTCTATCGGGCAGCGTTTTGTGCCAATGGAGCGTGACCTTCGTTTCATGTGGGAAGAAACACCGCAGGAAATGCTGGATGAAAATAAGCAGAAAGTGCGTGACGCCGGGCGGCAGGCCATGATCAGTTGGGCCAAATCGAAAGGCGAAGGCACCGACTACGTAGACAACATTGCCGCCCAGCGGTTTTCGCCCCTCGGGCACTGGTACGAAGTGTCGAACCTGTTGCGCAACGGCACGCTGGCCAAACTGCTCGCCGAGCACCCGGAGGTAGAAACGCTGATGCTGCATAACATCGATACGCTCGGCGCCGATGTGGACCCGGCCGCCCTGGGTCATCACCTGGAGTCGAGCAATGCGCTGACGTTTGAGGTGGTTCCCCGCCGAATCGAGGACCGTGGGGGTGGACTGGCGCGCGTGAACGGCCACATCCGACTGTTGGAAGGGCTGGCGCAACCCCGCGAAGAAGACGAACTGAACTTGAGCTACTACAACTCAAACACGACCTGGATTCAGATCGACGCACTGCTGCAACTCTTCGGCCTGACCCGCGCCGATCTTCAGACCGGCGATGAGGCGCAGTTAGCTAAAGCAGTTCGTAGCGTGGCACATCGGATACCGACCTACGTGACGCTTAAAGACGTGAAATACCGGTGGGGACATGGGCAGGAAGATATTTACCCGGTTGCGCAGATCGAGAAGCTATGGAGCGACATGTCGGCACTGACCGATGTGAAATGTGGCTACATGGTGGTGCCCCGGTTCCGTGGTCAGCAGCTTAAGGACCCGGCCCAGCTAGACTCGTGGGTCACCGACGGCAGTAAAGATTACGTAGCTACGCTCTGTACGTTTGATGCTGTTTTACCCCCAACCCCCTGAAGGAGGCTCCTGCTCCGCGATTTAGTAAGCGGAGCAGGAGCCTCCTTCAGGGAGTTGGGGGTAAAACAGCTACCTCACCGCCCGCCTGCGTCGTCGTTCTGGACTTTTTTGCTTTGTTTGCCGCCAGCACTCATCTGACCAAACCGCCACTCGAAGGCCAGCCGAACTGAGCGACTGACGAAGAAAGAACGCGCTTCCGATTCAAATGAGGGGCCCGACTGGAGGTTGGTTTGGGAAACGCCCCGGTTGAACGGGTTGTTGACCCCAAGGGTCAGGCTTGCTTTTTTGTCCATCATTTCCCGCTTCAGCGCAAAGCCGTACCAGTAGAAACTCGACCCCGATCCCTGCAACATAATCCAGCCCGAATTGACGTTGGCGTTTGCCTGAAAGGTGTAATTATGGGGCAGCTTGTACGTGCTGCTCACATTCATATTCCCCACCAATCCGCTGTTGCTCTGGTTCAGGGCAACGCTGGTCAGGTCTACGTACCGCGCATCAACGCCGCCATTTAGCGTCCAGTTTTTGTTGGCCTGCCCCGATACGTTCACGTTCAGGCCGTAGGCTTTGCGCTGGGCTATGTTCTGCGGCTTGCTCAGGGAAATGCCCGCTTCATCGACTGTTCGGATGTATTCGATGGCGTTGTCGGTCATGCGCCAGTAGAAGGCCGAGTTGATCGACAGGCCCGCTTTAGTCGATACACTGTGGCCGAGTTCAATGGCGTGGTTTAGTTCAGGATTCAGATACGGATTGCCCGTTTGCAGGTTGCGCGGGTCGCTGGCATTTACCCACGGGTTCAGAAACCAGAGCTGAGGGCGCTGAATCCGTTGTGTGTAACTCGCTTTTAGCGTGTGCGTTTTGATGGCTTTCGAGATCGTGATACTCGGAATCAGATTCGTGTATTGCGTATTCAGTTTGGTTTGAGTAGTCAGGAAGTTACCGTCGATCACCGTTTTTTCGAACCGGGCACCCAGGTTGAGATTCCATTTCTGTTTGGTTTCGACCCGCAGGGCGGTATAGCCCGAATAGATGTGCTGGTTGTAGTCGAAATCATTCGATTGCGTGGGGTCGGTAACGAAAGGTGACTGACCGTCAGCCGATTGCTCTACTCGGTATTCGCTGCCAATGTCGCGCCGGATGACTTTCAGGCCCGTTTCGAGCTTGAACTGCATCGTGTCGCGGCTGGTTCGAATCAGGAACGGATAGGTGTAGTCGGCCTGGAGCGTGTATTCTTTGTTACGGCTGTAGTTTGTGCTGTGCTGCCGGAAACTAAGTTGCTCGGTTTCGTTCAACGTGTAGCGGTCGGTATCGTAGAAGTAATTGTCGGGCATCCGGCTAAACTGCGTCAGCAAGGTGAACTCGGCCGGGGTCGCATTTGCCCCGCGCTTATTGAATGTTTTGGTGTAGCCCAGATCGAACTGGGTGTTGCCGTAGGGATTGCGAAACTGAATGTCGTTGCGGAACGTCTGTAACGGGTTGCCCGCCGGATCGGTGAGGCGGTTGAGAACGGAGCTATTGTTGGGATACGATCCGCCCCAGGCATTGGCCGAAAAGTTGATCCGGCTCGTTGAATCAGGGTCATAATCCAGGCTGAACTCCCCGTAGCCGCCCGTTCCGGTATTGTCAGCCGCACTTTGTTGGAACAGATAATTCAACGGCTGACCGGCCGAAAGGGTCGTGCGTGTGATCTGTGCTTCCCGAATGTTTCGGAACTGATACCCGCTGGCCGATAGTGAAACGCCTATCTTTTTGGTTCTCACCGAGAGCTTTGTGTTCATGCTCCGGTTCATGTTGCCCAGTGAGGCCATCACCGATCCATTGAACCCCTGAAGCGCTTTTTTCGTGATGATGTTAATCACGCCCGCCGCGCCCTCGGCATCATATTTGGCACCGGGACTGGTGATCACCTCCACCGATTTGATGTTGTCGGCAGGCATCTGTTTCAGCGCATCCGCCAGGTTGCGGGCCATCATCGCCGATGGTTTACCGTTGATCAATACGCGAATGTTGCTGTTGCCCCGCATCTGAATGTTGCCGTCCAGGTCCAGACTCAGCGACGGTACTTTACGCAACACATCAGCGGCCGAACCACCCACATTGGAGATGTCTTTCTCGGCGTTGTAGACCAGCCGATCGCCCTTTTCCTCGATCAACGCTTTCTGCGCCGTTACCGTCAATTCACTAAGTGTGCGGCTATCAGACACCATTCGAATCGCGCCGATAGCCATCAAGGGTTGATCGATTGATAGGGTAATGGCCTGGCTGTTAGCAGTATACCCTACTGAAGACAGGGTGACGGTGTAGCTGCCCGGCGCTATGTTTGCCAGTTTGAACGTACCTGAGCTATCAGTAGTGGTGCCGACAATGAGCGCAGTGGCTTTCCGTAACGCGACGGTGGCAAAGGGAACCGGCTTTGTCGTTACCGAGTCGATAAGCGACCCGGTAACGGTGACTTTAGGGGCAGATTGGGCAAAAGCGGTCCCAACCCATAGCGCCAGGGCGGCTACAGCTAAAAAAAGCTTCATAAGAGGTTGATTGATGTTAAGCGGTCATTACGATACGTCCGCTGTGGCGTAGCGTTTTATCGATTGATAGTCAAAACTAGGCGCTACCTTCAGGCTTGTGTAGAGAATGGGGTAAAGGGGCCTGAAAATGGGATGAACCTGAACTTAACTAGCACTCAAAAGATGCACCGCCCCCCTAAACGTTGCACGACGGGCAGAAATGACCTTATTATTTCTCTTTTCGTAGAAAAATATTGTTGCTAATCGACTCCAGCCGCACCTCCGGGCCACCGCTAAGTACCGTGCCTTCCAGCAGATAACCAACGATGGGGTGCTTCTCGCGTTTGTTCTTGAAATCGATGCTGAGATCGGAATACACTTCACCCGTAATGGTTTTCATGGCCACCGTTGCTCCCTTGTTTCCTGCCCAGCCCACATCGACAAACCCACTGATCGACTTAGCCCAGACCGGGCTTGTGGCTCCCTGAATGTCGATGTTTCCATTGATCGTTTCTACGCGGAGGGCGGCCTTTCGAGGAAGAAAAATGACGTAGTTGATCGTGCTACAAACGGAGTAAGACGTTCCGTTTCTATCTGTTTGCCAGGTCGATCTGTTTCCGTTGCCTGGGCAATCTTCAGATTTGCCCTGCTTGATCAATTCTTTATCGAAATCGGTTGTCAGTTTCACTGCCTGATCAGTCGAGCTTGTTTCAACAGTAAGCGCATCGTTGAGCTTGCCGTTGTTGATGGTAGCGGCAATCCGCACCGACACATCTGATTTGTCCCAGTAACGTACCTGGATGCTATCACCGAATCTCAGATTGAGATGAACCGCCTGACCCGATGAGAGAGGCAGCGATTTAGTTATGATTTTCTGGGCAATAACAGGTGCTGTGAACGCCAGAATTAACAGGAGTACAAACGTGTTTTTCATGGGGGTAGGAGAGGAAATGTGAGTGAATGCCTTACTTCTGCTTGCGGATATAGATGTCGCTGTTGATCGTTTTCAACTGTAGATCAACTCCGCCGCCGTTGGTCGTACCATTAGAACTATACCCGCCACCCATGCGCGTAAGGCCATCTTTTTTGTTCACACCAAAATCGAAATCAGAGTAGATGCCGCCATTGATGTTGCTCAATTTGAAGTTGGCTTTGGTGGTAGCAGGCAAGGTGACGTCGATTGAACCGTTGATGGTTGTGATGGCCGTTGGCTTACGCTGATTTAGCGTCGAGAAGGCTACTTTAACTTCGCCGTTAGTCGTGTTAGCCACAATAGGCCCGGTCACGTCCGTTAACGAAATGCTGCCATTATTAGTCCGAAGCTCCAGGTCGCCATCCACGTTCTGAATGGTCACGTGGCCCATATTCCAATTAATCTGTTCGTATAGGATCGCCACTTTCTGCGGGATACGAATCGTATAGGGGACATTTCTCGGCGAAGCACTTTCGATGTGGAGTCCTCCATCTTCTGTAGTGACCGCCAGCCCAATACCCGTGTTGTCTACGGCTGAGTTATACAGTGGCCGGAGACCTTTCGCCCGTTCGGGCACCACCGGTAGTTTAGCAGAAGTCTGAATGATCAGTTCGTTACCACTGTATCCCTCAATCTTCAGGTTAGCAGCATTTAACGTGATCGTCACTTTCTGGTCAGACGAATTGGTCAGTTTGGTCTTGTATTCTTTAACCTGCCCTTGTACCACGTCTCCTTCTTCCGCTTTGTATTGGCCGGAACCAGATTTAGTTTTGTTTTCCTGCGCATAAAGCACGGTGAATCGACTCAGGCATAAAATGCCTAGTAACATCATTTTTTTCATGACTCTAGAAATTAGTTGATACCTATTAGGAAGGAGATTGAGATGAGTTGGTTAATACGCCGATTCCTTCTTCGGCTTTTAAGCGCACTACTTCCAGCACCTGCTGGTTGCGGGCCAACGACTGCATTTCGGTCGTAGCCCGTTTCTCTTTAATGGCCACCAGCGCGTCGATCAGCGTTAACTGCACGTTTGGGTCTTTCTGAATCCGCAACGACTGAATCAACGCTTCACGAACGCCTTCTTCCCGCTCGAAGTGAAGTAGCGCCTGGCAAGCGGCCAGCCTCACATTGACGTTGGCGTCGAAGTTGAGCGTATTGACCAGTAACTGGGTAATCTCGTGGTCGGCCTGGTCGAGGTCATAACTCTGGTTCACGGCCTGAATGCGGTCGCTGGCCGAGGTCTGCTCCATTGCGTCGAACGCCAGCACTTTTTTCATCGTGGCGGCTTCTGGCTGATCACCAACAGCCGATACCGGGCTGTCCGATAAGCTTCGGCCAGAGTATAGCCGCCCGCCTGCAAAGCCGATTAGCAACAACGTGACGCCCGCCGCCAGTCGAAGTCCCCAGGTTGTAAGCTGCCGGATTTTACCAGCAGGTCGTGATGCTTCCTTCTGATCAAAACGAGCTACAAAATCAATCGGTGTTTGCTGTAACTGCGTAGTGGCTACATACTGAAACAGGGACGCATGGCGCTGTAAATGAGCGGGTAGCTGTGTAGAATTCTGGAAAAAATCGCGCAGTATTTTCTCTTCCTCCAGCGTTGTTTCGCCCTCATAATAGCGTGCCAGCAACGCATCAATAGTTGGATTCATAGTCATTTAGTTTTACGTAACCGTCTCGTAGTCGTTGCCGCGCCCGCGATAAAGTCACCCGGATCGTGTTAAGCGATAGGCCGGTTACCTGTTCAATTTCTTCAAAGGAATACTCTTCTACATCGCGCAGATGCAGCACCAGTTTCTGCGTTTCGGGCAGCTCATCAATCAGCCGTCGCATTTGGCCCGCACTGTCGGTCAACTCCGTTTGTCGATAGGGCGAAAGTTGGTCGGCAGGTACGTTACCCAGTTCCGCATTATCGACCGGCTTCCGTCGGTCATGGGCCTTCAGACGATCCAGACACAGGTTTTTAGTCATTTGAACGGCCAGGGCTTCCACGCTTTGATAGGTATCCAGTTGTTGTCGGTTGTCCCACAGTCGCATCATTACATCCTGCAAGGCATCCTCAGCATCTTCATGGTTGCGTAGAAAAAGCGTAGCCAACCGGAAGAGCCGATTCTGAACAGGTAAAATCCGTTGCTTGAATGCGTGTAGATCCATTTCAAGGACAAAGACGACTGACCGCGATAAACATTACAAGGTTGGCGAAAATTTTCAGTACAGGTTCGTAGCGCAACCTTCAGTCGGGGACGCGCTACGCAAACAAAAGGCGATAAAATTGGTAGGGTATAATGACTTCGTTTTAGTTTCTCAAGTGGCCCAACTGACAACTAGTTGTCTAATAGACGATGAAAAATCTGCTTCTTTCTCTGCTAACGACAACCGTACCTGCCTTACTTGCCATGGCCCAGACCGACCCTAAACTGGTTGAGGTGGCTGAGTTTGGCCCCTATCAACCGATTGGGCTGGCGGTGTCGAATGACGCGCCGCGTAGCCGTGTTTTTGTGACATTCCCTAAGCGGGCAACCTACCGGTACGGGCTGGCCGAGATCGTTGACGGGCAGCGCCGACCGTATCCAAACGCCGAATGGAACCAATGGGACTCGCTGAAACCGCAGGATCGGTTGATCAGTGTGCAGGCGCTGTTTGTTGATCCGACCAACACATTATGGGTGCTCGATCCGGCTAGTCCGGCTGGTAGTCCAACCATAACGGACGGGATTAAGCTGTTGAAAATCAGCCTGAAAACGAATAAGGTCGTGCGGGTTTACCGCTTTGAAGATTTGCCCCGTGAACAGACCGGCCTCAACGATGTACAGGTAGATTCAGGGCGGCAGATCGCTTACCTGTCGGATCCCGGACGCTCGGCTATTGTGGTGCTGGACCTAACAACAGGCAAGAGCCGAACCGTACTAAAGAACCATCCATCAACCGTTGCCGACCCCGGTTTCAAGCTGGTCATTGAGGGAAAGGAGGTTAGGGACGAAGCTGGCCGGATGTTCAGCAGCAACGTAAATGGCATTGCTCTCACACCTGATTCCCGCTATCTCTACTACCGGGCTATCAACCAGACGAAGCTCTACCGAATTGCAACAGAGCTGTTAACAAACCCCGGCCTGACACCAGAGCAGGTGGCGGCGGGCGTGGAACTGATGGGCGAAACAGGCGTTTCGCACGGCATGATCGCCGACAAGGCGGGTAATATCTACCTCACCGACTCGCCGAACAAGGCCATCCGTCGGTTCACGCCCACCCGGCAACTGGAAACGATTTTCCAGGATGATCGGCTGCTGTGGCCCGACAGCTTCGGTATTAGCCCCGACGGGTATCTGTATGTCACGGCGGCCCAGATTCACCGAACGGCGAAGTATAATGACGGACAGGATAAAGTCACCTATCCGTTCAGATTGTTCAAGGTCAAGTTGTAAATGGTTATTGGTTAATCAGTTGATTGGTTATTGCTGACGCGTGGCCCTTCGACAGGCTCGGCGCCCCCGGCTCAGGGTGACAGGACACCTAGGTACGTTGATGACGACCTTGAGTGAGCTTGTCACCCTGAGCCGGGGGCGCCGAGCCTGTCGAAGGGCCGCGCGGCGGCAATAACCAATCAGCCAATAACCGTCTCCACCGTGATCGGCAATTCGTAGTGGCGTTTGCCAGTAGCGTGGTAAACGGCGTTGGCAATGGCAGAAACCGTACCCACAATGCCAATCTCGCCAATTCCTTTTACCCCCGCCGGGTTTACGATCTCGTCGTTTTCTTCGATGAAAAAAGCGTCGATGTTGCGTATATCGGCGTTGACAGGTACGTGGTATTCGGCCAGATTTGGGTTCATCACCCGGCCTGTCCGTTGGTCGCGGGCGGCATATTCGTGCAGGGCCATACTGACGCCCCATACCATACCGCCCAGAATCTGACTTCTGGCCGTTTTTTCGTTGACGATTTTTCCGGCCGCGATCGTCGCCAGCATCCGGGAGACACGTACCTCACCCAGGGCCTCGTCCACGCGCACCTCGACAAATACGGCTCCGAAGGCATTCATGGAATAGTTGTCCTTTTCGGCTCCCGACGTTGATTTTACCGTTGCTTCGACCGGTTTATTGCCGTTTCGTTTCAACAGGCTAGTAAGCGACTCGCCCTTTGTAGGGTTCGATTTCGATTCGAGCCGGCCATTTTGGGCAACCAGATCGGCGGCGGCAGCGGCATATAGGGGCGACTTCTTATCGCTATAGGCCATCTTCTTTAGTTGCTTGAGTACATCTTCTGCCGCTTCTGCTACGGCCGACCCGGTAGTGACCGTCGTGCGCGAACCACCCGATCCAACGGCTTCGGGATAGTTTGAATCACCTGCTCCCAGCGTCACGATATCGGGCGACAGGCCCAGAATATCAGCGGCAATCTGCGTCATGATCGTGAACGTACCTGTGCCCAGATCCTGTGTCGCGGTTTCGAGGCGAACGGTCCCGTCCGTGTTCAGGCGCAGCATGGCCGACGACTCGCCCCGGTTGACGGGATATACGGTGGTAGCCATGCCGGTGCCGATCAGGTAGTTGCCATCGCGGGTAGCGCGGGCTTGTGCGGGCCGTTTCGACCAGCCAAATTTATCGGCACCCTGCTGGTAACATTCCCGAAGTGATTTGCTCGTGTAGGGCAGATTCTTGTGCGGGTCTGTTTCGGCATAATTGACCAGCCTGAACTGGAGCGGGTCCATCTTTAGCTGGGTAGCCAGTTCGTCGATGGCACATTCCAGCGCAACAACGCCCGGTGCTTCACCCGGTGCGCGCATAGGCGAGGTATACCCAACATTGGCTTTAATGAATTTGTGGGTTGTAGCCAGGTTGGGGCAGGCGTAGAGCATCCGGGTGATGGTGCCGCCTGGTTCCATGAAGTCATCCATCGTGCCGGTCTGGGCCACCGTATCGTGCGACATGGCCGTCAGTTGGCCCGTGGCAGTGGCTCCGGCCATCATAGCCTGAACAGTGGCCGACCGTGAGCCAACCATGCCAAACATGTGTTCACGCTTTAGCACCAGTTTCACCGGCTTGTTAACCAGTTTAGCCGCCATTGGCCCAAGTATCGATTGCGAAAATGTGGTGCCTTTACTGCCAAAACCGCCGCCCAGAAACTGAGTGATCACCCGGACGTTTTCTTTTGGAATACCGAACAGCTCAGCTACCCGCTTCTGGTTGGCCGAAATGCCCTGGGTAGCGTTGTATATCGTCAGTTTATCGCCCTCCCAAACAGACAGCAACGCGTGCGGCTCCAGCGCATTGTGAAACTGCGTGGGAGTGCGGTAGGTGGCCTCCAACTTAGCTGTTGCCTCGGTCATTCCCTTCTTCATATCACCCCGTAACGTATCCACCTGATCATCGTAACGGGGTAGCTGCTTGGGTGTCTGTGCGCTTTTGATGTTGGCGGGCAGTTCCGGCTTGTAGGGTTGCGCATCGTAGGTTACCCGAACCAGCGAAGCGCCTTCAACGGCCCGCTCGAACGTATCGGCGATGACCATCGCAATAGGCTGGTTGTTATAATGCACCACATTATCCTGAAACACGTGCAACACCCGGTCGGTAGCTACCTGACTGGTCTTGTTCTTGTCCATACCGCCCAGCTTTGGCGCATTTTCATGCGACATTACGGCCAGCACGCCCGGTAGTCTGAGCGTTTCGGTCGTATCGATTTTCTGAATTCGGCCAGTAGGGATGGTGCTCATCACCAGCACACCATGTACCAGACCGGGATGTTTTATATCGGCTGAATACCGGGCCGAGCCGGTGACTTTCTGCTTCCCATCGATGCGGTCGATGGGATCACCTATGAGTTTCTTTGCCATGATGTTGGGGGATTGGTTAATGGATGATTGGTTGATTAGTTGATTAGGCGTAACCAGTCCACTAATCAACCAATCAATCACGCCACCGTCTGCAACGCTCTGACGATAGTTGATTGGGCTAATTTGATTTTGAACGCGTTGTGCTCGTGGGGTTGCGCACCAGCCAGCAATTGTTTCGCGGCAGCCTGAAACGTGGCGTCATTCGCCGGTTTGCCAACTAGCTGATTCTCTACGTCAACGATGCGCCAGGGTTTATGGGCCACACCGCCAAGAGCCAGTCTGGCTTCGCGGATGACGCCGCCTTCAACCGCCAGCCGGGCGGCTACCGAGACGATGGCAAAGGCGTACGAGGCCCGGTCGCGCACTTTCAGATAGTGCGATTTGCCCGCATTTTTCGGCGTAGGTACGTCAACAGCAACAATCAACTCGTTGGGTTCCAGGATCGTGTCTTTTTGTGGAACCTCGCCGGGAAGCCGGTGAAAATCGATGACCGGAACCGACCGATTACCGTTGGGGCCACTGATCTGTACCACGGCATCGAGCGCGCTCAGGGCCACGTTCATATCACTGGGGTTCGTGGCGATGCATTGTGGACTGGCGCCCAGAATGGCGTGAATCCGGTTGTAGCCACCAATGGCACCGCAGCCCGAGCCGGGCGCACGCTTGTTGCAGGGCTGGCTGGTATCGTAGAAGTAATAGCAGCGGGTACGTTGCAACAGGTTGCCGCCCATAGTTGCCATGTTGCGCAACTGCGGCGAGGCGCCAGCCAGCAACGCGTCTGACAGAAGTGGAAACTGGCTTTTGATCAACGCATTGGCCGCTACATCGCTGTTACGGGCTAGCGCGCCGATGCGAACGCCAGTGGCCGTTTTCTCAATCTGAGTCATCGGTAACCGGCTGATATCGACCAATGTATCTGGGTTTTCGACCTCGTATTTCATTAAGTCGACCAGGTTGGTGCCACCCGCAATGAAGCGTGATGAGGGCGCGGATCCGATCAGGCGGAGCGCGTCGGCAGGCTGATTGGCCTGTACATAATCAAATGCTTTCATACGGTTTTCCCTTCTTTCTGAACCGACTCAATGGCGTCGACAATACCACTGTAGGCACCGCAACGGCAAATATTACCACTCATCCACTCCCTTATTTCGTCGACTGAACCTGCATGACCCTGCCTGAGAACGGCTACGCCCGACATGATCTGTCCCGGTGTACAAAAGCCGCACTGGTAGCCGTCGTGCTTTACAAAAGCGGCCTGGAGAGGATGCAACTGACTTTTCGATGGTGCTAACCCCTCAATGGTCGTGATTTCCTGATTCTGATGCATGACGGCCAGCATCAGACAGGCGTTGGCCTGGCGACCGTCGACATGGACCGTACAAGCCCCACACTGCCCATGATCGCACCCCTTTTTGGTGCCTGTCAGGTCGAGGCGTTCGCGCATGAGGTCGAGCAGGGTTTCCCGGGGTTCGACATCGAGTTTGTATGTTTTCCGATTGATTTTTAGCGTAATCGACCGTTTGTTTGCTGACGCATCCATAGGCGGTTCGGGTTGAGCTGATTTTGCCAGTAAGGGCGGCATGAGAAAGAAGCCCGTCAACGCCGATGATTGTTTTAAAAACCATCGCCGATTCGAGCCGTCAATGAGGTACGTGTCCTGGTCTGCCATAACATCGGGTGTTTTGTTGATTCCGTCAAAAAGGCGGTTACGCACGAAGTCAGGACGTACCTGGCGTGTGCATATTCAAAAAAATCTAAGCTGACCGGGGGGCTATTTGTTATCTTTCTTTTGGCAATGGCCTACATCTTTACTGACGACTGGAAACAGGCCACCTAACGCCGATAAACTATGGAACTTAGTTACCGACTTGCCACCAAATCAGACCTGATCGCGATTGTCGGTCTGTTAGCTGATGATGCACTGGGAGCCACGCGGGAAACGATTGAGTTACCACTGTCGGCAACGTACCTGCGGGCGTTCGAGATCATTGCCGCCGACCCGAATCAGGAGTTGACTGTGGTCGAACTGAATGGGGAAATTGTGGCTACTTTTCAACTCAGTTTTATTCAGTACCTAACGTACCTGGGTGGAATGCGGGCACAAATTGAGGCGGTACGGGTGAAGAATGACTATCGGGGCATGGGAATAGGCGGGTCAATTTTTGCGTATGCGATTGACCGAGCCAGGGCTAAGGGGGCTCACCTGCTTCAACTCACAACGGATAAAAAACGGCCTGAGGCCAAACGATTCTATGAGTCGTTAGGCTTCGTGGATTCGCATGAAGGAATGAAACTGCATTTCGGCGGCTAGTTGTTTGTCACTGTTATGCTGTCGCGATTCTCGGTTTTACCCCCAACCTCCTGAAGGGGATTGGGGGTAAAACCGAGAATACATTGGCCTAATTCTGCGTGGTTACTTACTTATGATCAGTAAAAACAGAAAACCCCGCTTAGCTAAGCGGGGTTTTCTGTAATCAACGAAGGATGGAGAATCTACTGTTTATCCCACCACACACGGGTGTCGAGGTTATCGGCACCCTGGCGGGCGATGGCTTCATCGACTTTAGCTTTGTTTACCGAAATCTCCAGGTCTGGGTACGTCAGGCGGTTAATGAAGTTGCCTTTTATCTCCTTGCCCGGATAGGGATTGGGCGTCAGCTTAGGGAAACCGCTCCGCCGGAAATTAGCAAACACTTCGGGGCCGTTCAGGAACGAAGCCACCCAGTACTGCGTGTTGATTAGCTCAAGCCCTTTGGTTGCTACATACGGGTTGGCTGTCAGGTACGTGGCAATATTGGCATCCGAAACCAGTGAGGTTGCGTCATAGTCGCCTAACTGCTGCATGTGCGCTCGTACACCGGCATTGTAATAGTCGGCGGCGTTGCCCGTTGTCCAGCCGCGAACGGCTGCCTCAGCCAGCAACAGTTGCGTTTGCGCGTAGGTAACCAGGTACGTTGGTGCCGTCAGTTTACCCATACGTGTGCGATCCAACTGGCTGTAGTCGTAGAAACTGGCCAGCTTATCGGCGGCAGCGCGCGCTGGAATGCTACCATTATCGTAGCCCAGCGGCATGCCAATCTGTATGGACGGTGTGCGATCGATTCGGGCGGCTACCTGCTCCGGACCGCTTTTGGCGCCTACATAACGCACCGCAATCGAAGCGAGCCGGGGATCAGCGGTCGCTTTCAGGTAATCGACAAAATAGCCGGTGAGGTAGTAGTTGGCCGCTTCGGTCGAGTTGAGCGTTACGCCAACCGGATTCTGGTAGTTGGCATCGTTACGCACAACGGCATTGTCGGCGTTGGACTGAAAGACACCACCCGCTACTGCTTTCTGAACCGTCGACTGGGCTAGGGTTGGGTTTACTTTCGAGAGCCGCATGCCTACGCGTAGCATCAGCGAGTAGCCAAACCGTTTCCAGCGGGGAATATTGCCGCCATAAGCTACTTCACCAGCTTCGGTTGGTTTGGCCGCATCGAGCGCTGCCGAAGCTTCGGTCAGCTCTTTGATAAGGTCGTTGTAAATGCTCTCCTGCGTATCGTATTTCGGAGCCGTATTGCCGCCGATGTAGCCTAGCCCCGCTTCCGTGTACGGAATATCGCCATACGAATCGGTGAGCACCATAAACGAGTACGCTTTCCAGATACGGACCATATTATACAGGTTACTCCGGTTGGCGTCGTTTTTGGTCTGGTTCAGCACATCAACCAGGTAGCGGATGTTATTGCGGAAGTATCCCTGCCATAGGGCGGCGTTGGGACCGGCCGACCCCCGATTGTCGACGTTGAAGTTACCGCCTGCCAGTACACCTGAGTTTGGTGAGTACATCTGCTGGACAATCGGATGCTCAAATATGAGGCTCGAAGCCGGAAAGGCCGTACTGATAATGGCGTTGTTGAACGTGAACACCGGGTTGAGCGACGTAACGGCGGTTGGGTTAACGTTCAGTTCATCAAATCCTTTATCGCAGCTACTGATGCCCACAAACAGGGCGGCCAGGATGAGGAGACTAGTTATTTTTTTCATGGGAAGGTCGTCGTTAAAACTTAACATTGAGGTTGAACCCAACGCTGCGGCTGATTGGAATGCCCGTTGCTTCGAGGCCAACGAGGTTGTCGGAGCTGAAACCGAACTGCTCGGGGTCGATGTTGGGTACCCATTTTTTCAGAACGGCCACGTTGTTGGCCACCGCGCTCAGGCGAATGCCTTTGATGAACAGGCTTTTGGGCAGCATTTTGGTGAAGTCGTAGCCCAGTGAGATTTGGCGGAGTTTCCAGAAGCCAGCGTCATACATGACCTGTTCGCCCAAACTTTTCGAGCGGCCCACCGAGTAGTAGTCCTGCACAAAGGCGCGTACCGTGTTGGGTTCGCCTTTTTCGTTCACACCAGCACCCACCATCTTGTTGTCGGCATCGCCCCGGCCAACCAGCGTTTCCATCTGTAGGCCATGACGGAACAGGTTGAGGTTGGTGCCCGACATCATTTTGCCGCCCAGTTTGAAGTCGATCAGAACCGAGAGGGAAATGCCCTTGTAATTGAACGAATTGGTGATACCGCCCACGTACTTAGGCAGGGCCGACCCAAACGAAATGGGCGTTGCCGTGCGCAGAGGTAAGCCATCGCCACCGTGAATGATCTGGCCGGACGCATTACGCTGATAGCCATAGGTGTACAACTGACCCAGCGGCTGACCAACTACCTGCCGGAGTTCGCCCACAAACACGCCCGTTCCTACTACGATGGCTTCGGGGAGTTTGTCTTTGTTGTAATCTTTTTCGGGCGATCCATCGTCGTCGGTCAGCAGTTTCAGCAGTTTTGTCTCGTTATACGACCCGTTCAGCGTAATATCCCACGAGAAGTTGCGGGTACGTACCGGCGCGAGGTTCAGCAACAGTTCGATACCCCGGTTGCGGCTTTCTCCGTTGTTAATCAGCGTATTGGTGTAGCCGGATGCGTCAGACGCCTGCGCAGACACGATCTGGTCGCTGGTAACTTTATTGTAGTAGGTGAGGTCAAGGCCAACGCGGTTGTTGAACATCTTCAGTTCAAGACCTACTTCGGCTTCGGCCGTGCGGCTTGGCTTCAGCGTGGCGCTGGGCACCGTGTTGGAGGTGATGTTGCCGACTGGCTGTCCAGATCCCTGCGGGTTTGGAAACAGGTTGGCGTTAACCGCATAGAACAGGTTGTTCGAGTAAGGGTTCACATCGCCATCGCTGCCGACCTGCGCGTAGGCCGCCCGTAACTTACCAAAATTCAACCAGCTAGGCATGTTGCCGAACGCCTGTGAAAACACAAAACTAGCGGTTGCCGAGGGGTACAGAATGCTGCGGTTGGCCGGTGCCAGCGTCGAAAACCAGTCATTGCGGGCCGTTACATTCAGGTACAGGAAGTCATTGTACGAGAATTCGGCCGCGCCATAGACTGAGTTAACCCGCCGTTCGCTGAGATTATACAGCGGATCTTTTACCCGGCCGTTCTGCGGCACATACAGGCCCCGAACAACGAAGTCGGTGGCCAGCACGCTGTTCAGGTCGCTGCGACGGTACAGTTGGTTACCACCCGCCGTGATGTTGACGCCTATTTTGCCGAACCGGCGGTTAGCGCCAATCAGCACGTCGCTGTTCAATTCGCGGAAGCGACGGGCCTCCTGCACATACGCCCCGTTTACGAAACCAACTGGTGCCGCTGCCAGTGATGCCTGACCCGTTGGAAAGTTGTAGTCCTGATCACGTGCCCAGAAATCCTGCCCAACGCGGCCCTGCACATACAGCCAGTCGGTGAGGTTATAGCGCGCCGTGATGTTGCCGAGAAGCCGGTCGCGCAGGATGTTCTCGAACTTATAGTTCATGACAAAGTACGGGTTGGTGCGGTTCATAAACCGGGAGTACACAAACTCGTTGCCCGTAGCCGGATTGATCTGGTTGGCTTCCAGCACATCGAACGGCATCGAGTTGGCCAGGGTATACACCACCGTTGGCGTACTGTTGTCCTGCTGGGCAATCTGCGGCGGGTTCTTGTTCAGCTCGTTCGAGTAGTTCAACGTACCTGAGATCGTCAGCCTGGGCGATAGGTTGTAGCTGAAACCCAGGTTGATAGTCCGGCGATTAAAGGTGTTGTTGGGCGTAATGCCTTTGTTGTCCAGATTGGAGAGCGACAGGTTGAAGCCGCCTTTTTCATTGCCTGACGAAAGCGAAATCGAATTCGTCCAGGTGCTGCCATCACGGTAAAACGTGTTGATGCGGTTACGAACCGGTTGATACGGCACCGTAATGCCGCCAAACAACACCTGCGTGGCACCCGGCGTGAATTTTTCGCCGAAGCTCCAGACGCCCGACGTTGGGTTGGCAGCCGATGGTTTAACGCCATATTCGCCCTGACCATACTCGTACTGGTAATCCGTGTAGTCTAATGGGTGATCGGTAGTAAAGTTCGTGTTATACACCACGCCAATGCCACCCGAAGCACCTCTGGTTTTTGTCGTAATCAGGATGGCACCATCTTTTGCCCGTGAGCCGTAGAGTGCCGCTGCCGTGCCGCCTTTCAGCACGGTCATTCCTTCGATATCATCCGGGTTCAGACTCGACAGACCATCGCCACCATCCGAGTAGTTCCGGTCGCGGTTACTGACCGAATTGTCGCCGCCCGCGTTACCATTGTTCTGGCCAAAGTTGGTATTGTCGACTGGTACACCATTGATCACGATCAGCGGATTGTTCTGGCCTGAGAAGGATGATTGACCCCGAATCCGGATTTTGGCGGTGCCTGCTGCGCCCGTACCGAGGCTGGTGATGTTTACGCCCGCGATTTTTCCCTGCAATGCATTCACGAAGTTCACCGTCCGGTTGGTTGTGATCTGCTCCGGATTAACGGTGGCGGTAGCGTAGCCAAGCGTTTTAGCCTCTTTCTTGATGCCAAGGGCGGTTACTACCACTTCACTCAAATTCTGGTCTGCTTCCTGAAGAGTCACGTTCAGTTGCGTCTGGTTCCCAACCGTCACGGTATTCCCGGCAAAACCAATCGCACTGAATACCAATACGGCATTGGGTGGCACAGTCAAAACAAAACTGCCGTCAGCGTCGGTGGTGGTACCTAACTGGGTATTCCTGACCAGGATCGTTACGCCTGGAATGCCTTGCTGGTCTTTACCGGATATGACTTTTCCGGTAACGCGCCGATCCTGCGCATTGACAGGATCAGGCCATAGTGCCAGGGCGCACAGCAACAGCAAAGCCGCCATTACGCCCGTTCTACGGAGTAAAGAGTTGTTCATAATAGGGGAAGTAGAGTTGGTTCAGGTTACTTTTTTTAATAGAATTAAAACTAGATAAAATTATAACTAGCACCCTATAAACCGGTAATTCCAACTATTTACTCATAGCTTAATACGTAAAATGAGTAGTATACATAGGGTATTCGCTCAGCAACTTGCTAGGGTTTATACTAGATCATCCTGCTAGAAACGGATGTAAACGTTACCTGCTACGAGCTATATTATAAATATGATAAGTTGTATATCTAGTAACTAAAGGGTATAGCTATACGCAGGCGGTGTAACTCTTACATCTAAAGAGTACTGCGCCTGATTCAGCAAGAGGCTGTAATTTCTTTCCTACGCGGGAAGATAGATAATGAATGTTGCCCCTTCGCCGGGCTTACTGTACGCGGTAAGGCCACCACGATGGTTGAAAACGACCTTACGGGCGATGGCTAATCCTACGCCACTACCAGGATAATGCGTTTTTCCATGAAGCCGCTGAAACACCTGAAAGATACGGTCGACATACTTTTCGTCGAAACCGATGCCATTATCAGCTACTGAAATCTCGTGAAATGCCCGGCTTTGAGCATTGTCAATCGGAACAGACAACGCCGAAACGGGTATATCTGCCGACAATACCTGGCGGGCAGATAATTGGATGTGAGGGGTTGTGTTGGGCCGACGGAATTTGAGCGCGTTTGATAACAGGTTGAGAAACAACTGCTGAAGTTGAGCCGGGTCGCCATCCACAACGGGCAGGTTCTCATAATCAATCACGGCCCCCGACTCATCGATCGCTACAGACAAGTCATCGAGCGTGTCTACCAGCAGTGCATACAGATTGACCGACTCGAATGGCGCCTGCTCCGTAGTCAGACGTGAGTAGTTGAGCAAGTCTTTAATGAGTAGCGACATGCGGGTAGCCGCCGAGCCCATCCGGCCAATCATATCCAGGCCCTGTTCGCCCAGTTCGGGGCCATAGTTTGTCCTTAACAAATCGCCAAACGATTGGATCTTGCGCAACGGCTCCTGCAAATCGTGGCTTGCTACGTAGGCAAACTGCTGTAAATTATCGTTAGACAGGTTCAGGGCGTTGTTGCTGACTTCCAGCGCCATGTTCGATTTTTCGAGCCGATCATTGTTCTGCCGCAGCAGTTGTTGCGTCTCTTTCTGAACGGTCAAATCGGTAACGATAACCGAAAGAGACGTACCCTCGTCCAGTTCCAGGGTTGTCACCGACAGCAGGCACGGAACCAGATTCCCCAAAGTGCTGATAAGGGTTAGCTCTGCCCTGCGTTTCTCGCCGGCCTCCGCTGTGAAAACCGACTGGCAAAGTGCCCGACAATCGGGTGAGACGAAGTTATAAAAGGATAGGCCGATGACCTGCGATAGTGGTTTATCAACCAGCGAGGCAAACGTGGAGTTGCAGTACACGATCAAGCCACCCAGGCCCAGAGTAACGGCACCCTCGTTCATGGTTTCAATAATGACCCGGTAGGTCAGATCGGCCGTTTTGAGCGTGTAAAGTTCATGGCCTTCTCTTCCTTCAACGACCAGGGCATCGACCTGGCCGGTCCGAATAGCCTGGATGGTATCCGTGGCTTCTTCCAACTGTAGACGCAGCCGTTCATTTTCAGCTACTAAATCGGCGTAGCTCTGTACCTGTTTCATACAGATTGGTCTAGTAACCCTAACCCACTGAGTACCTTTTGGGTATCCGACATGTCGCCAATGAGTCGTCGTTCGGGTAAGGGCAACCGTTTAATGAGTAAAGGCAGGGCAATAATTTGTTCTTGTTCAGCATATTGCTTTTGCTGATGCACGTCGATAACCTCCAGCGAATACTGGCCAGCCAGATACGTTTCGCAGATGAGTTTCAGGTTGGTGATGGCGCGCATTGAATTAATCGAAGCACCGGCAACAAACAGACGTAGCTGGTAGGGCATACGTTCATCATCCTGACGATTACCGCCTTGACTGTCGTCACTCGACCCGTCGGCTTCGTTTGAGGATGTATCCATAGTTATTTATTTGCCGGCCGTATGTTCAATCCTACCAGGACCTTCTCTTCGTTGGAGAGGTCTCCTATAATTTTACGAATCGGCTCCGGTACTTTCTTCACCAGTGTTGGCACGGCGAGAATCTGGTCACCCTCGGCTAACTGAGGATGTATAAGCAGGTCGATAACTTCAATAACGTAGTTGTCTTTGAGGTTTGCTTCGCAATACTTCTTCAGATTAGCCAGTGCTAAATTCGATTTGGGGGTATTGCCGGCTACATAAAGCCTCAATTCCCATATTGTATCTTTTTCTTCTGTTATCATAGCGCTGGGGGATCAATGAACAGTCACTGGTTACTGGTGGCTTCGCTCAGGTACGTTGGTTGGCGGAGCCACTAATAACCAGTAACTGTTCATTCTTCTTTATGTCGGTTGCGGGTTAGTTGCTCCCGGTTGCGTTCGAGAATTTCTTTCCGCAGTTCGTCTTCAATATAACTTTTGTTTAACTCCTCCTGAACAGACTCGAACTCTTCTTTCAGGCTGGCAATTTTTGATTCCAGCACGAATCGTTTCCGCTCAATCTCACGGTCTTTACGGCCAACGGCATGGTCGCGCAGGGCAATGCCGGTTTCTGCCTGTAGCTGTTGGGCCTCGCGGGCCGAGCCCGTCAATACGCCCTCAGGCCCTAAATACACGTTTACCAGGTCTATGCCAGAATCATTGATGACAAATTCACGTACCTGATTCGAGTGTTTCATGCCCCGTGATTTCATGATGTATATCCCCCGGTTCCGCTCGCCATTCGATTCAATATCCCGCACCAGCAGCCAGGCATCTACCAATGACGCCACTCCTTCGTCGGGCTGTTCCTGCAAAACGGTATTGCGGGTCAGGGCCGTGAAGAGAACCGTAATCTGCTGCGTCTGTAAAAAGTCGATCAGCCGGATCAGCATGGCTTTTACGTCGCTCATCGACCCCACCGTTATCAGGTTGGTAATCGGGTCCAGCACCACAACGCTGGGATTAAACTTCCGAACCAGCTTGTGAATGGCAATCAGGTGCATCTCAAGCCCATTGAGGGTAGGGCGGGAGGCATGAAACGATAACAGGCCGTTGTCTATATGGGTCTGAAGATCAAGCCCAATCGAACCCATATTGCGAACGATCTGCTGGGGCGATTCTTCAAAGGCCAGGTAGAGGCAACGCTCATTTCTCAGACAGGCTCCATTAACAAAACAGGCGGCAATACTGGTTTTTCCGGTGCCGGCGGTGCCAGAAACCAGTATGCTGCTGCCTCTGAAATAACCTCTCCCGTCCATCATCTTGTCAAGTGCCGGAATGCCTGAGGAGATGCGGCTCACCGATACGTCGTGATCCAGCGTCAGGGAGGTAACCGGTAAAACAGAGATGCCTTCCTCGTCGATCAAAAACGGGTACTCGTTTGTGCCGTGTACGGTACCCCGGTATTTGACGATGCGCAGCAAACGGGTAGATATCTGATTATCAACGCGGTGGTCGAGCAGAATCACACAGTCCGACACATATTCTTCCAATCCGTGCCGCGTGAGTGTACCCTCTCCCCGCTCGCCCGTGATGATGGCCGTCACGCCTTTGGCTTTCAGCCATTCGAAGAGCCGCCGGAGTTCTGCCCGGAGGATACCCTGGTTGTTGAGGCCGGAAAACAGGTTCTCGATGGTGTCGAGGACAACCCGTTTGGCCCCGATACTGTCGATGGCGTAACCCAGCCTGATGAAGAGGCCATCAAGGTCATATTCGCCGGTCTCTTCAATCTCGCTGCGCTCAATCCGGACGTGATCGAGCTTGATGAGTTTATCACGCTGAAGCTGGTCGAGGTCAAAGCCGAGAGAGGCCACATTCAGGGCCAATTCTTCCGTTTTTTCTTCGAACGCCACAAAGACACCCGGCTCGCCAAACTGAAGCGCGCCGCGAACGATGAACTCCATGGAGAACAGCGTTTTACCACAACCGGCACTACCGCAGATGAGCGTAGGCCTGCCTTTCGGAAGACCACCACCCGTTATTTCGTCGAGACCGGCAATGCCGGTTGGCGTCTTGGGCAACGCCCGCAGGGGGACATTTGAGTCATTGAGAAGCGTAGAGGTCATTTAACGTTGAGCTATAGGTATCTAACAAGTTACGGGTTAAGGTTGTTAAAAATAGAAAATAGTTTGCAAGTATCGATAAGTGTTAATTAACTCAAGAGAACTATAGTTTATAACTTGTTGATTGTTATCGACTGGTGCTTAACTTAATATGTTGGAACAGGCGGTAAAAAAAAGCAGCCACGCCAGAAAGGCGTAGCTGCTTGATAAAACAGGAAGCGACTGGTTAAACCGCTTGTGTTAATGCCTGAAAAGAAATGCTCATGTGCGAGGCATCATATACGCATTTGCCGTCCTGAATCAGCAGCACCTGGGGCGACTGGTGATTCACCTCAAACGTGTCGGCAACCTGACCGGATAATGGCCGGTTGGCCAGAAGATCAAGGTAATACGGTTTGATCCCCGCCGACTCCGACCAGTTGCGTTCCATCCGGCTTAGGGCCATCGCGCTGATCGAGCAGGTGGTACTGTGTTTGAAAATCAGCACAGGCTGATCTGCTGATTCGGCTTTGATCTCATCGAGTTGAGACGCATTGGTCAGTTTGTTCCAGTTCATTCTAGTTGGGGTGTTGACGGGTAACTCAGGAGCGGTCTGGGTTCCGGTTCTGTTTGTTGTCTACCGTCAAAAAAGGTTTTTGTTGCCGAAAAGTTCAGGCTAGATTTGTCAAAACCGACTCACCATGTCCACAATAGATGCCCTGCGCTACCCGATAGGCCCCATGCCTGCTCCGCAGTACTACACCGAAGAACAGCTAAAAACCAACCTCGACGCAATTGCCACGTACCCACGTAAACTAACCGAACTGGTTGAAACCTGGCCTGATATGCTGCTTGATGTACCCTATCGTCCCGAGGGTTGGACGGTGCGACAGGTGGTGCACCATGTAGCCGATAGCCACATGAATGCCTATATACGTACCCGGCTGGCACTCACTGAGGACAACCCCCGCATTAGCCCTTATGAAGAACAGGAATGGGCGAAACTTGCCGACTCCAGCTTGCCGGTAGCTCCGTCGCTGGCACTGTTGACCAACCTGCATCTACGCTGGGTACGTTGCCTGCGGGATCTATCACCCGATCAACTGGCCAGGACGTACCTGCATCCCGGAAATCAGCAGACCTATACCGTTGCCGATGTGCTGGCGCTCTACGCCTGGCATGGCGAACACCACTACCAACACATTGCCCGCCTCGCCCAACGGAACGGATGGGAGGGGTAAGACTGTTTACTGTTTACAGTCTTCTGTTCAGTGTCCTCTGTCTGTAGACTGCAGACAGAGGACACTGAACAGTAAACTTCCTGTCTATGCAGACGATCCTGATTTTTGTGTTGTTCGCGGCCGCTTTGGTTTACCTGGGCTCGCGTGTGTATAAGCGGTTCTCCGCCAGGGAGGCGGGCTGCGGGAAAGGCTGCGGTTGTGCGGCCGATAGCCGTACATCGGCGCGGCGGGCGGGGTGAGGCCGCTCCTACACTAAGATAAACAAACCTTAGCGGGTGGCTCGGCGTTGGGTGCCCATATGATCTCTCAACGTGCTACATATCTTTTATTAATCCTGCTTATACTTGGCTGGACAACAGCCTGCAATAAAGTAAAGCCCAAAGCACCCAGTGCTGAAGGGTTCGATCCGCCTATTCCACCGGCCTGGTCGTTTCTGGCTGGCCCGATCACTTTCCAGATCAAGAGCCTCGAAGACAAGATCAATGCTTCGCTGAAGCCCGAAATAGTGGGTCCGCAAATGATGGAGGGGCAAAAAGGGGCCAGTTTCAATATGCGGGTGGTCCGAACGGGCCGAATCAGGATCAGGTACGTTAACCACAAGGTCACGTTCTCGGCCCCACTGGAAATCTGGCTCGATAATCCGATCCGGCTGAAGAAGAATAAACACGCCAAACGCGCTGTGTGTGCTCTGTCGGTCGATTTCCAGAGCCCATTACAGGTCGCCTCCGACTGGCGGTTAACGACCCGGGTAAGCCTGGTCAAACATACCTGGATCAAGCAGCCCAAAGTGCGGATATTGGGCATCAACATTCCGTTTACAAAGCTGGCCGAAAACGTGATACAGAAACGTCGGCCTGAGATAGAAAAGGCAATTGATCAGGCTGTTTATGAAGGGCTCCGGCTCGACAAACAGGTTCGGCCCGTCTGGCTCGACATTCAGAAACCGCTGATACTGGCCAAAAAGCCGGATTCTCTGTGGCTGGTGCCAACGCCTTTCAGCGTAGCCGTGGGCGATGTGTCGGGCAATGCCACCACGATTACCGTGCCCATCCGGGTCGCCTTCTACACCAGAACGCTGATTGGACCCAGGCCCAATATTGCGCTAAACCGCAAGCTGCCCAGGATCCGGCGCGATAAACACGTCAAACAGGTATCTGACCTGCGGGTGATGAGTTTTATTTCCTATGCCGATATCAACCGTATTCTGGCAAAGCAACTGAAAGGCCGTAAGCTGGAACTGGCTGGTGGGCTGCTGACCATCAACAAGACGTCGGTCTACGGTGGGCAGCATGCGGTCATCATCCGGGCCGATGTGGGTGGGGCTGTGAAAGGAACGCTTTTCTTCCGGGGGCAACCCGCCTACGATACACTGACACACACGCTGCTGGTCAAAAACATCGATTTCGACGTAGAAACCGAAGAACGCCTGCTTTCGACCGCCGACTGGCTACTGCACGACCGCCTGAACGACACGCTGGCCAAAGCGCTGAAGTTTCCTATCCGGGAACAAATAGATAAGCTGCCTTCCCTGATCGACGGAGCCTTTGAAAAGGCGAAAGCAGGCAAGAAAAACGACCTCGATATTCTGACCTTCCAGTTTGTGCCTCAACTCATCGCCATCCGCCCCGATGGTATTCAGGCACTTTTGAAGGTAGAATCGAAAGTAGCCTTCAAGGTGAAAAAGCTATAGATTGGTTAATTGGTTAATTGGGGATTAGTGGATTGGTTGACGCGTGAAGCCTACCAGTTAACTAATCCCCAATTAACCAATAAACGGTTTCCATCGCCACAGATACCGGCAGGCGAGCGTGCGGTAAGGTTTCCAGGGGGTGGCTATTTCCTGTAGTCGCTTGTAAAGGGGCCGGCCTGTTTCGGTAAGGCCATAGGCGCGCACTATTTTCTGGCGAATAACCAGGTCATCAACGGGAAATACATCCGGTCGGTCGAGCACAAACATCAACAGCATTTCAACCGTCCACCGACCTACTCCTTTGATCGGCAGCAGGTACTTCACCACTTCTTCGTCGGTCATTTCAGACACGTGCGCAATGGTGAGCGGATGGGCAAGGGCAAACTCCGCTACGCTCTGGAGGTACTTTATTTTCTGAAACGACAGCCCGGCGGCCCGAAGCTCGTCGGTGGTTTTCAGCATCAGTTGCGCGGGGGAGGGGTACCCTTCGGCGTCGGCTGTTTCGCTGAACAGCATGCGGAAACGCCGAAAGATGGCATCGGCTGCTTTGACCGAGATCTGCTGCGAGACAATACTCTCCAGCAGAGCCAGATACAGCCGGTCGCTCTCAGGTACGTCGGTAAAACTGGCAGCGGGCTTAAGAATGGGCGTTTCAGCGATAATTTGGGCTAAAACCGGATCGGTTTGCAGGTGGGAGAGGGCGTCGACAGTCATTCAGCGAATTTACCGTTTTTCAATTGACCCGGCAATTCTGCTGGTGCCGGGCAGGCTGAACTTGATAGCTTACTGATTACTTTTGGTTATCCTATACAGAACAGCATATGTTACAACTGTCAATCCTGAATACCCTGCGTGCTGTGGTAATGGCCGCTCTTTTACTTGTATTGAGCCAGCCCGTTCGAGCGGCAAAGATTGATACCGTTAATACCGTCAGTGCGTCGATGAACAAGACGATCAAGGCGGTGGTCATTACACCGGATTCATACGCCGATGGCAGGGAATTGCCCGTGGTTTATCTGCTACACGGCTATGGCGGTAACTACAGCGACTGGGTGAAGAAAGTGGCGGGCATTGGCAAGGCTGCCGACACGTATCAGATGATCATCGTTTGCCCGGATGGCAACATCGGTAGCTGGTACTTCGACAGCCCGGCCGACCCTTCGTTCCGGTACGAAACCTACGTGGCCGACGAACTGGTCAACTGGGTCGACAGTCATTACAAAACCATCAAAAACCGCTCTGGCCGCGCCATTACGGGTCTGAGCATGGGCGGGCATGGGGCATTGTACCTGGCGTTCAGGCATCAGGCCGTTTTCGGGGCGGCGGGTAGCATGAGTGGTGGTGTAGATATTCGGCCGTTTCCCAACAACTGGGCCATCGCTCAACGGCTGGGTACGTATAGCCAGTTTCCCGAACGATGGGAGCAAAACACGGTGATTAACCTGTTGCATCTGCTCACCCCAGGCGCTTTATCGCTCCTGATCGACTGCGGTACCGACGATTTCTTTTTCCGGGTCAACAATAATCTGCACGAGAAAATGCTGGAACGGAACATCGCCCATGATTACATCGCTCGCCCCGGTGCCCATAACTGGGGGTACTGGAACAATGCAGTGACGTACCAACTGCTTTTCATGCGGCAGTACTTTGATCGGCAGTCGATTAAATAGATGAATCATGAGAAGCCAGTCAGGCCATATCTTAGCGATATAGTCTGACTGGCTTCTCATGATTCAACGTAATCTAGTGAATGTGACCCGGAACCAGGGTTTAGGCCAGTTCGATGAACAGTTCCTTCCGGGGGCGGCGCACCTTGACGGCTTTCGACAGGAAGTCTTTTTCTGCATCGCGGTAGCCAAGTGCCATTAAAGCGATGCTGTGTAACCCTTTGTCGGGCAGATCCAGAATTTCGTCGAGCGCAGCGGCGTTGAAGCCTTCTATTGGAGTGGCATCAACCCGTTCGGTGGCGGCAGCAATCAGGCCGGAGCCCAACGCAATGTACGCTTGGCGAGCCGCCCACTCAGCCAGTGCTTCGGGCGTTCTGCTCAATAAACTACCTTTTATAGAATCAGCAAAGGGAGTCAGCGATTCGGCCGGAACACCGCGCGTTTCGGCAATAAACTGAATGTAGGCGTCAATCTGAGCCGCCTCTATATTTGTCCAGGAAGCAAAAACCAGCAGGTGAGACCCTTCCACAATTTGGGGCTGTGGACAGGCTAGCTCGTGAATCTTCCCTTTTAGTTCGTGATTGTCGATCACCAGAATGTTATAGGGCTGCAAGCCCACCGACGAAGCGGATAACCGAATTGCTTCCAGAATAGTATCCAGTTTTTCGACTGGTACTTTCTGGCCGTTCATTTTTTTGGCAGCGTAGCGCCAGTTCATTGCGTCTAATAAGTCCATGGTTGTATGCAAAAATGAGGTTGTTAACAGATTTCGCCAGGTGTACAGGCGGGGCCATCGGTAGGTACGTTGGCTACAGTTGGGTTAGCTTTCGACCAGTCAGACCAGGCCGTGTTGAGGGCACTTAGGAAAGTGTCGGGTTGCTGAGCACCCGACACGGCGTAGCGGCGATCGAGCACGAAGAACGGAACACCCCGGGCACCCACTTGCTGGGCTTCATATATGTCCTGATTCACGGCCTCGGCAAACTGATTACTGTCCAGCATCTGCTGAACAGCCGCCGCTTCGAGGCCAATTTCGGTGCCGAGTTCCAGCAACGTGGCGTGGTCAGATGTGTCACGGCCTTCGGTGAAATAGGCGAGAAACAGCCGTTCCTCGGCGGCATCGCCCAGGCCATGTTGTTTGGCCAGTTGGATAAGTCGGTGGGCATCCCACGAATTGGCCACAACGGCTTTGTCGAAGTCATACGATAGGCCAACTTCACGGGCCATAGCCGTAACATGGTCGCTCATTCGTCTGGCTTCGTCCAGGCTCCAGCCTTTCACCTCAGCCAGATGTTGGGTAACGTTTTTGCCCGGTTCACTCTTCATGTCCGGGTTTAGCTGAAAGCTTTTCCAGACTACGTTTACCTGCTCTTTGTGCGGGAACTGACTCAGGGCGTGCTCGAACTTCCGCTTACCGATGTAGCAGAAGGGGCACATCACATCGCTCCAGATTTCTACGTCCATTTTCTTGTCTAACGATTTAAGCAGCCGGTGCCAACTGGATATTGGCAATCAGTTTAATGTCTTCGCCAAGCGCTAGGCCACCAGTTTCGGTCAGGGCATTGTAGGTCAGGCCGAATTCCTTGCGATTGATTTTTCCGGTTACTTCAAAACCGAGTTTCTGATTGCCATACGCATCTTTAGCCGTCCCACCATAGTCGGCCTTCAGGGTCACGGGCTTTGTAATTCCCTTCATGGTCAAATCGCCGGTCACTGTGTATTCGTCATCCTCTATTTTTTTGAACGATGTCGATTTGAAAGCGATGTGCGGGTAGGTGTCGGCCTCGAAAAACTCGGCTGATTTAAGGTGGGTATCCCGCATTTCCTGATTGGTGTCGATGCTGTTTACATCCAGCGAAAAGTGAACTTCTGCCCCGTCGAAGTCGTCGTGTTCGGTTGTTGCGCCTCCTTCAAAATTGCGGAACGTACCTGTCACGGTTGAAATAACGAGGTGTTTTACTTTGAACTGCACTTCCGAGTGCATCGGGTCAACGACCCATTTTGTAGTTGCCATGTTTATGCTTTTAAGTTGATTTTGGAATGAAACCGTTGCTTCGTGTAGTTAGTGTTACTGTCTGAGCGGGAAACGAAAACGGCGCTATTAATACTAACACCGTTAGGGGCAAGGGTAAAAAAATTAGCTGTTCAGCGCTTTTATGAATCCACCGATGGCATCTTTCAACACCAACTGGCTCCAGGGATTTGTTTTGCGGTCGATCATTTGAATAGAAACCAGCCCATGCAGGATTGACCAATAGGTGTGGAACTTCAGAAAAGCATCGACTTTGGCGGTAGGGTTACTATCGATCGCCTGCTGAATAACGGAGACCAGCGTATCGGAAAACTCCTTCATCTCAGCAACCTGATTCACCGTCTCGCAGGCCGGAATACCCAATCCAAACATGAGTTGGTAGTACTCTTTATGCTCGAAAGCGAAATGCCAGTATGCCTGCGCAATGGCTTCGAGTTGCTGACTGGGCTCCTGATGGCTATTGCGCTCCCGACTGATGGCTTCGGTCAGTAACCGGAAACCGTCTTTGGTGAATTCGAGGAGAATGGCATCTTTATTTTCGAAGTGACTGTAAATCACGGGCACACTGTACTCGATGGCGTCGGCTATTTTACGGATAGAAAGCGACTGCCAGCCTTCTTCCAGAACAAGCTGCCAGGCTGCCTGCAAGATGCTGGTTTTTACTTCTTCTTTTTGCCGTGTCCGACGCTCAAGGATGCCCATTGTGGGGTGGTGTTAGATTCTATAACAGTGTTAACTTTTCTGCCGCCATGATAGTTCCGGCAGGCTGTTTTTATAAAACAGACACTGCTTTCTTCAGCAATTTTTCCAGTAACGACGCGGCAGAAGCGGCCTGCTTAATGGTGTCGGCAATGTTTGTGATGGCCGTAACCGTGTCTAGAAGGCTTTTATTCAGGTCAGTCAGTTGTTGATTGGCGTCATCTACCTGCTTAACGCTATCCGCAAATTCAACCGATAGCGCGCTGATCAGCGACGCCCGCAGCCGCATTCCCTGGGTAAGCATACTGGCCTGGTCGGTCGTGGAGAGGCGACCGTCGCGGGCGAGCGTAAAGCTTTTTTGGGCGGCTCCGGCCAGTTGTTCCGTATCAATCTTTTTCATGGCTGGGTACGTTCTCGTCAAAGGTTGGGTACGTTGCTAGGGATGATCGGCTTTGCGGAGTTCGTTGATACGCTGGGCCGCTTTCAGAAACAGATCGACCTGCGTTTCGTAGGCCAACACGGACGTCTGGAACTGCTGAAACGTGGTGGTCGACTTGGCTACGCCAACCAGGGCGACATGCGCTTTTTTCAGCACCCGCAGCACATCCGATGGGCGGTTGGTTCGGGTAAGGCGGAGTTGTTCAGCGGCCCGCTGAATCTCGTCAAGCCGCTTTTTCAACTCATCGCGGGGAATGGCCTTGCGATTGGCCAGCGTATTATAGGCGACCATCAACTGGGTGAGTTTCTGATCATCGCCCGTTTTCTGCGCCAGAAAGACGTATTTATTTAGGTCTTTCGTCAGGAAATCAAGGATCTGATTGATCGGTGCCTCCCCATCTAAAATGGCTTTTTGAATGGCCTTGTCCCTGCGTTTGATCAACGCTGCTTCGCCCACCACGGCGATCAGCGTTGAGAGGGGTGATATGTAGGCGGTAGCTTGCTCGTCGGCGCGGTTGCGGGCCAGATCGGCAAACGTAGTCTGTACGTTTGCCAGGCTGCTACCCAACGCCATCAGGCTGGTACGCAGCTCTTTGGGGGCTTCATTGCCCGCCAGCGCCGAGAGCCGATCGGCATAGGTAGCCAACTGGGTTATGAGGGCAATACGCGCCTGAATGGCAACCGGATCGAAGGAGTCGGCCAGGAGCGGCGTTTCT
This sequence comes from uncultured Fibrella sp., assembly GCF_964250085.1. Taxonomy (NCBI): domain Bacteria; kingdom Pseudomonadati; phylum Bacteroidota; class Cytophagia; order Cytophagales; family Spirosomataceae; genus Fibrella; species uncultured Fibrella sp. The sequence continues at coordinate 370,072 of NZ_CAXUEC010000002.1, read as the reverse complement.
TTTCCCTGGGCCGTAACCTCTTCGACGCGCTCATTGGGGTTGAGCAATAACGTCAGGAAATAAAGATCACGCTCCTGTTGATTCAGGGCCGTGTAATAGGTTGTAATGGCCCTGGTTGCATCGGCGGTACTTTTCTGTAGGGTGTCGATTGGGGCCTTGTACGCTCGCTGGCAGGCTGGCAAAGCCGCGAGCAGCACGCAGAAGAGGGCAAGATGAAGCGGGCGGGGTAGGTATAAACGGGGCATGTGCCAATGTACCAGGTTGGCTCCGTTTCTGCGTTGCCGCTCGCTAATTACTTCACCAGATTCAGCGCTTCCATCGGTGTTGCCAGCGACAGGGCTTTACTCTTGCTGGCGTCGGCGGGTTGGCCGGCGGCTTTTACGGCCGTGGCGCGCCACGTTTCGCGGTCAATTTCCGAGGTGAACCATTTGGCGCCCGCCGTACCAACCAGTACCGCACCCATCAGTTGACCTATCGTTACGGTTGGTGATTCCTGCGCCGTTTCCAACGTACCGATGGCGTAGCTGGATAGCGGCCCGTATAGTCCCCACGACACGCCCGCCGCCGCCGCGCTGACCAGCATATTGCCCAGCAACCCTGGTTTGTAGACCGTTACGCCTTCTATCTTTACAAATTTGGGCAGCTCAAATCCGCTTCGATTGATCAGCGCATTGATAACTCCACCGACTGTGCCGGCCAGGCAGATGTAGAAGAGAATGAGCCAGATAGACATAAGTTAGTTGACGATTATAGGAAAAGTAGTGGTAAGGGGATCTTTTGCGATGATTATTTTAGAAGTGGGTGCCACTTTCAGTTGCTGCCCTATTTTACCAACCACCTTGATATAATACGTTGTGCCTACGTCTACCGGACTAAATCTGGCCTGACCGTTGGCAGAGGTTGAGGTCGTTTTGATGGCACCCAATGGCGGATTGGTGTTTACCACCGAATCGGCCTGTATCTTATTGGTAAACAGGTGAACCTGGAAGCCCACCAGTGGCTCGCTGGAGCTATCCTTCACGTTGACAATCAACTCGTGTACCTGTACAGGCGTTTTGGCCGGTTTTGAGGTAAGGGGGAGCGCAGTCGTTATTGTTTTGTTGAATGCGATTGTTGTGGAGGTGACTGGCGTCAACAGCGTGTCTAATTTACTGGCTACCCAATACACTCCGTCATCCAGGCCGTCAAAAAAGGCTGTGCCTTTTGCGTTGGTTGGTAGCTGTTTTAAAGCACCCTGTAGCGAGCTGGTACTGAATGAGTTGGCCTGCGTTGCATTGGCAAACAGATAGACCATAGCCCCAACCAGCCCAGTGGTTCCGTCCGGGCTACTGACGGTCACTTTCAGGTTTCCTTTTTTGTATTGTGGCGACAGCTCAACTTCTCTATCGCCCCGGCTATCGGCAACCGGAAGGGCATCAAGAGGATAGGTGCCTTCGTAAAGCAGATTAGTCTTATCAGTATAGCGGGCTACCAGGCTGACAGCCGATGGGCGTTCGGGCTGGTAGGGCAGAATAAACTTACCATCATCACCAGCCGTGACACTGTACAGGTAACGCGTTGGCTGGCTACCGTCGACCAGCATGATGGTGGCTTTGGCAGCATTGACTGGTGGTATGTCAGCATCCGTATTGACGAGTATGGCCCGCCCACTTATTTCGCTTTGATTATACAGTTTCAGGTCGTCGTTTTGTTTGCACGATCCAGCCAGTACAGTAGCGGCCAGGTACAGGAGGTGTAACTTTTTCATGGCTATTGTCCGGTGAAAATTTTGATCAGGCTGCCTGCTATTCCCGGATCAACACTGAGGGATACGTACAAATACCCAACCGGACGTTCCTGCTGATTCAAAATTTTACCTTTGTCGAGTTGATAATAATTGCGGAACAGGAAATTGCTACCCATGTGAATGCTCAGGCCGGGAACGATATCGCCCCCGAAGCCGACATAATAGTTTCGCAGAAAATCATGCGACACCCCCAAACCGGCCGTTAGAAAGAGTGTATTCACAAACGAATTTCCCCGCAGCCTGTTGGCCCTGCTACCCATTGTATCGTGGATCAGACTCCGGGTGTCGATGGTGCGGGCCGGATTCGTTTTTTTGCCAAAGATCGGTGCATACCATTTTACGCCCAGGAAAGCCTCCACATTGGTATAGGTAGTGCCGGTTTTGAATTGTCCGGTGCCTTCGTCAAATATACTGGCTGTACGGTACTCAGGTACGTAGCCTACGCCAATAGTGGGCAACACCCGTACCTGTTTGTATTTCTTGTAGAGGCCGTCGGCTACTGATTCTTTTCCGTCGTTGCGAAACAACTGATAGCTCACCTTACTGGACTCGCTCACGTCTAGCCGCCGCTCAACGCGCAGGGCTACGGTGCGTGAGGCAGGTACGTTGCCGGGTTCCATTTTAATAGCCAGAGGCGGGTCGGTTTGTTCCAGCAACCAGAGCAGCGACGCCTGACTTTGGTTAAACTCAGTCAGTACCTGTTGATAGCCCGCCATGTCCCGCTCCCCATACACCTGATTTGTGAACTGTAAGAACTCAGCCTCAGTGCTTCTTTTTAACTCATTAATAAAAAGCTGACTGTCATTATGCAGACTCGTGTCTGCCGAAGAAGGCGTATTAAGACTGGCCAGCCAAGTATCGATCTCCCCTTTTAGCGCAGCAAGAAAAGCTGCCTTTTGGCTGAGGACCGGAGCGGGCGCAGGTGGTTTATTGTTTTTTAGAAGCTCAAGTATCTCACTGGTTTGTACCCGTTCGTTGGTCCGGCGATTACGAGTGAGGCTGGACTTTTTTTCCACCGTTGCTGCCAGTTGTGAAAAATACTTTGTATCCTCTGAGGTAGTACTGGGTGCGGCGGGGGCAATGAGGTTGCCAACCAGGCCAAGTATTCCTTTTGCCAGTACTTTGGTGGCTTTGCTAAACTGGGCAGAAATCTCTCCCAGGTCTGTTTCCAGCCGGGTTTGTGGCGTGAAATCGGTGCGGCTTGAGGTCAGCGATAGTTTGTCGTCTGCCTGCACATTATGCACATATACCATGACTTCATCCTGCTGGGCTACCATATCGGGCAGGTTAGCCGTATTGGGTGACCCGATGCGGGTGAAGTTAGTCGTGGCGTCGACATGGTGGAGCCATCGAATCGTTGTGTCTACAGATGTATGCCATACGCCCCGGTAAAGCATGGTCTGGCTCACCGACCGGGCCTTTATCCAACTGTCGTAGCGGGGTTTGAGGGCCGTCAGAACGGTTTTCCGGTTTTCCAGGGCCTGTGCTTCTTCAACCTGCCTGGTTAGTTCTTCCTCATCAGGAGAGCCATACTGCTCTGTCAGCCGTTTAAGGCGTTCGTTGGCTGTGCGCAGGTCTGTGTCCACCTGACGTAGTGGAAGTGTAGGGTCGAAAACATCGAAGGGATTGAGCCGGATCTTACCGCCGGTATACCAGAGCCAACGCTGAATCCAGGGCGTGTTGTCTTTTAACACCCGCTCTTCCATGCTCAGGAGCTGCTTGGGAAGCTGCCCCAGCGTAACTAGTAGATCCACTACCTTTGGGTTATACGGAACAGGAACGCCATACTGGAGGCTATCCTGAACCCGGAGAGTATCCTGAACTAGCAGGCTTTGAATGGCCGGATTGTAGCGTTCATATTGCTGTCGGGCTTCGCGCAGCAGGGGGCCATACGAAGCCGGAATACCCTTGTACATCTGATGCGTTGCGGCCAGGTGTTGGGTGATAATGTCATTATCCATTTCCCGGCGTACGATGCTGTACCTGACCGAATCGGTAACGCCTGCCAATGATAGAATGGCCTGATCGGCTGTCTGGCCAGGAATACCCTTGGGGTGGATTGAGCTGTTTACGCTTATAATCTGATTGGTGTCTGCCAGCTCAAGCGGCAGAAACTCGTAACTGGGTCTATACTGAAATACCACCCATTGACCTGCTTTTCTTCTGGAATCAATGGCTGGTTTCAACCTGCCAAGCTGATAGTCAATATAGCTGCTGGTTATGTAGAGCAGGTTTCCGCGCAGGTCTTTTGCGGGTGGGCGGGTAGCCAGATAAGGCACGCTTAACTGCTTGTATAATTCCTGGATGCTGTCGATAAACGCTGAAGCCGGCTTACCAATCGTCGATTTATCAATGACCAGGTTGTTGCCAGTTAGGCAGGTCGGGTAGGCACTTATACCGGGCAATGCGGATGTTGAAATCCTTGTCAACCGGGCTTCTTTAGTAAACGACACCCGATACGTCGTTTGCGCATGCCCTTTCGCAATCAGACCTGCCAACAGTAGTGTGACAAACCATTTCATAAGCAGCTAATAAAAAAAGGTGTGGATAGAAATCATCCAAAAGTAGCTGGCTGACCTTAAACAGCAAGGGTGAAGAATGCCTGAATGGGCCGGGGGTTTTAACCCATATAAATACGGGGAATTCCCCGTAGCGATCCTCTGGTAACGTACCCAGCTTTGTAGCTCACTAACTAATTATCGGGATGACAACATCATCGAAGAAAACAATCCTGTTACCTATCTCCAGTGATTGCCCCAACGACCCCGCCAGTGTAGCTAAACGCATCAAGGCGTTTCGGGAAGCAAGACCGCTGAGCAATTACACAAGACAGGTAAAAAATGGTACACCTTCTGCGCCCTACTGCCTTGAGTTTCCGCTCGAAAAAATAAAGCAGTTGATTGCATCGCCTGGTTGCGAAGGGGTACGTGTCTATTTTATTCTGGAAGATTTTCCGCTGGACAACCCTAAAAGCGCGATCTCACTGGCTATGGTTTGTTATGACGGCGACCGAGACGATATTGTTAGTCTGGACCCGCAGCTTTTTCCGGAAAATGCGCTGGAATGTTGCGGGTCACCACCGCCAACCGGCGGAACGAAAATTACTAATTTAGAGCCTGTATAATTTGAGCCGCCGCACTAGATGGTTTTATATATATTATATTACTTAACAAATGCGGCGGCTTGCTTACTGGCTTTACTGCTCTGGCGCAAAGAAAGTATCCAGTTGAGATTTCAATGGATCTACTTGCTTATCAATCTATTGTCTGAGTTGTATTTCACATATGAAGCATCGCTTCATATAAATGCTACTTATATATACAGCCTGGTAATTATGGTTGAATATGGCTTCTATACCTGGCTTATTGGTAGCCAATACGAATCAGGCAATGCACGGATTATTGCATATAGTAGTATTGGTCTTTTTATCGGGTTTGGCCTTATACATATAATTGGCTATGGCAACCTGTTACCCTATAATTATTCTTTTTTGCTGAGGTGTTTCTTGTTTGTTCTCAGCACTGGCTGGTACTACTATGAGCTTTATATAAGTACTACGACTATTCATTTAACCCGACTTCCGTTGTTTTGGATTAGCAGTGGTTTTTTTATTTTTTGCATGGGCTCTTTTTTTGTTATGGGCCTTTACTCATTACTGCGTGATGTTGATATAGCGTTGGCTAATATGTTTTATCAACTAATTATGCCGACGTTAAATATTATCTTATACTCGGCATATATTGTCGCTACGTTATGCAACCTGGTAAAGCGCAATTAATTATTGTCTTACTGGCTGGAACATTCATCCTACTGCTCCTGTGTGGCTTGATCATTATTTTTTTGATTTTCTTCAAAGAGAGGCAGCGGCAAAATTTACTTGAAAAGGCCGAACTACGCGATGCATATGAACGAACCATCCTGACAGCCCAGATTGAAACGCAGAATCAGACATTCCAGCAGGTAGCCGAAGATTTGCATGACCATGTGGGGCAGATGCTGTCTGTTGTTTGGTTGCATTTAAACTGCCTGCACGAGGATACGCAGCAGACGCCATTTCACGCCTCGGTGACCGAGTTGCTTACCCATACGGCCACACTGGTTGCTGATGTGCGTAGTCTGTCAAAATCACTCAGTACCGATACCATCACCAGGTTTGGCCTGAGGGCCTGCCTCGATCTTGAATTAGATCGAATCAATCGGGCAGGGGCGGCACAGCAGTCAGTTATGAAGGTGTTGGGTGAACCATATTCTATGGGGCCACAAACAGAGATTATCCTGCTACGCATGGTACAGGAAGCACTCAACAACGCCCTTAAACACGCACCCGGCACCCCCATTGCGCTGGTACTCGATTACAAATCAGATTACCTGACCATCAGGGTGAGCGATCAGGGAGCGGGCTTCTCAATGGCCAGTGTAGAAGCCCGCTCACTTTCCGGTGCCGGACAGGGGGTCTATAACTTGCGGCGACGGGCAAGCTTACTGGGAGGTACGTGTACCTGGCAGTCGGGTGGGCAACAACAGGGAACTACTGTGCTGATGACTATCCCGAAGGTAAACCCGATTGATGACAGCCACCCACTTAGAAGAAGTGTTGAATGGCATTAACAACCAAATAATATATACCCTGAATCGTGTATTGATTTTAAGTGATAAGGCGTGTTAACTTGCTAGCCTACACTGGCTTGCAGGCAAGATGAAAACTACCGTTGCGATTGTTGATGATCATCACTTACTAGCTCAGGCGTTGGCTGGTCTGGTCAACCGGTTCGAGACGTATAAGGTCCTTTTCTGTGCCGAAAATGGCCATGACCTGTTTAAACAAATACCTGAAAAAGGAATACCGGATATTATTCTCCTGGACGTAAATATGCCGGGTATGAATGGGGCCGAAACGGCTGGCGCCCTCCGTGAACAGTATCCATCGGTGCTGGTACTGGCTCTATCAATGCTTGATGATGACCAAACGGTAGTGACCATGATGCAGAATGGAGCCAGAGGCTACCTCCTCAAAGGAAGCAAACCGGATGAACTGCTCGTAGCCTTAAACGACATCCGTGATAAGGGAATGTATACCACTGCTTTTCTTACAGAACGACTACTGGCCCAATTGAATCGTCCTGCTAGTACACTTGCCCCAAACCCTACTCATGGACTCAACGACCGGGAAAAAACCTTCGTGAAGCTTGCCTGTAGCGAACTGACCTACGTGGAAATCGCTGATAAGATGTGCGTTAGTCCCCGAACGGTAGACGGATACCGTGAGGCGGTATTCGAAAAATTGGGTGTGAAAAGTCGACAGGGACTGGTCATGGAAGCCATTAAGCGCGGATTAGCTTAAGCGTGAATCAACCCTGTGGCAATCTTTGCCGATAGCAGGCAAAGCGGAATGCCTCCACCCGGATGAACGCTGCCACCCACGAAATACAGGTTCTCGAATTGGTGCGAGAAGTTGGCGTGGCGCAGGAAAGCCGCAAACCGGTTGTTGCTGCTATTGCCATACAGCGCCCCCTGCGAACTTGAGGTACGTGCCTCAATGCTGCGCGGATCAAGAAGACTTTCCGTTTCAATAAGGGGCTCTACATCGACGCCAAGCACGTGGCTCAACTTGCGGATCACGTTCTGCCGGGCTTCGGCGATAACCGCATCCCAGTCCTGACCGGTGTTGTTGGGGGCGTTGAGCAGGATAAACCAGTTTTCGCAACTCGTCGGCGCGTCGTCGGCCTTGTGTTTCGAGGTGATATTCAGGTAAATAGTTGGGTCGTCGTATAGTTTATTCTGCTGAAACAGATGGTCGAATTCGGCCCGGTAGTCGTTGCTGAAGAAGATATTGTGCAGATCCAATTCTGGAAACGTTCGCTTGATTCCCCAATAGAATATCAGCCCTGAACTCGATTTTGGTTGTCGCAGAATACGCTCCGGCTGTTTAGCGTGGGGCAGCAACTTCCGAAAGGCATTCACCACATCCATGTTCGACACGACGAGGTCGAACGGGGTCGTAATTTGGGGACGGGTCGAGGGTGATGGATGCTCATCCTCAGGGTTCATGCTCGTTGCCCGGAGACCAATCACACGGTTTCCCTCCGTCACGATCTCGTCTACCCGCCTGTTGAAGTGGAAACGTACCCCCAGTTCGGTAGCCAGTTTCACCAGACTATCGGTGATGCTAACCATCCCTTTCTTCGGAAAAAACGCGCCGATATTGTACTCCAGATGGGGAATGATGTTCAGGGTCGCCGGCGTCTGGTAGGGGTCTGAGCCATTGTATGTAGCATACCGGTTGAATAACTGAACCAGCTTTGGATGCTGAAAACGGCGTTCGTTAGCGGCGTTCATAGTGCCAAAAACGCCCAGCTTAGGCAGATTAACGTACCCACGAAGCGCATCACGACCCAACCACGTACCCAGCTTGTGCAGCGATTTTTGCAGGAATAGTTTTTCAGTTACGTCGTATTTTAGCGCGCTATCGGCCAGTTGGTCAAGCAGATGTTGACCGGGTTCACCAAGAACCGTTTCCACTTCGGCCGCAAAACGGGTATGGTCGGCCCAGGCGGTCAGGCGGGTGCCGTCGTCCCAGAAGTAGCGGCACGTTTCGTCGAGGCGGATGTACTCGAAATAATCAGCCGGATTGCGACCGGCCAGCCGGAAAAGGTCATCGACCAGATCGGGCATGGTGAATAGCGATGGACCCGCGTCGAACCGGTAAACGCCACCGTCGGATGTCCGATGTTCAAACGTCGAAAGCTTGCCGCCCGGGTACGTATTCGCCTCGAACACATCGACTGCATAGCCAGTCACAGCTAGCCGAATCGATGAAGCAATTCCCGCAATACCGGCTCCGATAACAGCAGCTTTCATAAGTTGATAAACGATGGATTAAGTCGCGCACGGCAGCAGCGTGTCGTAAATAAAACAGGCTGCTTGAGGTTCTGTTTCAACGAATCGATCACTTGCCCGACCATCTGGCTGATGCCAGGTGCGACTCGAGCCAATATCACTTTCTCAGGTAATAATTCAAGGTGGGATTCACGCCGTTTGCCTTTTCGCTTAGCGTAAAATAACCTTTGTTCTCGCGGTCGAAGCAGATGGCTTCACCCTGCGGTTCAAGGCGGTAAGGAAGGTCACGCGAGGCGGTTAGCTGCATGGCATCGGCAACGGATTGCCCGCTTTTGCGGCTCCAGTAAAAGATGTTGGTGTAGGTACGTATCACCACCTCTGACCCATCGGGCGAAAAAGCGCCGCCGGTTACGTATGTGTAAGGCAGTTCGCCCAGGAGTTCGGCCGTTCGTAGTTCAGTCGTGCTTTGCGGATAGGCCAGGCGGTAGAGATGCACCTTTGTTTCCCGCTTCGAGACAATGTAAAGATCTTTTGTCTGCGGGTCGCATAGCAGCGTTTCAGCATCGCGGGGGCCATCGGGGTATTTAAAGTTGATCTTCTCTACCGGTCCAACGGCGTCGGTCAGGTTTTTAGGCTCTGGTAAGCGGTAAATGGCGTATTGGCCGTACTGCGCACTATTATCGCCGATCTCACCAATGTAGAGGTAGTTGACATTCGCCTGGGGGCCGGGGCCGATGGTCATGTCTTCCCAGTCGCGGTTAGTTGAATTGGGAATGGTTATCCTGCCTCTGATATGCCCATCGTAGCCTAAAAGTGCCAGTTGGTTCGGATTGCCGCCGTCTTCTTCCACCCACAACGTACCTGGCATACTCCGGCTGTCGGCAATACCCGATGCTTCGTCGATCTGATCGGCATCAATCTTTGTTTGGGTTGGTTCGGTGCTAAACTGAACCGGTGTTGGCGATGGGTCCTGGCAGGCCAGTAGAGAGAAGCAAAAAAAGGAGGTGACAAGAATACGGTACATGAAGTTGAATGGCGATTTGGGTGCAAAAGACGATAGTTTCAACCACAAATGAGGTTGCTTAGTTATAGAATGTGGGCAGGGAAAGAGATATTCACCGACATTTAAACCTTAAACGTCTCTTTCTGCTCTAATCAATACAGCATCTTTACCGTTGACACGGAATTAATTATGAAGAAAATCGTGCTTTTTGCGCTACTGGCTCTGCCAGCTATTTTTTATCAGTGCGGTGTTAGCCGCCAGATCGGCGAAGCCAAGGCCTTAGGCGACTGCAAATACAATATCGTTTCGGCCGACAGTATGCTCATTGCGGGCTACGACGTCCGGGAGTTTCGGAATATCCGCAAACTGGAAGATTTCAATCCGATCAAATACCCACGCCTCGCGGCTGGCCTGCTGACGCGTAATATTCCGTTTGGTGCTAAGATCAACCTGGAAATAACGAACCCAACGCTTAAGCTGGCCGCCCTGAACCAGTTGGAATACAAGGTGTTACTGGCGGGAAAAGAACTGGCGAATGGGTTTATCAACCAGCGCATTGAGGTGCCATCTGCGGGTGGCAAAACCATTGTGCCAGTTCATCTGAAAACCAACGCCTACGACCTGCTGACCGACCCGGCTACCCGCGATGCGTTTACGAACGTGTTCCGCAACCTGAGCGGTGAGCAGGGCAGCACACCCACGAAGGTGACCATCAAGATCAAACCAACGATCGACATGTTTAACAAGGCCGTGAATTACCCCGGCTACATCACCATCGAGCAGGAACTGACCGGCAAGATGCTGATGGGAGGATAACCCTGAATCTGTAAGGGTTCAAACAAGGCCGCTCAGTCTTTGTCGGTTTGATAAACGCCGCTCTACTCGTCTGTAGGGCGGCGTTTATTTTTGACGATTCAGGTACGTTCGCGTTGCCATTTTGACATAATTTTGGCCAGAATCCTTATTTTTCGGCCATTTTGACCGGAAAAACAGCGCGGCGCGAGATTTGTTTAGTAGTTGATAACAGTATCGTACTAAACCATGGACTTTAAGAATTACACCATAAAAGCGCAGGAGGTCGTACAGCAGGCGGCCCAGATTGCGCAGGGCAATCAGCAACAAACCGTTGAAACCGGGCATGTGCTGAAAGCCATTCTCGACGAAGACCCAAATACCGTTGGTTACCTGGCTAAAACCGTCGGTACCGATATCAGTCGGCTGAACTTGGCACTGAACGCCATCGTATCCGGTTACCCGAAAGTAGTGGTAAGCGGCGAAACGCAGCAGGGCATTTACCTGGGCGGCGACCTCAATGCGGCACTGCAACGCTCAACAGGTTTCCTGAAAGAGTTTGGCGATGATTATGTCAGCGTCGAACTAATGCTGCTGGGGCTGGTTGGTGGAAAAGACGCCGTCGCTACGTTGTTAAAAGATATTGGTTTTTCTGAAAAAACGCTGAAAGACGCTATTAAGGCCCTTCGGGGTAAAAATAATCCTGTGAAAAATCAAAACGCAGAAGCGACCTACCAGTCGCTGGAACGCTATAGCATTAACCTCAACGAACGGGCCAGCGCGGGTAAAATCGACCCGGTGATTGGCCGTGACGAAGAGATTCGGCGGGTGCTTCAGATTCTGAGCCGCCGAACCAAAAATAACCCGATTTTACTGGGTGAGCCGGGCGTTGGTAAAACCGCGATTGTGGAAGGGCTGGCCCAGCGAATCGTGCAGGGCGACGTACCTGAGAACCTGAAATCGAAGATCATCGTATCGCTCGATATGGGTCTGCTCGTGGCCGGGGCCAAATATAAAGGTGAGTTTGAAGAACGCCTGAAATCGGTGATCAAGGAGGTGACCGACTCGGAAGGGGAGATCATCCTGTTCATTGATGAAATTCATACGCTCGTTGGCGCGGGCGGCGGTGGCGAAGGCGCTATGGATGCCGCCAACCTGCTGAAACCAGCCCTGGCGCGTGGCGAACTACACGCAATTGGCGCCACTACGCTGAAGGAATACCAGAAGTATATCGAGAAAGATAAAGCCCTTGAGCGCCGTTTCCAGGCGGTTATTGTGGATGAACCGGACGTACCTGACGCGATTTCGATTCTGCGCGGTATCAAAGACAAGTATGAACTGCACCACGGGGTACGTATCAAAGACGACGCCGTGATTGCCGCCGTTGAACTGTCGAACCGCTATATCAGCGACCGTTTTCTGCCTGATAAAGCCATCGACCTGATGGACGAAGCGGCCGCGAAACTCCGGCTGGAAATGGATTCGGTGCCCGAAGAACTCGATGAACTGAACCGCCGGATCATGCAACTGGAGATTGAGCGCGAAGCCATCCGCCGCGAAAATGACCGTGATAAAGAAACCGTGCTCAACAAGCAGATTGCTGATCTCAGCGACGAGCGTAACGAACTGCGGGCCAAATGGGAAACCGAAAAGGCATCGGTCAACGAAAGTCGCACGGCCAAGGAGCAACTCGACCAGCTACGCTTCGAAGCTGAACAGGCCGAACGCGCGGGCGATTATGGCAAGGTGGCCGAGATTCGCTACGGTCGTATTCCCGAACTCGAAGCCAAACTGAACGCGACCCAAACTGCCAACACAGGCGACGGGGCCGACCGGATGATGCAGGAGGAGGTGAATGCCGAAGATATTGCCGAAGTGGTGGCCAAGTGGACGGGCATTCCGATGAGCCGCATGGTGCAGTCGGAGCGCGATAAATTGCTGTTTCTGGAAGCTGAACTGGGCAAGCGGGTTGCTGGTCAGGAAGAAGCTATCGAGGTGGTGGCCGATGCCGTTCGTCGGAGCCGCGCCGGGATGCAGGACCCCAAACGGCCAATCGGGTCGTTTATCTTCCTGGGTACAACCGGCGTGGGTAAAACTGAACTGGCCCGCGCCCTGGCCGATTTTCTGTTCAACGACGAAAACGCACTGGTCCGCATCGACATGAGTGAGTATCAGGAACGCCACGCCGTGAGCCGCCTGATTGGTGCCCCTCCTGGGTACGTTGGCTACGATGAAGGTGGGCAGCTAACCGAAGCCGTGCGCCGGAAACCCTACAGCGTCATTCTGCTCGATGAGATTGAAAAGGCGCACCCCGACGTGTTCAATATTCTGTTGCAAGTGCTCGACGATGGCCGCCTGACCGACAATAAAGGACGTGTGGCCAACTTCAAGAACACGATCATCATCATGACCTCGAACATCGGTTCGCAAATTATCCGTGAGCGGTTTGAAGCCATCGACAGCAGCAACCGGGAGCAAGTGATCGAGAAGACTAAAGAAGAGGTGTTCGAACTGCTGAAACAGACTGTGCGTCCCGAATTCCTGAACCGGATCGACGAACTGGTGATGTTCCAGCCGCTGACGAAGCGCGAGATCCGCAAGATCATGGAGATCCAGTTCAAGCAGATTCAGCACCGCCTGGCCGAGCAGGGTATGGTACTCGAGGCCGACCCCGAAGTGCTCGACTTCATTGCCCGCGAAGGCTACGATCCCGTTTTCGGGGCGCGTCCGCTGAAACGGGTGATGCAACGCCGGATTCTGAACGCCCTGTCGAAAGAAATTTTGTCGGGTCGCATCCAGAAAAACGCCATCGTCGGTATGATGCTCAACGAAGACGAAAACGGCAACGAAGACATCATCTTCTACAACCTCGATAAGGTGGTGCCGGTGTTGGATTAAAAAAATAATTTGACTGTATGCTGCCCTTCTCTCTGTCTAAAAAAGCAGGACAGATACAACAAAAAAGGCGACGGTTCAGGAACCGTCGCCTTTTTTGTTGTATCCAAGTACGTTGCTTACTCTTCTAGTGCCCGCTGACGGACTACCTCGTACAGCACCACGCCCGTGGCGACGGATACGTTGAGCGAACCTACTTCGCCAAGGAGCGGAATCTTAACATGGTTATCGACCACCCGTAGGATCTCCGGCGAAATACCGTCATCTTCCGAGCCCATGACAATGGCAAGTGGACCTTGCAGCTCACTTGTTTTAGCGTACAGATCGCGGTGCGACTTCTCGGTGCAGGCAATTACCTGAACACCCGATTTCTGTAAGAACTTGATGGTATCGACCAGATCGAATTCGCGGCAAACCGAGATATGGTTCAAGGCACCCGACGAGGTTTTCATGGCATCTGAGTTGATGGCCGCCGAGCCTTTTCCGGGAATAACAATGCACTGTACACCCGCACATTCGGCCGTACGGGCAATGGCTCCGAAATTGCGAACGTCAGTGATGCGGTCGAGCAGGAGCAGGAAGGGAACTTCACCGCGTTCGTGTACATCGGCCATCACGTTCGACAGTTTCACGTATTGAACAGCAGCTACCAGACACACAACCCCCTGATGATTTTTACGAGTCAGGCGGTCGAGTTTTTCAACGGGAACACGCTGAATCGTAACGCGGTTTTGGAAGGCAAGTGTCTGAATATCAGGGTTGCTTAACTCCTTCTCCATGTACAGCTTGTCAATCTGCTGACCGGAACGCAGGGTCTCGATCACTGACTGAATACCATATACCATCTCGTCGGACTCCGGCCGGAATTCCGGGCGAGGCTTGTCATAGCCGCCTGAACGGGGTGGACGTCCACCCGACTGACGGGGTCCTGACTGGCGCGGGCCATCTGAAGTCGACCGTTCGGGACGATCGGAAGTGGGACGGTCTGAGGTCAGGTGATCGTCGGATTCTTCGCGGGCGGGTTTACTGTAGGGGCCGCGGCCTTCTTCGCGGCGGCGATCAAATGAGCGACCGGAGGGGCGATCTGACGTGGGCACTGACCGATTGAACGGTTTGCGCTCAGGCGTGCCCTGTTCAGGTACGTCCTGCCTGGCTGCCGGGCGCGACCGGCCTACGGGTGAGTCTGAGCGTTCTGCTGCGCCTGACTGAGGCTCTGAGGGCCGGGTAAAATCGCGGGGACGGCCGTCATCAAATGACTCGTCGGAACGATTGGTATCTGTATTTACTCGCGAATTGCGCCGGTTCTCCATGCTTCGACTATTGGGTACCAAATGGGCTGATATTCGCTGTAGCGCACCAGTTCATAATGGTCCTCGACAAATTGATTTTGCTTTCTATTAAAGGTAAAATTCACTTCCGACAAGTTATTCCGTCGGTTATAGACCCACACCTCCCGGTCGCGGCTACGCTGCACCCGGTCGGGCGAACCCAGAATAATGTAGATCATGCCTTTGTCCGTTTTCCACCCTTCCTTATAAGTAGTGAACAGTTGATTGGCGTCTTCTACACGTGTATAATAGGCCCGTATGGCCTGTTTGGCCACTTCTTCATTACCCGCCATCAAGGATAACCAGTATCGGTCGAGGGCTTTCTTGGCTTCTTTGGTCGTATTCAATTCGGCTATTTCGGTACCCGTACTCATATAAAGTAACGGCTTCACGAGGCGTTCGGGGCGGGTCATTTTTGGGAACCGCATATCGGTTGCCATCAGGCCAATGCCAAACTGATCGGTTGTGTCGGCCACGAAATAATACAGCCCTTCGCCGGGTAGCCGAATAGGCTCGTTGGTCGACACTACCATCGTTGTGTCGATCAGCAGGGTGCGTGGGGCGGGCCGTTGGGTCGAGGTCATTGGTGGCAGCGCCGGGTCGAATTCGTGTTTATAGCGGTAGACGTACAGGGCTTTCTTTGTTCCCGACACATCACGAATCATCACGGTGTCCTGCGACCGTACAAAGTTGCGCAATTGAGGTAGTCGACCGGCGGCGTCGAAAACGGCAAACTGATCCGAAAGTTTGGTGGGTTTAAACCGCAGGGGTAAATCGTTCAGCGCTTTTTTGCCCGTACCCGTTTCCGAAATCTCAGTCAGCAGAATGGCGTTGGTTGCTCCCTTGGGCCTGTTCAACGTGAAGGTGAGCATCAGCTTATCGCCAACAGGCGTCACCGATTCGGGCGTGAGCGGAACGTTTCCGTATCCCAACCGCTCCCGGTTGTTATAATCGGGGTAGATGACGTAGTTGGCAATGAACCGTTCGCGAAACGTCTCAACCGACATGGGTTTTCCGTTAGGCTGATTGGTTGATATATGGAGATAAACCCGGATTGCCGTGGTGTCGATGGCCAGAAACTTGCCCTTAACGGCCGTAACGGTCCATTCGCTTCTGGGTTGCTCCGGGGTAATAGGCGCATTACTAACGGGCGTAGACGGGGCTGGCCGTGTGTTCGGGTTTGGCCGTGACGGTGTCGGGTCCGACGAGATAGGCCGGGTACGTGCCGGTTGCTGCGCCGTTGCCGACCGGTCGGGCATAGGGAACTGTGGCTTCTGCGGGGCACAGGCCGCCATCAATGCCAGTATCGGAAGTAAAAGGTAACTACGCATGAATCAATTCAATGTCATAAGTGGTCATACGTTTCTGATAGGTAATCAGTTGTTGAACAGTACTCATAAACAACCAAGGTCACCCACTAACTGTATGCGGCTGTTAGCTAAACGAATAACCCGGTCCGTTTCGTTTGGTTACCACGTTCAAAGCGTAAGCAAATCACCAGGCCATTAATTCCTGAACTTCCGGAATTTATTTTTCGACTTTTTAATCTCGGGCATCTCTATTGCGTCAGCGCGGGTATCGCTCAACAATTTCTTAGCAAGGTCGGGGCGGCCCAGTTTGGCGAGCCGGTTTTTGATCCAGCCTCTGAACTCGTTTTTGTACCAGAAGAAATAATTGTTCTGGTTCTGCTTTTCCTCCTTGGTCTTGGCCGTGTGAACTGGCTGCAACGTGTAGGGGTGAACACCCGTGTAATAGATCACCTCGGCCACCGTCATTGGGGTAGGGGTGAAGTCCTGCACCTGTTCCAGCCGGAAACCGAGATCCTTCGTTTCAGCCGCGAGGTTGGCCATGTCCTGTTCTTCACAGCCGGGATGCGAGCTAATAAAGTACGGAATCAGGGGCTGGTTCAGGTTGTGCTTGTCCTGAATCTGGTCGTATTTTTCCTTGAACTTCCTGAAATATTTGAACGACGGCTTCCGCATCACCTTCAACGTGGCGTCGGAGGTATGTTCAGGCGCGACTTTCAACCGGCCCGATACGTGGCGCGTTACCAGTTGCTCCATGTACTCGTCATGGTTGCCGTCGGCGTTGTTCTTATTGAAATCGTCGACCAGCAAATCGTAACGTACCCCGGAGCCAACAAACGCCTTTTTGATATCGGGGTGTGCGTCTACTTTCTGGTAGATGCTGGTCAGCGGTTTGTGCGACGTATCCAGATTTGAGCAGATCACCGGATTGATGCAACTCGGTGCCTGGCAACGGGCACAGATCGACTCGTCTTTGCCCTTCATTCGGTACATGTTGGCCGAGGGGCCGCCCAGATCAGAAATGTAGCCTTTAAACTCGGGATGTTTCGCAATCTCATCGACCTCTTTCATGATCGACTCCTCCGAGCGCGACGCCACGAATTTGCCCTGATGGGCCGAAATCGTACAGAAACTACAACCGCCAAAACAGCCCCGGTGCATATTCACCGAGAACTTGATCATGTCGTAGGCCGGAATGGGTCCCCGGTTTTTGTATTTGGGGTGGGGGAGGCGCGTGTAGGGCAGGTCGAACGACTTGTCCATCTCGGCTTCGTCCATTGTCTTGAACGGCGGATTGATCACCAATGTGCGGTTGCCCACTTTTTGCAGAATCCGGTTCGCCTGCCATTTATTCGACTCTACTTCGACGATCTTGAAATTGGCGGCGTATTTCAGTTTGTCCTGCAAACACACTTCATGGCTCGCCAGCGAAACGGTGCTCCAGCTTTCGTGTTCAGGTACATTCGTAGTGTCGTCCATGTACGCAATCTGGTTCACCTCACGTACCTGGTTGAGCGGAACGCCACTTTTTACCAGCCGCAGAATCTCGCGCAGTGGTTGTTCGCCCATGCCGTACACGAGCAGATCGGCCCCCGAATCTTCGAGAATCGTTGGCATCAGGCGATCCTGCCAGTAGTCGTAATGGGTTACCCGACGGAGCGACGCTTCGATGCCGCCAATGAGCACAGGCACATCGGGGTAAATCTCTTTAAGAATTTTGGTATACACCGTGGTGGCGTAATCGGGTCGGAAACCAGCTTCACCGCCGGGCGTATAACTATCGTTGGAACGAAGCCGTTTGTTGGCGGTGTAATGGTTCACCATCGAATCCATACAACCAGCCGTTACGCCGAAAAAATACTTGGGCTTACCCAGTTTTTTGAAATCACGCAGGTCGTCGCGCCAGTTGGGTTGTGGGATGATGGCCACTCTAAAGCCTTCACTTTCAATGATTCGCCCAATGACGGCGGTGCCAAACGACGGGTGATCGACGTAGGCGTCGCCCGAAATCAAAATAACGTCTACCTCGTCCCAGCCTCGCTGTTCAACCTCTTTCTTTGTAATGGGCAACCAATGGGTAATCGGCCGTTCGCGGATTGTGATCATTCGATAAATACTAGTTTGTGGACCCCCGCGCTCTGCGTTGAAAGCAGGGAAGGACACCTGGATGAACGAGTTAAGATAAACCGACAACAAAACTCTGGGCAACTCCGTGCCACCTCGGTGTAACTCTGTGGCTTAAATCGTCGTATTTTTGTCCTATTATGTACAAGACCACGGAAATCACCTCCGCCGACATTGCGTCGGACAATCCCGTTCATCAACGGCTGCTGTTTCCTTACACCGAAGCGGCCCGGATCGTCAGCGGCAACGTACTCGAAATCGGCTGCGGCTGGGGGCGTGGCCTGCATTTGCTCACCGAGGCGGCCGATCAGTATACGGGCATCGATAAAAACGCCGAGCTAATTAATGAACTTGGGAAAGCATACCCGAAATCGACATTTATTCAGGCGAATATTCCGCCCCTGAGCGGCCTGCCCGACAATACGTTCGATTACATCGTAACGTTTCAGGTGATCGAGCATATCGAAAACGACGATCTGTTTGTGAAGGAATGTTACCGGGTGCTGAAACCGGGCGGGCAATTGCTGCTCACAACGGTGAACAAAACGTTCTCGCTGACGCGCAACCCCTGGCACGTGCGCGAGTACGTAGCCGATGAGCTAAAGAACCTGATGCGCAAGTACTTCCCAACGGTTGACACCAAGGGTATTCACGGCAACGAAAAGGTGATGACCTACTACGCCCAGAACAAGGCATCGGTTGAAAAGCTGACGCGCTGGGATTTGCTCGACCTGCAACACCGCCTGCCCCGCCGCCTGCTCCAGATTCCATATGATCTGATGAACCGCCTGAACCGCAACCGGTTACTTCAACAGGATGGCCTCGCTTCGCAAATCAACTACACCGATTACACCGTCAGCCAGGACCCCGCCGGTAGCCTGGATTTCTTTTATATTGGAAGGAAATAGGAGTAATTAGCGTATACCCCCAACCCCCTGAAGGGGGCTAAACCATTCGGAAGCGTACCTCCGGCAGAGCATTAGCCCCCTTCAGGGGGTTGGGGGTATACGCTGATTCCTACTACCTATCCCTTAAAGCTGCCTACCATCGCGTTGTGCAACGTTTTTGGCGACCAATAGCCGCTGGCGATGATGCGGCGGACGCTTTGGAGTGGGAATTGCTCGTCGCGCTTTTTCTCCGATAGCTGGAACGACGCCAGATAGCCCAGTTTCTGCAATTCGGCGGCGGCTTCGTGGTTCCAGAGGCCAAACGGGTACACGAAGTACTTCACCGGTTTGCCCGTAATATCTTCCAGTTTCTTCTTGGGCTCTACAGCCTGCGTTACCCAGTCGGCGGCGGTGTATTTCTTCGTATTGTGGTGATCCCAGGTGTGGCAGCTCACTTCATGCCCCCGGTCAGCCAGGTCTTTGATCTGCGTTTTGTCCATATACGGCTGCTTGCCCCGGCGACCGATGGCCACCGTCATAATGCCAAACATCGCTTTGAATTTGTGCTTGTCCAGCACGGGCAGGGCATTTTCATACTGGTCCAGATCGCCATCATCGAAGGTTAGGAACACCGGTTTGTCGGGCAGGGCGGCACCGGTGGTCAGGTACGCATAGAGCTGGTCAGCGGTGATGGCGTTATAGCCACTGTCGGCCAGCATCTGCATCTGTTGGGTAAATATGCTCGTTGGACAGATGTAATCTTTAGCGGTTTTTGAGTCGGTGCCGCGCCAGTCCCGAATCTGGTGGTAACACAAAATGGGCACCTGCTTGCGACTTAGAATCGTGGCTGCATCGGCAATCTTGCCGGCTGGCACCACCGCTGGACTAGCCGCAGGTACGTTCGCCGCTTCGCCTTCAGTAGTAGCAGACGTTGAACTGGCACTGGTCTCGGTAGGTAGCGTTGCGGCGGTGGTATTCTCGTCGACGTTTTTACTTTTTACGCCGCAACCCAGCGCCAGTGAGGCCAGCAGGGCTGTTGTTAGAAAAGGTTTGTACATGAATGGAAATAGATACGTTTAGCCAAAATTAGCGAAAACTATACCTGTGACATAGTCTATCAGGTTTAAATAGTTTTGCCCTGCCTGGAATAAACTACGTACCTGTCAACTCGCCAAACAGGCTGTTCCAGTCCTGCACAAAGCGGGCCAGTCCAAACCGGGTCAGGGCCAGTTCCCGCGCATTTTCGCCCATTCGTCTGGCTTCGTCGGGGTTATCCAGCAGGAACGCCATTTGCTTTGCCAGTTCATCGGGGTTGGCCGATACGAAACCATGTATGCCGTTTCGAATCACCGTAGGCAATTCGGTGGTGGCCAGTGCCACAACGGGCATGCCGATGGTCATGGCTTCGATAACGGCCAGGGGCAAGCTGCTATAGCGCATAGGGCTGAACAGAAACCGGTATTCGGCTACGCGTTGATGCAGACGGGTGTAGTGAATTTCGCCGATGCCCCCGACCGACAGCGAATCCATACCGGCCACGGTGATGGGAATCCGGGGGCGCAGGTAGTTGTATAAATCCAGCCCCGCCATGCGGCCACGGCGGCGCAACTCGTTGACCACGATAAGGCCCTCTGCGCGGTGGCCGCTGTACCGGATGGTTGGGTCGATAGCCACGCTGTGTTCGATAACCCGGCTGGCGGCTTGCCCATTGTCCCACATCAGGCGGTTGTAATGCGTTACGTGCACCAGCGTAGTGGTCGGGTCGGCAGCGGCGGGGTGGAGCGAATCGGTCGGGTGCGGTTCGGGGCTGTTGTGTTCCAGATAAATCGTTGGCAACCGCAGTTGGTCTGGCGAAAGAAGCTCGAAACGGTCGGTGGTGTAGTTGCTGGGTGTCTGGCAAATGATAAGGTCGAGCGGCAGGTCGCGCACGGAATCGGCGGGAATTTCGCGCACGTATTCAGGCATGGTTGAGCCTTCGCCCCGGCCCGCGTAGCCCTCTGGAAAACCGGGTTTGGTAGGTACGTACCAGTTGTGTTCGGTTTGTGTAATGGCAGTTAAATAGGCACCGTGGATGTGCCAGATCAGGATGTTTAATCGAGCCATAAAGTATAGGGAAATAGGCCTAAACGAACGATTTAAGCCACTTGAAGGCGAGTTTTAGCCCTTTTGGCAACCCCGTCGGCGACCGAACTGTTTGGCTTTTTTTGCTTTTCGTGCCGTCGAAAAGTGGTTGGTTCCGTTTCCTCACAATACCGACAAATGTATCTATTCGGTCTGTGAGGCGATAACCATCCAGTGGGTTGCCTGTTAAACCATCGGAATTGCAGGCAATTTTCTATAATTCCGTTCAACGTTATGGATAGTACGGATATACGAGTCGCTTTTATCTCCGAACACGCGTCGCCCCTTGCCACAATCGGTGGTGTCGACGCGGGTGGTCAGAATATAGCAGTGGCCGAATTAGCTACTGAATTGGCTCGATCCGGTGCGCGGGTAGACATTTTCACCCGGCAGTCTGATGTATCGCAACCCACCATCGTCCAGTGGAAACCCCAGGTACGTGTCATCCACATCCCGGCTGGTCCCCGGCAGGTCATTGCAAAAGAAAAGTTGTTGCCACATATGGATGAGTTTGCGCTGAACATGGTGCAGTTCATCCGGTATCAGGGTAAATCGTACCATCTCATACACGCTCATTTTTTTATGTCGGGCATGGTGGCACTTCGCCTGAAAAAGGAATTGGGTATTCCGTTCGTTATCACCTTTCATGCGTTGGGCGAAGTGCGGCGGCTTTGTCAGGGTGGAAGTGATGGCTTTCCGGCTTCGCGAACGCGCATCGAAAAAACGGTCATTGGCGGCGCCGACAAGGTTATTGCCCTCTGCCCGCAGGATCGCACCGACCTGATCACGCTCTACGGGGCTAGTCCGGAATGCATCACGGTGATTCCCAACGGGTATTCGCCCACCGACTTTTTCCCGGTCAATCGTGACCTGGCCCGCGCCGAAATCGGTATCGATCAAACCGAGCCGGTGATTCTGCAACTGGGCCGGATGGTGCCCCGAAAGGGAGTTGACAACGTCATCCGTGCGCTGGCTGAGTTGAAACGCCTGCACATGCAGACGCCCCGGTTGCTGATCGTGGGTGGCGAATCAACCCAGCCCAACCCGATTATTACCCCCGAAATTGGTCGGTTGCAGGCTTTAGCCCATGAGTTGAATGTGACTGACCAAGTGACGTTTACAGGTAGCCGTTCGCAACAACGACTACGGTATTATTACAGTGCCGCCGACGTTTTTGTCACCACGCCCTGGTACGAACCCTTTGGCATAACCCCCCTTGAATCCATGGCCTGTGGCACGCCTGTGATTGGCGCGGCCGTGGGTGGTATCAAGCATACCGTATTGCCCGGTAAAACAGGTTGCCTGGTTCCGCCCAACGACCCGGTTGCGCTGGCCGAGAATTTACATACGGTGTTGACAAACCATGCCGCCCGACAGGCGATGAGCCTGGCCGCTGTTCAGCATGTACGTACCCATTATACCTGGGCGCGGGTGGTTCGGCAAACGCTCAATCTGTATGAGTCGGTAGTCCTTAGCCGACGGTGGGCCGGGCAGGCGGTCCGGGCCGTCATCCAGCCGTCGATCAGGTGATGGGCGGGCCGCGAAAGGCTGTTTTCTGGGATAAAGATGGCACGCTGATTCCCGACCTTCCCTACAACGTTGACCCCGCGCTGATCACCTTGTTCCCCGATGCGGGCGATGGCCTGCGCCGGGTAAAGCAAGCTGGGTACGCGCTGGTCGTGGTGTCTAATCAGGCGGGGGTTGCGCGGGGTCTGTTTCCAGAGAAAGCCTTATCGGCCGTGTGGCATCGAATAACGGAGTTGCTGATACCTTTCGGAGCCGCACCAGACGCCTTTTACTACTGTCCACACCATCCAGATGGCTCTGTGGCAGCGTATCAACAGGCATGTTCCTGCCGGAAGCCCGAGCCGGGTATGTTGCTTCAGGCCGCGCAGGAGCATGGCCTCGATCTGGGTACGTCGTGGATGGTCGGAGATATTATAAACGATATAGAAGCCGGAAACCGCGCCGGATGCCGATCCATCCTGATCGATCGGGGAAACGAAACCGAGTGGCTGACTGGTCCATACCGCCAGCCTACCGGCACCGTTCACTCCATTCAGGAAGCGGTTGAATTGATTTTGGACAATGGATAGATAAGTACTGCGCGAAGCAACCCATCTACCCAATCCCTAATTGACCATTTACCCAGTCCCCTAATCGACCAACCCCCTATGACGAACAAAAACTGGCCCGACGGCTCGCGCATTTTATGTGTTCGGCTGGATAACCTTGGCGACGTGCTGATGACGACGCCCGCGTTCCAGGCGATGAAATCGGCCTGGCCCAACTGCCAGTTGACCCTGCTGACGTCATCAGCCGGAGCGGGCGTTGGTCGTTATGTACCAGCTATCGACGCCGTCATCCGCTTCGATGTGCCGTGGGTGCAAGGTGGAGACAATGAGCCCGAAGCCATTGTCGACATGGCCAATGAACTAAAAAAACAGCATTTCGACGCGGCGGTGGTGTTTACGGTACAAAGCCAGAATCCGTTGCCAGCGGCCATGTTGTGTTATCTCGCAGGCATTCCGAAGGTGTTGGGCTACTGCCGCGAAAATCCGTACCAACTCATGACCAACTGGGTGCCCGACCCGGAAGTGCTGGTGGCTACCCGCCATGAAGTAGACCGGCAACTGGCTCTGGTAGAAACCGTAGGCTGTCAGCGGCCGAATGATCTGCGTTTGCAACTCAGGATCGAAGAAAACGACCGGCAAACTGCCCGCGAACTCCTGGAACGATATGGCCTCGACGCCGCCCGCCCGTGGCTGATTCTGCATCCCGGTGTCAGCGAGGCCAAACGTCGTTACCCTGCCGACCAATTTGCCGCCGTGGCGCGAACACTGATCGATGAGCACGACTACCAACTGGTGCTGACCGGCACTGCCGATGAATATGAACTGGCGGAATCTATTCGACGCAAGCTGGGTGGGCGGGCCATCAATGTAGCAGGTGGCCTGTCGCTCGGCCAGTTCATTGCGCTCGTTGCCGATGCACCGGTGTTGCTGTCGAACAACACGGGGCCGGTGCATATCGCCGCTGCCGTACAAACGCCGGTGGTGGTAGTATACGCCAAAACAAACCCGCAGCACACGCCCTGGAACGTACCCAGCCAGGTGCTGTACACCAACGTACCCAGCGAATTACGGTCACGCAATGTGCTGCTTCAACACTTCCCCGAACCGGCCGAACCAATGGCGTCTCCCGAGGCTATCGTCGAGGCCGTACTCAGGCTGGCAACTTCTTCGTTGTCGCTTGCCTGTGGCGCGTGACAATGGGGACCCGACTATTTACTGACAGCGAAGGCTCTGCGCCCCGGCGTAGCGGCCACTTAATGACGCGAAGCAACTGACAAGTAATAACCACTTACTAATCACTCAACTTATGTACACGCTAGGAATTAACGCGGCTTTTCATGACCCGGCGGCGGCGCTTGTTAAAGACGGAATTGTGCTGGCGGCGGCTGAAGAAGAACGCTTCACCCACATCAAGCATGGCAAACGGCCCATTCCTTTTTCGGCCTATGAACTGCCCTACAATGCCATCGACTTCTGTCTGAAAACCGCCGGTATTCGCCTGACCGACGTCGACCATATTGCCTATTCGTTCGATCCGGCGCTATTGCCCGATGGCCAGTCCGGCGAGTCGACGGTAACAATCCCGTTGCGGCCGGAAGGGGTTGCAGCCATGAAAAACGGTGACCATGATCCGTACGAAGGGCTTTTTTTGTCGGGTATTCTCAATGCCCCCGGTCACCTGGTCGACGGGGTACCGGTGCACCTGGCCGAGCGGTTCCGGGGAACTTCGGCGCAGGGGCCGTATCAATGGCATTTCGTGAATCATCACGTGGCGCATGCGGCGAGTGCGTTCCTGCCCAGCCCTTACGAAAAGGCAGCGGTGCTGGTGCTCGATGGGCGCGGCGAAGTGGCCACCACCAGCTACTGGCTGGGCGAAGGCAACCAGATGACCCTGCTGGGCGAGGTGCAGTTACCGCATTCGCTGGGGTTGCTCTACGAAGAACTGACCACGTACCTGGGCTTCCTCCACTCGTCGGATGAATATAAAGTAATGGCGCTGGCTTCGTTCGGGAAACCCATGTATGTCGACCATTTCCGCCAGCGTATCCGCGTTGATGAGCAGACGGGCAGCTACACCATCGCGCCGCTCGACCTGGTCAGTACGTTTGGTGAAGCGCGGCTGAAAGGTGGCCCGCTCAACGAGTTTCATTTCGATCTGGCGCATTCGGTGCAACTGGTGCTAGAAGAAACCGTGTTGAAATTGATTACCTGGCTCCACCAGAGAACCGGGGCCGACAGCCTGTGCATGGCCGGTGGTGTGGCACTCAACTGCGTCATGAATGCCCGCCTGCGCGATCAGGGACCGTTCAAAAACATCTGGGTACAACCCGCCGCTGGCGACGCCGGTACGGCCCTCGGAGCGGCCATGTGTGTAGACGCCCAGCAACGGCAGACCAACGAACGGCGCTACGAGATGACCCACGTTTACCTGGGGCCAAGCTTCAGCGACGACGAGATCGAAACGTTTCTGAACTGGTCGAAGCTGCCCTATCGCCGCCTGACCGATGTATCGCAGGAGGTGGCAACGTACCTGGCCGACGGACATATTATCGGCTGGTTCCAGCAGGGAATGGAGTTCGGCCCGCGTGCACTGGGTGCCCGTTCGATTCTGGCCCCGCCATTTCCCGCCGAAATGCAGGCGCGGCTCAACGACCTCAAAGACCGGGAAGAGTTCCGGCCGGTGGCTCCGGCGGTGCTGGAAGAAGCCGCCGATACGTATTTCCTGAACGCCCGTCAGTCACCGTTTATGCTGTTTATCAACGATGTACGTCCCGAAATGACGCACGCCATTCCTGCTGTTACGCATACAGACGGTACTGCCCGTATTCAGACGGTGAACCCGCAGCAGAACAAACCGTACTACGATCTCATCCGGGCTTTTGCCGATCTGACCGGCGTGCCGGTGCTGGTCAACACGTCGTTCAATACCCGCGGCGAACCCGTCGTCTGTACCCCCCGCGACGCCGTTGAATCGTTCTGGACCTCACCGCTGGATGCCCTGGTGATCGGCTCATTCATGCTGACGAAGAAACCACAGACGGCACCGCTGGATAGCTTAGTGAGGGAAGAAGTAAGCGCGTTTCAGTAGTCTATGAAACAGACCTCGAATACAGCATGACTCCTCAAATCTCTGTCATAATTCCTACGTACCAGCGACCTGAGCTGTTGCGGAAGTGCCTTACTGCGCTGGTGCAGCAAACACTGTCGCCCGCGCAATTCGAAATACTGGTGGTTGATGATGGTGATCAGCCCCAAACGGCCCTTGCCGTGCGTAAAGTGGCGCAGGAAACTGGCCTGTCGGTGCGTTACCTGGCACAGCCCGAACGCCGTGGCCCGGCGGCGGCCCGCAACCGGGGCTGGCGCGTGGCACTGAGCCCGCTGATCGCTTTCACCGACGATGACTGTATTCCTGATCCAAACTGGCTGGCGGCGGCGCTGGCCGGTTTCGGTCAGGGAGCCAGCGTGCTCACCGGCCGACTGACCATGCCGCTGCCCGAACGACCCACCGCCCATGACCGCACAACGGCACTGCTGGAAACAGCCGAGTTTATTACGGCCAATCTGTTCTGCAAACGGTCTGTACTTGATAGCGTTGGCGGGTTTGATGAAGCCTTTGACAGTGCCTGGCGCGAAGACAGCGAACTCCAGTTTAAACTGCTGCGGCTGGGCATTCCCATTACGCCCTGCCCCGAGGCGCTGATCGTACACCCCATGCGCCCGGCCCCCTGGTATGCTCCCCTGCGCGACGAGCGGAAGAACCGGTACGATGCCCTGCTGTACCGAAAACACCCCGACCTGTTCAGGCAGCGTATTCCGGCCTATTCATCGCTAGTTCGTCGTTACTACCTGATCGTCAGTTCCGTACTGGTTAGTGGAATGGCCGTTATAGCCGGAGAGCGGACGATGGTTTTCGCCGGGTTGACCTGCTGGCTGTTGCTAACGCTGACCTTATTAATCGAGCGATTATGGAGTCAGGCGTTTAGCTGGCAGTCGTTGGGTCAGGCGGTTGTGCTGAGCGTGGCTACTCCGTTTTTATCGGTGTACTGGCGGTTGTACGGAGCCGTAAAATACCGGGCTCTGTATTGGTGATGGGCGTTTGAGCGAAAACGTTTATGGACAAATTAACGCAGGCACTTGGCCATCCACCCCGAACGATCGCTTTGTTCCGGGCCATTAAACTGGGCGATTTGCTCTGTACCGTGCCTACGTTTAGGGCGTTGCGGCAGGCGTTTCCCGACGCCCACATTGCCCTCATCAGCCTACCCTGGGCGCATGAATTTGTAACGGCCTATCGCGATTGCATCGACGAGTTCATTGCATTTCCCGGCTGGCCCGGTCTTCCCGAACAGCCCGTCGATCCGGCTCAGGTTGTGGCCTTTCTGAGTGATATGCAAGTTCGCCGGTGGGATGTGGTGATGCAACTTCAGGGAAATGGTACGCTGGTCAATGCCATGCTCAGTTTGGTGGGAGGCAAGGTGTTGGCAGGCTATTTCATGCCCGATATACCTTCTGAACGATGGGCCGAACAGGCGGGTCTTTTTATGCAGTACCCGGCACCGAGCCATGAGATTCACCGCCACCTCAGCCTGATGACGTACCTGGGAATTGCTGATCAGGGCACCGAAACCACGTTTTCGATCAATCACGCCGATGAGGAACGTACCTGGCAACTGCTCACCGCCAGTGAACTGGAGCCGCACGGTTACGTATGCATTCATGCGGGTGGGATTTCGGGGCGACGGTGGCCAGCGTATCAGTTTGCCGCCGTAGCCGACGAGTTGGCCCGGCAAGGCTACCAGATTGTATTGACCGGTACAATTGCTGAGCAACCAATCATTTACGAGGTGAAATCGTTGATGATTCGCCCGGCAATTTCGCTGGCCGGCCAGACATCGCTGGGCGTTTTGGCCTCACTACTGAATCAGGCTGCCCTGCTGGTTAGCAACGATACGGGCGTTGCCCACCTAGCCATTGCCAGCCAGACGCCCAGCGTTGTCATCTACACGTCGGCCGACCCCGCCGAATGGGGACCCCTGAATAGGGACCGGCATCGGGTAGTGCGGGAAAGTAATCCGAACGTGTATGAACAAGTGCTTCGCGAAGCCGCCACCTTGCTGGCTTCGCAAACTGGCAAAGGGGAGACTAGGGTCAAGTAATCAGGTAGTTACTGGTTTCGGCAACGTACCTGCGTGTAGAGAAAGTGAACAGTTGTCCATTTGTTCTACTGTTTTTGTAGAATAAATTACTCACAATTGTTTCATGAAAAAAGCTAACTAACACAGTGTCAACAGGTGGTATGGAAGTTGCCCTAAAAGTTGTCGTAATCAACTAGTACAAAACAAAACTCAACTTAAGTTATGGCAACTATTGGCAAACAGATCGCTGATTTTTTCTCGGGCGGCTCAACAACTGACAATGACGAAGGACTCCGTAGCCTGTTCATCAATGAATTGAAAGGCGTTTACTACGCGGAAAAAGCGTTGGTTGATAACATGCCAAACATGGCAGACGCGGCTACGACAGATCAGGTACGTCAGGCGTTTCAGCTACATCTGGAAGAAACCCGCAATCAGGTGACTCGCCTCGAGCGCGTTTTCCAGAGCATCAATGAGGAGCCTGATACAATGACTTGCAATGCCATCGACGGCCTGGCCGACGACGCCGATAACGTCATCAGCCTGACCGATTCTGGTTCACTCACCCGCGACGCTGCCCTGATTATTGCTGGTCAGAAAGTGGAGCATCACGAAATTGCCGCCTATGGTTCACTTCACGCGTTGGCCCAATTGCTGGGTTATACAGAAGCGGCCCAATTGATTGAGCAGACGTTGCAGGAAGAAAAAAATACAGATAAGAAGTTAACCCAACTGGCCGAAACATTCGTGAATGAGCGGGCAAAGTCAGAAGGAAACAATGACTCAACGTATTCAAGCCCGAATCGTCGGAATTACTACGACGATGACGACCTGCTGAACACGAACGTAGGCAGCACAAGCGGTAGTCAGTCGGGTTACGCCAGTGGTGCCAACTACCAAAGCGGCTCGGCTTCAGGTACGTCGACTACCTACGGTTCCGATACCACAACGGGCAACTCCGGCACACTGGGCTACTCAACAGGTTCAGGCCGTGAAGGCTCGTCGGGCAACGCTACTTCGGGCGGTACGCTTGGTGTATAAACTGGCTTTTCAGCGCCTTCCTCCATAAAAAAGTGGCCCCATCTAGTGTAGGTGGGGCCACTTTGCTTTATCAGGACAGGCAATTTAGTTCATACACAACTGCCCCAGGCGTAACTGTCTGCCGGGAAGATCATAGCGAAATATGCCTTCCAGGGCCGTATCATTGGTCGGAACGGTGTTGGCTCCGCTGTTGTAGAGCCCCCATAGCCATCGGTCAGACTACACCCGTTGGCGTTGCTGCCCGTTTTGTACATACTCGAACGTATCTAAACCCGTCTGCCCGTGGCCGATAAGGAATTGATGGCTCCCTGCAAACCGGTGGTAGTGGTGGCCCAGCTTGTAGCAGTCGCCGGGTTGGTATCAGGGCCGCTGATTGACACGTACCGGATGGTCTGGGCCTGGGCAGTCAGGCAGTTAAGCAGCGCATTAAGGTGTAGAAACGGAGCATTAAATGCTGCTGGCAGGTATTCACATCGGCTTGTATGAATTCATGTCCAGATTGATCCAGATCGGTACTTCGAAAGTAACCCCCCGGGTTTCAAATTTGACATTG
The DNA here is from genome assembly GCF_964250085.1 of uncultured Fibrella sp. Classification (NCBI taxonomy): domain Bacteria; kingdom Pseudomonadati; phylum Bacteroidota; class Cytophagia; order Cytophagales; family Spirosomataceae; genus Fibrella; species uncultured Fibrella sp. The sequence goes on along the minus strand of NZ_CAXUEC010000002.1, from coordinate 340,188 downwards.
GCGTTGGCCTTAGTAGTACCCGTACAGTACACCCGCCGAAGCGTAACCGATACCTTAATTAGAAACTCAGCCATCCCTTTGGCGTTGGCCGGCGCTTCGTACATGACCTGCGCTGGCAGATACAGCCCTTTCCCCAGCGCAGAGTCGGTCAGCCCGTTCAACTGGTAGCCTTTGTAGGCTTCGCCTGTAAACAAACCCGCAAAGCTATCCGTAGGCCCGTACTTCGAGATGTTCGACAACTCATACGGGTTGTTGTACGGCACAAGACCGCCCGCCCCGTCATCGAGCGAACCCGACATACGAATGTTGAACGAAGCCACCACCTCCTCGGCCGTCGGCGGATCCAGGGTATAGCCCTTCACCGTCCGCGAATAGGACGCGCTCTTGGTGTTCGAGTTATTTACGCCACCAGTGGGACCACTGGGACCGACAGACAGATCAACGCCGGACGTGTTGGCAAAGGTGGAGGTCATCTGGCCTTCGATATTGTTGCTCACGTTCGGCACTTCCATCAGTTGTACATTTTTGGAGTTGATCAGGCTGATTTTGGCCGATTCATAGAACCAGCCACGGGCCTTGGTGGTGTTGTCTTTAATGCTCCCCCGACGCTCCAGCACTTTGGAATCACCGATGTCCAGCAGCAAAATCTGTTTGCCGGTGTTGGCCACGTGCATACTGGGCTTAACCACAAGTTGCAGATTGGCGATCTGCCCGCCGGCATCGTCACCCCTGACGGGCAAATCCTGCGTGATCGGGGCTATCGACATATAGACATGTTTGGCATCTGCCGACAGTTGGCCGGTCGGGATGTTGCTTGCTCTGTGCCAGTAGGCCGAGTTCCAGCCCTCGGAGCCGATCTTGCTCAGTTCAAGCGGCCCCCGCTCCACGTGGAGGTACTCGCCGGTGAACCGATTGATAATCAGGCTGATGTTCTTGCCGACCGATTTGAACGTCCACATCGCACTCCACCAGGCGGGTTGTATCGGCCCGACGGTCAGCGTTTTGGTCTCGCAGTGCAGGTAGCCGCCAGTAACGGTGTTTTTAATCCGGAAATAGCCATTTACCGGCTCCAGCTCCCAGGTGGCATTGGTTTCGGCAAGGGCCGGTTTGCCGTTGCTGATACCGATCTTGCCGGGCCGGTAAAAGTTGACCAGCACGGTCTGCGCGTAAGCACCGGAGCAAACAGTCCAAATTACCATGAACAGGCTTATAGCCAGGATACGATTTTTACTTAAACTGCTACGAAAGCGATGCACTGTCGATAGATGAGTGGATTTCATAGTAACGAAGTTTTTACGGGTTGGCCTTTAGTTGGCGATTCAAAATTGTCACCATAAACGCTGGCTCACAATCACCCCGCCGGGTGGTTTTCCTTGATAATCAAGCCTGTAAAATCACCCGGCGGGGTGGTTGGATCATGTGATTGACCTATTTACTTTTGGGTAATTTTACCAATATGAAACAGACCAGCATCAGTATCATTGAGGACAATAAAGTGATCCGCGACAACGTGGCTAAGTTTATCGGCTTTCACGAAGAGTTTGCCGTGATGATGGTACATGGCTCGGCGGAGTCGTTCTTTCACGCGCTCCGGGTCGATTCGCGGCTGAGTACCGATATTGTACTGCTGGACATTGGCTTGCCGGGCATGTCGGGGCTGGACGCCCTGCCGCTTATTTTTGAGCGATTGCCCAACGCCGACGTGGTGATGCTGACTACCTACGAAGAAGAGGATGTTATTCTGAAAGCCCTGTGTTCGGGCGCGTGTTCGTACATTTCCAAGAAAGCGAGCCTGCCCGAAATTGTCGATGCGTTGCGAATTGTGGTCAACGGCGGGTCATATATGTCGCCGTCTATTGCCCGCGAGATTGTAAATCACCTCATGGGCGGGCGCATCAGCAAAGCCACTATTCTGACCGACCGGCAGAAAGAAATCCTGGAGATGCTGGTCGATGGTAAAAGCTACGCGACGATCTCCACCCAACTATTCATATCGGTGGAGACTGTCCGCTCGCATATCAAGAAAATGTATAAAGTGTTGCAGGTCAACAACAAGACCGAAGCCATCACGAAGTACATGAAAGGCCAAATTGGATGAATTGCAATTCCCGGATATATCAGTTCATCCGCCTGTTTGGCGGGGCCGTCTGTGGATTGCTATTGTCCTGTAGTCAGCCAGGACAACCTACCGTTAGTAATGCTTTTCCAACGCCAACTGTGGTAGAAGCAAAGGGCCGGGTGGTGCCCCAGGACAGTATTCAGCTACCGGTTCAGGTGCCTTTACGCTCGCCAAAGGTGGTGAAAGCGGGCAAGCCGAGGGTGGTTTCGATACCCCTGGAAGCGTATGTGTTTCCGCTTCCAGACCGCCAGAAAGCGGGTAGTCCAACAGTGCGTGTGGCGGGGCAAAATGGGTATAGTCTGCCCAAACGGGTGGCTGCAACGCCTACTTGTGTATTGGCTGGTATTCCCGAAAAGAAACCCTCACAAACGCCCCTTTCTAAAGATCAGAACCCCAAAAACATTACCACCTTCGGGCTGGTACACGGGCTGAAAAACCTGAATATTTCGGAAGTGGTTCAGGATAAATTTGGTAATCTCTGGATCGCCACGGGCTTCGGCGGCGTCTCGAAATATGATGGAAAGTCGTTTACCACCTACACTGAGCGCGAAGGGCTGTGCAATAACACAGTGCTGAACATTCTGAAAGATCGGACTGGTAATTTGTGGTTTGCCACACAGGTAGGAGCCTCCCGATTCGACGGAAAATACTTTACCAACTACACGGTCAATGAAGGGTTACCAGCCGATATTGTCAACGAAATTATTGAAGATAAACACGGAAATATCTGGTTTGCTACCTATGGCGGCATTGCCCGCTTAAACCCGAGGGAGGATATATTCACCCGGTTCACCGTCGGCGAGGGGCTGGCGTTTAACCTGGTAAATCGAATTTTTGAAGATAATCAGGGGATAATCTGGGCCGGTACGTATAACCACGGCCTGTCGAGCCTAAGCATCCGCCAAACAGCGGCAGGAGAGTCATTCACGTTCAGAAATTATACCCAAAAAGAGGGGTTGCCGGGCAATAATGTCCTGGCCATTGCTAAGCACCACGACGGTACATTGTGGTTCGGCACTGATGAAGGCGCTTGTCAATATAAGCCCGCCACAGAGGGTCAGAATGCCTGGTTCAGGCAGTTTACCACCCAAAACGGTCTGATTGACAATAGGATAAATACGATCCTGGTGGATAAACAGGGGCAAATTCTGTTTGGCACCGAGCAGGGTATCACGATCTATGAAGACGCGGACCGTTCGGGCCGGTTTACCCACCTGACCGAACAGGACGGTCTGCCCAATCATAGCATTCTGTCGTTGTTTGAAGACCCTATTGGCAACATCTGGATTGGTACTGAAAGTGGCGTGTCTAAATACAGTGCCAATTCGTTCCGGTTTCTGACTGAGCAGGACGGCCTGACCGACAAGGCGATTCTGGCAATACTGGAAGACCGAAATGGCACCATCTGGCTGGGTACGTATGGGAGCGGCGTAATCCAGTACCACCCTCCGGAGTCTGGCCACAACGGCACTTTTTCCTACTATACAACCGCCGAGGGCTTGAGCGATAACGTGGTATATGCCCTTTATGAAGACCGGAAAGGGCATATCTGGATAGGCACCCGCGAGGGCGGTGTTACCGAGTTTACACCGTCGGCCAATGGAGGCGCAGGTACGTTCACGCAGTATACCCAGCAACAGGGGTTACTCTCCAACTTTATTGTATCCATGCTGGAAGATCAAAACGGGCATATGTGGTTCGGTCAGTTGAGCAAAATAGCCGGTGGAGTCAGTCGGTTTGATGGGAAGACGTTTACCAATTTTACCCAGGCACAGGGCCTGAACAGCCGGGATTTCTGGTCTATCGCGCAGGATAAACGGGGTACGTTCTGGTTTGGGTCGTGGGGCGAAGGATTCACCAAATACGAACCAGCCCCCGACGGGCAGAAAGGTCGATTCACACATTTCGACAAAATAGCTGGATTAAGTGCCGATAAAGTCCGTCCTGTCCGGGTCGATAGGTGGGGAGCTGTTTGGTTTGGCACCATCGGCGGAGGGGTTAGCCAATACAAACACGCTGCTGCCGGAAAACCCGCCCGGTTTATCCACTACACCGAACGCGAAGGGCTGAGTAACAACGATGTGCGCTCCATCCTGGAAGATCGGAAAGGGAACCTCTGGTTTGGTAATTATTATGGTATCAGCCGATTTTCGCCCACTGAAGGGCGTTTCGTTACGTTCACGCAGGAAGATGGTTTTCTGGGAACGGGCTGCATGACCAATTCGATTTGCGAAGACCGGACGGGTAAAATCTGGATTGGTACGACTAAAAAACTGACTGTTTTCGACCCGGAAAAGGTGCGCCCGGATACAACCCTGCCCAACGTTCAATTAACCGATATCAGGCTGTTTAACGAACGGATAGCCTGGCAAACCGACACGAGTTTAGTGCTGCCAAACGGGGTTAGGGTAGGCGGGTTCCGGTTCAGGCAGCTATCCGACTGGTACGCCATTCCAGAGGGGCTGAGTTTGCCTTACAACCATAATTTTATCGATTTTGATTTTGTCGGGATCAATACCAACACCCCACAAATGGTGCGGTATCAGTACCAGTTAGATGGTTTAGACGACACCTGGAGCAGCCCAACCAACCGTTCTGAAGCGGCCTACGGCAACCTGCTACCGGGCGCTTACACGTTTCGGGTGCGGGCCAGAAATGGGGACGGTCGCTGGAGTCAGGCGTTTCAATACGCCTTCCGAATACGCCCGCCCTGGTGGGAAACGGGGTGGGCGTATGTGGTCTATACGTTGTTCACTGCCAGTATTGTGTATGCCATTATTCAGTATCGGGTGCGGCAGGGTCTGGAACGAATCAGGGCACTGGAAGCGATACGAACCCGCATATCCAGCGATCTCCACGACGATGTTGGGTCTATTTTATCGGGCCTCGCCATGCAGTCGCAAATGATCGCCCTCACCGCCGGCGAGGATCAGAAAGATCCCTTAAACGAAATCAGCGACATGAGCCACGAAGCAATGGACCGAATGCGCGATACCGTTTGGGCCATTGATTCCCGCAAAGACAAATACGAAAACCTCGTTGACCGGATGAGGGCCTTTGCCGAAAAAAACCTTAATCTGAAGCAGATCAGCCACAATTTTGAGATTGCCGTCGACGATCCCCGCCAGTTTATCGACCCTCAGACGCGGCAAAATATCTATCTGATTTTCAAGGAGGCCATCAGTAACATCTGCAAACATTCGGATGCCCGGCAGGTAACTATTCAGTTCAGACAGAGCAAAAGCGGGCTTTACCTATTGATTCACGACAATGGTTCTGAGCGCAAGCCGACAAACTCCGATGGACTTGGTCTTAAAAATATGGCCATGAGAGCCACACAACTGGGCGGACACCTGGTTGCCAACTATGACAATGGTTTTACCGTTGAACTGGTGCTGGGTAAGAAAACCTGGACCGATTAGGTATAGAGTTATGCCTGCTATCTGCTCATCAATGGTCAGGCCACAGTACCTTTGCTCCCTGCACCTAGATGTCATTGAGTAAAGATACTGTGGCCTGATACTACAACACATTCAGCCGTAGAGAAACGGCGCGTTACACGCTCACTGCCTCCCGGTGAACCAGCGCTTCCCGGTCAGGGCCGGTTGATACGAAGCTGATGGGTAGATTCAGTTCTGCTTCGAGGTAACTAACGTACCCAGCCAGTTCAGCGGGCATTGCGTCGAAGGTGCGGATGCCGTCAAGTGACGTTTCCCACCCTTTAAAGTCTTTGTAAATCGGTACAACGTCTGTATCACACAGGTCGTACGGAAGCTGATCTGTGATTGTGCCGTCGGGAAGCTGGTAATGCGTACAAACCCGGATTGTATCGAAAATAGTCAGTACGTCGGCTTTCATCATCACCAGTTGGGTGACGCCGTTGAGCATTACGGCGTATTTCAGGGCCGGTAAATCGAGCCAGCCGCACCGCCGTGGACGACCCGTGGTTGAGCCAAATTCACGGCCTTCCTGCCGCATTCGTTCGCCGGTTTCTTCCAGCAGTTCGGTTGGGAAGGGGCCACTGCCAACGCGGGTGCAATACGCCTTGAAAATGCCATATACTTCGCCAATCTGCCGGGGCGCAATGCCCAGACCCGTGCAGGCACCGGCGGCCATTGTGCTCGAACTGGTCACGAACGGGTAAGAGCCAAAATCAAGATCGAGGAGCGATCCCTGAGCCCCTTCAGCCAGCACCCGCTTCCCAGTCTGTAGCGCATCGTTTACGTCATACTCGGTATCGCTGAGGGTAAATGTCTTCAGAAACTCGACGGCCGAGAAAAACTTCACTTCCGATTCCGCCAGCACAGCGTAATCGAACCTGAGCCGGTCAAGAATCGCCTTGTGGGCGTTCACGAGCGCATCGTATTTCTGCCGGAAGTTCGGCGACAGCACATCGCCGATGCGCAGCCCCTGCCGGGCTACCTTATCCTGATACGTTGGCCCGATACCGCGTAGGGTCGACCCAATTTTGGCGGCTCCTTTGGCCTGCTCATAAGCGGCATCCAGCAGACTGTGCGTGGGCACGATGAGCGATGCTTTCTTCGAGATGATCAGGTTCGCGTGCAAATCCAGGTTGAACTTGGCCAGCCCGTCAATTTCCCGCCGAAAAACGATCGGGTCGAGCACGACGCCGTTACCGATGATGTTGAGGGCATCGGGCCGGAAAATGCCGGATGGAATCTGGTGCAACACGTGCTTGAACCCGTCAAATTCAAGCGTATGTCCTGCATTGGGGCCGCCCTGAAAACGCGCAACAACCTGATATTGTGGCGCCAGTACGTCCACAATCTTACCTTTACCCTCGTCGCCCCACTGGAGGCCTAATAATACGTCTACCATTGAAATCTAAAATAAAATGGACCGTTCCTCAATGCGGTCCTCATCGTTAAAACGAAAAATGAATTCAGTTACTTCGCCAATAGTGGCTCGATTCGATAGTTGACAAGCTGAAAATGCTCTGACCAGATATCGGTTCGTGGATTGTAAAAACAGCTTAACTCATCCGTCAGCGTAACAGAGGCTATGTCGCTGCCTTTGTTGCCATTACAAATGCAACAGGAAAACGCCAGGTTAATCAATTCACCAGACCCGCGATGTTTCAGCGCGATAACATGATCGGCTTCAGCACTGAATCCCATATCGCGTTCAGCCATCAGCAGTATTCGCACCGAAATCCAGCTCGTTCGCCAACCTGCCTGCAGACTGCGGCCGAAATATAATCACCGCTTCTCGACATACTTGCGGGCGCGGGCTTTGGCCATACGAATAATGTGTTCCATGTCCTTAAAACGCTCTAATTCACGTTCTTCTTCCACAGAAAGCCTTGTTGTCCTGTTCTTGTACAGAAGTTCGCTCAGTTGACTTTGAGCCTCTTCTGATGGCTTAAAATCAATAATTTGCGCTGGTGTGACACCTGGCGCAATGAGATTGATTAGGTCAGCGTGTACGTTCATAGCTTTTGAGAGAGATCAGATAAACGCTTAGTCAACCTCGACGCGGCTGGCTGGTTCGCCCTGCCGGTCCTTCTCGCCTTCGCGCCGGTTTTCGCAGGGGTCGCGCTGGCACGAGCCGTAGAAGATCAGCGAGTGGTGCATGACGTTGAACTTCAGCATGTCGCCCACCATGTTCTGAATATTCTGAACGCGGGGATCACAAAATTCCATCACTTTATGGCAATCGGTACAGATCAGGTGGTCGTGTTGGCGGTAACCATACGATTTTTCATACTGCGCCAGGTTACGGCCAAACTGATGTTTCGTCACTAAGTCGCAGTCAACCAGCACGTCGAGTGTATTGTAGACCGTGGCCCGACTGACGCGATAGTTCTTGTTTTTCATCGAGATATACAGCTCATCCACGTCGAAGTGATCCGCGCGGTTGTAAATCTCTTCCAGAATGGCGAACCGTTCGGGGGTCTTCCGGAGTCCTTTATTTTCCAGATACGCCCTCAGAATGGTCTTCGCCGAGTCGATATTCGCTTGATTAGGAGCAGGCATGGGGCAAAGGTAATAAATGGTTTAAAGTCTAAAGTCTAATGTCTAAAGTTCAATGTCTACTGTCTAAAGTTGCTCTGCTACATCACACTTGAGTAGGTGTAGCAGAGCAACTTTAGACAGTAGACATTGAACTTTAGACATTAGACTTTAAACGTTGAACTGATTTCAGTCAAATCGCACCACATCGAATACGCCGTCGACGCGTTCAAGCTTGCGCATCAACACATCGAGGTGGCTGGTGTCATGCACATACAGCCTGATATTCCCCTCAAAGATGCCATCTTTGGAGTCGATCGTCACCGAGCGCATGTTGATGTTCAACTCGTTACTGATCACACGGGTAACGTCGTTGACAAGACCCATGCGGTCGGTGCCGGTAATGCGCAGGCCCGCCAGGAAAGCCAGTTCTTTCTGCGACGTCCACTTGGCCTTGATGATCCGGTTGCCGTGGTTCGACATCAACTCAACGGCGTTTGGGCAACTCACCCGGTGAATTTTAATGCCATCCATCACCGTGACAAAGCCAAAGACATCATCACCCGCAATCGGATTGCAACATTTCGACAACGTATAGTCGATCTTGTCCATGTCCTCGCCGATGAGGAGCGTGTCGCTGTCGGTGCGTTCGCCGTGAATTTTCTTGAGTTCTCGGGTTATCGCCTTGCCGTCCTGTGCCCCGTCGGTGTTCACTTTGTTGGCGCGGTTCTCTTTGGCTTCCTTGTCGGCCTTGAACTTGGTCAATTCTTTTACTTCGATATGGCCTTTGCCAACGCGGTAGTAAAAATCGCTGGTCGTTTTCGAGCCGAAATAAGCGCGTATCTGATTGACCAGCTCGTTGGTCATTTCCATACGCATGATTTTCAGGCGCTTGGTAATCAGATCTTTACCGTCTGTAATGTACCGCTTGTTCTCCTCCTTGATCAGGTCTTTGATCTTGGTTTTGGCTTTCGACGTCACTACAAACCGAAGCCAGTCTTCCTTAGGCTTTTGTTTGTTCGACGTGATGACCTCGACCTGATCGCCGTTTTGCAACACGTGACTGAGCGGAACCAGTACATTGTTGACCTTGGCCGCCATGCACCGTGCCCCAATCTGCGTGTGAATATCGAACGCAAAATCGAGCGCCGTAGCTCCACGTTGCAGCACTTTCAGCTCACCTTTAGGCGTAAAAACGAAGACTTCTTCGCTATAAAGGTTGCTCCTGAAATCGTCCAGAAACTCGATCGCACCGGTTTTGTCGCCCTTCTCGGCTGTTTCCAGCATTTCACGTACCTGGCCAATCCACGAGTCGATGCCCGCGCCGGTGCGGGTGTCGTTGCCTTTATATTTCCAGTGAGCGGCGTATCCTTTTTCGGCAATCTCGTTCATCCGCTCGGTCCTGATCTGCACCTCCACCCACTGCCCGAGCTTGCTCATAACGGTCGTATGCAGCGACTCGTAGCCATTGGCGCGGGGCGTGCTGATCCAGTCTTTCAGCCGGTCGGGGTTGGGTTTATAATGGTCTGTAACGATTGAATAAGCCCGCCAGCAGGCCGCTTTTTCCTGCTCGACAGGTACGTCCAGAATGATTCGGACGGCAAACAGATCGTAGATTTCCTCAAACGGTTTTTTCGATTTATTCAACTTGTTCCAGATGGAATAGATCGATTTGGGCCGCCCCTTGATCACATACGGGTAACCCGACGCAATAAGGTCGTCTTCGATGGGTTTGATGAACATGTTGATAAAGCGGTCACGCGAGGTTTTGGTCTCGCGGAGCTTCTTGGCGGTGTCTTTATAGGCTTCCGGCTCAACATATTTCAGATACAGGTCTTCCAGTTCCGACTTGATGGCGTTCAAACCCAGCCGGTGCGCCAGCGGTGCGTAGATGTAGATCGTTTCCGAGGCAATTTTCAACTGCTTGTCGCGGGGCATCGAGTCCAGCGTGCGCATGTTGTGCAGGCGGTCGGCTAGCTTGATCAAAATCACCCGTACATCATCGGAAAGCGTCAGCAGCATCTTCCGAAAGTTCTCGGCCTGTTGCGAGGTTCCGTATTCGAAAATGCCCGAGATTTTGGTCAGGCCATCAATGATGCGGGCTACTTTCTGGCCAAATCCCCGTTCAATATCGGCAATCGTTGTGTCGGTATCTTCAACAACGTCGTGTAATAAAGCGGCTACGATGGATGTCGTTCCCAGTCCGATCTCTTCAACGGCGATCTGGGCAACGGCAATCGGGTGGTATATGTAAGGCTCTCCCGACCGGCGGCGCATGTCTTTATGCGCTTCAGCCGAGGTATTGAAGGCCTTCTTGATCAACTTGGCATCGTTTTCTTTCAGATACGGTTTTGCTGACCGAAGCAGTCGGCGGTATCGTTTCAAAATCTCCTGCCGTTCCAGGTTTAGGTCGATGACAGGATCTGGGGCTGCAGTCATATCGTTGGTGTCGTTACGTCTCAAGTGTACTGTTCGTTGGACTCAACCTCAATGTACATGTTAAAAACAAAATATCCGGCAGCTTTGATCATAAAAAGATAATACGCTGGCGAAATTTCGCTGTAAATGATTCGAGTACAACGAGTCCATGATTTGGCTAAAGTAGGAGGCTGCGTTGTGAGTGGGTCAGGTAATTGGCGAACGTTATCGACGGGCGCGGAAGCGCCTGACGCAGATTCTGTAAAAAAACCAACGATATATTTGACTGCCTCAAAGTTCTTCGTACTTTTGCAGTCCCAAATCGATTGTCGTATTGAGGTCGATTGGTCTACCTGCGGGCGTGGCGAAATTGGTAGACGTGCCAGACTTAGGATCTGGTGCCGCAAGGCATGGGGGTTCGAGTCCCTCCGCCCGTACAAGTAAAGGAAGAGTGAAAGAGAAAAAGAGTGAAAGAGCGACCCAGTTATGATCACTCTTTGCCTTTTTGCCTCTTTCGCTCTTTATCATTTTAAACCGAATCGAACTAGTGGATATAGCCCTCGAAAAAGCCAGTGACACCAATGCGTCGCTGATTATTACGCTCAAACCAGAAGATTATAAAGCGGAAGTTGATAAGAAACTGAAGCAGTATGGCAAGCAAGTATCGCTGAAAGGCTTCCGTCCTGGCCACGTACCGGCATCGCTGGTGCAGAAAATGTACGGCAAGGGCATTCTGGTTGAAGAGGTGAATGGCCTGTTGAGCAAGAGCGTGACCAACTACATTCGCGAAAACAAATTGCAGGTAGTGGGCGACCCCATGCCGAATCGTGAAGAAGCTGATGCCATCGACTGGGATTCGCAGGATGAGTTTAAATTCAGCTACGAACTGGGTCTTGCGTCTGATTTCGAGGTTGACCTGGCTTCGCTGGGCTCGGTGAACCGCTACGAAATTGAAGCGGGTGACAAAGAAGTCAACGAGACGATCGAAAACCTCCGCACACAATTCCACTCGCATCAACATGCCGAAGAAGCCGGTGAAGGTGATACGCTGTTTGGTGAACTGAAGCAACTGGATGCCCCGGAAGGCGCAGAGCCCTTCGTTACCAAAACGGCGTTGCCACTCGCTAAAGTAGCCCCCGACGCGCTGGGTACGTTCCTGGGTAAGAAAAAAGACGAAACTTTCACCTTTGCGATGGAAGCGGCCTTCCCCGACGAAAAAGAACGGGCACTGGCAACCGGTGCTAAAAAAGAAGACGCCGGTAATCTGACAGGTGAATTCTCGTTCACGATTGAAGATGTAACCCGCCACGCCCCGGCCGACCTCAACCAGGAGTTTTTTGATAAAGTGCTGGGCGTAGGTGCCGTATCCGACGAAGAGACGTTCCGCACGAAAGTGAAGGAGATTATTGGTCAGAACTACGGTCGCGAGTCGGAAACGCTGTTGCGCAATGATGTTGAGAAAGCACTGCTCGACAATATCCTGATCAGCCTGCCCGATGAGTTTTTGAAGAAGTGGTTGCTTGACATGAACGAAGGCAAATTCACCGCCGAGCAGATCGAAGAGCAATATCCTGACTTTACCAAGTCGGCTAAATTGCAGTTGATCAAAAACCGGATTGCTGAAAAGAACGAGCTTAACGTATCGTTTGAGGAAGTGATGGAAGCAACCCGGCAGATGGTTCGTGAGCAGTTCGGTTTTGCCGGTAGCGACGGCGGCGAGATGGATGAAACCATCGACAAGATTGCCAAAAACTACCTGATGGACGAGAAGAATCAGGGACAAAACTACACCCAGACATTCAACCGCGTGTTTGACGATAAAGTAATCGACTACATCAAATCGCAACTGACCATCGTTGATCAGACCGTATCGCTCGACGAGTTCCGTGAGCGTGCTCAGCGTTAGTAAGCCTGATCGAGTGAACTGGATTTTATAGCTAAAAAGGCACTGCGATGAGTCGCAGTGCCTTTTTAGCTATTGTGTGGTAGGATAAAGGTGTCTTTGACAGGTATGCCTAAAATCCGATCTTGGGGCGTTCCTGCTTCTGACCAATTGCCCAGGCTAATTCAAGGGCGATCCGTTCGTCGTAGCGGCGTTTGTGGTAATCGACTTCCAGCCGAAGTTTATCCAGTTCAAGTTGCTGTCGCTCCACGGTGTTACGTAGTTTCTCCAGTTCATTGGGGGCAATCACAGTAGGTTCAATGGCTGCAGGTACGTCGGTGATCAGGTCAACGATGGTGCTGTCCAGCACGTCGGCGATCTGACCTAACCGACTGATTGTTAGTTCTGTTTTGCCGCGTTCGATGTCGCCGTAGGCGGTTGTTGATAAGCCGAGCAGGTCAGCCATGTTTTCCTGTGACAGGCCCCGCTGCAAACGGGCAAGCCGAATGCGTTCGGGAGTGGGTTGAGAGGCGCTTGGATGCTTCATGACAAGGAATAGCGAGGAAATCTCAAGAAAAAACGACAGGGATTCTTGTGTCTACAACGCAACTTTGTGCCGGATAAGTTTTGAAACTTACCATCTGACTCGTTCGTTACATTTTTAAATCTGTTTAACGGTCAATGTCCAAATGGTCAATGCTCCATTGCATCAGGCAAGGTGTCTTTGACCTTTAGACCTTTAACGTTAGACTTCCTTTAATCACACACATGCATTACGGAGACGAATTTCGCAAGTTTGCCGTCCACCACATGGGCCTCAATGGTCTGACGGTCGACGGGTATGTTAAGCACACCGTGAACAACCACTATGTCGAGAACATGACACGGTCGGTTATTGAAGAGCGGCCAATGAATTTCCGGGAGGTCGACGTATTTTCACGTCTGATGGCCGACCGGATCATTTTCATGGGAATGGGGGTTGATGACAACATCGCCAACATCATTGTGGCCCAGTTGCTATTCCTGGAATCGGCTGATCCACGGAAAGATATTCTGATGTACATCAACAGCCCCGGTGGCTCAGTGTATGCCGGTTTAGGTATTTATGATACCATGCAGTACGTCCGGCCCGATGTAGCTACGGTATGTACTAGCCTGGCGGCTTCAATGGGTGCTGTATTGCTGGCTGGTGGTGCCGCTGGTAAGCGTTCGGCGTTGCCACACGCACGGGTAATGATTCACCAGCCATCGGGTGGTGCTCAGGGTCAGTCGGTTGATATCGAAATCACGGCGCGGGAGATTGTGAAACTGCGCGAAGAGTTGTACCAGATTCTGGCCGATCACTCGGGTAAAACGTTCGAGGAGATCGAGAAAGATTCGGATCGCGACAAGTGGTTGCGGGCCGAAGAAGCCAAAGAATATGGCCTCATTGACGAAGTACTTCGCCGCGAGCGGACCATCGGCGAAAAATAGCCATCCGCTACAAGATGAAGCATACACAAAAGGGCGTTGCCGATTCATCGGCAACGCCCTTTTGTGTATAAAAACTATATTTTTTCCCGAAAAAGCGGCAGGCTCATGCAGTGACTACCGCCACGGGCGCGGCTTAATTCGGCCGATGGCAACATGATGAACGTATTTTCGATCATGTCGGGCGACGATTCACCCCGCTCAAACCGGTCGAGTACGTCGGCGGCGGTCACCACATCGAAACCGGCCTGCCGGAAGGCTTCGGCCGTATAATCATTCCGGTCATAGCCAACCACGACGCCATCTTTCAACGCCAGCAGGTTGCATGAATCCGTCCATTGCTCGCGGGCTCCGAACGGAAATTCGTTATTACCGGAATAAATGAACTGAATTGGTTCGGTAGCACCGAGGTCGTTCGTGCTAATACTGGACAGCAGATCTTCGAGGTTTTCGATCTTTACCGGCTTGTGTTCGTGCCCTTTTTTGAACTGGAGAATCTTGAGGTCTTCCGATAAATCTTTCGGGGCGAAAAAGTGCATCACATCCCGCTTCTTCGCCTCATCGCCGGTGCGGGCCAACGTACCCAGCAACACCCATACGTTGCGTTTCACCTGCGTAAAAACCGTGTCGATATGCATGTAATCGCGCTTTTTAGGGATCTTGACAATCGTCACGGTATCGACAACGTCTTTCTCGAAAACGAGCCGCATTACCTGTTGAGCCGCGTAGAGCGTGGTGCGTTCGCTGCACCCAACGAGCAGGTGCCGGGGCCCGATCATCATCACGTCGCCACCTTCGAGGGTCGACCGGCTCAGGTCGCGGGCCGTGTCGGAGTCGGGGAGGAGGAAGGCATGCTCATTGTCAGGAATCTCGATGATCTTGTCCTGATAATCGGCAAAAAGCGGGTGATTGAAAAAGATATACTGTGCCAGCAATGCCTCGCGGGTACGTGCCTGCTTGGCGGGTTTATTTAGCAGGATATGGTCATTGATGATGATTCCGATGTCGCGGGTGAAGATGAAGTTCGGCAGAGGGGCAAAGAGCATGCTTCGGTCGGGCAACGAGCCGGATATGAGGATCTTGGCAAGTTCCGACGGTTCTACGCCAGCTAATTTTTGCTGGGTTTTGAACGAGGTACGTTCAATGCCGCAGATAGCCGCGATCAGTTTAGTGCGGATGACTTCATCGGCCAGAATATCAGAGAGCAGGCACTGGATATCAATTACTTTTTCTGACGAAAAATAATCCGGGTGGCCGGGTTTAAAAAAGCCCCGATCAGTGCCGGGTGCCAGGTCGGCCACACGGCCTTTGATCTTGTCGGGGTCGAGGAAATACAGGAGCAGTTTAACGTAGAAGTCATATTCATCGCGCCGCATCATGTCGAGGTTCACGATGTCTTCAAAGAGCCAGTCCTGCGCTTTCGATGGAACAACCTTGCCTAATCCCCGGTCGGGACTATGGATCAGCAGGCGCCGGAGCGTACCAACTTCAGAGGAAACTCGGATGAATTCGGTCGTAGCAGGCGGGGTATGGGTAAGCATACAGACGAGTGTGGGTTGAAGGCGCAAGGTACGTGATTGACTTGTAAACGCACGGGTCAGGGGCGGCGGGCAAGTGAGCCACCGGTCTTAACAAACCGGCGCGTTATTGGTTAGGTAGGTAGACACTTCTTCGGGAATGTATCTATTTTATTTTCTATTTCGAACCTCTCAAATACGATTATGCAACCCAACATAGGCCTTGAACAAGACGTACTGAAGAAAGACAACGAGTTACTCAACGCGTTTCTGGCTGATCTACACGTACTATACATTAAAACCCGCAAGTTCCATTGGGATGTGAGCGGGCCAAGTTTCAAAGAGTACCACGAGTTTTTCGAGGAGCAGTACACGGCACTGGAAGAAGAAATTGACCAGGTGGCCGAGCGTATCCGGCAACTGGGTGGCCGGCCAATTGCCACGATGAAGGACTTCCTGAAAGAGTCTAGCCTGAAAGAAGACCATGACGGGCATATTCATACGCAGGAAATGTTCAAGCGCCTGTTGGTGGATCACGAACAAATCATCCGTGAACTGCGCGACGATGTGAAAACGACGGACGAGGAACTCGAAGACGCCGGTACAGCCGATTTTCTGACCGGTTTGATGGAAGCACACGAAAAAATGGCGTGGATGCTGCGGAAATACCTATCGGACGAACGGGGATAGTCGGCAAGCAGAACACTAGACAATCATCCTTTGTGAAGGTCGCTCGAACGTGGTGTTCGGGCGACCTTTTTCTTTGCACCTCAATCAGGACGCCGTTGAGAAAAAAGGCCGTTTCTTTGCCGTCATGATCACTGCTGTACCTGAAACGCTCGTCGACGGGGCTATTGCCCTGCTCAAATCGCTGATTGCTACGCCATCGTTGAGTCGGGAAGAGGGCCCGACGGCTGATTTGATCGCGACGTATCTGAGCCAGCATGGGATTGCCAGCCAGCGGGTGGGGCATAATGTGTGGGCACAGAACCGCCATTTCGACCCTCAAAAGCCTACGCTGCTGCTGAATTCGCACCATGATACGGTGAAACCCAACGCCTCGTATACCCGTGACCCATTTGCGCCGACCGTCGAGGAGGGGAAGCTATATGGTTTGGGCAGTAATGACGCGGGCGGTTGCCTGGTGAGCCTGCTGGGTACGTTCGTGCATTTTTATGACCGCACCGATCTGGCCTACAATCTGGTAATGGCCGCCAGCGCCGAAGAGGAAATTTCGGGGCGCGGCGGTATCGAGCAGTTGCTGCCCCACCTGCCACCAATCGACGTAGCGCTTGTTGGCGAGCCAACACAGATGCAACTCGCCATTGCCGAAAAGGGCCTGATGGTGCTGGATTGCACCGTTCACGGTCGGGCCGGCCACGCCGCCCGCGACGAAGGTGAGAACGCCATCACCAAAGCCATGCCTGATCTACAGTGGTTTCAGACCTATCAGTATCCGAAGGTTTCTTCTTTGCTCGGCCCTGTCAAACAGTCGGTTACGATCATTCAGGCGGGTACGCAGCATAATGTGGTGCCGGATACCTGTACGTTTACCGTCGACGTGCGGGTGACCGAGCAGTATACCCTGGAAGAGGTGCTGGCCATTATTCGGGCCAACGTGCAGGCCGACGTGGTGCCGCGTTCGGTGCGGTTACGGTCGTCGGGGATTGCGGTCGATCATCCGCTGGTGCAGGCGGGGCTGGCGTTGGGTCGCAGCATGTACGGATCGCCCACCTTGTCGGATCAGGCTCTGTTGCCGATGCCTTCGCTCAAGTGTGGGCCCGGTCATTCGGAGCGTTCGCACACGGCCGACGAGTTCATTTATCTTCACGAACTGGAAGAAGGCGTGGTTGGGTACGTTGCCTTGCTTGCGGGGCTGGTGCTGCGGTAAACTTTTCTGATTTCCCCGTTTAGCGTTGCAACGTTTCCTGCTGTCGCTAACTCATTGGGTTATGAACGCTTTCACTGTTATTCCGCTCACCATGTTTCTGCTGGTGACGCAACCAGCTCTGTCGCAGGATTCGTCGATGGTCAAGAAGCCGTCGACTACAGCCCGCACGATCGAACAGATGCCTGTTCGGAAGGGGCGCGGCAATGCGACACCCATGCCCAGCCCGCGCTACCGCTCGCGTATGGTGCCTGGGCCAATACCCAGAGATACCAGCCGTAGCCGGTTAAGGCGCGATACAACCAGGTAAGACCCCACCCCAACTCCTCCCCGTTAGGAAGGGGTTGGAGTGAGATACCGCTCATCCCGGTATTTAGCCGTTTGTCTAATTGTTAAGATTATATATCCTTGTAATTAGACATTTGTCTAACTATTTAATCACTTGTCAAATGAATACGCTGTTCAAGGCTCTGAATGATCCGACCCGTCGGCAAATGCTGGATATGCTCCGTAAAGGCGACCTCACGGCTGGCGAAATCGCGGAGCAGTTCGACATGACGAAACCCAGTATTTCGCATCACCTTGATCTGCTGAGACAGGCGGGCCTGGTCGAATCGACCAGGAAGGGGCAGTTCATCACGTATACGCTAAACACGACCGTATTGGACGAATTACTAGCCTGGCTGATGGGTTTCACCGGCTCGTCGGTGCTCAATACGTCGCCACCGGTTGCGGACGATTCTGCTCCGAGTGACACGAAAAAGACAGTTTAGTTTATACCAGTTTATTCCTTTTCATGGAAAAGTCATCGCGTACCACTGAATTGATATTGTTGGGGATCACCGCCATTCCCTTGTTTTATTTAGGGCTGATCTGGTCTGATTTGCCCGCCCGTGTGCCCACTCATTTTGGGGCCGACGGGCAACCGAATGACTATTCGTCTAAAGAGGCGTTTGCCATTGGCCTGCTTTTGCTCTCGGCGTTCAACTATGGCTTGATGCGGGTGCTGCCATCTGTTGACCCGAAAAAACGCCTGAAATCGGTTAGTTACGCTCGTATCCGGTTCACCATTACCCTGTTTCTGACGGGGCTGGCCTGCGTGATTCTGTTCATTATGCAGACCGGAAAAACAGGCCCAATCGTGTCTGACCTGATCTTGTCGGCGGTATTTCTGCTGCTGGCGGCGATGGGAAACGTGATGCTGACGGTGCCGCAAAACTATTTTGTCGGCATCAAAACGCCCTGGGCACTGGCCAACGAAGAGAACTGGCGTAAAACCCATCGGCTGGCTGGTAAGCTTTGGGTGATCGGCGGGCTGGGTGCTTTTGTGATCAGCTTGTTCATCCCGCCTCTGGCCAAAACGGTGCTGACAGTTGTGGTGATTTCCGTACTAGCCGGTGTACCTTACGTGTATTCGTATCGCCTCTTTAAGCAGGGGTTGGCCATGTTGTTACTGCTGCTGGTGGGTACGTCGGTACAGGCGCAGACCGAAGAAACGCTCAGGTACGTTATCACACAACCGGCGGGCGTCAGCCTGGCACTGGAGGGAACCCTGACCCTGCCTGCGGACTTGACCAAACCCGTACCGGCGGTAGTGCTCATTGCCGGATCGGGCCCTACCGACCGGAATGGCAACAGCAGTTTGCCCGGCTATCAGCAGATGAATTCGTTCAGGCAACTGGCCGATAGTCTGACCAAACGGGGTGTGGCGGTATTGCGCTACGACAAGCGCGGAACCGGCACCAACTCAATGCTCTACGCGCTTCGCTTCAATAAAACAGAGCCAAATTTCAACTATGGCGTCGATGATGCGGTGGGGTTTATCCGACAGCTTCAGGCCGACAGGCGATTCTCGTCGGTTACGGTAGCGGGGCATAGCGAAGGATCATTGGTGGGAATGCTGGCGGCTGCACAGGCGAAGGCGACGCGGTTTATTTCCATTGCCGGAGCCGGACAAAATATCGCCGATATCATAAAAGTGCAGTTCGGCAACGGTGGCGTACAGGGCGAAACACTGGCGGCCGCCACGCGTGATCTGGATTCACTAAAGGCGGGTTACGCTGTGCAGCAACCGCCCAAAATCCTGGCTTCGTTCTTCGCGCCTACCGTTCAGCCATACCTTATTTCGTGGATGAAATACGACCCGGCTCAGGTCATAAAGTCGTTTAAAGGACCGGTCCTGATTGTGCAGGGAAAGCGCGATGTGCAGGTTGAGGTGGCCGAAGCCGACCGCCTGAAAGCTGCCCGACCCGACGCCAAACTAGTCTTTTTCGACACGATGAACCACATCCTGAAAGAAGCCCCCGCCGAACGTATGGCAAACATCGCTACCTACAGCGACCCGAAACTCACCATCGTGCCCGCCGTTGCCGATACGATCGCTGCGTTTGTGAGGAATTAGTTCCTGGTTGATTGGTTATTGCTGATGCCTATCGAAGGGCCAGGCGTCAGCAATAACCAATCAACCAGGAACTAATTTCCTTCCCGTTCTTCCTTATACTTCACGGCCAGCCCTTCCATCGAATACCCGTTGGTGGTAGCGGTGGTAAAGTATTGATACCGAACGTTGACAAGGGCATCGGCACCGAGGCGTTTTGCCTGCAGGGTCAGCTTGCCCATCAGCGCGTCTTTGTCGAGCATGGTGTTGCCACGCGCCAGCATACGGCCTTTGTTTACCCGTTGATTGGCCTGAAGAGGTACTTCGTCGCTGATAGACAGAAATTTGAGTTCGTCGTAAGGCCGACCCGGCCGCTGATCCGCGTAGAATAGCTCAACCGGATAATGCGGCCCCGTCGAGATGGGAATCGCGGGACGGAAACAGCCTATTAGCAGGAAAGGCAGGATCGTGAGGATGTAAACGGAAGTAGAACGGCGGCGCATAGGGTCAGGAGCCATTTCGGGGTAGGTACGTTGGAAACGATTACTACCCGGGTAAAGTTGCCAGCACTTCGCC
Source organism: uncultured Fibrella sp. (assembly GCF_964250085.1). Lineage (NCBI taxonomy): Bacteria > Pseudomonadati > Bacteroidota > Cytophagia > Cytophagales > Spirosomataceae > Fibrella > uncultured Fibrella sp. Next base: position 319,969 of record NZ_CAXUEC010000002.1, on the reverse strand, counting down.
GATCACACGCGGGTAGTGGGCGTACTCCAACGCATGCACTTTAGCGGCCACCTCGTTGGGCGTATCGGTTGGTGAAACGGGGCAACTGGCCTGAAAGATAATCTGTCCTTCGTCGTAGTGCTCATTAACGAAATGGATGGTGATGCCCGATTCTGTTTCACCCGCCGCCACTACGGCTTCGTGCACGTGATGGCCAAACATACCCTTGCCGCCAAATCTGGGTAGCAGCGCAGGGTGAATGTTGATGATTCGGCCGGGGAATGACTGCACCAGCGTTGCCGGCACCAGCCACATGAAACCCGCCAGCACAATCAGGTCGATCTGCTGGGCCTTCAGTAGCTCAACAACACGGTCGCTTTCGCGGAAGGCGGGCCGATCGAACACCACCACAGGTACGTGCTGACCGCAACCAAAGCCCCGTCTCGACCGCTCGATGACGCCTGCCTGTGGGTTATTCGTCAGAATGAGCACGATCTGCACATCCGACTGCGTAGAAAAATAACGGGTAATCTCTTCGGCGTTACTGCCTGAACCGGAAGCGAAAAGGGCGATGCGTTTCAATGAATGGGGATCAATTAACAATGAATTTTACCGTAAAGGTAGGTCACCAGTTAAAGCGATACACGATCCAACTACAGCTCAGCGATCATACCCAGCCAAACCGTTCCATGAGTCGGTCTTTCTGCTGACGGGAAACTGGTATGCTGGTCCCGTTCGTCAGGACCAGGTACGTTCCTTCGCCTTTTACAAGCCGTTTTATGTGGTCGAGATTCACGACATACTGCCGATGAACGCGCAAAAAATTCCGACTTTCGAGCATCTCCTGTACATCGCCCAGTGTTTTTGACACCAGGTACTTCTCGCCGGTCGTCAGCACAAAATTGGTATAGTTACTGTCTGACTCGGCGTACAGAACCTGGCTGGTGGCAACAAACGTAAGGCCGTTAGCGTGGGGCAGGGCCATCTTGGTTGGTAGGGCGGCAGGTACGTTACCCGGCAGGTGCTGCTGCGGATACCACGCCCGAAGCAGCTCTAACTGAGTGGATCCGGTCAGAGTGGTTGTCAGGCTGGCCTGTTCAGCCCGGCGCACGGTGTTGACCAGATCAATCGTATCGACTGGCTTGAGCAGGTAATCCAGGGCGGCAAATCGAAAGGCCCGAACGGCATACTGATTGTAGGCCGTCACAAAAACAACCTGAAATGCAAACTCACCGAGTTGTTCGAGCAACTGGAACCCGTTGAGCATGGGCATTTCAATATCAAGAAATACCAGATCAGGGCGAAGCGTTCGCAAGGCGGGCAGTGCCGACGGGCTATCGGTGAATTGACCCACAAGCTCAAGCTGTGGACAATGCCGGGTTAGTTGAAGCGCCAATAACTGAACGTTATCGGGTTCATCATCGATGATGACTGTGCGGAGCATGGAGCTGAGTGTGGGTTAAATGGGTATTTCCAAAATGACTTTTGTACCCAGGGGGTCGCCATTCAGGGCGATTAAATCGAGCACCTGTGCCTTTGTGTGGGTGTGGTATAGTTGATTGATCATGCGAATCCGGTCGGCGGTGACCTGCATTCCGAATGATTTATTGTGGCCGGCCGACTTGCTTTTTAGTTCAGCCGCCCGCAGGCGACCAATGCCATCGTCGGTAATGTCGATGTGCAGACACTGATCGGTGGGCTGGGTAACGTTTATGGTTACGTTCCCCCCTTCGGGTTTGTGCATTAGCCCATGCCAGATTGCATTCTCTACATAAGGTTGCAACAGTAGGGGGGGAATGTGAATAAACTGCCGGTCTATGGTAGGGTCGACCAGAATGCGAATGTTGACCTTGGCTTTGAACCGCATGGCTTCCAGGTCGATGTAGAGTTGAAGGGCATCCAGTTCGTTATGGAGCGGCACCAGCTCAGACCGGGAGTTTTCGAGCACCAGCCTGATGAGGCGGGCAAACTTGGTGAGGTAGTCAGATGCCTTGTCGGTATCGTTCTGGAGTGTATATAACTTAATGGAATTCAGGCAGTTGAAAATAAAATGTGGATTCATCTGCGCGCGCAGTGCCGTCATTTCACTATCGGCGATCCGTTGATCGAAATCGGTTTTGAGCTGTTTGATGCGTTGCGCTTCGAGCAGTTTATTTTTTAATTCAATTTCCTGGGTACGTATGCCCAGTTGCGTTTCAAGCTGGTTGGTATACTGATTCTGAATCTGGTTTCGCTCCAGTTCAACCAGCCGGTTCCGGTAGGCCAGCGCCAGCAGGAAAAAGAAACACTCGACCAGTGCACCGAGGCTAAAGAAAAAAGGAACATAGTTGGCAAAAATCTGTAGGGCCGGGTCACCTCCCTCGAGCCGGAACCGGATGTCCATAAACATGTGAAAATACGAGACAACCCATAAGCTGACTATGCCACTGATGAGGTAGCCCCGTACCGGGCTTTTGCTACGCAGCAGACTGATAAACAGAATAATGCCCGCTATCAGGAAGGTGCCTTCCTGACGCAGGTAATACCAGTTTTGCCGAAAAATCAACCCGTACCAGTATTCATACAGCCCCAGGCATCCCTGCAAGACAAACACGACCAGAAACCACCTAAGCACGGCCCATGTGCGGGGAAAGTGGGTGGGAAGTTCGATCAGGTGGCTGATAAACAGCAGGTAAAAGAAGGCGATAATAAACGTGAACAACTGGTTGGTACTACGCATGGGTAGCGGTAAAGGCAAGGCCAGCCCCATCCGGTAATTCAGGTTCCAGAGGATCAGGAAAAAGGTTGAAAAGCAGAAAATAGCGTAATACAGAAACACCCGATCCCGGTTGAAGCAGTACTGGGCGAAGGTGAAGAAGCTCATCACAAACAGCCCTCCCGACACCAGTGCCAACCCCAGAAATAGCCAGCGGATCACGTGCGAATTGGCTGCAAACCAGAGTTGCAGGCTCTCCCTGGTATGGAGCGTGACCGTGATGGGGTCTACCACGCGCACCAGATTGGTGATTTTGATGAAGTAAGTGGCGGTTTGTTGTGGGGCCACGTGTACCCGGATTGGTTGCCACTGCTGGGTATTGTAGGCGAAAAAATACGTACCTGTCTGCTGAAGATGCCTGCCCTGTTCGCTATAAGCGTCTATCTGTCCCTGCCGACCTACATTAAGCAGTACATCGGCGGCCCGTGTTGCACTGCTGTTCTGCACCCGAAACATAAGCCAAAGCACAATTTTCGACGTTGGTGATGGGGTAACCTTGTCGAGTGGTTTTCGGGTGAAAGGAAGGAATGGCTGTTGCTGAATAACGGCGAATGGCAGGGAGAGGCCAGTTGTATCTGCATAACAGCGTAGGTACGGGGTCATGTCGATGGGGCGGGTGAGAGGGGGTGTTCCGTCGAGCATCACCGGGGGCGGCGCAGGTACGTTGCCCGGCTGTACAGAGGCAGGCTGTCCCCAGGCCAGTAAACTGTTCAGCCAGAGCAGGCCGATGACTAAACAACGCTGTAATAGCCGACTCATCTATCCATTGATTTTAAGGCAACTTACTGAAAGACAATGGATGTTGGCAAGGTAAGTTGGGCCAGCGGTCGGTCTGACTGCGTAAGCGACCATTCTGTTGAGGGAACCTTACCGATTACCGTTTCCTCACTCACGGGTCAGAAATAGCCACTGACTCAATAGGTAGCCTGCTTCGCTCAATTTCCGTTGTGCATCCCTCAACCGCCGCCTACGTTTGAGGCCAGAAGCACATACGATCTACCAACGCCCACTGCTTTATGAAAACGTACCTGAGCAACCTCACCCCCCTGCGGGGCATTGCAGCCCTGCTAACGGTCATCTTCCACGTCGACCTGATGCTGGGTAATGGCGGCGGCATGCTGCTCCGATTTAATGATACCCGCCTGATTAGCAGAATGTACCTGATGGTTGACTTTTTCTTTATCCTGAGTGGCTTTGTCATGTGCCATGTATACGGCCAGTGGTTCAGTGATCGCGTACAGATGGTTGATTTTAAGCGGTTTACGATAGCGCGCTTCGCCCGGGTTTATCCATTACATCTGGCAATGCTGTGCGCCGTCTTGCTGATCTTCAGCGTATCGGGCTGGATGGGTATTCCGCAAAACCCGATCATTCAAACTGAAAACTCGCTGTTCTCATTTGTCACAAACCTGTTGCTGCTGCAATCGATGAATCTGCACCACTGGTTTTCGTGGGATCATGCTGCCTGGTCCATATCAACGGAGTGGTGGATGTATATGCTGTTCCCATTTCTGGTTCGGCCGTTCATGAAGCTTCGTTCGGTAGGTCGGGTAGCCGTCGTGATTGGCTGTTTTCTGGGCTATGCGGGCATCACGGTCTATATACTGCCGTTTGTCACGTACCCGGCGTCGCTTCCGTTTTTCAAGTACGACCCCACCGACAATTCAATCAATGTGGCGTATCAGTATGGTTTCCTGCGCTGCCTGTTTGGCTTTGTGCTGGGCATGATGATGTACCTGGGCTACCGCGAAAACTGGGGCAAAGCGTGGCTGGCCAATGGCTATACGCTGATCGGGCTTACGCTGGGGCTCGGTAGCTGTATGCACCTTGCTATTCCCGATGTGTTTACGGTGAGTTTTTTGCCCCTGCTGCTGTTGTCTGCCGCCTATGGCAGTCAGCGAACAAACGCCCTGTTTGGGGCAAAACCCCTGCAACGCCTGGGCGACTGGTCATTTTCTATCTACCTGGTGCATCAGCCGTTGCTGTTTGTTATCGGTAGCATCATGGCCTACCAAACGTTGGGCCAACCCGCAGTGCCTGGCCCGCCCACAAAACCCGATATGCTGACGGGCTGGCTGATGTGTCTGGCCTTCATTGGCCTCACGCTGCTGGTTGCTTCGCTCACCTACCGCTTCGTTGAAGTACCCGCCCGACAGTTGCTGAATGGCCGGTTTCACAAACCGGCCGTTGAATCGGAGCATAGTGTATTGACAACCAATTGATTGATCATCTAAATATAATCGCCATACCCATGAAAACCCTGTTTCTTCCCCTTGTATTGGCCGCCATTGCGGTGCTGCCATTTCCCCAAACGGCCTTTGCCCAAAAAGCCGATGAGGTAGCTCAGATCAAAGCCGTGGTTGAGCGCGAGACCAAAGCCTGGGCTGCCCGCGATGCCGCTGCCTTTGCCGACTGCTGGGCCAACGTACCTGAAGCCAGCACCCTGGTCGTACTGGCCGACGAGAAACATACGATCGTTCATAGCCAGAATACCAAACAGGATATGCCTACCTCGTCGAAAACGTTGATTGCCAGTATGGGCAAACCCACCGGCGAGACGTTTCAGAATACCGACTACGTTATTCGGGTGAAGGGCGACGCCGCTTTTGCGCAGTACAACCAGACCGTGACGGCTCCGGACGGCCAGAAACAGTATGCCCACGAAACGCGCTATCTGGAAAAGATGGGCGGGAAGTGGAAGATCGTGCACGTTGGGGCTGCGTTTTATACCCCAGCCAACTGATACCCCATTGGCAACTTCTGAAAATCAGTCCGTAATCAGCATGGAAAAAGTACTGCACAACCGCATCGGGTATTTTTTTATTGGGCTATTGGTTATCACGTTTCTGGGCTTCTACCCCACGTACCTGGTCAAGTTTCCCCGGTTCGAGGGGTTTACGTCGGCCCATCATTTCCACGGGTTTGTGGCCCTGCTCTGGATTCTTCTGCTCATCGTACAACCCTTCCTGATCCGGGCCAAACAGTACAGCCTGCACCGGCAGGTGGGTAAATTGGGCTACGTGATCATGCCGCTGGTGATGCTGTCGCTCTTTCTGGTGGCGCGGGCGGGCTACTACCGCAACATCCGGGTGATAAGTGAAGCCGATACCCTCGCCGGGTTGACCAACGGTATCCCCGATCTGTTCTTTCTGGGAACCCTGTTTAGCCTGGGTATGATCTACCGGAAAAACACGTCGTACCATTTGCGTTTCCTGGCCAGTACGGGCCTAATGATGCTCGGCCCCGGCCTGGGGCGGCTCCTGGTTGTGGCGGCCGCGTTACCAGTTCCGGTTGCTATTCCCATCATCGTGGCACTGACCACCGGTACCGGCCTCGTCTGGCTGATCGTAGACATCCGGCAAAAGCGATCGCCTTTTCCGATGGCGGTTTTCGTAGGTATCGGCTTTATCGCGTTTGTGCTCGCAGCCAACGGTCATTCAGCGTGGTGGCAAAGCTTCGCTAAGTGGATTGCCGTGCATCTTTTCTAAAAAACGTGTTTAGCCCAAATCGGAACCACTATTTTCATGACTACTCCTAACACCCTTCCTCCACAATTCGCCGTGGCCTATACCGCGCCCGGACAGAATGCCCACAACGCGCCTATGCTCAACGTACTGGGTATGGCCGTTGGGGTGAAACTTCAACATGCGCAGACCTACGGTCAGTTTTCGTGCGTCGAAACGTACCTGACTCCCAGGCAAATGGGACCGCCGCCTCATGTTCATTATGAACTCGACGAGATTATGTACGTCACGGAAGGCATCATCACGGTGCTGGAGGGCGATGCCATTCGCGAAGTACCAAAGGGAGGGTACCATTTCCGGCCGCGAGGGGTAATTCATACCTTCTGGAATAGCCACGACCAGCCCGCCAGCTTCATCGACATGTACCCCGGTTCGCAGGATTTTGCGCATTATCTGGAAGAACTGGCCCAACTCGGTGCCGACCTGCACAACGAAGGAGCCAACCCGTTTGCCCCTGAGAGCATTGCCCGATTTAAAGCACTGGATGCCCGCTATAACCACGAAGTGTTCTACGAGCAGATGCCCGAACACATGGCTAAGTACGGGCCAAAGTAGAATAAGTTGATACCCGTCAGTGATGTCTACTATAGATGGCCCTGGGTGACTGATTGGTAAACTGTTGGTTGAGCCGACAACCTGCTGGTTAGTAAGTAGCCAAATCGAGGCACTCAATGAGTGCCTCGATTTGGCTTTATCCATTTTTCGCTCGGTTGCCTGTTGAGGTTCACGTCCCTGTCTCTACTTTTGCGGAACGTACCTGACGGCTTTCCATGCTCACGACCCAGCAACTGACTTTTTCGTATTCGCCTACCAAGTCCTTTACGTTTCCTGATGTTCACTGTCCAGACAGCGACGCGCTGTTGATTCTTGGTCAGTCAGGTACCGGCAAAACTACGTTTTTACATCTGTTGGCCCTGCTGCTCAAACCAGAGTCTGGTTCGGTGGTTATCAACGATACGGACCTGACTACGCTTTCGCCTGCCCAAACGGCGGCGTTCCGGGCGGCCAATGTGGGCATCGTCTATCAGAAACCCCACTTCGTCAGTTCGTTGTCGGTAATAGATAACCTGCTGCTGGCTAACTATTTAGCCAATAAGGCGCAGGCAAAAGATCGCGCCCGCGAGTTAGCCGCTCAACTGGGTTTCCAGGAGCATATGGGAAAGAAAACCAGCCAGATGAGTCAGGGCGAGCAGCAGCGCGTAAGCATTGCCCGTGCCATGATGAACCAGCCCGCCGTTATTCTGGCCGATGAACCCACCTCCAGCCTCGACGATGAAAATGCCAGCCGGGTGATTGCCCTTCTGCGTGAACAATCGCAGCAGATTGGTGCCAGTCTGATTGTAGTTACCCATGACCAGCGATTGAAAGATGCCTTCACCAACCGGGTAAACCTGTGAGAAAAACCCTGCTACTTGCCATGCTGTTGCCGCTGTTTAGTCTGGCACAAAATCGGAACGCCGAACCGCGAAAGAAGAAAGATTACCTCGTCACGCTCACGACTGGTTTCGGAGCGATGCGCTTTATTCTGCACGACGAAACGCCGAAACACAAAGCTAATTTCATCCGCCTCGTCGACAGTTCGTACTACGATGGGCTGCTGTTTCACCGAATCATCGAGAAATTCATGATTCAGGGGGGCGACCCCGATTCGCGCACGGCGGTGGCCGGGCAGGCACTGGGCAATGGCGACATTGGATACCTGGTGCCCGCCGAACTGGTGCCCAATCTATTTCACAAACGCGGTGCCCTTGGTGCCGCCCGCGACGATCGGCCTGACAAGGCATCGAGCGCCGTACAGTTTTATATCGTTCAGGGAAAAACCTGGAATGATGACGACTTGCAAAAACAGATCGATCGAGCTCGTGCCCGTGGGTCGAGCCGTACGTTCACCGACGAGCAGAAACAGGTATATAAAACCATCGGCGGCACGCCACATCTGGATGGCAACTACACCGTTTTTGGGCAGGTTATTGACGGGCTGGCCGTGATCGACAGTATCGCCAAACAACCGCGCAACGCGAAAGATCGCCCCCTGACCGACATTAAAATGAAGATGAAAGGGGAGTGGGTGAAGAAAAAGAAAATTACGAAAAAGTACGGCTACCTATACAAATCGTAAAGCTGGAAGCTTTTCTGTCTTTACAATTCTATTCACTATGAAAATTCTTATTACGGGTGCCAACGGACTATTAGGGCAGAAACTGGTTGGTTTGCTGGCCAATCAGACTGACGTTGAGTTGGTTGCCACTGCCAGGGGCGCAAACCGTTTGCCCGCAGCCGAAGGGTATACGTACCTGGCCATGAACATCACCGACCGCCAACAGGTACTCGACGTGATCACGCAGGTACGTCCCGACGCAGTCATCCACGGCGCAGCCATGACTGATGTCGACAAGTGCGAGCTCGATAAAGATGCCTGCTGGGCTCAGAACGTAACGGCTGTGGAGTACATCGTGGAGGCCTGTCGCGCTGTTGACGCGTTCCTCTGCCACGTATCTACCGACTTTATTTTCGACGGAACGGCTGGCCCTTACACCGAAGAAGCCGAGGGAAATCCGATCAGTTTCTACGGATGGAGCAAATACGCGGCCGAAAAAGTGGTGATCAACTCGGGACTTCGGTGGGCCATTGCCCGCACGGTACTCGTGTATGGTATCGCCCACGACATGAGCCGGAGCAACATCATTCTGTGGGTGAAAAAATCGCTCGAAGACGGTAAGACGATCAAGGTAGTTACCGACCAGTTTCGGAGCCCAACACTGGCCGAAGACCTCGCCACCGGTTGTGCGCTGATCGCCCGGAAACAGGCAACGGGCATCTTCAATATTTCGGGTAAAGAAGTGCTGACACCCCACGAAATGGCCATTCAGACGGCCGATTATTTTGGCCTCGACAAGTCGCTGATCACCGAAGCCACGGCGGCTACGTTTACGCAAACTGCCCGCCGCCCACCCCGCACCGGCTTCATCATCGACAAGGCCCGCACTGAACTGGGCTACAATCCGCGCAGTTTTGGGGAAGGCATTGCGTTGCTGGCAGCGCAGGTTTCCGGCCGGTAGGAGCAAAGCGAATGGCGAAGAAAAAACCGAAATATTACGTAGTCTGGCAAGGACGCGAAACGGGCGTTTTCGACAGTTGGGAGGTCTGTAAAAAACAGGTCGACGGTTTCGATAAGGCCCTTTTTAAGTCGTTCGACAGCAAGACGGAAGCCCTGAAGGCCTATACCGACAATCCGCGCAGGTACGTTGGTAATAAGCCGAAAACAGCCCCGCAGCTTAAACTGTCGGACCTGCAACGGCCGCCCATCGAAGATAGCGTGGTGGTTGATGCTGCCTGGAACACGGCCACCGGCGACATGGAGTATCAGGGCATTTACCTGCCCACCCGCGAAAAGATCTTCCACCGCGGCCCCTATCACGATGGCACCAACAACATCGGTGAGTTTCTGGCTATTGTGCACGCGCTGGCCTTGCTCGATCAGCGGAAGAGTAACCTGCCGATCTACTCCGATTCGCGCACGGCTATTAGCTGGGTGAAGAAGCAGAAGGCCAATACCAAACTAGACCCTACTGGGCGCAACGCCGAACTCTTCGAGCTGATCGACCGGGCCGAGACCTGGCTGAAAACGCATCGCTTTGCCAATCAGATTCTGAAGTGGGAAACCACCGAATGGGGCGAAAACCCCGCCGACTTCGGCCGAAAATGATAGTTATTCCCGCAAATCTATTTTTGTTTGACAAGATTGCGCGACTAACTCATGGGCATAAAACTTAATCAATTGTGTTGGTTTAAAGGCCATATAGGCAACCCGTCAGGTTAATTTTACGCGGCTCTAATGGCTTGTCTATCACCACTTCCGGGCCGCGCTCCGACACTATCTCACCAAAATTAGCGGGCGGGCCTTTACAAATCCGTAATAAAGCCCTACGTTTGTACCGGCAAATCGGTGCTACCAGCTCCTGCTGAATCCCCCAGGTCTTGACGGAAGCAAGGGTAGGTGGTCGTAGCGGTGAGACATTCGATTTGCCTTTTTTTTTGCCCTTCCCTCAACATGCAGGTACTCGAGACCATCACCTCTGCCTTCAGAGGTACGTTCGGCGAAACGCCCACGCTCATTCAATCTCCCGGTCGCGTAAATCTCATTGGAGAACACACAGACTACAACGAGGGCTTTGTGCTGCCTGCGGCCATTGATAAGGCGATCTACTTGGCCGTTGGCCCTCGCAATGACCAGAAACTACACTTCGTCTCGGCCGACCTCAACAGTACCTACCAGGGAAGCCTGACCGACATCCGGCGCAGCGGAAAAGGCTGGGCCAACTACCTGCTCGGCGTTATTGATCAGATACAGAAAGAAATGTCGCTGCCCGGTGGGCTGAACGTGGTTTTTGGCGGCACCATCCCGATCGGCTCCGGTCTGTCGTCGTCGGCGGCACTGGAAAATGGCGTTGCCGTAGCCCTGAATCATCTCTACAAGCTGGGTATGGAGCGGGTACCAATGGCGTTGCTCTCACAGCGCGCTGAAAATCAGTTTGTCGGTGTTCAGTGCGGTATCATGGATCAGTTTGCGTCCATGATGGGGCAGGAAGGGCAGGTAATCAAGCTCGATTGCCGCTCGCTGGAGTACGCCTACGCTCCGTTGGCAATGGACGGTTTCCGCATCGTGCTCTGCGATTCGCGGGTGAAACACTCGCTGGCATCGACCGAATATAACACCCGCCGGGAAGAATGCGAAGCGGGTGTGGCCATTGTTCGGGCCTCGGTTGGCGATCAGGTACGTTCCCTACGCGATGTAACGATGGACATGCTGAATAGGTACGTTCGGGATCAGGAGCCGTTGCTGTACAAACGCTGCGCCTATGTTGTGCTCGAAAACCAGCGTCTTCTGAACGGTGTGGCTGACCTGGAGGCGGGTAACATCGAGGCGTTTGGCCAACGCATGTACGAGTCGCACGAGGGGCTGAGCAAGTGGTACGAAGTGAGTTGCCCTGAGCTTGATATCCTGGAAGACATTGCCCGTGCGCATCCTGGTGTACTGGGCGCGCGCATGATGGGTGGCGGTTTCGGCGGCTGCACCATCAATCTGGTCCGGGAAGATGCCCTGGCTGACTTCGAGGCCGTTGTTCAGCGTGAATACCTGGAACGAACCGGGCAGGAAACGTTACTTCACGAATGCCGGATCGAAGCGGGAACGCACGTCGTTTAGGAAACGGAAAACTCACTTATTTTTGTCGCACAACATAATTCTACACATACTACACGCATGAAATTTTTCATTGATACGGCTAATCTCGCAGACATTCGCGAGGCACAGGATATGGGTATCCTCGACGGGGTAACGACCAATCCTTCGCTGATGGCTAAAGAGGGCATCACTGGTAAAGACAACGTGATGCGTCATTACAAACAAATATGCGAGATTGTTGAGGGTGATGTGAGTGCTGAAGTAATTGGCACGACATTCGATGAGATGGTGCGCGAAGGTGAAGAACTGGCTGAACTTGACGATAATATCGTTGTGAAAATTCCGATGACCAGAGACGGTGTCAAAGCCCTGAAATATTTTTCGGAGAAAGGTGTTCGTACCAACTGCACGCTCATCTTCTCGGCCGGTCAGGCATTACTGGCGGCTAAAGCAGGGGCCTCGTATGTGTCGCCATTCGTAGGCCGCCTCGACGACATTTCGACCGACGGTGTTGAACTGATCGAGCAGATCGTGACGATCTACCGGAACTACGGCTATACGACCGAAGTACTGGCCGCCTCGATTCGGCACCCGATGCACGTGATTCAGTGCGCCGAAATCGGTGCCGACGTCATGACTGGCCCATTGAGCGTGATGACCGCGCTGCTCAATCACCCCTTGACAGATATTGGCCTCGCTAAATTCCTCGCCGACCACAAAAAAGCGGGAACTGCGAAATAACCAGTTTATCGTTTGCCCCCACCGGCAGACCGGTTTTCTGTGGCTTCGCTCAGGTACGTTCGGTACAGGCAGAGCCACAGAAAACCGGTCCGCCGGTGGGGGCAAACGGCAAGCTCCCTTCACTTATGTTCAACTCCGATCCCGTTCTTTCGCTGTACCAGGCTGATATTTATCAGGATACCAAACTCGTGTTGGGTGACGTGTCGTTTGATATTTATAAGGGTGAATTTGTATACCTGATTGGCCGGACGGGCAGCGGTAAATCGTCGCTGCTGAAAACGATGTATGCCGATCTGTGGCTGCAGCAGGGACGGGGAAAAGTAGCCGGGTTTGCGCTGGATAAACTAAAACCCGGCGACGTACCGTTTCTACGTCGCAAAATCGGGATCGTCTTCCAGGATTTTCAGTTGTTCTTCGACCGGAACGTAGAGGAAAACCTGAAGTTTGTGCTTCGGGCGACTGGCTGGACAGACAAGGCCAAAATGAGCAACCGGATTTCGGAAGTGCTCATGCAGGTGGGCTTAGGCACCCACCAGAAACGAATGCCCCACCAGCTTTCGGGTGGTGAACAGCAGCGGATCGTGATTGCCCGCGCCATGCTCAACGAGCCACTCATTCTGATTGCTGATGAACCTACGGGCAACCTCGATCCCGGCGTATCGGATCAGATCATGGCCGTTTTCAAGCAAATCAATAATGCCGGTACCGCCGTTTTAATGGCTACCCACAACTACGACCTGATTCACAAGTTTCCGGGCCGTACCCTGCGCTGCCAGGATGGCCAGGTTGTAGAGCTACACGGCTAATAGCTGCTCTGACAGCAAATTCTACCCTTTACCTTCCGGGAATAATGCTTACCGCCCAGGTGCTACTGAGGCGGTACATACGGCTGTGTACGTACAGGCTTATCAGGTACGTTCGCACATACTGAACCTTCCTGTCAGTAGGGAACAAACGAACTTCGGCTACCGTTTACTACCTGGAAAGGACGGAATTTCTTGTTTAATCTTTTTTGTTAAAGGTTGAACAAAACACCGGCCTATACGGTTAGTTTAGTAACCATAGCACTCCTCTGAGCGTAGCGTTAATTCGCTGATTACCAGCGCACTCAGGTCTGCCTGTGTTGTACACATACTTTGTAACGACAGGTTGGATCAATTGATTTGATTCAGAATAACACATGACGGAAACCATTGGGGAGAACACCCCCCGCGTAGCTGTGTTCCGCAAAGAACACTTCAACGCAGCGCATCGGCTGAACAACCCAAACTGGTCAGACGAAAAGAATACCCGTGTCTACGGCAAATGCAATAATCCCAATTATCATGGACACAATTACGATTTGATCGTGCAGGTTAACGGCCCCATCGACCCCGAAACAGGCTATGTAATCGACATGAAGTACCTCGGTGATCTGATAAAGACGCACGTGACGGACCGATTCGACCATAAGAACCTCAACCTGGATACCGACGAGTTCAGGGACTTAAATCCATCGGCCGAGAACATTGCTATCACCATCTACAACTTACTTAGAACCCAGCTTGAGCCATCGCTCGACCTGAAAATCCGACTTTATGAAACCGAACGGAACTTCGTTGAGTACCCTGTCAACTAACGGCATTCACCTGAACGGCAACGGGCACAAGCACGGCCTGACCGATGAACTGGTTGATGACATGGGCGATAACCACGCCAGTGCGAACCTCGATACGCCCTTGCGTGACGATGCGTTCGAGCTGGAGGACAACCTGAAAATTGATTTAATTGAGGAACATTTTCGCGAAATAATGACCATTCTGGGCCTCGATCTAACCGACGATAGCCTGAAGGGTACGCCCCGCCGAGTAGCCAAAATGTACGTTAATGAGACGTTCAAAGGCCTGAATCCGGCCAACAAACCCAGTACTACGCTGTTCGAAAACAAATACCAGTACAATCAGATGCTGGTTGAGCGCGACATTACGGTGCAGTCGTATTGCGAACACCATTTTGTGCCAATCATTGGAAAAGCGCACGTAGCCTATATCTCGAGCGGCAAAGTAATTGGTCTGTCGAAACTGAACCGGATTGTGCAGCACTTCGCCAAACGGCCACAGGTGCAGGAACGACTAACGATGCAGATCGCCGACGAACTGAAAAAAGCCTTACAGACCGACGATGTGGCCGTCATTATCGACGCGGCTCACCTGTGCGTATCGACCCGTGGGGTAAACGATACGGCTAGTTCTACGCTCACGGCGGCCTATAGCGGTAAATTCGAGGAAGAAGCTACCCGTCAGGAATTCCTGAAGTATGTGGGCATGAAGCCAACAATGTAACACAGTCATCTGTTTACTGTCTTCAGTCCTCTGTTGCGCCGCCAGGCAGCTATAAGGTTAATTAGCGGAGCAACAGAGGACTGAAGACAGTAAAATGTAAGCTGTAAACTGTAAACATGCACTTTATGCAAGGCAAGACTATTCTTATTATCGGAGCCAGTTCGGGCATTGGCCACGCACTGGCTCTTTCGCTTCAGGCCCAGGGAGCTACACTTTTTACGGCCGGTCGGCGGCAACCTGAAGGCATCACTTCCACACATATGCACTGGGATGTGAATGAGCCCGCCGCTGATGCACTGAATCAGCTACCCGACGTATTGCATGGTCTGGTATATGCACCGGGCACCATCAACCTGAAGCCTTTTCAACGCCTGCAACCAGCCGATTATCAGGCCGATTTACAGGTAAATGTGCTCGGCGCCATTTCGGCTATTCATGCCACGTTGACTTCGTTGAAAAAATCGAAAGGCGCAAGTATTGTGCTGTTCAGTACGGTAGCGGCCAAGCTGGGCATGGGCCTTCACTCGTCCGTCTCGGTGGCCAAATCGGCCGTTGAAGGGCTAACCAAGTCGCTGGCTGCTGAGTTTGCTCCGTTCAATATCCGGGTCAATGCAGTGGCTCCCTCACTGACCGATACGCCGCTGGCGGAATCGAAAGGCTTGCTGGGGACGCCCGAAAAACGGGAAGCGGCTGATAAACGGCATCCGCTTAACCGCGTTGGTACACCCGATGATATTGCCAGTATGGCGGCCTACCTCCTTGGCGATCAGGCCTCCTGGATCACCGGCCAGATCATCGGTATTGATGGAGGTATGGGTAGTTTGAAATAAACGGCATCACAAAAAAGGGCCTCTGGATATCCAGAGGCCCTTTTTTGTGTAAAATAAGCTCCGCCTAGTGCCGGATGATCTTTACTGTCTTGACCTGCGTTGGTGTGTTGACGCGCAGTAGGAGTAGACCGGCTGGCTGGTTGCCCAGTTTAAAAATCTGGCGATCTACAGCAGCAGCCTGATCAACGTGCTGTTCCACTACGGTACGGCCACTCAAATCGGTCAGCGTATACTGGAGCGGCTGCCCGAGGGCTCCCGTAACTTCGACCAGCGCGTCGCCCTGCACGGGGTTACCCAGCAGGTGTACACTCAGCTCAGGCAGTACCTCGGCCTCGGTAGCCCGGCGACCGTTGGCTCCCGGCTCTGTGCCCCACACCCGTTCGTTACCTACGTATACAACCACCCGGCCGTTTTCGCTCAGGTTTTCGGGCCGCTCCTGATATGAATAGTCATTGGCCTGATTAAAGCGGCTGTAGTCGGCCTTGCTGATACGATAACGGATAAGCCCTGTGTTACTCAGAGGGGCAAACTGGCCCAGGTTAGTGAAGCTCAATTCCAGGTACGTATCCGCGTTGGTCAGGGGCGTATTTAGCCGGACAATCTGTGTCCGCACGTTAGACGTACCCAGTTCTGCATAGTCCAGCTCAACGTTCAGGGGCTGATTACCCTCAGCGGTGAAGTAGTAGCGAACTTTCACGTCATTGTAGTTCACAGGTACGTTACCTTCATTCTGCAGTTGCAGATACGTGCTGATCTGGTTGGCCGACGGACCATTTTTGCTTTCGGTGAGGGCCCGAATCTGGCGTACAGGCGTTACTGATCCTGGCTCCTGACCCGCAACAAGCACGCCATTGTAATAGGCAGTAATGCGGGGATTGACCACCAACTGGTCGCGCACAGTGGCGTATGAGTAATCGTCCAGTTCATTGAGCCTTGAGTAATTGGCTTTCGTGATGTAGCTCTGGATAGCGCCTGTGTTGGCACCTGGTGCCAGGCTACCGGCTCCCTGGGTGAAGCTGTATTCCACATAGCCAAATGCGCCCTGGCGAGGTTGAGCCAATGGGACATAACGCATCATGACGTTTGAAGAACCCAATTGAGCATACGTTACCGACAGGTTTGGCTGTTGGGTCAAATCTTCAAGAGTCAGGTAATAACGTAGGGTCAGCGCAGAGAGTGGTAACGCCTCGCTCCCCTGATTCACGACTTGTAGCAAGGGCTGGATGGCGTTGTTATCAGCGTAATTATCTACGTCGCGGTGCAATACCTGTAGCTGAATGGATGTCACTGTCACGCTAACGGTAGTCGATGTGGTTTGGCTGCGGGGCAGCGTTGCATCGCCTGCGATGATCGTGAAGGTCTGCACACCAGCCGGAAGGTTCGACACCGTGGCCGTATTACCGTTTGGCGTAATGGTACCCGGCCCGCTGAAGGTGTAGCTATAGGGCGTAGTGCCACCCGATACAGTTGCCGAAAGCGTTGTGATACCCGTGGCCAGCAACTGCGAAGGAGTAGCGTAGGCGGTAATTGACAACGAAGTCGCCAGGGTGAACCGGGCAACACTTGGGTCGTGGTCACTGTCGGGGTTGGTAAATTCGGCGTTGATATGAACCACATCGTACTGATCCAGTTTGCTGAGCAGGTTATTGCTCACCAGGATGTGGTCGATCGTTTGTGAGTTGCCTTCAAAATTGTAGGTATACCGCTCATTGGCCGGCAACGTTTCGATCAAAGCGTTTAATGGAGCGCCTTTCAAAATGTTGACTGGTGCCGAGAATTCGAAGTCGTTCAGATCACCCAGCGTAATTACATTGGCGTTGGGGTCGATGGCCAGAATGCTCTGAATAAAGTTGCGAACAACCGTGGCCTGATCGCGACGTTGCGGCTCGCTGAAAAGCGTAGCAGGCTGATTGACGCCGTACAGAATATCATCAGGAATTTTTGAGCTGAAGTGGTTCCCGATGATAAATACCTTCTGTCCGTTGAACATGAATTCACCGGCCAGTGGCTTGCGGCTGTTACTGGCCGGACCTGAGCCATCGTTATTGGCAAAAGCGGGGTTCGTCGGGTCAACCCGGCCAGGGCTGAATGACAACTGCGGTACCCCATTCACGTTATTAACTGTTGTGGCGGCCGTTGATGTACCTCCGGGACGATCGACGAACGTAACACGGGCTGGATTGAACAGGAAGCCAACCCGGATATTACCACCTGCCTGACCACCATCCTGATCATCGACCGGGTTGATTTGACGATACTGGTATGTTGGGCCACCAGCGCTGGTAATTGCGTTTATCAGCAGGGTAAACGTGGTGCTGGCATCTACTACCGCATCGTTCGTTGCGCCGTTGTTATCCTGAATTTCTTCCAGCAACAAAATATCGGGCGATTTCAGGTTGACTGTAATCCGGCTGGCCAGGTTGCTGAACTTAGAGCCAGGGTCGCTGGGGGCCAGGTTTTCTACGTTAAAGGTCGAAACCGTTAACTGGCTGGCTGTAGCTCCCAGCGAGGTCACTTCTTTGGTTAAGCTATTCGAGACCACCGTTGGAATCGACGTTAGCAGTACTTCAAAGTTGTCGGCTACCCAGTTGACAATACCTGTAGCCGTGCCCAACTGCGCGCCGACGTTGACCGACGGTGTCAGGAAACCGTTGCTTGGCGGATTCAGGACCGTATCGTCAAGCTGGATGCGCTCGGGGTTGAAATCGTTGGCACTCACGATAACGCCGCCGCGCGACGACTTGATCGTCGCATTAGCCCCGTTATCGGCAACGACCCAAAGTTCACCGGCAGCAGCACCCGACTGGGCCGTTGGACTGACAGCCAACGGATTATTGATCTGAACCAGCATGGCTTCCAGGCTTTCGTAGAAGTCGATGCCATCAGTAGCCGGATCAAACGCCAGGCCACCCGTTTCAACGTTGCCGGTCTGATCTTCAATGATTGTGTTTGGAATCGCCCGGCCACCGTTGCCGAGTACCGTTGCGGCGGGTAACGGATTACCGGTCGAGACGGAAAAGACGGTTGGCGTTTGAATCTGGGTAACGGTCAGGTTGTTGGTGCCTGCGCTGCCACCCGAGCGGAATTCAGCGATGGTACCGCTCACCAGAACCGACGTACCTACGGCAACGGCAGGGGCAGTGCTGGTAAAGACGAAAATACCTTCCGACGTACGATCATCGACGTCGGGGTTCGGGTCCTGCATGTAGAAGCCGTTGGTACGCAGCCCCGTTACGATACCAGGTACGTTGTTAACGGTCTGCCCAACTAGCGGAGAGATGTGGGCGGCACCCTGAATGTCGTGAATGCGCTGGCTGGGCGTAACCTCATCGTCGGCGATGATGCCCGTGGCCGATGCCGAACCGATGCTGTAGGCCGCGTTGGCTGTAACCGTCAGGATAATGGTTTCGTTGGCGTCAATAACGGCGTCGTCAACAGGCGTGAGCGTAATTGTAACCGACGACTGTCCGGCGGGAATCGTCGCTACGCCGCTCAGCGCGGGCGTATAATCGGTTCCATTGGTAGCCGTACCGCCTACCGTATAGTTGACGGTAAGGTCGGCGGTGGTGATGCCTGAACGCGAAAGGGTGAAAACGATGGGGTCTGTACCTGCTTCTGCCCCGTTGGCATCGGTGGCTACGATCGAAACCGACGGCAGCGAAGGGCCTGTACCACAGTTGGCTGTGTGGGCGCCCAGTCCATCGAAAGTGTCATTGGCATACCCATCCCACTGCACGCTCGGATCGAATACATCATTGGGGTTGACGTCGCCGCTGCAAAAGGCGGCTTTCCGGCGAATGGTATTGTCGGCCGTTGAAACGAGGCCGGTGCCCCACTCGGTACCCGGATCGAAACCTACCTGGCCGATGGCGTCAACTACGGTGCCCGATGCGCCACCTTTTCGCAGGATAATCGCGTCATCGCCGTTGTAAAACGAAGCCCCGCTGGTCTGATTGGCTTTAGCCAGAATGGTTGCGGTTGCAGTTGAAGCAGCTAGTACGTAGGTTGCTCCGGGGGCAATGGTGCCGGTAAGGTTGACACTGGTAGCGGCTGTAACAGCCCCGTTGAAGTACATCTGAATGAGGTACTGCCCGGCTGCCAGATCGATTGTCGCGCTGGTGCCGTTGTAGATTTCAAGGGCTTTGTTATTGCTGCTTCCCTCGATGTATTCCGAGAAAAACAAGTCTGTGGGCGCTTGGGCGTTTACCCAGGTTGGCGTCATGCAGAACATGAGTAGCCCAAGCCAGGCGTAGAAAGCCCGCTGTAGAGATGAAGTCATGAAAAGTTGGTATAAGTTTTTCATGACAAAGCTACTATATCTAGTATGTATATAGTGTTAGCTGATTATTAAGTTATGACTGGTGAACAACGTACCTGAGCGTACTTGTTTGTTAATCAGGCAGTAAGGCCCTGATGTCCAGAATCAGCTTGTCGATTTCCAACGGCTGGGTGCCGTTGTAGACCCCACGAATCCGGCGATTCTGGTCTACAAGGATCAGGTGTTCGGTATGCAAAAACTCGGTGGAGTCTTTCGTGAACCCGATGGCGTCTTCGGCGAAGTAGGATTTTCGGGCCAGCTCATAAATCTGCCCGCGTTGCCCCGTCAGCAAATGCCACTTTCCCGAAATAACGCCTTTACTGGCGGCGTAGCGGTGAAGACGGGGTACTGAGTCGAGCCAGGGGGTGACGCTGAATGACAGTAACGCCACCCGGTTGTCGGCTTGAAAGGTATCCTGGACGGCTTTGAGCAGGCTGGTCATTTTCGGACAAACCGTTGGACAGGCTGTAAAGAAAAAATTGGCAATGTAGAGTTTACCCGCTACTGTTTTTTGCGTTATCTCCTGGTTTTCCTGATTACGAAACGAAAAGTCTGCGATATGGTGAGTGATTTTCTGATCTACTTCCGCTGGGTTAGTAAGCCAGACCGGCGTGAAATCGGGCGTATTATAATACGGCACTGCTTCGGCCGCCGACGTACCTGACGATGGCTCGTGGCAGGCGATCAGGCCCGCCACCGATGCCGCAATCAGGCTAGTGCGAAACAGTGATTGAATCCCAGACATTGACACAGTTTTTAACACCGGTGAACCCATAGTTCCGGCCGTTGCGGGCCTCATAATTAACTTTCAGACTGCCATTGTCGAACCATTGGCGTTGGCGTCCGTTTTCCTGCCCTTCGTGGTAGTTCCCGTCCAGCGCCGGTTTGCCATTTGCATACCATTCTTTTCGTGAGCCTTCGTAGACATCATTTTTGAAGTGATACACGAAGGCCGGTTTACCCGACTCGTGCCAGCCGTGCTGCTCGCCTTGCTGCCAGCCGGCATGAAAGTGGCGTGCTTCTTTTAACCCGCCTGATGCATACCACTGTCGGTGAATGCCTTCGGCTTTTCCGGCCAGATAACCACCGCAGAAAAGCGTGTCGCCCGCTGGCGTTGGCTGAAACTGCCAGCCACTAAACAGGGTATCATTCAGCCAGAGGTTGCCTGAGCGTTGCTGCCAGCCAGGTACGTCAACAGAAACGTATCTGGCTGGAATAGCCGTTGGTGCCTGCTTTTCGGGCTGGCAACCAGCGCAGAGAGCAAGAAGCAGCCAGTGATAAAGGCTATTGCGTAATGGTGCCCGCTTTGCCATAAAATCCGCTGCCATTCAGGTATGGGTCTTCGGCGGTGATGTGGTAATGATAGATGCCGTTTGGGTAATCGGCCGTAACGCTGGTGTGGCCGTGGTACTTGTCCAGATCGGTATTGGTAATGGTTTTACCGTTTTCTGTTGGCCCATAAACCGGGAACCCGTCGAGCAGGAAACCCAGCAGAGCATCTTTCCCTTTGGCTTTTGTCAGGTACGTCGGCTCAACATGGTAATGATATTGCCCCTGCTGCTGCGGGTGACCGGCATACTGGTCAAACCCGTTGATCTCATTGGTCAATACGGCCCGCTGGGCGGCATACTGATTAAAAAAGGCAACCCCGTTAAGCGCTACGCCAATGGCACCGAGGGGCGTTTCAGCATGGGCAGCATCGACGGCCGGATTCATCGGAATTTTAAATGTGAGCGTAAACTCGCTGATCCGGTTTGGGTTCACAGCGTATTTCGTGTTGGTGCCGTTATAGGCTTCATACAGCGTGCTTTCCCACTGCGTGCCCTGATAATATGGGCTCTTGTGATCGGGGCGCCCTTTGGTTTTGATCACAATATTGGTGCCTTCCACATAGATGTCGGTTGCGCCGTAAATCTTCTGATAAACAGCCGGCACGCCCGTCCCAACGGTTGTGCTGGTGCTGGTCGTTCCTGATGTCGACGGGGTAACAGCGTCGGTCGATTGTTTGCAGGCCATGAACGTAAGTAGTCCGGCAGTAAGTGCCAGCCCGCTGATAGCTGTGGTGAGTTGGATTCTGGTCATTGTAGTGGTGATTTCTGACTTAGACGACGTTATGAAGGAATTCCTACGGCTGCTAAGGGGCATTTTCAGGTGGGCCTTCCATCCGACGTACCGGCGGGCCATCCATGTCTGGACCTGGCGGCCCGTCAGCAGCGCCCGGCGGTCTGCCCTGACCGGGCCGGGCCGGGCCGGGCGCTGCTGACGGCCAAACAGGCGACTCAACTCGCTAACCAGGCGGTTGAAAGCGGCCTGCTGGTCAGGTCGGCAGAGGCGTTTTATTTCCTCGAAATGAGCGAAGTTCAACTGGGCCTGTTCGCGTTGGTTTTGCGCAATCTGCTGGCTGAGCAAATTGGCCCGCGCCGTATCTGGCTGATCGGCTTCCAGCAACCCGTAATACGCCCGGAACAGCTCGACAGATTGCCTGGATAATGCCCGTGTCTGGTCCTGATGCGCGTTGATGAGTTGCGCATACTGCTGCTGTTGAAGCGAATCGAACTGGAGCCGCTCGATAATCACAGTCGACGGTTCACCACCGCCCGGTGGCCCATTCTGCCCCGGACCACGGCGTCCGGCGGGGCGTAGCACCAGGTAACCGATGGTCAGCAGATTAAGCAGCAACAGGCCAATAACGGCCACGGTCAGTAGTTTTGTCCGCTCCATACATCATACAGTTGAGTGGTGGCCGGGTACAGATGCATGTCGATGATGACGGTATTCAGCTCGGTGCCGGTTGCGGAATTCTGCCCGGCTATACCGGCAATAAGCTGCCAGTTCAGCAGCGCCAATACCGCAAACGAAGCTGCCGCCAGCCAGACCAGCCGGGCGGGTACATAAGCTGGTGATGAACTGTCTGACAGCCGATTACGAATCCTGGCGAAGAGAAACGGGCTGGGCTCAGTCCGGTTTAACCCATCCAGGCTACCAAGTACATCGTTGATCCATTTATCTTTTTCGGGTTCCATAGGTAGTTAGACGACAGACGGTGTGGTTTTCCTACGGCCTGCTGGCTTTATACCAGTCGGCCAGTTGCTTTTTTAACGTTGCGTTGGCGCGTTGAAGCAGTGACTCCACTGCCCCCACAGTAATAACCATAACCGCCGCCGCCTCCACATTGCTTAATCCCTCCACGCGGGTAAGAATGTAGGCGGTTTTCTGTTTGTCGGCGAGCTTGTCGACAGCCTGAAAAAGAATCCGGGCGTTCTCCTGATTTTCGAGCAAAACGCCCGGATGATCTGCGTCGGCGGGGTCATGCTCGATAGCACCTGTTTGCGCATTGAACAGGCTCGTCAGGAACGCAAATCGTTTCTGCCGTTGCTGATGTTTCAGGAAATCGAGTGATTTATTGACGGTAATCCGGTACAGCCAGGTGGTTACGCTGGCTTCCCGGTTGAACGTACCCAGCGACCGAAACGCCTCTATATACACATCCTGCGTAATCTCTTCGGCATCTTCCCGATTACGAACGTACCCAAGGGCAGTGTTGTAGACGCGCCCTTTCGTGAGTTCATACAATTGCTTGAAAGCGGCCTCGTCGCCCTGCCCGATAGCATTCAGTACAAGCAATAGATCGGGATCGCCGGGCATAGAGGGAGAGTAATCAATGAACCGTTGCGGCGGTTCACTGTCAATGAAAATACGCCCCCAAATCTACGTTGCCGCCCGTTAGGATAATACCGATTGTTTGACCGGCAAAGTCATTTTTATACTTAAGTACAACGGCAAGTGGTACTGCACAGGATGGTTCGATAATGATTTTCATACGCTCCCAAACCAGTCGTTGCGCCGCCCGAATCTCGGTATCACTGGCGAGCTTGATCTCCGTAACATACTGGCGGATGTAGCTTAGGGTACGGTCGCTGAGCGTAGCCATCAGCCCGTCGGCGATTGTCTGGATATAGGGCGCTTTTTCAACACGACCACTTTTGAACGATAGAATCGCATCGGCAGCTCCTTCGGGCTCGGCTCCAACCACGCGCGTTGTGGGCGACAATAAATGCGTAGCCAGCGCTGTTCCGCTGATGAGTCCGCCACCACCAACAGGGGCTACGATCACGTCGAAGGGGCTACCCGTAGGATTATCGGCAATGAGTTCGATGGTAGCGGTGCTTTGACCAGCAATGACATGATCATCATCGTACGGGTGAATTAGGGTGGCTCCTGTACGGGCAATAACCTCGGCAACGGTGGCTTCGCGGGCCGCGAGTGTGGGCTCGCATTCGATGACAGTGGCGCCATAGCCACGAACAGCGTCTTTTTTCACCTGCGGCGCTGTGACTGGCATCACCACGTAGGCGGGTATGCCAAGCTGCCGGGCGGCAAACGCCACCGCCTGCCCATGATTCCCCGATGAGTGCGTGGCTATGCCGCTCGTGCGCTCGTGGTCAGTCAGTTGAAGGGCCGCATTCATGCCACCACGCGCTTTGAATGCCCCGATTTTCTGGAAATTCTCGCACTTGAATACGATCGTTGCATCAGCCATCTGATCGATGGTCTGGTTGGTGAGGCAAGGCGTACGGTGGATGTAGGGGCGGATGCGGTCGTGGGCGTCGCGCAGGGTTTGCAGACTTAGCATTGGGAGAATAGGTTGTGTTTCCGGTTCAAATCTAACAAATTGCCCCCCGAATGGCGTTTTAGCTGAACAACTGCTTTTTAGGAACAGGTCTTTCGACAGGATTTACAAGATTCCTAGTCAATAGGTCTGCACAGCCTAAAATCCTGTTCATCTTGTAAATCCTGTCAATAATTTTTTGGTCTGCTTAAACGCCGCATTACTATACAACCATGACATCTAGTGTAACTCCAACGCGGCCACCGGCAACGTTACTTTTTATTTTTGGTGGCAGTGGCGACCTGAACTTCCGCAAGCTCACGCCCGCGCTCTACAACCTGTTTCTGGATGGCTACATGCCCGACCAGTTTGAGGTGGTTGGTATTGGTCGAAGTGCGTATACGGACGAGAGTTTCCGCGAACGGCTGCTTGAAGGAATCAACGAATTTTCGCGCCGGAAGAACGGTCCTGAAAATCAATGGGCCACGTTTTCTCCCCGCCTGAGCTACCTGCAAATGGATGGCGGCGATGCCGCCGCCTATCACCTGATTGGTGATCGGGTGTGCGAGCGCGAGGCCGAATGGGGTGGACCGGCCAACGTTATTTTTTACATGTCGGTGGCACCTCAACTGGTGCCGGGTATTGCCACGAACCTGAGCCAACTGGATTTTTGCGGCGATAAAAACCGAGTTCGAATTGTGGTGGAAAAACCGTTTGGTCATGATCTGCAAAGCGCACGCGAGCTGAATGCGCTCTTGCTGAGCCACTTCGCTGAAGAGCAGATTTACCGGATCGACCATTACCTCGGTAAGGAAACCGTACAGAATCTCCTGGCCCTCCGGTTCGCCAATACGCTGTTCGAGCCGCTCTGGAATCACAACTATGTGGAGTATGTCCAGTTGACGGCTGCCGAAACCGTAGGGCTTGAAGGGCGCGGGGGTTACTACGAACAGTCGGGTGCCCTGCGTGATATGATCCAGAACCACCTGCTGCAATTGCTGTGCATGGTGGCTATGGAACCACCTACTTCGTTTCAGGCGGATGAGATTCGGAACAAGAAAGTAGACGTGCTTCGGGCCATGCGCCGGATTGCCCCCGACCAGGTCGATCAGATTGCCGTTCGGGGTCAGTACGGGGATGGTGAAAAAGATGGGAAGCCGACACCGGCGTACCGGCATGAAGAGGGCGTAAAGCCGGAGTCGATGACTGAAACATTCGCTGCCGTTACGTTCTTCTGCGACAACTGGCGGTGGGAGGGAACGCCTTTCTACGTTCGTACGGGTAAGCACCTGGCCGAAAAATCGTCGGTCATTACCGTGCAGTTCCGGCCAGCTCCGCACTACGCCTTTCCGGGCGAAGCCGCCAAAACCTGGCAGCATAACTGCCTTATTATCAGCATTCAGCCCGATATGAACATCCGGCTGCGGTTCCAGGCCAAACGCCCCGGCCAAACGCTGGCGCTGGACCCGGTCGAGATGGAATTCAATTACAACACCTCGTTCACCGAGCAGCAACCCGAAGCCTACGAAACGCTACTGCTCGATGTAATGGCGGGCGACGCCACGCTGTTCATGCGTGCCGATCAGGTCGACGAAGCCTGGCAGATCGTGATGCCCATTCTCGATCATTGGGCCGCCGAATCTGAACCCGCTGCCATGCCAACCTACGTACCTGGCTCTTGGGGGCCTGATCAATCGACGGAGATGATTGAAAAAGCTGGATTTAGCTGGTTGAACGAATAAACGGATTTGGGATGTCGGATTTGGGATATGCTCCGCTTTCTCAGCGCCGTGTCGTTTACATAAGCAGCGTAAATCTCAAACCCGACATCGCAATTGCCACAAACTAGTATGAAAATCATCACTACTGAAAATCCCGCCGACCTGGCCCAACAGGCGGCTGAGTGGATAACTGATTATGCCGAGCTAATCCTGCAGCAGCGTGAGCGATTTACGATTGCCCTGTCGGGAGGGAGTACGCCAAAAGCGTTGCACGAATTGCTGGCACAGCCGCCCCTCCGCGACCGGATCGACTGGAGCCGGGTGCATGTGTTCTGGGGCGACGAGCGGTTTGTGCCGTTGACCGACGAGCGAAACAATGCCCGTATGGCCTACGACACGCTGCTTGACCACGTACCTGTGCCCGCCGCCCAGATTCACATAATGAAGACCGACCTGCCACCCGACGCGTCAATGGCGGAATACGAGCAAACGCTGCACCACTATTTCGACGGACATGCCTACACCTTTGACCTGGTGCTGCTGGGCATGGGCGACGATGGGCACACACTTTCCCTCTTTCCCGGAACGGCGGTTGTCAACGAAGAGCAAGCCTGGACCAAAGCGTATTTCCTGACCCAGCAGGATATGTTTCGCCTCACGCTGACGGCTCCGGTAGTGAACAGGGCAGCAGCGGTGCTGTTTCTGGTGGCCGGTGCCAACAAGGCCGATGCGCTCCATGAAGTGCTGCATGGCACCTATCAGCCCGCCAAGTATCCCTCGCAACGCATCAAACCAGATACCGACGAGTTCGTCTGGTTTATCGACAAGGCCGCAGCCGCGAAACTGTGAAAAGGTGATTCGCCACAGCGCCACGGCGGTCCACAGACAACACAGAGTTCGATTCAAACTCTATGTTGTCTGTGGACCGCCGTGGCGCTGTGGCGAACCCGCGTTACCGTTGTGTGCCGAAGTCGTTGACCCAGTAATACTTATACGTACTTGTTGCACTGTAGGCATACCCAACGCCAACTTCTTTGAAGGCGGGATTCATGATATTGGCGCAGTGGCCGGGCGATGCCAGCCAGCCATCAACGACCGAACGGGCTGTGGTGTAGCCAGCAGCAATATTCTCACCGGCAGTACGCCAGATATAGCCTTCCCGCGTCATCCGATCCCAGGGCTGCGAACCGTCGCGGCCGGTGTGGCTAAAATAGTTGTAGGTCGCCAGATCAACCGCAAATTTATCCGCTGCTGTGTTCAACTTTGTGTTCAGGGCCAAAGCCGGGGCGGGGGCGTAGGTGGTTGTGCCGCAAAGGCATGACTTTGAGCGGGCCGCATTCAGGTACATTAGAATCTCCTGCTGCAACGCCACCGAGGCCTCGCGGGCTCCCGATGGCTTCACTGCCATCAGCCCCGTTACAACCCCCGACGAGGTAGCCGTGGCCCCTTCGGTACGAATGCTTGTCGATGAAGTAGCCACCGGCGTTTGCTCCTGAGCCGTCTTCACGACGTCGTCCGACTGGCAGGCAGCCAGTCCAAAGAGGGCGATAAAAAGCCCGAAGCTATAAGACTTTTTCATGTATAGATGATTATGTTTTCAAGTGAAAACGTGCAAAAACAATGCCTGGTACATGCCATAAGTCAATGAATAGCTGAGAAACGGTCACCAATCAGTGTATCCTTCTGGTTTTGAGTAGTATACATAAATATTAAAATTTTTAATTTGCCAGTAAGTTGGTGACATGTGGTTTGGGTTGTCATAAGGCCAAAAGTGGAGAAAACGCCGTTCTGCCTTATCTTGCCTTCATCGACTCACTATCACCTATATGCGCTCAGTTCTATTCCTGCTTTGCTG
This sequence comes from uncultured Fibrella sp., assembly GCF_964250085.1. NCBI lineage: Bacteria > Pseudomonadati > Bacteroidota > Cytophagia > Cytophagales > Spirosomataceae > Fibrella > uncultured Fibrella sp. Next base: position 292,131 of record NZ_CAXUEC010000002.1, on the reverse strand, counting down.
CCTGCTTGCTACATCCTGCCTGTATGCCCAATCTGTTGGTACATCGGCTTCGTCGCTGATTCTTTCGGAACGGGATCGGGCCAAACTGATTGACGATGTGCTGGAAGACCGGTTCACCAACCTGCTTCCCCAACTTATGCGCCGCGAGGGCATCGATATGTGGGTGATCATCTCGCGCGAATACAACGAAGACCCCGTTCTGAAAACGATGTTGCCGTCGACCTGGCTCTCGGCCCGTCGACGGACAATCATGGTCTTTTTTGACCGGGGCGAAAAAGAAGGTGTGGAGAAACTTGCCATTGCCCGCTACGACGTAGGTACGTTGCTAAAAGGCGCGTGGGATATCGATGTGCGGCCCAACCAGTGGGACGCGCTGGCGGCCGTTATTGCGGAACGGAAGCCGAAAAAGATTGGCCTGAACCGATCGGCCAACTACGCCCATGCCGACGGCCTGACGGCCACGGAGCAGAATGAATTTCTCGAAAAACTGCCCGCTGACTTCCAGAAACGTATTGTATCGGCCGAGAAGCTGGCCGTTGGCTGGCTGGAGACACGTACCCAGAAAGAGATGGCCGTCTACCCGATGATCTGCCGGTTGTCGCACCAGATCATTCAGGAAGGTTTATCCGAGCAGGTTATTCAGCCCGGCGTCACCACCACCGACGATGTGGTGTGGTGGTTCCGGCAGCGCATCACCAACCTGGGTCTCGACACCTGGTTTCACCCCACCGTCGATGTGCAACGTGCCGATTCGAATGACTTCAACCACCTGCGAACCTTCTCGAAACGACCCGACAAAGAGGTGATTCAGGCGGGCGATCTGCTCCATGTCGACTTTGGAATAACGTACCTGCGGCTCAATACCGATCAGCAGCAACATGCTTATGTACTGCGCCCCGGCGAAACCAATGTACCTGAGAGTATTCGAATCGCTTTTCAGAAAGGCAACCGGTTGCAGGATATCCTGACGGAGCAGTTTACGGCGGGAAAATCGGGGAACCAACTCTTGCTGGCGGCGCTGGCTCAAGCTGAGAAAGAAGGGATCAAGGGCACGATCTACTCGCATCCGATTGGTGTGCACGGCCATGCCGCCGGTCCAACCATTGGCCTGTGGGATCAGCAAAAAGGCGTTCCCGGACCCGGCGATTACCCACTACAGGCCAACACGGCCTATTCAATTGAGCTGAATGCCGCCGTGGAGATTCCCGAATGGAAGAAAATGGTGCGCATCATGCTCGAAGAAGATGGTTTTTTCGACGGCCAGACATTTCGCTACATCGACGGTCGCCAAACCGAGATTTACACCATTCCCCGCACACTTGGGTACGTTCGGTAGCTGCTACTTTATAAGTAAAAGCAGATTCGTTGCAACCCTTTTTGCCTGCACACTACCTTTGCGGTGTATAACGCGCGACAGACTGACACGTCAACCAGAACCCTAATGCTCGCACTGGTCGCTCTGTCACGCATTCACTCTTTCACTCGTTAGTAAATGGAGTTCCGGATAGAAAAAGACACGATGGGCCAGGTACAGGTACCGGCCAATGTGTATTGGGGCGCGCAGACGCAGCGTTCAATCGAAAATTTTAAAATTGCGCAGGATATCAACCGCATGCCGCGCGAAATTATCCGGGCGTTTGCCGTGCTGAAAAAAGCCGCCGCCCTGACCAACCTTGACGCGGGCGTGCTGCCGCAGGAAAAATGCGATTTGATTGGCCGGGTATGCGACGAAATTCTAGCGGGCGAACTCGCCGATCAGTTTCCGCTGGTGGTGTGGCAAACGGGCTCGGGTACGCAGAGCAACATGAATGTCAACGAGGTAGTGGCCTACCGCGCTCACGTGCTCAACGGTGGCTCACTGATGGATGAGAAGAAAGCCATTCACCCCAACGATGACGTCAACAAGTCGCAGAGCAGCAACGATACCTTCCCCACGGCCATGCACATTGCGGCCTATCAGGCGCTGGTGGAGGTGACGATTCCGGGCATCAAAAAGCTACGCGATACCCTCGACGCCAAGGCGAAAGAGTTTATGCACGTGGTGAAAATCGGACGTACCCACTTCATGGACGCCACCCCGTTGACGGTAGGGCAGGAGTTTTCCGGGTACGTGTCGCAGCTTGATCACGGGTTGCGGGCGATCAACAATTCGCTGGCCCACCTGAGCGAACTGGCCCTGGGCGGAACCGCCGTTGGAACGGGCATCAACACGCCACCGAATTACTCGGAAAACGTAGCCAGGCACATCGCCGACCTGACGGGCTTGCCCTTCATAACGGCCGAGAACAAGTTTGAAGCCCTGGCCGCCCACGATGCCATTGTGGAAGCCCACGGCGCACTGAAGACCGTTGCCGCCAGCCTGATGAAGATCGGTAACGACGTCAGGATGCTGTCGAGCGGACCGCGCGCGGGTATTGGTGAACTGTTTATTCCTGATAATGAGCCGGGTAGCAGCATCATGCCGGGGAAAGTAAACCCAACGCAGTGCGAGGCCATGACGATGGTAGCAGCGCAGGTGATGGGCAACGACGTGGCGATCAACATTGGCGGCATGAGCGGCCATTTCGAGTTGAACGTGTTCAAGCCGGTGATGATCTACAATTTCCTGCACTCGGCCCGGCTCATCGGCGATGTGTGTGTTTCGTTCAACGACAAGTGCGCCGAAGGCATACGCCCCATCGAAGCGAATATCGAGAAGCACGTGCAGAATTCGCTGATGCTGGTGACGGCGCTAAACACCAAAATTGGCTATTACAAAGCGGCCGAAATTGCGCAGACAGCCCATAAAAATGGCTCAACGCTGAAAGAAACCGCCGTGTCGCTCGGCTACCTCACCCCCGACGAATTCGACCAGTGGGTAGTCCCCGGCGATATGGTGGGTGAGGTGAAATAGAGCTAGTTACCTTTCAGCCAAAGGAGCCGGTCTGTTTAAAGAGACTCCTTTGGCTGAAAGTATTATCTTGTTCAATGTTGCAACTGATGAAAATTAGCTGATTTATTAGCAAACCAAACGTCAATCCTCCTTTTTAGCGTAGATAGCTAGGTACGTTATAGTTGGTTGCCCAATGCCCAGACAGCCAGGCTGGCTGACTTGAAATACAGAATGAAGTTCAAATCCTTCTTTAGAACGCGCCGTAAATCTGTTTGCCAAATCTGGTAACGCCTTGTTCGCAAATTGTGCCCCGATTGGTTCGATAAAGTACTTCATAGTGTATGTAGTTTATAAATTAAGGAATATCTGTGCCACCTAATCCTGGTTTACAGCGTTTAAGCCTGTTTATTGTGAGACTAAGCCCAGTGTAAAAGCCATGTTTTCGGAACGCTAACTCTGCGTAACGTGAACAACTTGGCTCATATACGCAGCGTTGACCTAGACGAGGTGAGATTCGTAATCTGTACCACCTAAGTAGTTTGTTTATCATGACAAGCCAGAGCGGCCCCCTAATTGGCGGAAGCTTATCGACCTCCTTATCCATAAAAGTCGTACCAGTCAATGCTCTTAAAATTCCTGGAGCAAGCGAAGGGTCAACGTTTAATTCAACTTCGATTCCATTCACTTCCACAGTGTGTGGCTTATTTATCAAATCCATTAGTCCATATTATCTATTTGTAAATGTATAGGAGTTGTACTTATGTTGACCTAGGTCCTAAGCCGATGTTATTAAGCGTGACTTTTTTTAAGCCAAGCGCATAGACAATGATTATTTTGGGGAGTAAACCTGCCGAGTCAGGTACATACTAGTAATTCCAGCGTAGGCCTGCTGCGGTGAAATTAACGTCGTTAAGGTTCTGGCCGATGACTTTTAGCTGGAGCGTCATCGTTTTGGAAGAGCGAAGTTGCCGGATGAGCCGCTGTGCATCGTCGAAAAAGAGCAGATTTCCCCGCCCGTTGGCCGCTGCCGACAAGGCATAGGTGACGGGCTTACCAGCGTCGAACCGGATCAGCGCCTTGCCACCCTGAAAACTGGGCGCCAGCAGTCCTTTTGAAACGGACAGATAAGCGGTTGTTGTTCCGCTCCGGGAACGGATTGTCAGCGTTACCACTGATCCACCAGCATAGGGGTAGGGCAACTGAAGCAGATTCGTTGCGTTCAGGCTGGCTTTGTAGGTCGTGCCGGTCGACGGCTCAGCTGTTTCCTGGTACTGCCAGCCCGTAGTCTGTACAGCAGGGCCGTTGAACGTAAGGAAAAAGCCCAAAAGACAGGTAGATAAGTGCATGGGTAGGTACGTTATTTCAGGGCACCCGTTACCGTGATCGCCTGCTGTGTGGTAGTGAATCGACCATCGGGGGTGAGGGCATGGACCACAATTAAGTAGCGGCCTTCCTGGTCGGAGGTGTAAAAGCTAAGATTGATCCTGCCTTGCTGGTTGCTGGTCACATTTGGGTTCCAATAGAGCAGGCTCCGAAAATCGGCGAGGCGGCTGGCCAACTGTTCGGGCGTGGCGTAGCTGGGTGCGTAAAAATCGCGCCGCGCCTGTAGGCCGTCATACTCCAGAACCACCGCATGAGGGTCGAGCTGGAAACCGGCCAGATCAGCCTTGTAAGTTTTAAAACTGATGATGCCCGAAAGCGTGGCGTAGCCCAGCAAATAGCGTTTCGTGACCACATCCAGCGATTTTATCTTCAACGGACTGAACGCCATCAGCCGGTCGACGTCGTAAACCGGGACGCCGTCGATCAGAATCAACGGGTCGTTATCGAACGGTTTGCGATACGGCATATTGCTCACGATTAACTTGAAATGGCCGTTTTGCCGCCGCACCAGCACGCCGGGTACGTATTCGCTCAGCACTTCTTCCAGCACCGTAAACCGCGTGTAGGTATCCAGAAAATAACGCTCATCAGGTTTGCCGTAGAAGGTGGTGCTGTCGATGACCGACGTTGTAGCCGGGTTGGCGTAGGCATTGAAATAGCTGTTCTGCACCTGCATGGCCAGGCTACGGGCCTGCATCGATTCGCTCACCGTGTTGGCCAGATCAAGTACCACCGGGCGAATAGACACTGCCGTTTCTGTGTAGGGAGTCAGAATCTCGACACGATGCAGGCTATCGCCCGCGCCCGTTTGCAGCACTATGTCATTGGTTCCGTAAAAATTGACCAGTTCAAACCGGACCAGCCCTTTAGCATCGGAGCGCGAACTGTACAGTCGGATCGATTTGCTTGGTATAGCCAGGTACGTAGGTACGTCTCCCGCCGGTACGCCTGTAAGCGCATCGGTGACCCGCCCCAGCACCACATGTCCCCGATGTTCGGGTTCCTGGCTGACGTCCGGGGGGGAAGAATGCACTACAGTTTCCCAGCGAAACCGCCGCCAGCCCTGCGTCAGCAACAGATTGTCGAGGGCTGCGTCGGCTTCGGGGCCGGTCTGGTTAAGGTAGTAGCCGGGCGACTCCACGGTGCCCCTCAGATCGGAGGTTAGCCAGAGATAATCAGGCAGTGTCGGACCCTCATCGGTCTGTAATGAGTCGATTTTAAAGACAGAAACAGACGCATTCGCCAGCAATGGCGACCCGGACGGGCTACTGGCTGTGAGGGCGATCTGCACGTTGTCGCGGGTGGCATACCGGTCTTTGCCGGGCATAATCTGGAGGGTAAGGCCCGGTTGTGGCCGTTTGCCAACCAGCCGTTCGCAGACGGGTTGCCCGGCGTCGTCGAAGATGGTCAGGTGCGAAATGCCGTCATTCAGCTTACTTCTGGCGACCAGAAACTCCGCCTTGTTACCAATAACCGGTTGCCCTTCAGCCACCTTCACAACCTGCCGGGTATGACCGATCAAATAGACCGTAGCCGCCGTGGACTTGTTTGTGTAAACGGCAACACGTAGCTGTCCGGCACCGGCCTCGGTAACGTTCATCGTGTACCCGTTTTCGTCGATCGTTGGTAGCGCTTGCGTAAACGAACGGCCCTGTTTATCAAGGAGTACCACCCGGTAGCGCGCACTGGCCGACGGCGTAAAAGCGAACGTACCCATGCCAAATTTCAGTGAGCTGAACCGGGCTACCGTATCATTAGCCGATCCCAGCAGGGCACCCCGGCAATCGACGCCCCGCCCGGTTCGTTGATTTACCACTTTAAAGGCTACGTTGGCGGGTAAGCCCGTGACCAGATGACCGCCTTCGGGAAAAAATTGCGTGTCGTAGGCCAGTGAATCAGAGGGCAGAGGTAAGCCCAGTTTACGGAACGAGTTGACAATCGTGATGGGCTTCTCGAATAAATAGTCCCGGCCAGTGGCTTTCATCCACTTCGTATACGCCCGAACGACGTAATTGCCTGATAACAAGGCAGTTGGTAGGTAAATAGAACCTGCGCCCCGACTACTGTCGAGGGCTACTTTGGTCTGTACCACGGCTTTCTGGTCTTTATCCAGCAGTTCGAGGTAAGCGATTTTACTCACATCGAGCGGGCGGTGGAACGTACCGTCGACGCAGAAGAGGCTGAACCAGAGCCGTTCACCGGCGATGTAAAACGACCGGTCGGTATGAACAAACAGTTTCTCCTGTAGCGTCTGATTCCGGTACGCGTCGAGCTGTTGTTGAAGACGCGGCAACACGGGTTGCTGGGCAACGCTATACTGCGCAATAAGCAGGAGCGCACAACTCCATCGAAAGGCGTTTTTCATGGTTATTGGGGCCAGAACGAGGGTCTTGTGGTGGTGCCAATATCCCGGCAATCGGCGCAGTGTGTACCCGTGGCCAGGTACTGAGAGCCGGGCTTCAACTCCTTGATGGCAACGTACCCACCACCCTGACCTAAATAGGCGCTAAGTGGCTGAGGGGGTACGCCCGGCGTAGGAATCGTGTCCAGCTTACAATTTTCGTAACCCGTTTGGAGCAGATTAAACGACAACTCAAGGGGACGGTCGATGAACACACGTATCTGCTCGGTGGTATATCCGTCCAGGAAGCCCAGCACAGGCTCGGTCGGGTTGGTCAGGCTGTGCAGATTACCGCCAACCTGCGACGGTAGCGGATCGAACAGGCCGCCAAGTTGTTCGGTTGTTTTTTGCAGGTTCTCCCAATACGCATACGCTTCCTGCGACTGGGCGTATTGCTTCACCATCAGGCTGTATTTGATCCATAGTTTGGGCGAACTGCCGGGAATGAACAGCAGCGGAGCCCGTTGCAGCACATCGTCGGTGAGCCGGGCCGACGTACCCAGCAGAATAGCCGTGGAGCTTTGGGTGCGCCAGCAGTGATTAACGGGCGGGCTCGTTCGCATCACCACTTTACTGTTCACAAAATCGAACTGCGACTCATAGGGCGTCCGGATTTCAAACGTATCCTCGTATTCCCAGCGGTAGTAGCGGGTCTTGTTGGCTGGGTCGTGGGTATTTACGTATATCTGTAACCCATCGTTTCTCACCGCCCAGTTGAGACTGTCAATTTTGGGCGTCTGTTTGATCGTGATCGGGTCAGACAGGTATTCACCACCGACCTGCGTTTTAATACGTACCCGGTACGATTTTCCGATGGGTAGCGTCGTGGCGGTCAGCGTATACGTACCTGCTGCGCTTTCCACAAACGGGAAGGTCTCGCCCGTGCCACCTTCTACCTGAATGGTAGCCCGAGCCTCGGCGGCTGGTTTGGTGGTGTTGCCCAGGTTTTGGGTCCGCGAAAGCTTGATGACGCTGTTACCCGTGCCGCCGTTCAAGAATCCATCCACAACCAGATACTGGTTTGGGGCTTCGATCTGTGACGGGCGATAGGGGTCAACGCAACTGCCAATCATCAGAAGCAGGAGGGCATAAGCGGCTAATTTTGTCCAGTTCTTCATCACACGTTGTTGTTCATGGTCATCAGGCCTCGCTGTCATTAGGTGGTCATTGATGGTCATTAGAGTAATTTGTGGTTTTCGAGGAATGCCAATCAATGACCACCTAATGACTATGAATGACCACTTAATGACATTTCATCAAAATCTGAAATTATACGTCAGCGTTGGAATGGGTTGACCAAAAATAGATAACTGATAACCACGAATCGCTCCATTGGCCGAGTTGAAATAAACCGAATACGGGTTACGGCGACCCGTCAGGTTGTAAACACCCACCGTCCAGGAGCTGTGCGCCAGCTTTTTGATCTTGTGATTACCTTCAATATTGAGCGAAAGATCGGTGCGGAAATAGTCGGGAATGCGGTACTGATTGCGCTCGGAGTAGAACACCCGCTCGGCTCCGCCCAGCACATACTTGGCCAGCGGCAGGGTAATGGGCCGTCCGGTGCTGTAGGTAGCGTTGAACGAGATACTAAACCGCCGGTTGACCTTGTAATTGCCAATCAGCGTGACGTCGTGTGGTTTATCGTAGCTGCTGGGATAAAAATCGCCATTGTTCACTACGTCGGCCGCGAACGTGCCGGTTGTCCGAAGCAACGAACGGGCGTAGGTGTAGCTCACCCAGCCGTTGAGTTTACCTGTCAGCTTTTTCACCATCAGCTCCACGCCATACGCTACGCCTTCGGCGCGTACTACATCCGTTTCGAGATGGTGATTCAGCAGGAGGGTGGCACCACTCTTGTAATCCAATTGGTTGGTCAGCGTGCGGTAATAGCCTTCCAGCGACAGTTCAATGGTGTTGGCCCGCAGGTTTTTGTAAACACCCACCGAAAACTGATCACCCAATTGCGGCTGAATGTACGAATCGCTCAGTTTGTAAATGTCGAGCGGAGAAACCGCCACCGTGTTCGATAACATGTTCAGGTATTGCCGCATCCGGTTATAACTCGCTTTCACCGACAGATCATCGGTAATGGCGTACCGTAACCCAACCCGGTATTCGGGTCCCTGATACGTTTTTACCACGCTGCCAGCCCCGTACGAAACCGTATCGCGGATGCTTGCCTCCGTCCGCGATACGCCAGGTGCGTATCCATACACCTGACTGGGACCGAGGTTCATGAAGAGCGAATACCGCAACCCCACGTTGAGCGATAGCCGCGACGACAGGTCGAACCGGTCGCCAATATAAATGGCCGATTCGACGCCCTGCTCGGCAGGCACCACATTGGGCGCGATGAGCGAAGCCGCACCGCTGGGCTGTATGTTGCCGGGTTTCAGATTGTAGAATGTACTGCCAATGCCAAAGTCAATCGTGTGTTGGGCGTTGGGGTAATAATTGAAATCGACCTTTGCGGCGCTCTGGCGAATATCGAAGTCGAATTTAAACGCGTCGGTCGGGTTGTTGTCGCTCGACACAGCGTACTGATACCGGCTATACGTACCTGTCAGCACGCCGTAGAGTTTGCTGCTGAAAATATGCTTCCACTTCAGGGCGGCCACCTGGTTCTGGTACGTATACAGGCTGTCGCTGTTTAGCTTGAACTGATCGCGGCTGGTGTAGGCAGTCAGGTAAAACGTGTTCTTTTCATTGGCTTCGTGGGTCAGGTGCAGGTTCAGATCATAAAACGACGCTTTGCTATTCTGGTAGGCCGCACTGGTCAGTTGTTTCAGCAGCCAATCCGAGTAGGTGGAACGTACCCCGATCAGGAACGACGTTTTCTCGGAGAAAAGCGGCCCTTCGAGCGTTAATCGCCCGGTCAATGGCCCGATTCCGCCCGAACCAACCAGTTTCTTCTTGTTGCCATCCCGCGTGCTCACATCCAGCACCGACGACAGCCGCCCACCAAAACGCGCCGGAATAGCACTTTTATACAAGTCAACCGACTTGATCACGTCGGGGTTGAAAGCTGAGAAAAAACCGAACAGGTGGGATGGATTATAGATCACGGCGTCGTTGAACAGAATCAGGTTCTGCCCGGCCGTACCACCCCGCACGTTGAACCCGACCGTGCCTTCGCCCACCGATTTAACGCCGGGTAACGTCAGCACCACCCGGATCAGGTCAGCCTCGCCCAGCACGGTCGGCACCTGCTTGATCGTGCGAATGTCGAGCCGTTCCGAGCCCATTTGCAGCCCCGCCACGTTGGCATCTTTCTTAGCCCCGACAATGATTTCCCGAAGCGGCACCACTTCCTCGTCCATCTCGATATCCAGCTTCCCATCACCATAGAGCATAATCTGGCGTTTGGTATCCTTCATGCCGATGCTTTTGATCTTCAATTCGTGCCGACCACGAGGCAGCGAAATGGAGTATGAACCGTACTGATCGGTGAGTACGCCGATGCGCGGTTTTTCGATCAGGACATACACGCCAATGGCTGGCTCGCCGGTGGTGGTGCTGCGAATCCGGCCGGCGAGCGTGGCGTTTCCCGTCCGGTTATTCCCGCCCCGCGAGCCAATTTCAAACAGTTTGGTTTCGAGTGAAAGCCGGGTTTTTTCGCGGGCGGCGCCGTAGTCGATACTGGCGGTATCGTCGGTTGTGTTGCCGGGGCCGCGTTCAAAAAAGCCAATGGGCAGTTCAGTGCGGATCGCCTGGCTGGCCGTTACAAAAACGCGGTTCCGGGTGTCGATAGAGTACCGTAGCTGAGTACCAGCAAACACCTGATCGAGGACGTACCCAAGTGGTTTGTCGCTGACCTGAAGCTGTATCCGAAGACTGTCTACATCGGTCGGTTTGTAGTAGAACCGGTAGTCGGTGCGGGCTTCGATGGCTTCCGTAAACTGCCTGAAAGACAGTGTATTGAAGTTGTCGGAAATGGTTCCGTTTCTGTTGTTCTGACCGAAACCAAGCTGCGTAATACACACACCCAGCAGGAGAAAAAGCGTACGGTAGAAAATCGTCATAACGTTTGTGGGTAATGCTGGATAATAGCGGCCGAACGTTGGCGGGCAGCGACTGTTGCGTTGATGTCCACTCGCCAATGGCCAACAGCTAGTGCCTGGTACCAAGCGGTTTGGTCAGTTCATCATACTGTTGAACAAGCTTGACCAGAGCAGTCTCCGGTGCCTGTTTGAAGCGAATTTTTTGCTGGCGAAGATAGGCCGACAACTGCTTGCGGCGGTCGGCTAGTACAGCAAGCGTAGCCCGCCGGGTTTTTACCGGAAAATAATGGCCGTTCCTGCGAATGTAGTAGGTCGTTCTGGGGTCGTATATGCCATAGCCAAAGCTGCCCGGATTGACCAGAATGACTTTCGTGCGGCGGGCCAGCAATTGCGTGGGGCCGTCATAGAGCAGATCGTAGAATCCCGTTGGCAGGGCTTGTTTAACCGTATCGAGCCGGATAAACGTGTGATTCTGAACCGTGAACGTCGGTAACCGGTCGGAGTGAAGGGCCATCCGGTAGCCGCTCGGGTGCACCACAACGACCTCATCTTTCACAATGTCGTAGAGCAGCGGCACGGTGAATTGACCGCCTTCATAGGTTACCTGACTTTCCTGCAAGGTATCGTTCGGGAAAAAGGCGTGTCCGGTCAATCGCCGGTCGTAGCTGATGTACTCGGGGCCATTGTAGAGCCGTTCGAGGGTGTTGTTGACCCGGGCATGCTGCGCGATAGCCGACCGGGTTGCCGCCGCAACAAACAAACTGTCTTTATTGGCCGGTTGGCCACTCGCAGGCTGAACAAACAGGCTGTAGCCGCACAGGGCTATTAGGAAGCGCATCATACATTCGGAAAAGCTGCAATCTACCACGATTGGTACATAAACGAAGCTACACATTCATCCCTATTTAAAGTAAGGGAACCATGAATACGAAAAACCAAGCTAACGGTCCTGGCTGATTGTCGACCGTACCTGAACGACCGGGTCGGGGGCAACGAGGTTGTTATAAACGGCGCTTTTTTATGACATTCAGAGATGATGTGTTGGCGAATGAGAACAAAAAAAAACGTTCTTTACTAAAAATTTTACCAAACCCGATCCGTCCATGACGCTCGTCAGCAACAACATCAAATACCTACGAAAGTTGAATGGCTTAACGCAGGAGCAGTTTTCGCAGCGCATCGGCATCAAACGGTCGTTGCTGGGAGCGTATGAAGAGGCGCGGGCCAACCCAAACTGGAATACGCTCATCACTATTGCTAAACTCTTCAACACATCGGTCGATCAGTTGTTGAAGCAGGACTTGCGCAAGATTCGCGAAACGCCGGATCTGAGCCTGCCGATTGGGCCGCATGCCAGCACCCGGGCCGCATCGCCACCGCCTATTTTCGGTGATACAGACGACGAGGAAGATGATTTTATTTCGTCGCCCCCCCAGATCAGCGACCCCCGGCCACCTACAGACCGGGAGTTTATCGGGGCCGAGCCCCAGCCGCTGGTAAATGTGCTGGAAAAATACTACAAAGCACCTGCTGAACGACAAGCACCCGAACGTACCCAGGCTGATCGAGGCCCGGCGGCCCCGCCTCGCCAAACGCCGACTGAACGCGGAGAAGCAGATCGTGCGGTGCCGCAGTCGGGGCAGTTGTATGAAGAAATGAGGGCGCGGGCGGGTCAGCCTGTTCAGTCGCCTCAATTTACCGTTAGCCGGAACGCCGAGGGATTCACTAGTGGGGCCGAGCCGTTACCGGCCTTCAACAACCATTTTGAAAAGGCACCATCGCCCACCACACCGCTGCCCGAACGGTCGCCGGGCAGTGATACGTCGGCGCAGACCATTCACTACGTACACCAAAGCCAGTTTGGCGATTATCAGCAGCGATTCCAGCAGCCCGACTACCTGAGCCGCCTACCCACCATGCGCCTGCCAATGTTGCCTATGGGCCAGTACCGCGCCTTTGAAGCTGATGGTGATTTCACCTTTCCCGGAGCCTGGCTGATCGGGCAGTTTGTGCGTAACTGGTTCGAGATCACCGATGGGCAGTTCTATATATTGCTGGTCCAGCATCAGGGCATGCTTGCGCGGCGGGTGTTCAGTCACGTAAAAGATAAAGGCACACTGCTGCTCACCGCCGATAGACCGAACGTACCCAACCGGGAAGTGGCGTTGAAAGATGTGCTCGAAGTCTGGGATGTGAAGGCGTTTGTAAGCCAGCAACTCCCACCTCCCGCCCCCAGCTACGACCGGATTCGACAACTTGCCGACGAACTACGCTACGAAGTAGAACGACTGAAGTGAATGGATTGGGGATTTGGAATTGGCTCTGCTTAGCTTCGTGGCGCTATGTAGCGGAGCCAATCCCTAATCATGGCATTCCATCAGGAGCAAATCGCCGGTTTGGGTGGTGATACGGACGAACCCATCGGCGGCGGCTTCATTGCTGCTACCCGTCCGGTAGCCGATCGTCAGCGAGTCATTATGCAGGTTATAAAGTAAACCCTCTGTGTCTATGCCCGTTACAGTACCAACCGGGATCAGTGAAATAGGGGTGCCTTTGGCATACCATTTCTCAAAGCGGCCAACCAGGGGATAAATCACCGAATAATCGTCAATCAGTGTGATTTTGATCGTCGACTTGAAGCGAACAATGTTCGTCAGATTCGTGATCGTGTGATCCATGCGGCGACCGGTGGCCCACACGATATTAACCGCCGGAAAGCCGCGCTCGATCAGAAAATCGATGCCTTTTTCCAGATCGGTTTTGTTCTGATCGGGCGTCGACACAACCTCGATCGGGTATTGTGCGGCCCGGATCGACTCTATATCGAGGTTCCGGTCAAAGTCGCCAAGGAGTACGTCGGCTTTCAGGCCCATGTCGATAACGCGGTGAATTGCCTGATCGAGCACGACCACATACGGCGACCACTCAAGCAGTTGACCAAGCAACTCGGCATGGCAGGATTCGCCGTTGGCAATGATCAGCGCAGGTTCCTGTTTTTCGCGGACAATATGATGTGATGACATGGGTTAAAAGTAATCATTGACGGGCATTAGTGGTCATTTGCCGTTTGCGTCACTGATGGTCGTTTGTTGTTTTCCAGCCATGACCACCTGATAACCACCAATGATGCCGACGGCAAATGACCACTAATCACAACGAAGCCCATAGCCCGTGCACAGGCTGGAAAAATAGAACCAAATAACGGGTCTTGCCCGTTACCTACCCATACCAAACGCATTGATTGACGTATGCATATTACAAAACATAAGGTAGCCGCCATTCGGTACACGTTGCGAAACGATGCCGGCGAGGTACTCGATTCCAGCGAAGGCGGTGAGCCACTTTATTATCTGCACGGCGAACATAACCTGATTCCGGGTATGGAAGAGGGGCTTGAAGGTCGGCAGGCGGGCGATAAACTCAACCTGAACATTCCGCCAGAAAAAGGCTATGGGGTACGCGATCCAAAGAATGTACATGAGGTGCCTAAAACGGCGTTCGGTGGTGCGCCAGTCGAGGTAGGCATGCAGTTCCAGGCCGACGATGGTATGGTGGTAACGGTAAAGGAAGTTGGTCCTACCTCCGTTACGATCGATGGCAACCACGAACTGGCGGGCGAAAACCTGCACTTCGATATTGAAGTAGTGGAGGTGCGCGACGCTACCAGTGATGAAGTAACGCACGGACATGCGCACGGCCCCGGCGGGCATCATCACTAGGCTGGTTCAGCTTGTCTATTCACTAGCGGCTCGGGCAATCACTGTCTGAGCCGCTGTTTGTTTATAGAGGTAAGTAAGCTGTTATAGACAAAACGGTGAAAGTTATACGAACAAAAAGGCTGCCAAAAAAATTGGGCATAACCGGACAATAAATGTAACCGGAGGTAACATTAAAAATGGATTAAAATTAGATAGATCAATGTGGTTAAATCATACAATTATTTCGGGGAATAGGCAGGTAAAACGAACAGATGATTACTTATTTAAACAAAAAATATGATTAAATCTAGGTAAACTATATTTCTACAAGGGTTACCACTAAGTTGATTTTAATTTTATTAGACAAATACATAGTATACTTGCTATCGGATAAGAGTACGTAATCTCTATCTGCTCACACACCATGACATTAAACTATAGGTACGCCCTACTCAAAAGGAGTTCCTTCAGAGTAACCGCTACTGGTATCGCCTGTGCGCTGCACGGCACCAGCTAGTTCCTTAAAATGCTTCTGATGTACGCAAGAGGAGACCAGTTGGATTGATAGGATAAAAATTAAATTCAGCCAGCCAGTTAATCTACTCGTTAGCAATGGGTTAGCTCAGCCAGAGGAGTACATTTTTATCATAAAGGTTTTAGGTAACCGGCTAAAATAAAACAACTGGTCCGGGTATATATGATGAGCGTATTCCTTCTGACGATCATCATGTGACCAAAAATGTAATATAGTCCACAGGGTTAATGGCATAATATTTGTTACTGTTATAGTGTATAAATTGACAAATTAATAGCCACTTGATCTATCGTTGTAACATATTGTTTCATGCTGATCGGAAAACCTATCAAGCATTACTACGCTCACAGTCAACCATTTTCCTACGTACTAATTTGTAAAGAAACATTACATGAAAACTGCAAAACTGAGTATCCGATTTCTCGCATACGGGTTGTGTCTGGCGGCTACCCTGTACAACTGTAAGACGAAGGACGTTGACTCGCTGACTCCCTTCACGTATACCTTCAAGGGTTTTGATGCAACGCTACCTACAGTAACGCCTACTCAGCCAGCAGCCGTGTCGGTGACTGCTTCTTCGCTTACGTCATCAACTGCAACAGCAGCCGTCTCGTCGGGTTTGACCAACCTAACCGCAACCGGCCAGGTGCCTGCGGTTGTACAAGCAGCAGGTGCTGCTGTGTCGAGTGCTGTGTCGACATCAAAAGCTGCCGAACTTGCTGCTAGCTTTTCACCTGCCGTACTAGCCAACCTAACAACATCGGGTACGTTGCCTGCCAATCTACAGGCTGAAGCAGCAGCGTTGGCGGCTAACCCGGCGCTTAAAGCCTACCTTCCCACCTTCTCACTGCCAACGGTAAACGGGAAACCAGTTGGTGGCCGTACGTCGACGGGAGCTACTACCGGGTTGATTGAAAAAATCGCTGCCACTTACCTCCGGGCCGATGATGATGCCTGTAAAGCTGCCGCCGCCAAAGCCTTTGCTGACGCTGTGGTGGTATTGGATGCGGGAAAAACTTCACAGGAGGCCACAGTAAACCAGGCGTTTGCTACTGCACAAACCAGTATTCTGGGAGAGGTAGCGACCTGTAAGTCGACGGTGACGACCAGTTATGGGAGTGTTCGTACCAACATCACTCAGCAATTCAATCAATCGATTGCTTCATTGGATGCCGGCAAAGCGGTACTGGGTGAAACGTTATATAACCTGCTACGCGTGTTGTATGCTGTATCGTATTCGCAGACATTACAAACCATTGCGACCCTGCAAAGTGCTGATAATAACACCTGTGACGCTATTTCAACGGCGAAACTGGCAGCAGCTACTCAGGCAAAAACAACCGACCTGAACAAAATCACGGCCAACTACAATGCCACGTTAGCGACCTTAACCAAGGCCCGCGATCAGGCTGTTGCCAGTTGCCACAACCAGGGTAATGGTGGTTGATCGGTGTACCATTCTCCCGAAATTGTTCTGACTCCAATCCCTCATTCATACACTATCATGAGCAAGAAATACATTGCATCCGCTATCGTTGTGCTGGCTGGTTTTATGGGAAGCTACTCAGCGCAGGCACAGGTCAACCTGAAGAGCATCAGCGTGGGAGCCAGCTACTGGCAACCTTCGCTCGACTATTGGAATGATCGCTCTTTCCTGACGGCCTATAACAATGGATCCGGCGCTAAATTCTCAGGACAGGTAATTCCTACGGCAGCCATTGAAATCGGGATTGCCAAAAATCTGTCTGTCGGAGGTCGGGTGGGCTACTACAAAAGTTCAGCGTCGAGCAGTTTGGTGATTGGTGGCATTACGCGAACGGAAGACTTTTCGATCTCGATCATTCCGGTGGCCCTTGATCTGAAATATACGTTCGCTCAGGCACCTGCACCAGCCACAACAACGGGCACTACTACCACACAGGAGAAACCTAAAGATGCTTTCCTGACGCCCTACATCGGTGTTAGTGTGGCTCGTTACTTTATCAACAATGAACTGAACCGGGTGGTTGTGGCCAACCCAGGTACGTTGAGCGAGAAACAATCGGGAAATTCGTATGGTGTGCAGGTGTTCGTTGGTGCTGAGAAGAAACTGGTGAAAATGCTGTATGCCGCACTCGATGTCCGCTACCACCTGGGTAGTTATAACCAACTGACGAGAACGGAAACGACAAGCACCACTGAAAAAGTGAGCCTCAACGGTGTAGAAGCTGGCCTTTCGCTCCGTCTGAAGTTCAATAACTAGGTCATTACCCGAAAACAGTAGTAGCAACCAATCCGACAACCAGGCCACTTTCTGGTCTGGCTGGCAGGAGGATTGATTACCACTAATTAGACTGAACGAGATAAACTACTGAATGAGTAGAGAAAACAGCACGCTTACCAGTTAACTGTTAGCTACGTATAGGGATAACCGTTCAAAATTGCCACGTATATGAAGGCCGGAAAAAAGGTTTTGTTTAAGCTGCTGCTTGTTGTGTGCGCCGGTCATCCGGTGCAGATACTGGCGCAGATGAACATATCCGGCAAACCGGGCCTGATCTACATTCCAACGGCAGACCTTATGGAAGATGGCACGTTTTCGATCGGTTATAATTACAACCCGTCGAACTATGCGATCAAGTTCAATAAGCCAAGCGATGCCAGTTCGGAAAATATAACGTATGTGAACCTGGCTATTCTACCTCGGCTGGAAGTAAACATCAACCTGCTGAATCCCAGCAAGCGACTTGTTTACCTGGAAGGGGGCATTGGTGATCGACAGGCTGATATAAAGTATGTATTTCTGAAAGAGAAGCGTCAAGTACCGTCGATGGCCATCATTCTATCGGCTCCTTTTGGGGTAGACAACTCGCTTCTAACTCATGTAATCGTTGCCACAAAGCATATCCCTGTTGCAAAGTCGATTAACGCCGGTGTTACAGTGGGTATAGGAAGCCCTTATTCTATTGGCAGGCGAACAAACGCAAACGATATCCTTTCCGATTTTAGACTACAGGATAAGCGGGATTCGGCCAACCACTACCTGGTAGGACCATTTGGTGGCGTTAACGTCAATTTTTCGAAGAAAGGTGGAATACTAGCCGAGTGGGATTCCCAGCATGTAAATGTTGGTGCCTATGCGACTTTATTTAAACGCTTGACTATTCAGGCGGGCCTGTTGGGTGGTAATCAACTGTCGGTGGGTACGTCTTATACGGTTCCTCTGTTACGAAAAAACAAGCAGGCATCCAGCCAGAAAGAAGCCGAGCAGCCGGAGGTAGTTTCAGTGCCAATCGGATCAGCGGTAGCTGGTGAAAAGACAACGCAAGCCGTCTTGACTGATTATGAAAATCTGGCGGTAGACAGTGTTGGCAATCGAGTGTATTACGAACAACGGTTGTATCGTAATCCATTCATTGGCATGATCAAGCTGGTTACTCCTCTGATGTCTCAGCTAATCAACGAGTTCGTTCCGCTTTTCCAGGGGGTGCCTATTGCCCGCTATCAATTCGGTAATTCGGTAAGCACGAGCACTATATCCAGCCTGGAGCGGGCTGAGTTTGCAAGATCTCACCCGTTCGATAGCAGACATTATAAACTGGATTTTCGGCTACAGCCTGAGTTCATCGCACAGTTTGGCTTCCGCGATCAGACAGTCGAAAGTAAGATTAACCTGTTGTTGCAAAGTCAGTTGTATCTGAGCCGGGGTCTGGTACTGAATTGGGGTGTTCTGTTTCCAATCAGCAACAAACTGGATAACCAGGCCTTGAATGTCAGGCCTGCCCCCACTTTTCTGAACCAGTTTCTGGCGCTCAATGGCCGCAATTTCATGAGCCTGTCGGCGGGTTTGTTTTACAACGATCAGTATGGCTTGAATGCGCAGTACCGCCATGCCGACTTGACAAGCAACTGGTCTTATGGCGTAGAAACAGGGCTTACAGGGTTTTATTACTTCCCCGAAAATGGCTTTTACTACGAGTCACTAAGCCATCTGCTTTTGATCGCCGACGTCGCTTACCGCTTCCAGAAACGGGATATTACCATTAAAGTGTCTGGGGGGCAGTATTTACATCAGGATCGGGGGGGACGAATAGATCTGTTCAGACAGATGGGTAATGTGGAAGTCGGCCTGTTTGCCACTAAAACCATAAACGGGACAACAGGAGGCTTCAACTTCGCCATTCCTATTCCGCCGGGACGGATCGCACAAAGCCAGCGACTGAGGCTTAGGAGTAGCGAAGAGTTTCGATGGGAGTACGCCTATACGAGGGGATATAACATAGGGACCCGCTATAAAGTAGGCTACCAATTAGACGCACTGCTCCGGCAGTATCACGGCAGTTATCTGCAAAATCAGTATCGATAGTGTTTGACGAATCACCTATGAATGTACGTGCAATTCTTGCCCAAACGGGTTTTTGGTTAGTTGGCTTATGCTTGTTTATGTCGGGTTGTATCAGCAGTAAGGAATTAGTGCTTTACCAGGCAACTGGCCCTGGTAAAGACACGCTAACACTCGGTGCCAATTACATACCCACGATTAAAGCCGGTGATGTACTCTCGGTACAAGTAGGTAGTTTAAGCCCCGAAGCCTCTGCGTTCTTTAACCCGTACATGGCTATGAGCGCAATGGGAACCAGCGTTCAGAATTCACAGACAAGCGCTTTGCCCTACACGCCCGGCTACCTGGTTAACGAAAGCGGGAAAATCAACTTACCGATCCTGGGTGATCAGCTTGTTCAGGGGCTCACTACCAGTCAGGCAGCTGGTGAAATCCGCACCAAGCTGCTCAATTACCTGAAAGAGCCCACCGTAAATGTACGGAATCTCAATTTTCATATTACCGTAACAGGTGAAGTTGCCCGCCCTGCGCTCTATTCCATTCCAAATGAGCAGATTACGTTGCCGGAAGCACTCGGTTTGGCCGGTGATATCACGATCTACGGACAGCGGAAAAATGTGCTCGTTATACGAGAAGAAAATGGAAAGCAAACGTTCAACCGCATTGATCTGACAAAACGGGATGTGTTCCAATCGCCCTTCTATCACCTGCATCCAAATGATGTAATTTATGTAGAGCCTGGTAAATCGAGGGTTGCTAGTGCAGACCGCTTTTACCAAACCGTACCAATCATCCTGAGTGCGCTCTCATTCATTGCAATTATTATCTCTCGCCGCTAATTGCTATAACTCTTTACCCGATATGGCTGACAAAAACTACTCCTATGTTCCTTACCAACTGGTAGAGGGGGAAAACAAAAATCTCCGGGCTGTGCTATTGCGGTATCTACGCAACTGGCCCTGGTTTGTGGTTTGTATCGCTATGGCGTTAGCAGGGGCTTACGTCTATCTACTATACCAACCCGAAGTTTACAAAGTACAAGCCAGTCTTTTGATCAAAGACGAGAAGAAGGGACTTGACGGCGAGAGTATGCTCAAAGAACTCGAAATCTTTACGCCCAAGAAGGTTGTGGAAAACGAAATCGAAATATTGAAGTCATATACCCTGATGGATAAGATTGTTAGCCGCCTTGATCTGGCTACACGATATTACAAAAATACCTCTTTCGGTGATCGCGAGACGTTTGCTCCACCCGCCCGCCTCATTGTTGAACAGGCAAACTCGTCTCTCTACAAAGAGCCAATTGCAATCGCTTTTCCTAAAGCGGGTCAGGTAACCATCAACGCTATAACGTACCCGCTGAATCAGAGCGTACAGACCCCGTTGGGCCGGTTGAGAGTATATACCCGTGAGGCGTTACCGGCTGGCACAGCGCCTTTATCAGTGATGGTGCAGGCGCAGACCGACGCTGTAAACGGATTTTTGAAGAGCCTGAAAGCAGAACCTACCTCGAAGGCATCGAGTGTGATCATGCTGACGATGGAAGATGAGATTCCAAAGCGGGGTGAGACCATTCTGAATCAGTTGATCGAAGAATACAATCAGGCCGCCATTGCCGATAAGAATAAAATGGCGTCGAATACGCTGAAGTTCATTGAAGATCGCCTTGACCTGATATCAGGTGAACTGGCAACGGTGGAAAAAGATGTTGAGCATTTCAAATCAGCACAGGGCATTACGGATCTCAGCACCCAGGCCCAGAATTTCTTGACCACCGTGCAGCAAAACGACGCCCAGTTGAATCAGGTAAAAATTCAGTTAGGAGCATTGGGCGATGTAGAACAGTATTTGCAAAGCCAGTCGAAAGGGCAGGGTATAGCACCGGCTACACTGGGGCTGGGTGATCCCATCATGTTGGGCATGGTAAACCGGCTTTCTGAACTTGAACTGAAACGGGAACAGATTGTGCGCACCACGTCGGAGCTAAACCCACTGGTGCAAACCATTGATAGTCAGATCAGCGAGGTAAGGCGGAACGTTACAGAAAACGTTGAGACCATGAAACGGCAATTATTGACGTCCAAAGAGCAGATGGTTGCTAATAACGGACGTATGGAAAACATGATACGGACCATACCTAATAAAGAGCGGCTTCTGTTGAACATCTCGCGGCAACAGGCAATCAAAAACGACCTGTATACGTACCTGCTCCAAAAGCGCGAAGAAACAGCCGTTTCGTTTGCATCGACAATCTCTGATAGCCGTACCATCGATGCCGCCCGGTCTGATAGCAAGCCCGTTAAACCCGTCAGGCGGTTCTATTTTCTTATCTTTTCGCTCATTGGCTTCCTGCTCCCGATTGCAGCCATGGCCAGCCGGGATGCGCTGAACAACCGCATCCTGCGCCGTACTGATGTGGAAGAACAAACAAATGCGCCAATTTTGGGTGAGCTGACCAAAAGCAAACGACCAGAACCCATAGTGATTAAAGGCCGGAGTCAGTCAGTTTTGTCTGAGCAGATCCGGACCCTTCGGACCAATCTGCAGTTTATTAAATCGAACACCGAGAAAAGCCAGGTACTTCTGTTTACGTCTAGTATCAGTGGTGAGGGAAAGTCATTTATCTCGCTCAATCTGGGGGCCAGCCTGGCCATTACCGGTCGCAAGGTTGTGATTCTGGAAATGGATTTGCGCAAACCGAAGCTGCATAAAAACCTGGGTCTGGTGGCTGGGTACGGGATCAGCAACTACCTGTGTGGCGAATCTACGCTTGAGGAAGTCATTCAGCCAATTGAAGGGTACGAGAACTACTTTATGATTACCAGCGGCCCTATTCCACCTAATCCGTCGGAATTGCTTAGCACGGATAAACTAGCAGAGTTGATCAATGGGCTAAAGGAGCGTTTCGATTACGTACTTATTGACTCGCCACCAGTTGGTCTTGTTACCGATGCCCAGTTGATCGCCCCACTGGCCGACGCCACGATGTACATAGTGCGCCATGATATAACACCTAAGGTCTATCTGAAGCAACTGGATGTCTGGTATCGCGAACATCGTTTCAATAACTTGAATGTTATTCTGAACGCGATCGGTGAAGGCGAAGCGTATTATAACAGCTACAATTACGGAGGGTATTACGATTCGGTTAAACCTGATGCTAAATCGAAGAAATAGTGAAGTAGTGCTCACACTTTGTTAGCACAGAAGCTTTTTCAGATGAATTACATTCGTAAACTAAGCATCGCTCATGTTATCTTCAATGGACTCTTTTGTTGGCAACAGCACCTACTATGCTGTTGCCGATAAAACGGCACTGGGTGCCATAAATCCTACCTGGTACGTACGGTACGGTAAGCGTACATTCGATCTGGTTTTCTCACTACTATGCGTTATTTTTATTCTCTCCTGGTTGATTCCTGTGGTGGGTATACTAATTAAACTTTGCTGCCCCGGACCAATTTTCTTTTTGCAAAAGCGAAATGGTCAGCATGGTCGCCCGTTCTGGTGCCTGAAGTTTAGAACCATGCGGCATAAACCAGACGACGCCTTTGCACAGTGTGAAAAAGATGATCCGCGCGTAACCAGAATTGGTCGTTTTCTTCGGAAAACTAATCTGGATGAGATGCCCCAATTTGTGAACGTGTTAATTGGGAATATGAGTGTTGTTGGCCCTAGGCCGCATGCTGTGCAGCATGATGATAAATTCTGGTTTGCGTTGGAAAACTATCCTGCTCGCTACCAGGTACGTCCTGGCATTACTGGACTGGCGCAGGTACGTGGTGCAAGAGGAGAAACGAGCACGATCATAAAAATGAAACATCGGGTGAAATACGATCTCGTTTACATAAAACACCAGTCATTCGGTTTAGATGCCAAACTTTGCTACAATACAGTCAGAGCAATGCTTCGGGGTAATGTAGAAAATGCTTGGTAGAAGTAAATGTGTTCTACTGCAACTGAAAACTATGGGTTAATTGATACTCTTTAAAAAAGTTCGGAAGTGTAGTTTATTCTCTACTATATTTATAGTGTAGAATAAACTACACTTTCAGCTAGTCGAGTCAAACGACGCTATTTGCTTAACAAAAGTTACAATGTCTACTGCAAAACGAGTTTTATCTGGGACAGTTGCCGCCTGGGCACGGATTGGTGTCACGATGGTATCGCAGATTTTGCTTGTACCTATATTTTTAACATACTGGGACTTAGAAACCTACGGAGTCTGGATTGCAATTCAAGCTTTCATTAATATTCTTTCCACCTTCGATAGAGGATTTAATGATTATTTGGAGTTTGAATTTTTAAAGATAGGTGCTGAAAATAAAGCTGAAATCTCTGCTCTATTATACTCTGCTTTCGGGGCTATGGTAGTGATAGGGCTCGCTGAGTTTATTATTGTACTAGGGTTAGTTTTTGGTGCAAACAGCACTAGTTGGCTATTCAATACTACTAGTAAAACGACAAGCTTAACAGTATGCCTCGCTGTGGTCATTCAATGGGGCACATGGACACTCACCAACGGAGTGGGTATGTTTACTAGGTTGATGAGTGCATTTGGCCATTATCACCGTATGACGTGGTGGGGGGTGTTGATTGCTGCCGTTTCGTCGATAGCACAAATTGGTCCTGTCGTTTTGGGAGGTGGGCTTATTGAAGCCAGTTTAATGACAGCAGTAGTAACAATTCCTCTCCTTGCTTTACAACTGCTGTCTATCATACGCATATTACAACGAGAGGAGATTTTTTATTCTCGCCCTGCACTAAGCGTAGGCATTCATCGTTTTGGGACATCAATGCTATTATCGTTACGTTATTTTCTTGATAACTTTCAACAACAAGGGATACGATTATTTATTGCTCCAGTATTGGGCGTAGTATCGTTAGCAACTTTCTCAACTACCCGCACTAGTGCTAATGTGATTCTTCAAGGCCTTACAACTATTGCTTACCCAATTATGCCGGAGATGATGCGTTTTCTACATCAACGAAACCAGCAGAAACTAGAAATGACTTTTGATACTATTTGGTTTATGGTCATTGCTGTGTTAGCACCTGCAATTGTAGTTATACAGTCGGTAGGGGGTCTGTTATTCCATGAGTGGACGAGAGGTAAAATTGAGTTTAACCCTTTGCTATTCGCCTCATTATCGTTAAGTGTTTTGGTATACGGATTCGCTCAGGTAGCTATGGCTGTTCTAAAAGGTAACAACTTGCTGAAAAAGCAACTTATACTGTCACTTTGTGCAAGTGCGACATTGTTAGGTATGTTAGTAGCCCTATTGCCTACGCTTAATTTGTTTGGAGCAGGTTTGGCGTTGCTAGCTGCTGAATCTATGAGCGCTTTTATTGCCATAAGCATAGCCAGCAAATGGCTCAATCAACATCAGTTACATTGGCCTCGCCGTAAAAGTCAACTTGTCATTATCTCGTTGCTTATTACGGCTGTTGGATTGATTACCATGAGCTCCTGGACAGAATATGAGTGGCAGATTATGCTAGGTACGTTGCTGTTTCTTGCTGTGAACACTTTCAACTATTGGAAAGCAATGGCGAATGAAACTACCCATGCTATTCAGCAAACGATGGGACGTTATATTAAAAACGTTAAAGGTCATACTTATAACCTTTAATATAAAATGAAAGGGCATTATTTATGAACAATATATCACAACATAATTATTACGTTAATAAGGAAGATTCACAGGTAAATTCAGCAAAGTTTTATAAGCTGAATTTAATCGAGAAATGGTTTTTTAGGCAACGTTTATCATATATTATATTTACTACTTTACCAGGGTGGATTCTAACGTTTATTACTGAACAAACGTTAATTGCTGACATATCAGCAATATGGGCATCTCTTGTATGTTTAATATGGATTTGGACACGTATGGGTCATTCCCTTGAGATGATTCGACTGGTTCGGATTGGAGCAGCTACCTTGTGCTTATTATTAAATAGCTCTTGGCTAACAGCATCTTTTGTACACCAATTTTCCTTGAATATTCTAATTGAGACTTCTTTGCAAAATGAAATGAATGGCGGCTTAGCTTTTTCATTTTATGCGTTAGCAATGGTATATATAACGATTTTCAGTTGTGTTTTGGCATTTATTGGCTCAACCTCAGCTGTTTTTAAATTAGAGTGTAAAATTTATCAATTATTTACTTATTTAAACAATATATCTATAAATTATCTTTTATTCATTGCCACCACAATCATTTTAGGTGAATTTGTGCTAATTTATTTTGGAATAATAGGACAGCGAGCTTTGCTTGTTGAAGGTGTTGATAAAGGAAAGTTGCCAGATTGGTATATCATATATGATTCCCTTTTTACTACTCAAACAATAATTAATTCGCTTATTCTTATTCATATTTGGAAGAATAAACGCCCTTTATGGGCTAATAAAGTGAATTACTTAATTCTTTTAGTATCATTTCTATTGTTTATGTTTATTTCTTTTACAAAAGGAAGACGTGATATTAGTTTTGGGTTAATAATACATGCCTATTGTATTTTTTTGCTACTTTCTTTAAGGCCAAATTTAAAAAAAACAATTCTTGTAATATGCATCGCTTATCCACTACTGTCTCAAATTATGTTGTTCAATAACTTTATGCGTAGCGGAATTGTGTATGTAGATGAGTCTAAAAGTGCACTTGAAACGATTCCAGATACTTGGATGCGTTTTCAGGAAAGCGAATCGAACATCAAAGAAGAAAGTAAACGTACTGAAGAGAATTTAGCAACAAGGCCATTGGTAGCAACTCCATTAGCTCTATGTTTGCAGTTGCAGGACTCTAAAAAGTCATTTATGTTGGGTAAGAATTTGTTGCACGCAATTATATGGACTATCCCTGGTCCTATATTTCCAAACAAAACAGATTATCCTACCCAAGAGGAATTATTGTACAAGCACTTTAGAATAGGTAGTGATGATACTGCAGATTCACTATATCTCAGTGCATATACAGAATTTAGTTGGCTAGGGCTCCTTATCTATCCAGCATTAGTAGTTTTACTATGGATGCTTGTTATGCAACTGATAATCTCTTTATGCCGGTCTGAGTTAAGCCTATTAATTATTTTTAGCGTGTACTTAAAACTATTCACGATAGGAATAGGTGAAGAAGCTGTAAATGCTTGGACTGTTGCTCTTCGGTTAAGCTTAGCTTGGCTGGTGCTTGATAATATTTTAGTATTGCTAAATATTAAACAGGAACGCATAAGTGTAGTAGCAGATTGATATCGAACAAGCAAGTATCAGATACGTAAATGAAAATCTTATATATAGGTGATAGCACTATGTCTTCTACTTCATATCAACGATATGAAGCTCTGAAACGCTTAGGTCATGATGTAGAGTTGTTAGATCCATACGGAATTTTGAGGAAAATAAATGAAAATAAATTTTTTAGCTATTTTCATTATCGGACTGGATATAAGTTTATACAAGTAATAGTTAATGAATGGTTAATTGCTGAACTAGTTAGGGTCGTCACTTCCGACTTAGTCTGGGTAAATAGCGGCGAGTTATTGGGTATTGAGGCTATAGCCAAATTGAAATCGTTGGATATTCCTTTAATTCTTTATAATAATGATGATCCGACAGGTGGACGTGATAAGGGGCGATTCACTACTCTACTTAAGGCTGTTCATTTGTATGATTTATGCTGTGTTGTACGAGATGTGAGTAAAATTGAATTAGAAAAACATGGAGCTAAAAAAGTTATCAGAATATCTATGTCGTATGATGATGTTGCCCATCAGCCATTTGTCAATCCTAATGATATTCAACTTGAGTTTCGATCAGATGTAGCCTTTATTGGTACGTGGATGCGGCATGAAAAGCGGGATGAGTTTTTACTGAAGCTTATTCAACAAAATATTAAAGTAAGTATATGGGGTGATCGATGGGCAAAGTCACCCTACTGGAACCAGCTTAAGCCCTACTTCCGGGGTAA
Organism: uncultured Fibrella sp.; assembly: GCF_964250085.1. Lineage (NCBI taxonomy): Bacteria > Pseudomonadati > Bacteroidota > Cytophagia > Cytophagales > Spirosomataceae > Fibrella > uncultured Fibrella sp. Next base: position 264,947 of record NZ_CAXUEC010000002.1, on the reverse strand, counting down.
TTCATTATCAGGGCGCGAATATGTTTCAGCTATACAAGGTGCTAAGGTCTGCTTGGGTCTATTATCGAAAGGGAATCGAGACCTTCATACAACTCGTTCACTCGAAATTCCATATGCAGGAGGTTTACTTTGTGCTGAGCGTACAACAGAACACTTAGCTTTCTATAAAGAGGGTAAAGAGGCCGTATTTTGGGCAGATGTTGATGAGTGCGCCAGGGTCTGCAGAGAACTATTAACTAATGATGAACTGCGTGAGTCGATTCGCAAGGCGGGAATGCGGCGGGTACGGGAAATGGGAGCTGGCAATGAAACTATATGCCAGCGTGTGCTTGACGCCGTTAAATCGATTGTCGACGAACCTGTTAATTCTTGACATTCCACTATGCAGATCATTGTTTTCAGCCATCCATTATTCATGAACTCTCAGAGTATGCCTCGTTTTACCAATCTACTGGTAACGGGTATGCAGAGCCGAGGACATGAGGTTGAGGTATGGTCACCCGCACCAAAGCTATGGACTCTGACGGAGCAAGCATCACTCAAAAAGTGGTTTGGGTACGTTGATCAGTATATTCTATTCCCAATTCAGGTACGTCGTAAGCTTAAAAAGATGAGCCAGAAAACGTTGTTTGTCTTTGCCGACAACGCACTGGGTCCGTGGGTTCCATTAGTAGCCGACCGACCGCATGTAATGCACTGTCATGATTTCTTGGCTCAGCAGTCGGGCCTTGGTAAGATTCCCGAGAACCCAACTAGTTTTACCGGGCAACTTTATCAAGCGTTCATACGCAGGGGCTATCGGCAGGCGCAAAACTTTGTGTCGGTTTCGGCTAAAACACGCCGTGATCTACATGAACTATTAACTAAGAAGCCGCTCTTATCGGAGGTGATTTATAACGGCTTAAATAGACAATTCATAACTGGTGATGTGTGCAAAGCACGAGTTACACTTTCTCACCACATAAGGCTTGATTTATCAGAAGGATACTTGTTTCATATTGGAGGCAATCAGTGGTATAAAAATAGGCTAGGCGTTATTAAGCTCTATAATGCCTGGCGATCACAGACAATCCAACCGATTCCCCTGTTAATGATCGGGGAAAAGCCTGATGAAGCATTACTACAAGAACGTATCCTATCGGCTTACCAGCAGGATATCCATTTTATAACCGGCTTGAATGATGAGGCAATCAGACTGGCCTATCAGGGAGGTAGCTTATTTATTTTCCCATCCCTGAATGAAGGCTTTGGCTGGCCTATTGCCGAAGCAATGGCATCCGGTTGTCTAGTGCTAACAACTGCTGAAGACCCTATGCGTGAAGTAGCAGGCGACGCAGGTTACACGCTGCCCCGGATGCCCTTTGAGAAACTTAGTCAGCTCAATTGGGCTCAAACTGGAGCACAGGCTATAGAGTCTCTTCTATCATTACCTAAAAAGCAAAAAGAAGCTACTGTGAAACGTGGCCTTACCAATGTAGAGCAATTCGATACGAACTCTTTTTACACTCAGATTGAAGCTGTTTATCAGCAGATTATAACCCATTACTCAACTACCCACCCTAATACTCATATTTATGTCAATTGATCGTTGGAAACTAAGTTCACGAAATCATATCCGAAACAGTACGATATGCGCATTCTCCATCTAATAGGTAGTATGGACCCTAAAACAGGTGGCCCTTGTCAAGGAATTAGACTAGCAGCGCCTATTTCAGAAGACATGAGCGTTTATCGTGAAGTTGTATGTGGAGATGAGCCAATGTCAGCATATCTGGGAACGGACCCTTTTCCCGTTCATGCGTTGGGAGGTATGGGGAATCCTTGGTGCTATAGTCCAGAACTGCTACCCTGGCTGCGAAAGAACGTGCATAGATTTGATGCTGTTATAACCAATGGATTATGGTTATATCATGCTCAGGCGGTCAGAAAAGTGCTAAAGGAAGAAGAGAAAGAGGGTCGAAAAAAACCAAAATGGTATGTGATGCCACATGGTATGTTAGATCCTTATTTTCAGAAGGCTACGGATCGAAGGTGGAAAGCCTTTCGTAACTGGATTTACTGGAAATTATTGGAAAGGAAAACGATCAGCCAAAGTGATGGGCTTCTATTTACTTGTGAAACGGAGTTACTTGTAGCGCGTACTACTTTCACAGGATATGCACCTAAAAGGGAACGTAATGTTGGATACGGTGTGTCTTCACCGCCTGTTTATAATGACATAATGCGCGAGGCCTTTCTCGAAATATGTCCAGAAGTAACAGATAAACCTTACTTATTATTTCTTAGCCGGATACATACGAAGAAAGGAGTAGACTTGCTGATTGATGCCTATTCAAAGCTCGCCGATAAGTCGGTAGAAAATAATTATTGTTTACCATATCTGGTAATTGCCGGACCAGGTGGTGATACTCCTTATGGCCAGTCCTTACAACGGTTAGTCCGCAAAAACTCTAAAGTAAAAAACATGATTTTTTTTACTGGAATGCTACAAGGGGATGCAAAATGGGGAGCGTTTTATGGTTGTGAAGCATCTGTATTACCTAGTCATCAGGAAAATTTTGGTATTACTGTAGCCGAATCGTTAGCATGTGCAAAGCCAGTCTTAATATCAAATCAGGTCAATATTTGGCGCGAAATTGAAGCAGGAGGTGGGGGGCTGGTAACCTCTAATACGCAGGCAGGGACATTTCAATTACTTAAGAATTGGGTATCTATGCCAAAATCTGAACAGAAAAAGATGAGTACTCAGGCAAAAGCTGTCTTTGAAAAACATTTCACAATAGTAGAAGCTGTGAGTAACTTTGTGAAAGAAATCGGTGATAGCAACAAGAAGGCGAGAGTAGGGTTACAGTAGGGGGTGTTTCGTATCTGAAATGCTTTGTATCAAAGTGAATAATTATGCTGAATAAAGGTAAATAAACTTGAACAGGGCATGTTGACTTATAGTGATGATTAAAAATATACCTATCATAACGTGCGCAAGTATTACTAAAAATGTACCTGTATGAAAACAAGTTTACACCGTTTAGTTATTCTCGACAGCCTAAGGGGGTTAGCATCTCTAATTGTCTTATTCCATCATGTATTTAAACTTAATGCACTCTATTTTCAAGAGTTGAATCATAGGGTTTATATAATTTTAGAATTTGTTTCAAACCTCAATCAGCAAGCTGTTTTGTTCTTTTTTATCTTATCTGGATTTTCGATAGGACTTAGCTTGAAAAGATTACCACTTACAAGTTCAGCGGATGTTAATAATTACTATTATAGACGCTTTAAGCGAATATTACCCATATACTGGATTGCGTTAATTATTTCATTTATTTGTGGTATTCTGACCAATACTGTTTATACAAAAGATTTTAGTTTTTATAATTTTTCCGGAAATATATTTTTTTTACAAACTTCTTCGTCGGCTACTCCTGCCTGGTTCACACCTTATGGATTGAATGGTCCATTATGGTCTCTTGCTTTCGAATTTTTCTTCTATGTTTTGTTTCCTATTACATATATTTTTGATAAAAAGTATTTAACTGGCTATTCTAGCTTGTTTAAGTACTTTATCCTCTCAATTGCAACAATATGTTCTATTGCTGTTAATAGATTACTATTTGTACCTTATTTTTTATTTTTTGGTAATTTTATCCTTTGGGTACTTGGTTATCTTATATCACAGACATATATCCATAGAAGACGTTACGACAAAATTTTTGTTGTTTCATTTATTTTAAGTGCTTTTTGTTTATATGTAGAAAATAGATATCACCTTTCAAGGTCAATTTATATGATTTCTAATGGGTTAATTATTAGTAGTTTTTATTATTTTTTTGTCGTAGTGGGTGGCTTTGCTAATGCACTATTTTTCAAAAGTATAGTATCGAAACTTTCAATAATTTTAAATAATCTATTTTCCACTATTGGAAGGGGAAGTTACGCTATGTATGCTTTTCATTACCCCCTACTATTGACGTTTAATTACTATAATTTAACCATCGAGATGCAGATCGTTGTGTTAGTGTTATTCGTCTTTTTGTGTATTTTAGTTGAAGAAAGATTGATAAAATATAGTTTCTCGTTTTTGAAAAAAAATTATGTTACATATTAAACATTAAATCGTATGAATAGAAAAAGTGACACAGCGTTAGTCTTTAGTATAGTTGAAGGTATAAGCAAATATAACTTTAACAAAATCTTTTTAACTAAAGGTCATGAGGTTTACGTAATTTTATCTTTACTAAACCAAATAGTTTAATAAACTAATTTGTCTTTTTTCTAAACCAAATTGGGAGTGGTAAATATATCGCGCAATGCTTAGTCAACATACTATTGATGATCCTGATGCATACAAACGCCCTATTTTTTCAGTAGGGGAGAAATTTCGACGTGTGATCTGGAACTTAGCATGGGCACTCTTATGCTTATGGACACCCAAGCCATTACATAACTGGCGCGTTTTAATTCTTAAGACCTTTGGCGCAAAAATTGGGAAGTCTAATTTTATATACCCTGATTGTAAAATTTGGGCACCATGGCTTCTTGAAACAGAAGACGTAGTTACTATTGGACCTGAGGTTGAAATTTATAACCCTGGAGGAGCAACTTTAGGTAGTCACTCTGTAATTTCACAAGGTGCTTACTTGTGTGGAGCTACACACGATTATAATAGCCTTCAATTCACATACAAAAAGAAAAAGATAATTATTGAGTCTTATTCATGGATATGTGCTAAAGCAATTGTTCTACCTGGAGTTCACTGTAGCGAAGGTAGCGTTTTAGGTGCTGGTTCTGTTGCTTCAATTTCCCTGAAACCTTGGACAGTGTATGCAGGGAATCCGGCTGTAATAATTAGAGAGAGGAATAACTTGTTGAATTGTGAAGACTAACGTACCAAGGAGAATGGATATATCAGCAGTTTGGAATACTCAATTCGACTTATGTATTGTGGGAAGTGGGCCTAGCGGTTTGATTGTAGCCCTAGAGTACTCTCGTTTAAATCCGGGAAAGCAAGTAATAATAGTTGAGTATGGTATTGCAGTAAGCGAAGGCCCTAATGCGCTTGATGATTCTATTACTGTTTCAAATAAAAAGAATCATCATGAGCCATATGAATGCACAAATAAAGGGTTAGGAGGAACTTCAGCAACGTGGGGAGGACGTTGTGTAATGTATGATAAAATTGATTTCTTAGATCGTCCCATCTTAAATGGCGGATGTACATGGAATACTGACATCTTTAATGAAATTCAATCATATTTACCACAAGCAGCAGCTTATTTTGAATGTGGTAATCCAATATTTAATATACATGAAATACCTGATTTTACTGATAAACGGATAGCGGCAAATTTTGTAGAAGATCATGTTACAGATTCTGTTTTGGAACGGTGGAGTATGCCAACAAGATTTGCTAGTCGTTATAGTAGAGAATTAGACGAGAGAGAGAACTTAACGACGTTATTAGGGTACGAATGTAGAGATATAATTATAGATAGTGAAACTGAGGCTATCACTGCAATATCAATCAGGAATATTGAGACTAGTAGTGTTCACCTTATTAAATCACGGCTTTTTGTCTTATCTGCCGGGACGCAGGAAACAACCCGAATCTTGCTCCGAAACCCTCAAGTCTTTAGTTCATTAGCTAATGTGCCAACGTCGCTAGGGAAGTATTATCAAGGACATTTATCGGGAAAGATTGCTTCAATTAAATTTACAGGTGACCCTGAAAAAACAGATTATGGATTTCTTAAAGATTCCGATGGAGTGTATATTCGGAGACGTTTTCAATTTACGGACCGTTTTCTATTAGAAAATAATCTTTTGAATACAGCAATATGGCTAGATAATCCTTTGTACTTCGATCCGAAGCACCGAAGTGGACCGATGTCTTTCATGTATTTAGCAATGATTACTCCAATCCTCGGTAAAAAACTAGCTCCGCCAGCGATTGCTCAGTCTATTACAAAAGGAAAGATTTTCGGAATTTCCAAACACTTGATTAATATTTTGATTGGGTTACCTAAGTCTTTATATGTGCCTGCTATTATTTTTTTTAAAAGGTATCTTAGTCATCGAAAATTACCTGGTGTCTTTCTTTTTAGTCCAGAAAATAAATATGCACTGCATTTTCATTCTGAGCAACTTCCAGACATTTCAAATCGAATGGAGTTAGGTGAGGATAGAGAATCATTGACCATTCATTATTCTATTTCGGAGCAAGATATAAACTCAGTTATTGTTTTACATAAAGCACTTGATAGTTGGCTTCGTAGAACGGGGGCTGGAGAATTAGAATACTGGTATTCTGAAAATGAACTTCATAAAGCTATTTCAGAAATGTCTAAAGATGGAATTCATCAATCAGGGACTACCAGAATTGCTAATTCTCCTGAAGAGGGCGTAGTTGATTCTCGATTAAAAGTCTGGGGGACTGACAACCTTTATATTTGTAGCAGTTCTGTATTTCCAACCTCTAGCCAAGCGAACCCTACCTTCTTGTTAGGGGCTTTTGCAGTTAGGTTAGCTAATGATTTAACATATGCGTCATGAAAACAGTTGAACTTGCATCTGGAATTCACTCTTCCGCTTTGGGGTTTGGGTGTGCACCAATTCTTGGGTCTGTCGATAGATCAGTCGCTGTTCGAGCTATTAACGTTGCTATAGATTGTGGGATTAATCATTTTGATCTGGCTCGTTCTTATGGATATGGCGAAGCAGAAGGATTTATTGGTAAAGTGATTAAAGGCCGAAGGCAACAATTTATTATAGCTAGTAAGTTTGGGATACAGGCCAATTGGAAAGCTAAACTTTTTAGACCAATTAAGCCCATCGTTCGCGCAGTCCGCGATAATATTTTTAAGAGATATTATTCAGAAAATTCTCTCTCCTTAAATATTTCTCATTCAATAGCTGATCGGTTCCATGATAGGGTTCCGTTGAGTGGCGTAATGATGCGTGCCAGCCTGGAACGTACTTTATCCGCATTGAAATCGGAGTACTTAGATTACTTTTTTATCCATGAACCACCTGGTGTGCTTGTACATTTAGATGATTTAATGACTGTGGCAGATAAACTTAAATCAGAAGGTAAGATTAGAGCTTGGGGTCTTGCATATAACAGATCAAACGAATCTATCCACCGACTTTATCTTACTCAGTTCGATTTGTTACAGTTCAATATATCTCCTGGCGTTTTGGACTATAGTATTGTTGTTGATGAGCGAGGAAACAAACCAAATATACTTTTCTCTCCTTTGAAAGGTGGTGGTTTAATGAAACCAGCTGATAAGCTCAAAACCTTATCTGAAGACTTTTCGAAAAGTGTTATCTTATGTTCAATGTTTAACGAAAAACATATTAAAGAGAATTCTCTTTTATTTGATTAGTTTTAATTCTAGTAAAAAATAAGTTCTGTATTCTTTTCCTTTGTTTATGATCTCAATACTTATACTCACAAAGAATGAAGAGCAAGATTTACCTGCTTGCCTACACTCTGTAGCCTGGTGTAATGATGTTCATGTTTACGACTCGTTTAGTAGTGATAATACACTGGGCATTGCTAAGGCGATGGGAGCGACCATAACACAACGTAAATTTGATAACTGGTCAACTCATCAAAATTGGGGATTAGCAAATATTTCCTTCAAAAATAGATGGGTCTTATATATAGATGCAGATGAACGTGTATCGCCTGAATTAAAAGAAACGTTATTGAATTTTACCCCAGCAGACGGAAATATTGCCGCCTATGAAATTCAACGGCGTGACTTTGCCTGGAACGGCACTTGGTTGAAGCATGCACAGATGTCTCCTTATTACCTTCGGCTTTTCCGGCCTGATAAAATGAGATACGAGCGCTTGGTGAATCCAATTTCTATTCCTGATGGGAATGTGTTACGGCTAAACGGGTATTTAGATCATTATCCATTTAGCAAAGGATTTCGGTATTGGTGGCAGCGTCATTTAGGCTATGCTGACCTAGAAGCCGCCATGCGTATGCAGGATATTGATAAAGGCACTGAGTTTTCTATTGCCAAGGCGATTTTTAGCAAAGATTTCAGCGAACGTCGTTATAATCAAAAGGGTATTTTCTACAAAATGCCCGGACGTCCGCTGGTTAAATGGTTTTACTTAGCTATATGGCGGAAGGGGTTCCTAGATGGTCAGGCAGGATTGACTTATGCACTCCTCCAGGCAGTGTACGAATACTTTATCGTGTTAAAAACGAGAGAGTTAGTGGCGAGTCAGTTGCCAAATCAGAAAATTTCACCTGAGAAAACACCCATAATCGCTACTCAAAAGTTTTGAGAGTGGTGTATGAGACAAATCCTATCAGCTACCCTATTATTATTAGGCGTTTTTTTAGTCTTCTACTTCAGCTGGATACCAAACCCCAGTTTGTCGAGGACCGGCCTGTTGCCGACCTGGATAGCAACATGGACGGATCAGGATGCTAACATGAATCTGCGTACTGCCGTACCATTCGTTTTGCTTGGCTTGGTAGGTTCTTCCTGGATACTGTTTACAAAGAGAACCTGGTATTGGTGGCTTATCGTGTGGCTCATGCTGACCGGTATAGTTGGCATTGCGGAATTAGGTCAATTGGGTTTACCTGACCGGCATTTCGATTGGGGTGATATTATGTGGGGGTGCATTGGCGCACTGATTGGTATGGGAATCGTTGGCCTAACCCGATTTTTTTATTTGTGGCGCGCATAATTTGTTACTAGCCAGTGAAAACGCACTGTTATGAAAATTCTGATTTATGGTATCAATTATGCACCCGAACTTACTGGTATTGGTAAGTATACGGGAGAGATGGGTAGCTGGCTCGCTCAAAACGGACAGGAGGTAGATGTTATAACCACTATGCCCTATTATCCTGAGTGGGAAATCCATGAATCGCACAAAGGAAAATGGTGGTTTACGGAGCAAATTGATGGGGCAACTGTCCATCGCTGTCCCTTCTACGTACCTGAAACGGTAACGTCGGCCAAGCGCATTCTTCATGAGTTTTCTTTCATGTTGAGTAGTTTATTTTTCTGGCTACCCATTTTCCTGGGCAAGCGGTACGATGTAGTTATTTGTCTATCGCCCCCGTTTCATCTTGGTCTGATTCCAGTTATCTATAGCAAACTGCGCCAGGTGCCGCTTTGGTGTCATATCCAAGATCTACAGATTGATATGGCTAAAGACTTGGGTATGATAAAAAACAAACAGTTTTTGTCGCTCATGTTCGCTGTTGAAGCCTTTATTTTAAGGCGGTGTGCAGTTGTCTCGACTATAAGTGACGGTATGGTGCGGAAAGTAGAGGATAAACAGGTAATCACTTCTCCCTGTGTTTTCTTTCCCAATTGGGTTGATGGCGATTATATTAAACCCTTATCTAAAGAAGAATCTCTTCGTGTTGAACTTGGCTTAGCCAATTCAGATAAAGTAATCCTGTATTCCGGGAGTCTGGGTGAAAAGCAGGGGTTAGAATTAATTATAGAAGCAGCTCGGTCATTCACCTCAAGAAGTGATGTTAAATTCTTGATTTGCGGATCGGGATCTGGTAAAGAAAAGCTGATGGCGTTTGCACGACAATACGGATTGACTAATGTACAGTTCCATCCTCTGCAAGTATATGAAAAATTAGCTGCTCTATTGGCAACAGCCGATGTTCACTTAGTTCTTCAGAAAAAGTCAGCTTCTGATTTAGTGTTACCTTCCAAACTTACAAGCATTTTAGCCGCTGGTGGGTGTGCGCTTGTTTCGGCAGTGCCAAATACGACCCTGTATCAAGTTGTTAACGAATATAAAATGGGGATACTAGTAGAGCCAGAATCAGTGGACTCACTTATATCTGGTATTGATAGAGCTCTTTCTGAAGATTTAACTCTCATACAAAGGAACGCGAGGAAATATGCAGAGAGCTATCTGAATAAGGAGATTACTTTGAGAAAGTTTTTAATCAAATTAAGGCAGTTAGTAAATAAAGAGTATCGTGTCGATGTGGTACGGTATGAATCTTACGAGAAAGAGGTATAGCAAACACTTGGCTATATAAGTACATATACAAGTACATAAGGTTAGTAAGAGTTACAATTACAGTTAATTAATAATCAATCTGTATATTGTCATATACTTAGTAGTATTTTCTAAATAATTGCTCAATGAATGAGTACTATAAGTTATGGTACCATGCTAGCGAGTCTAAGCTGATATATGTGACGGGCCACTCTGCCCAAGCGTTATATAGCTGAAAATTAATTAATTGAGGAAGGGATGTTACCGCTATCTATATTTGCCATCTAAAGGGTATAGAATGCCTTTTAAATTGAGCTACTTACAGATTATGTGCGTCAAGCCTTTCAAAAAATTAAGTATAAATGCAAGAATGTGTTGTATACTTTTGACAATCTTTACTTGCAGTTGTCAGGACTTCAGCATTGTTACTAATCCCGCTTCCATATGGGACAGTTTTGACCGGGATACACAAGGCTGGAAAGGAAGCGCGGGTAGTATTACTAGTTTCCGGGTCAAAGGTGGAAATCCTGGGGGATACGTGTTGGCAGCGGATGATTCTACTGGAACGTGGTATTTCGTTGCTCCAACCCGTATTGTTAGTAAAATGAAAGGAGGGTATGGAAAGATATTCAGCTTTGATCTGGAGCAATCCGCAACCGATTATCAATATGATGCAGATGATATCATTTTAAAGGCCGGAGCAGTCACACTAACTTATAATACAGCTCAGAATCCCGATACTACCTGGACCTCCTATAGAGTTAAACTGGATGAATTGAGTGGTTGGAAAAAAGCGAATGAGCCTGTCTCCAAAACTGATCTGGTATATGTTATGGCCAATCTGAGTGAGGTTAGAATTCGTGGGGAGTTCAGATTTGGCGCTGACCGTTGCGGGATTGATAATGTATCGGTGCACTGAACGGGTAAGCTAACTAACTCAACAGTGTGTCGTTCTGCAAGGGCTGTTCTTGCAACAACTCCATATCTTTCCTGGCCAGTGGTTTTATCATCGTTTTTAAGTCTCTGGCTCGGTGGAGATCGCTTCCCAGAAAGTCGACCCAATGTTGCTCGAGTAAGTAGCGTGCCTGCTGGGCTACATGGATACCATACCGACCGTTCAAGGACATGGAATTGAGCTGGAACAGGCAGCCAGCCTCTCGCAGCATCGCCAGCGATTCTCTATCTCTGTGGTAATAACTGTATCGTTCAGGATGAGCCAGCACAGGAACGTACCCGCGCGTTTGAATCCGGAACAGAATGTCTGCCAATTGCAACGGAGCTGACGCCCAGCCTGTCTCTACCAGGAGATACCGCTTTTCGCCGAACGACAGAAGATCTCCGGTTTTGAGTAACTCCACAAAGAAGTCGTCCAGTAGATACTCTGCCGCTGCATCGATGGTAAGCGGTAGATTGTGTTCGGTGATGAGGTCACGTACCTGAGCTAATCCTTGTTGTATGCCTTCTACGGTATTCGGATACCAGTCACGACTGATATGGGGAGTCGTAATGACTTTCTGAACCCCCCAAGCAGACAGTTGTTGTAGGCATTCAAGCGTTTCGTCCAGGCTACTCACGCCATCGTCCAGGCCAGGGAGTAGATGCGAATGCATATCCACTTGACAGGGATAGACACTGAGTTCTGGCGTATTGGCAGTACCTGAAGGAAAGAAGCGTTGCCAAAGGCTTTTCGTAGACATTTAATGCAAAGGTACGGAGTAATCGAAGCAAATCAGGATTTGAAGATACCTACGCTAAAATCGGCTTCTTGGTTCATTAACGCGGACGAGGAACAGTTTTGCACAAGTAGATTGCCCGCCAACCAATTCTGAGTAACAGCTAGTTAAAAAGAATTAATAGTAATTATAACCAATTATTATAGAACTTCGGGGCATTGTATTGATAGTCAACCCATTTCTATGGCTCTTACTGACCCTAATCGTAAACCACTGACGGTGCAGCAGGCCGCGCATTTGCTCAGGCGAGCTACGTTCGGACCGTCGCCCGCCCAGATTCAGCAGCTCACCGGTCAAACGCCGCAGGCCGGTATTCAGACGTTATTGGTCACGCCTGCCACGCCGACTCCCCCGGTTGATCCCACAACAACCAAGCCATTCAATACGCTGGCGTTTAACCAGACGCTACAGGGTACGTGGCAAAATGCTACCAAGTACTGGTGGCTGGGGCTGATGGTGAACGAGGGCGTTTCGCTGCGGGAAAAGATGGTCGTTTTCTGGCAGAATCACTTCGTAACCACCTTCGCCGAGGTAAACGATGCCCGGTATATGTACCGGCAGAATACGGTGTTGCGGCGGCATGCGCTGGGGAATTTTCGGTCGTTTGTGATCGACATGACTAAAGACCCGGCCATGCTGCGGTACCTCAACGGTAACCAGAACGTGGTGGGGAAACCCAACGAAAACTACGGCCGTGAGCTACAGGAGTTGTTCACGATTGGCCGGGGCAACTATACGGAAGACGACGTAAAAGCCGCCGCCCGCGTGCTCACCGGCTGGACCGATACGGGCTACCGAAGCGAAACCACCACCGATATTACCACGACCTTCCGACCGGCGCAGCACGACACGACGGATAAAGTGTTTTCAGCTTCGTATCAGAACAAGGTCATCAAAGGACGTACCGGCGCAACGGCGGGCGATGACGAACTGGGCGAGCTGGTGGATATGATTCTGGCCCAACCGGAGACCGCCCGTTTTATTGTCCGTAAGCTGTATCGCTGGTTTATCAATGCCACCATCACGCCCGATATCGAGCAGAATTTTATTGAACCACTGGCTCAGGTGTTCCGGCAGGGAAACTACGAGATCAAACCCGTGATAACGGCGCTGCTGACCAGCCAGCATTTCTACGATGATGCGCTACGCGGAGCCATCGTGAAATCGCCGCTCGATCTCAACGTGGGTACGTTGCGCTATTTCGGCATCACCGCGCCCGATGCCGTGACCAACTCAACCGGGTTTACGCAGTTGATGGCCTTCATTCAGGCTCGTAATAAAGAACAGCAACTGGATGTGCTGGATCAACCCAACGTGTTTGGCTGGCGACCCTATTACGACACGGGCTTCTACGACCTCTGGATCAACAGCACCACCCTGGCTCTGCGTGGCTACTACACCGATCAACTGTCGGGGGGAACGGTGAAATATGGCACGGACAAACTGGTGCTGGACCCGATCGCGCTGGCTAAACTGACATCCGATCCGTCAGACCCGGTGAAGCTCATCGACGAATGGTCGGCCCTGTTCTTTGCCGTTGACCTGACCAAAACGCAACGCGATTTCCTGATCGACAACGTGCTGATCTCAGGGCTGCCGCGCTACGAATGGAACCTGGAATGGCAGACCTATACCACCGATCCAACGAATAAAAACAAGCAGATGGCCGTGAGCATGAAACTGAACACGACCCTGCAATACATGTTCCGCCTGGCTGAGTATCAACTTTGCTAACTGGATGTTGGATTGGGGATATCGGATTGGGGAGTTGTTCCGCTAAACCTACCGACTGTTGTCAAGCAGCGCAAATCCCCAATCCGATATCTCCAATCCAACATCTCTTCTCATGAATCGTCGACACTTTCTTCAACATGCTTCGGCCTCTATGCTGCTTCCCGTTTTCATCGACGGGTTTGGAGCAAAGGCATTCGGTACGCCCAATTCGGCGTTCATGCAGACCCTGATTCAACTCGCTACCGCTACCGATCGGGTGCTGGTCATGATTCAACTGAACGGCGGCAATGATGGGCTGAATATGGTGGTGCCGCTCGATCAGATGAGCAAGTACACCGCGCTCAGGACCAATATTGCCCTGCCGGAAGCCAAGGTGCTGAAGCTGACGGGCAATGCGCTCACGGGCCTGCACCCGTCCATGACGGGCCTGCAAAGCCTGTATAATGATGGCAAATTATCCATCGTGCACAGTGTGTCGTACCCGACGCCCAACTTTTCGCACTTCCGGGCGAGCGACATCTGGTTTACCGGGGCCGATTCCAGTCAGGTGCTCACTACCGGCTGGACGGGGCGTTACCTAGATGCCGAATGGCCGGGTTACCCAACCGGCTACCCAACCAAAGACGTACCTGACCCACTGGCCATTCAGATCGGCTACATCACCTCAACGGCGTTTGCCGGTCCGGGTGGCCCGATGGCCGTAGCGATTCCCAACCCCGATACGTTTGCCCAGCTTGTGGGCGATAAACCGGCCATCGACCTGGCACCGCCCCCTAATACGCCCGCCGGGCAGCATATCAGCTACATTCGGCAGCAGCAACTGTCGTCGGTGGCCTATGCCGCGCAGATCAAGGCGGCGGCAGCGAAAGGGAAAAATCTGGTAACGTACCCAACGGGTAACTCACTGGCCGATCAGCTCAAAATTGTGTCGCGCCTGATTCACGGTGGCTTGCAAACGAGGGTGTATTACGTAACCATCGGCGGTTTCGATACCCACGCCGCCCAGACCACCACGACCGATACCACAACCGGTACGCACGCCAACCTGATGAAACTGGTATCAGACGCAATCAAGGTATTTCAGGACGATCTGAAAGTGCAGGGTACGGAAGACCGGGTGGCCGGCATGACCTTCTCGGAGTTTGGTCGCCGGGCTATCTCCAATGCCAGTTACGGAACCGATCATGGTGCCGCTGCACCGCTGTTTGTGTTTGGAAAAGGTGTGAAAACGAGTGTGATCGGGAAGAACCCCAACCTGTCGGATCTGGATAACAACAACATCAAAATGCAGACCGACTTCCGGCAGGTCTACGCCGCGCTCCTGACCGACTGGCTTGGGGCAGGTAAGCCGGAGGTGACGTCGGTGCTGCAAAAGAGCTTCGATATCGTTCCGATTTTCAAGCAGGTAATCACGGCCACCGAACCATTGGCCGCGCCGTTTCGGGTATACCCAAACCCAGCCTCCGACAATGTCACGCTGGAGGGTGATGCCCTGCTGGCAGGGGTGAGTGGCGTGCAGGTCTATGATCAGGCGGGACGGGCGATGGGTGTTCCGGTCAGCCGCCTGTCAGATCGAGCACTGGGCATGAATGTACAGACGCTGGCCACAGGTACGTATGTCGTTGCTATTCAGGCCGGTGATCAGCGCCTGTCGACCCGGATGCTGGTAGCGCGGTAAACCAGCGAAAAAATGGTAGCTTCGTGACGTCTCAATTTGAATAAAGTCTGTATGGCAAGCGGAGTAACCTGGTTTAAGTGCTCTATAGATTGCTTCCGCGAGACGCTGTTGGCTCTTTTGTAAAGCTACACGCCACACAAAAAAGCCGACAAACCGCATGCAGACTCACAAAAAAAGTTAGTTTTAGTCTGCCCATTCGGTCAGAAAACTTGTTGTAGAGGTAACGTTAAACAAACTCCACATGGATAATCAGAATCAGCCGCGCGTACAATCCAGATATATCACCCCCGAAGACGTTGAACGGGAGCAGGCCGCTTTTATGGCGCAGGTCTATGGATGGATGAGCGTAGCCCTGCTCATCACGGCGGTAGTGTCTATTTACACGGCGTCGTCGGAAACGATGTTGTCCCTGATATTTGGTAACCGGCTTGTCTTCTATGGCTTGCTGATCGGCGAAGTTTTGATGGTGCTGGGCCTGTCGGCCAGAATCAATCGAATGACGGCCACAACGGCTACAGCCCTGTTTATAGCGTATTCGGCCCTCAACGGACTGACGATGGCGTGTATCTTCCTGATTTACACCGGTGCGTCCATTGCGTCTACGTTCTTCATCACCGCCCTGACGTTCGGCGCGATGAGCATTTACGGCTACTTCACCAAAACGGACCTTACCAAAATGGGCAGTCTGCTCATGATGGGGCTTATCGGCCTGATCATCGCTTCGGTCGTGAACCTGTTCCTGCATAATGAGCTGGTAAGTTGGATCACGAGTTTCCTGGGCGTGCTGATCTTCACGGGCTTAACGGCCTACGACACACAGAAAATCAAGGAGATGAACGCCGTTGGCAACACCGACGCCGAATCGGATCGCAAGGGTGCTATCATGGGTGCTCTGCGCCTCTACCTCGACTTTGTCAACCTGTTTCTCTACCTGCTCCGTTTCTTTGGTGGTCGGAAATAAGAACGTACGATAAGTTAAAAAGAAGAGTGGGTACGTCCTGGGTTTATCAGTTTTGATGAACCCAGGACGTACCCACTCTTCTTTTTAACGCCCATGAGCCGCGCATTTCTCAAAAACGAATCGGCGGATGACCCGGTGGTGATTCCGGCTCGTGCCCCGTTGCCGCCCGGTGTGCATAACTATGTGACGCCGCGTGGCCTTGCGTTGCTTCGTGCCGAACTGGCTGAGCTGGAATCCGAGCACGCACGCGTACAACGTAACGAAACCGACGAAACGGAACGTACCCGGCAATTGGCGTTGATCAACGGGAAAGTGGGTGCTCTGAATCAGCGTATTGGTAACGCTCATGTAGTTAATCCAGCCAACCAACCGCCCGATGAAATTCGCTTTGGTGCCTCCGTAACGGTACGACCCAAGTCCGGTCCTGATCGCCGGTTTACGCTCGTCGGAGTCGATGAAGCAGATGCTGCCCACGGGCTGATTGCTTTCACCGCACCACTTGCCCGCGCCATGCAGGGCAAGCGCATCGGCGATACCGTGCTTTTGCGTACCACGAAAGGTGAAGACGCGTTTACGGTGGCCGGAATTCAGTATAAGTAGTAAAAAGTCGAACAGGGCTGGTGCCATGTTCGACTTTTTACTACTGCGCTTCGTCGGAGAGCGAACTGGGAAACCAGTTCTCCAGGATCAATGTGCCTTCGGCTTCACGTACCTGGACTGTTTTGCCTTCAAGTGCCACCAGGTCTATCTGGCCAATCTGGACGCCCTTCAAGCGGGTGCCGCGCCCGCACCACATCAGATTGGGCACATGCACAGACACTTTGGCAATGGCTACGTCGGCTTTTACGGCGAAAAGTTGGTTGAAATTAATCAGCATAGCTCATTCTGTTGGTTATTGGTTGTTTGGTTATTGGTTAATTGGTTATTAGTCAAATCAATCACAATTAACCAGTAACCGATAACCAATTTACTAGTAACCAATAACCAACAATCAGTTCCAGCCGCCGCCTAACGCCCGGTACGTATTCACGAGGGCGTGCATCTGTTGCATTCGGGTATCGATCAACTCAATCCGCGACTCCAATACATCACGCTGAGTGAGCAGCACCTCCATGTAATCGGCTCTGGCTGAAGTAAATAGCTTGAGCGATATGCTGGTCGACTGGGTCAGCGCCTGAACCTGATTGCTTTTCGTGCTGTACTTTTTTTCCAGATTGTCGATATTCGACAACTGGTTAGCCACCTCGATGTAGGCATTCAGTACCGTTCGTTCGTAGTTATACACGGCCTGTATCTGCTTCGCATTCGCGCTTCGATACGTAGCCTGGATGGCATTCTTATTGATCACCGGCCCAACCAGATCGCCTACCAGCGAGGCAATCAGTGACTCGGGCGTGCTGGCCAGATACAGCGGGCTGAAAGCCATAACACCCAGCGAAGCCGATAGCCGCAGCGAGGGATAGAATTCGGCTCTGGCTACGCTCACATCCAGTTTGGCCGCCTGTAGATTCCATTCTGCCTGCCGAACATCGGGCCGGTTTTCCAGCAGTTGCTGGGGCACACCCGCGTATATTCTGGCGGGCATCGAGGTCGAGTCGCTGAACGTTTGGGAGCTTCGCGGAACACGTTGCGGGTAACGACCCACCAGGAAGTTGATCCGGTTCTCCGCCTCCACGATCTTCTGCTTCAGTTCATACTGAAGGCTCTGCGTTTTGAATACTTCGGCCTCAAACCGCCGGACGGCCAGTTCGGTCACCTTCGCTGCTTCTTTTTCCTGCTTGGTGATCGACAGGGCATTGTTCAGAATGGTAATGTTCCGTTGCACAATATCCAGTTGATTGTCGAGCGCCATGAGTTCGTAATACGAATTGGCGATGTCGGCAACCAGGTTGGTAACCAGAAAGTTCTTGCCTTCTACAGATGAGGCGTAACTGGCAATCGCCGCTTTTTTGGCGTTGCGCAGCTTATGCCAGATATCCACTTCCCAACTAGCAAAGGCACCGATATAGGTGTTCGGTAACACGTCAGGCGTCGGCTTGCCCGGCTTGATCTCCGTGTAGGCATCCGCAGCGCCCTGACTGGTGTAGCGAGACACTTTCTCGACACCCGTACCCCCGCCAACTGTGACGAATGGCCGGTACGCCCCGCCACGAGCCAACACCTCGTTGTTGGCAATCTGAATGTCCTGAAGCGTGATGTTCAGGTCCTGATTGTTATACAAAGCCGTATCAACCAGGGCGATCAGGTTCGGGTCGGTGAAGTAATCCCGCCACTTGGTGCGGGCAGTATTCGTCGTGTCCTGGGAGCCATAATAGCTCCCAGGTACTCGTTTATTTTCCGTACGTGCCACCAGGCGAGGCACGGTACAGGAAGCGTTGACCAGGACAAGAAGCACTACTAGCCCTGCCCAGGTCAATCGTTGGTTATTGCACATGATTTTCAACTTCTTCAGATAGTGGGAAATTGTCGACTGCATGAACCATCCCTTCAGTCAACGAATGATCTTCTTCGTTTTTAATCAACTGTCGGCCGTCGGCCAGGCTTCCGAATATGAAGTACAGTCCAGGGATGATGATGACACCGAAAATGGTACCGAACAACATACCGCCCATCGCCGACGCACCAATGGTCCGGTTACCGATGGCACCAGCACCCGATGCCGAAATCAGTGGAATCAGACCGGCGACGAAGGCGAACGAGGTCATCAGGATCGGGCGGAAACGTACCCGGGCACCTTCAATGGCTGCGTTCAGGATCGTGTCGCCCTGCTGTCGCTTCTGAACGGCAAATTCCACGATCAATACGGCGTTTTTACCCAATAGACCAACCAGCATGATGAGGCCGATCTGAGCGTAGATATTGTTTTCCAGGCCCATGAGCTTCAGCAGCAGGAACGAACCGAATATCCCCACCGGAAGCGAGAGTACCACGGCCAGCGGAATGATGAAGCTTTCGTACTGAGCGGCCAGTACCATATACACGAAGGCCAGTACGATCAGGAACACATACAGCGATTCGTTACCCCGGATGGATTCGTCATACGACAGACCTTCAAAGGCAATATCGTAGCCTCGTGGCAACGTTTTGGCCGACACCTCCCGGATCGCCTGAATGGCGTCGGCTGTTGTAAACCCTTTGGCAGGCAGCCCCTGAATGGCGGCTGAATTGTATAAATTGAACCGGGTAATTTCGTTAGGTCCCTGCCCTTTTTTCAGCTTCATGAACGCCGAGTAAGGCACCATTTCGCCCGCATCGTTCTTCACGAAGAGCTTCAGCAGATCGGTTGGTAACCGCCGGAAACTGGGGTCAGACTGGACGTACACTTTAAAGAACTGGTTGTACTTGATAAAGCCCTGTTCGTAGGTACTACCGATCATGATATTCAGGTTGTCCATCGCTTTTCCGATCGACACGCCTTTCTGCATGGCCAGGTTATTGTCGATCTCCAGTTCGTACTGTGGGTAGTTGGCGGCAAAAAAAGTAAACAGACCGGTGAGCTCTTTGCGCTTGCCCAGATTCTCCATGAACTGCTTGTTTATTTTGTCGAACTCGCGATAATCCGTATCGGTCGTTTTATCCAGCAAACGCATCGAAAAACCGCCCGACGTACCGAATCCAGGGATGGCTGGTGGCTCGAAAAATTCGACGGTAGCGCCAAGGCCTTTCGATTTTACCTCCAGCTCTTCCATAATTTCCTTCACGTTCTTGTCGCGATCTCCCCAGGGTTTCAGGTTGATCAGACACGTACCTGCGTTGGAACCCCGGCCCTCGGTCATGATCTCGTAACCGGCCAGCGAAGAAATCGACTCGATACCCGGAACTTCTTCGCAAATTTTCTGAAGGCGGCGCGACACTTCGTTGGTTTTCTCCAGCGTCGAACCTGGCGGCGTCTGAATAATCGCGTAGATCGTGCTCTGGTCTTCGTTCGGAATAAAACCGGCTGGCAGAATCTTGTTGACCAGTACAATGCCTACACAGAAGCCGATCAGGATGGCGAACGTAACGAAGCGGCGGTTAACAATTAACCGTAACAAGCCCACATAGCGGCCGGTCATCTTATCGAATCCCCGGTTGAAACTATCGAGTGTTCTGGTCAGGATATTTTTCTTCGGTGGATGCCCATGATGGTTTTTCAATAGCATGGCGCACAACACGGGCGTCAGCGTCAGGGCGATCAGGGCCGAAATCACGATGGAACTGGCCATGGTGATCGAGAACTGCCGGTAGAACGTACCTACGGGACCCGTCATGAATGAGATCGGCAGGAACACCGACACCATTACGAGTGTAATGGCGATAATGGCACCGCTGATTTCACCAAGCACTTTCGTCACCGCTCCAAACGGAGACAAATGCGGCTCTTCTTCCATCTTGGCGTGTACCGCTTCCACCACCACGATGGCATCATCCACCACAATACCGATAGCCAGTACAAGAGCGAAGAGCGTAATCAGGTTAATGGAAAGCCCGAACGCCTGAATGACGAAAAACGCGCCGATCAGCGATACAGGAACCGCCAGAATCGGAATCAGCGTAGACCGCCAGTCGCCCAGGAAAATGAACACGACCAGTGCCACCAGGATAAACGCATCGCGCAGGGTATCAATTACCTGTTCGATCGACGCATCCAGGAAGTTTGATACGTCATAGCTGATTTTGTAGTCGACACCGGGCGGGAAAGACCCTTTCATCACCTCGAGTTTAGCTTTCACTTCCTCGATTACGTCACTGGCGTTACTACCGTAGTTTTGCCGCAACACAATCGCCGCCGACGGCTGACCGTCCAGGTTGGAGTAAATATCGAAGAATTCACTACCCAGTTCAACGCGGGCGATGTCGCGCAGGTGAATACTTTCACCGGCCGAATTGGCCCGGATAATGATGCCTTCGTATTCTTCCGGCTTGTTATACCGCCCTTTATAAGTAAGCACGTATTCCAGCGATTGGGCCGCAATACCGGAGCTTTGCCCAATCCGACCGGGCCGACCAATGATGCTTTGCTCGCCGATGGCTTTCATCACTTCTTCGGTAGAAATGTTGTAGGCCCGCATACGCTCGGGGTTCAGCCAAACGCGCATGGCGTAGCGGCGGCTACCCAGGATCTGTGCCCGTGCTACCCCTTTGGTCCGCTGAATTTCAGGGATCATCTTCACGGTGGCGTAGTTGAACAGGAATTTTTCGTCAATGCTCTTATCCTTCGAGTAGAGGTTGACGTACATCAACATACTGGGCTGGATTGGCGTGATGATAACCCCTTCACGCTGAACCAGTTCGGGAAGTAGCGGCATAACCTGATCCACCCTTGTTTTCACCCGGATAACGGCGTCGTTCGGGTCGGTTCCCGGCTCGAAAATGATCCGAAGGGTCGCTTCACCGGCACTCGTGGCATCGGTAGCGATGTACCGCATGTCCTGCACCCCGTTGATCGCCTGTTCCAGCGTAATCAGCGTGGATTTAACCAGTACGTCGGCACTGGAACCAGGATACGCAATAAAAATATTGACCGTGGTGGGCGCAATATCCGGGAACTGAGAAATGGGCAATTTCTTGATCGCCAGTACACCGATAAAGACGATCATGACCGAAATCACAATCGCAAATACGGGCCTGCGTATGAATTTACTAAACATGTCTTCTGGTTTAATTGTACATTAGTCACTGTACATTCACGCTACACTTTCTTACTCGGCATACAAGCCTAAATGAGAAATGACAGTAGCAGGCTGCTCAAATTTGTACTGTATCTTTTCGTTTTCTTTCACCTGGCGCAAGCCTTCCAGAAGAATCTTGTCATCTTTTTTCAACCCGGACCGGACCACAAAAATGTGGGGCAGTTCGGCCGCTATGGCGATTTCTCTTGACCGGATCACGTTATTTTTATCGACCACATAGACGTATTTTTTTTCCAACACTTCGAAGGTGGCTTTCTGCGGAATGATCAGGGCATTTTTCATCGGTAATGTCATCTGAATGTTGCCGGTTTCGCCATGCCGCAACATGCCCTTAGGATTCGGGAACGTGGCCCGGAACGCAATATTTCCGGTTTCGTTATTGAAATCTGCTTCGATGGTTTCGACTTTACCAGGGTAACTGAACAATTGCTGGTTCGCCATCATCAGGTTCACTTTCTGAAAGCTTCCCTGCTCCGCGTGAGTTTTGTAGTTCAGGTACTCGGCTTCAGGTACGTTGAAATACACCCACATTTTACTATTGTCGGAGAGCGTAGTCAATAAATCTCCTTCGTTGACGAGGCTACCTAACCGCACCTGGAAGTGATCCATGATGCCGTCGAAAGGAGCCCTTACCTGCGTGAAGCCAAGGTGAATCTGCGCGACAGACACTTCAGCTTTCGCTTTATCCAGCTTGGCTTTAGCCAGTGCTAATTCGTTCTTCGAAACGATGTTGCTATCGGCCAGCAGTTTCGTGTTTTTGTATTCCACATTCACGAAGTTGGCTTCTGCTTCAGCTTTTTGCAGTTCGGCCTGGTATTGCACCGGCATGATCTGAAACATGAGCTGCCCTTTTCTGACAGCCTGCCCTTCATCGACAAAAATTTTCTGTAGGTAACCCTTTTCCAGCGCCCTCATTTCAATATGCTGGATAGCGTGAATCTGAGCCACATAGTCGTTGGTGACCGTTGTGTCTCGTTGCAAAGGACTGGTAACCGAATACTTGGTTTCCTCTTCTTTTTCTTCTGCTTTTGTTGAACAGCTTGTGCAGCACCAGGCGGCACATAAGCTCATAAGCATGATGATTCTCTTCATTATTGTCTTGTTCTTTAAACGAACTTGTTTTGGTGATTTTCCAGCGACAGGCATGCACTAATTTGACAGGTGTTTCCATTCGGGTGCCGATTGCCCAACCTGCACGGGAACAAATTGCGCCAGCAGGCGGGATTGAGCATTGCGGTGAATGCCGAAAGAGAAAAGCGACTTTGCATGAACGAAAAGTGAGTGCAGCATAACTGAATAGTGAGGTTTGTGATTACGTTATTATTTCGATGAATGGAGATGAACGGTAATGGCCCGGCCCGGCGGAGGAGCGTGCGGAGCCTGCGCCAGACGGCGAATCAGGCTGTCTTTTTCCTGGTTGGCTCGTTTGCAATCCGACAGTTGCTGGAGCCAAACCACTTGCTCGACCGGATGCATTGAGTTGCTCAATTCGTACTCGACCAGGTCGCGCTGGCGGCTTTTCTCATACAAAAGGAATCCGTTGAATGCGAGTGAAAGAACCAGTGCCAGCCCAAAGCCATAGAGTAAAACCGAGTCGGCCCGCCGAAGCGGAAAATTCTGGCGTTGCATAGCTTGTGTTCGTAATGCTTCGATACAAAGCAAGCTCCACGACATTAGGATGGCATGAGAAGCAAATTAGAAGGTATTAA
This sequence comes from uncultured Fibrella sp., assembly GCF_964250085.1. Taxonomy (NCBI): domain Bacteria; kingdom Pseudomonadati; phylum Bacteroidota; class Cytophagia; order Cytophagales; family Spirosomataceae; genus Fibrella; species uncultured Fibrella sp. Next base: position 241,452 of record NZ_CAXUEC010000002.1, on the reverse strand, counting down.
AAAAATGCAAAGCCCTATTTTTTTTGCGTTTAATGTGCAAGTGAATCAGTGATATATCTATTTGATAAACAACAGGTTATAAACTATTATTGGATTAAAATAGCGATGAAAGATAAATGACTTATATTGAAAAAAGACTATTTATTATTCTATAGAGGCAATACAATTTGCGGTTTTAACCCTGATCTGGCCGGGTACAGATACGTATAGATTAAAGGAGCATTAATTGGCGGGTGAATCGGGCTGCTTTCACGCTACACGGTGGGGTTGCCTGGCTTGTGTGCGTAGTGGTAATGCGCTGTGGATTGCCTGGTGCTGTAGGTTGCTTTAGCTGGGCCCTGAGCCTGTCGGGAAGGCCTAGTCGAAGGGCACATAACGCAAAGCAATACCGTGCCGCCCGAATGCTACGCCTGAACGGGGAGACTGATGGTAACGGAGGTTCCCTGATTTACGGTGGAGTCGATCTGGAGCGTGCCCTGATGCAAATCGATAATTTTCTGGGTTACGGCCAGACCAATACCATAGCCTGGCACGCCCTCTACGTTGTTTCCCCGGTAAAGCGGATCAAGGATGTGAGCCGCGTCGGCCTCCGAAATACCCCGGCCCTGATCCGTTACGATCACCATGATCGTGTCTCGCGTTGCCTGGAGTTGAACGGAAACGGGTTCGCTGGAGTATTTACAGGCGTTGTCGAGCACGTTCAGGAAGGCCGTAGTCAGTAGTGTGGCGTTGCCTTTCACCGTGAACGAATCCTCCTCACCCGTCACAAAATGCAGGGGCAGACTGCGGCCCGGATACTTGGTTTGGACGTACCCAAGGGCGTTGAGCAGGCAATCGTCTACCTGTACTGATGTCAGGGCAACGGTTCCGTCGGTTACCTTGGCCAACCCGAGTAAGCCATTGGTCAGGGCGATGACCTTCTTTAATTCGTCGACCGCCACCTCCATGCTGGCGCGCCAGTCGGCGGGGTCGTGATCGTACCGAAGCGACGTTTCCAACGTACCCAACGTGTTGGTCAGGGGCGTCCGCAGTTCGTGCGACGCATGAGACACAAAGCTGCGTTGAGACACAAACGCATCTTCGAGCCGAAAAAGCATCTGGTTGAATGTCATCGCAAGCTGCGCAATTTCGTCCTGCCGATTCCCTTCATTTACCCGTTTATACAATTGCATGGCGGTGATCTGCTCCACCTCATCCACAATCTGGGAAATGGGATTCAATACCCGCCCCGAGAAATACCAGCCAGCCAGGACGATCAGCGCAAAGCCCAGCAGATTGGCCAGAATCAGGATTTGTTGCAACGTACCCAGCTTGGCGAGGCCAATGCGGTCGTAGCCAGACGCAAAGATGTAGAACAACTGCCCCCGGTCCTGAAACGGGATTACAATGGATTCCAGCCGCCCGGTTTTAAATTCAAACAGGGGGTCGGTGGCCAGTAGCGGGATCTTTTCTTTGTAATAATCAGACTCTTTCAGGGTTCGGTTGGTAAAGACGAGCCTGCGTTGGTTGTCGTAAATACTGATCTGCTCTTCCACCAGCGTCAGTAGGTCGGTACGCACCATATTCTTGAAAAAATCGTCGTGCAGGTGCCGCCGGGAAATCAGCACGCGCCCGGCCACCCGCGCTTTCGACTCCAGTCGGCTATAAAATTCTTCCTGGCGATAGAGAGAATAAAAATACCATACCAGCAACGACAACGTGAGCTGAATGCCCGTTGCCAGCAAGGTAAACATAATCGTCAGGCGATTCCGAATGAGCACGGTGTTGGTGGTTGGTTATTGGGTAATGCGTACCCAGTAACTAATAACTCAATAACCAGTAACTAATTTTCACGAAGAACGTACCCCATGCCGACAATGGTATGCAGCAGCTTTGGCGAAAATTCCTTGTCTATTTTCTTTCTTAAATAACTGATATACACGTCGATAACGTTACTGTTGTTATCGAAATTTAAACTCCATACCCGTTCGCTGATGTCGACCCGTGAAATGATTTTCCCTTTGTTGAGCATCATGTACTCGATCAGGGCGTACTCACGGGTGGTCAGGTCGATGCGTTTGCCCGCCCGCGTCACGGTTTTACTGTCCAGGTTTAGCTCCAGATCGGCCAGTTGAAGTACCTGCTTGGGCTTGGAGCCAATCCGGCGCGTCAAGGCCCGTAAGCGCAACAGCAATTCCTGAAACTCAAAAGGTTTGGCCAGGTAATCGTCGGCCCCGGCGTTGAAACCGTCCGATTTGTCGGCCAGACTATCCAGCGCGGTCAGCATCAGCACCGGTACCGCCTCGTTTTCCGAGCGGATCAACCGGCATAAATCGAAGCCATTCATGTTGGGCAGGTTGACATCCAGGATAATGATATCATAAATTTCCCTCCGAAACAGCGACAGGCCGCTCCGTCCATCATACGCCACATCTACTTCGTAGCCCTCCGCCGCTATCCCCTTCCGAATAAACGAGGCAAGCCGTTCTTCGTCTTCAACGACAAGGATTTTCATGGAAAAAGGAGGGGTTGATCATTAATCGACGATGGCTATGGTGTTTTTACCCTGTGTGTATTGTTGTCGTCAGGTACGTTGCTGATGCCGGGCAGGTTACCTTTTGCGGGGTTGTTGCTGTCGAAGGGCCAAACGTCAGCAACCTACAGCGTAGTAATCAGCATACCTGACGACAGCAACACCACAGCGCGAAAGCCTATAAAACTAAGCCTTGCAAAGGCTACACCTACTTCTTCTTACTGCCCGGAATGGTGGGACGTACCTCGATCTTGCTGGGCAGCGTGCGCGGATGCATACTGAGCAGGTCGATCACCAGCTTGCCGATGTCTTCCGGCTGGATTTTCCACGCATCAGCGTCTGACGGCGTGTGGTCGGCAAATTCGGTGGCGACCGAGCCGGGCATGATCGTGCTCACTTTGATGCCTTCGCTGCGCAAATCGAGCATGATGGCCTGCGAAAAACCCACCAGTCCAAATTTGCTGGCGTTATACGCCGAGCCTTTCTCAAAGAAGTTGGTGCCGGCCAGACTGGCGATGCTGATGAAGTACCCTTCGGTCTTCTTCAGTTCGGCGATGCTCACCTTGGCCGAGTTGAACACGCCCGTCAGGTTAATGTCGATCGTTTCCTGCCACTGTTCCGGCGTTAATTCCTGAATAGGAGCGAAGTGGCCTACGCCCGCATTGGCGATCACGTAATCGAGCCGTTCCCACTGCTGCACGATCGCATCGACCACCGCTTGCTGTGAGGCCAGATTGCGCACGTCGGCGGCCATTCCAATGGCGTACCCGGCCTTAATTTCGTTGAGTTGCTGAGCGGCCTTGTCGGCGGCTTCCTGCGAGCGGCTGGTAACTGCCACTTTTACACCTGCTTTAACGAGTGCTTCGGCCACACCGTAGCCAATGCCTTTTGATCCCCCCGTAACGAGGGCTGTTCTGATATGATCTGCCATAGCGTAATAAGACCAGTGAGCCCGTATAGGTTTCGCGAAATGTACGGATTTTAGGAAATAGCCTGATCAGACGAGCGCAGTGGGTTTGGGTTGAGCAAGTAACAAAGTGGTTACTCAGGTCGTTAGCCAGTGGAACGAGCAACGAAAACGTTATGGTAAACTACAAATCTGTCCTGACCACGTTTTGTGTGGCCGCCAGTCTGACGATCACTTCCTGCAAAAAAGCCGAAACGGTAGAGATAGACCGTACGCCCCCTACATCGCCCACGATACGTACCCAAACACTGCTGACAGGCTATGAAATTATCTGGGGCATGGATTTTCTGCCGAATGGCGATCTGATTTTTGGCGAAAAACGTGGACGGATCTACCGCCAGTCGGGCGAAACGGTGACGCAGTTAACCGGCCTGCCAACCGACATCAATACCACTAGCCAGGGTGGCCTGCTGGATATTCGCGTTCACCCGAACTACGCCGCCAACGGCTGGATTTACGCGTCCTACGCCGCTTCGGTAGCCGGAACCTCCAATACGGGATTGAATCTGATTCGCTTCAAGATCAACGGTGCTGCGCTCACAGATGTACAGACCATCTTCCGGGCGTCGGCGACTAACCAGTGGAAAGGCCACTACGGGAGCCGGATCGAGTTTGACCGGAACGGCCTGTTGTACCTGAGCATCGGCGAAGGCGGCCCGTCGACCTATGGCGGTGCTTCATCGCCCAACAAAAACGCCCAGAATCTGCAGACCGAATGGGGCAAGGTACACCGGATGACCGACGCCGGGGCCGTTCCCGCTGATAACCCGGTATTGCCCGGCAATACCGCCGCCACAACCGTGTATTCCTACGGCCACCGGAATCCGCAGGGACTGATTCTAAACCCGACAACGGGCGATATCTGGGAAAGCGAGCATAGTGCGAAAGGCGGTGATGAAGTCAACATCGTGCAGAAAGCGAAGAACTATGGCTGGCCGCTGGTTTCGTACGGCATCAATTACGACGGCACCCCGATTTCGTCGAGCCCCACCATGACCGGCGTTGAAAATCCGATCTACACCTGGACGCCATCCATCGGCCCGTGTGGGCTGGCGTTTATCACGAGCGACACGTTTAAAAGCTGGAAAGGCAACTTGCTGGTGGGTGGGTTGGCACTAACGTACCTGAGTCGACTCGAATTGAACGGCAATCAGATCATACGCGAATCGAAATTGCTGGAAGGAAACCGTATTCGTAATGTGAAACAGGCCCCGGACGGTAGCATTTACGTGTCTGTCGAAAACCCCGGCCGGATCATTCGTCTGGTCGCTGAATGACGTTTTCAACGAAATTAGTATATGTTGAGTCTATAAGGTAAGCAGGGCTTTCTCATAAAAATTAGTTGTACCGAAAATTGCTGACGCGAGGCCCTTCGACAGGCTCAGGGTGACAAGCCCACACAAGTTTGTCATGAACGTACCTAGGTTTCCTGTCACCCTGAGCCTGTCGAAGGGCCTCGCGTCAGCAATTTTTGAAGCTAAAAATGAATTCTACAATTTTAGAGAAAGTCCTGATAAGGTAAGTACAAAAAAGAAGGTGAAGTTAATTTAGGCGCCCGATTGATTGACTAAATTACCCGCCACATTCCTGGATAGATCAACGCGTGAAAACCTTACTAACTACGCTGCTACTGCTAAGCGGCCTGCACCCTCTGGTGGCTCAGTCTGATAAACGGGCACCTTTTCTTCATTTTGTCATGGCCGACAGTTCCATCGTATCCGGGCGGATTGTTCGTCAGGATAGTACAGTGGTAGTTGTGCGCAAGCGAAACGGTGATTTGTCGTATCTGGAAAAATACCAGATCGTTCGTCAGTCGCTCAACGCTCCGCAGCGGCCTGGCCCGGCAGCCGGCGAGGCGCTAACCACTTTTAGCCTGAAAGATGGGTCTACCGTGTATGGCCGAATTGTGAAGCAGACGCCGGTAGCGGTGGTAGTGCGGCAACAGAACGGCACGCAGACATACATCGACCCCGGCGACATTCTGAGTAGGAGTTCGGTGGGCGAGACAACCGAGACGACCATGAACGCAGACGGCAACGTACCTGCGGGCGCTCCTTATCTGCTCAACAGCCGAACAGCCTTTACGCCAGCCGCCGGGCAGGTTTATTACCGGAATACGTACCTGATCAGAAATGAGCTGGAAGCGGGTATTACCAATGGCTGGAGCGTGGGAGTGGTGTTTAATCCGCGGCTCACCAACCTTTATAAAACGTCTGAGTACCTGAACGAGGCCATCTACCTGAACACCGATTTTGGTACACAACTGTACACCCGCCTGGGTATTTCAATTGGCCGGAAATTCAGGTTGGGGGCAACGCTCGCGGCCCAGTTTCAACACCCGGCCTATTTTTCAACTACGCAAACTACGTTTTTGGGGCAGGTACTCACTACGTTTGGCGACCAGCGAAGCAATTTTACCCTCGGCTACACCTTCAGGCTGGGTAAAGAAGAGTCGTTTCTATTGTCACCGGGCACGCTGACTATTGGCGGGATGCAGGCACTCAGCCCTTCGCTCACGTTCATCAGTGATAACTCCATCAAGATCAAATCGTCAAACAGCGGTCCCTCCTTCGCCCGCTTATCTGCTGCGCTGCGCATCCATAGCCGAAACCATGCCTTCGACCTGGGTGCCTTATCCACTGTGAACCCCTACAACTATTTCGGGACCCAGTTCAAGGTTTATCCTTACCTGGGCTACATCGTAAAATTTGGCAACTAATGTCAAACAAGGCTGGAGCATTGTATGACATTAGTTCGTCATCCATCCAATCGCTTCGCGGTAGATGATGTTGCGTTTCCAGAACAATTGCTTCACCATCGGTACGTGCGCTTTACCCGGAATGACGGTGTACTGGCTCTTTATACCCAGCGAAAGCAGTTTTTTGTGCAGTGCTTCTGTGCCCGAAATAATGCTTGGGTACGTCTTTTCGCCCGTATACAGCAGCATCGGGGGAGCGCCCGCTTTCACCTTGTATAGTGGCGAAACAGACCGCCAGCCTTCGGGATCTGCGCCAAATGAAGTCAGGTACTGTTTGTCGCTGGGGAACTCCATCTTTTTCAGATAGTCATACATATTAATGCCCGCCGGGTCGTCCAGAATAGCGCCTTTGACGGGATTTCTCGCCATACCCAGTTTCTCGAAAAGTGTATCGTCGGTAGCCAGCAGGGCCGCCAGTCCGCCACCCGCCGAATGGCCCATGACGTAGATTCTGTTCGGGTCGCCGCCGTAGTTGGCAATGTGCAGGCTGGTCCAGGCAACGGCCTGCGCGCAGTCGGTAGCCATAGCGGGGACCAGCACGCCGGGCGACAGCCGGTAGCTGATGATCACGGCCACGATTCCCTGTTTGGCCAGTCGGCGGCCAATAAACCAGTAGATGTTTTTGCTCCCGCTGTTCCAGTTGCCGCCGTGAATGAAAACCACGACGGGGTAGGGCTTGTCGGCTTTTTTGTTGGGCCGATACACGTCGAGCACGTTCTTTTCGGGGCTGAAATCAGGTGCGGTAGTGGCTTTATACGGAATATCCCTGAAGCGCTTGCTGGTCAGGGAAATGCTGAAGGCGTTGGTGGAGAGCAAAGTGGCAAAAAGTAAGAATAAGCCCAGCGAGGGCCGTACCAGGTGATGGAGCATGTGCTGTGAGGTGAAGGTATGAAACCTGACTAACGTAACACGGTTGACTCATCGGTAGTTTTGATTTTGTGAAGGGAGGCCATTCCCGTACTTTCGCCGGTATGGAAGATTGTCACCCGTCCACCGTTTCTGGCCCCATCACCGACGCCGAACGTACCTACGCCGTCGAGATACTGGTTGCCACCCGTGATAGCCTGCAACAATCGCTGGCTGGCCTGTCAACGGCGCAGCAACAGTATAAAACCGCCCCCGATCGCTGGTCGATTGCCGAGTGCGTGGAGCATATCGCCCTGGTCGACCGTGGGATTTTCAAGTCCCTGCAATTGGGCATGGCAGCCCCACCCGACGAGGCTCGCCGCGCTACCGTGAAAGTCTCCGACGTGTTTGTCATCAAAGCAGTACGCAGTCGGGGAATGGCTACATCCGCGCCGCCTCAGTTTGTGCCGACGGGCCGTTTCGGTGATGTGCCGACCGCGCTGGCCCAATTTGAGCAGCAACGCGCCGCCGCGATTGAGTATGTGCGAACCGCCACCGAAGATTACCGGACGCACTATTTCGAACACCCGTTTCTGGGTACGTTAGACGCCTATCAGGCCGTGTTGCTGCTGGCGTCGCATGGTGAACGCCATCGGAAACAGATCGAAGACATAAAAGCCGACCCCGGTTTCCCCATGTAAATGACTGAACTACCCATTCTGCACCAGGCCGACGGGCTGGTGGCGATCAACAAACCGCATGGATTGCTGGTACACCGGTCATTCATTGCGGCCGATGCCAGCGAATTTGCCGTTCAGCTACTGCGCGACCAGTTGGGGCAGCGCGTTTATCCCGTTCATCGCCTCGACCGGAAAACGGGTGGCGTATTGCTCTTCGCGCTGACCGACGCCCTGAACTCCGCCATGCAGCAACAGTTTGCCGAAGGGCAGGTCCACAAGACGTACCTGGCGATTGTGCGCGGCTACACCCCCGACGAACTGGACATTGATTACCCCCTGCGTCGCGATGATGGCGATGGCAAGCTGGGCACCTTACAGGAGGCATTCACCGCCCTGAAAACGCTGCAACGGGCGGAGGTGCTGATTCCGTTCGGCAAGCATGCCACCTCCCGCTACTCGCTGGTTGAGCTGACGCCTGCCACCGGCCGGATGCATCAGCTACGAAAGCATATGGCGCACGTTTTCCATCCCATCATCGGCGATCGGCCCCACGGATGCAATAAGCAGAACAAGCTGTTTCTGGATCAGTTCAGCATGAACACCATGCTGCTCCATGCCCGCCGACTTCAGTTCATCCACCCCACTACCGGCGAATCAATCACCGTCGAGGCCCCGTTTCAAACCGAGTTCACCCGTATGCTGGGTACGTTGTTTGGCGAGGAAACCTAGTGTTCGGCTGGTGGTGCTTTGCATGCTATATGTTGCTTCGCGAGCCAGGCCCTTCGACAGGCTCAGGGTGACAATCCCACTTAAGATCGTCATCAACATCTGTATGTGAGTTGTCACCCTGAGCCTGTCGAAGGGCCTAGCTCGCGAAGCAACATATAGCATGCAAAGCAACCAAACGCTGACTCAGGCGCGTTATTTTCAAGAAGCCGTTACTTGTCTTTTTCAGCGGCTTTGGCTTTCAGTTTACCACGGGCAATGGGCTCGGGTTTCGATTTGGGCGTTTCGTAGCGAATCAACTGGGCCGTGGCCAGCTCATCTTTCGGCAGCTTGGTGATCAGTAACTGATACGACCTAGTGCCAACGATCAGGTTGGAATACATGACGTATTTGCCGTTTTCGCGGGGTAAGTCCCAGTTCGCCGCCGATTGTTTGGCCAGTAGGGCTTCATCTTCGTCTGTCAGCGCTGCATAAACCGTATCGGGGATGAACTGCTTGCCGGTGACCCCTTCAATGATCGACACCACCGCAGAGGATGTCTCTGATGAAGGCTTAGTCTGGGCTACAGAAAGCCCGCTGAGTAGCAACAGGGGTATAAAACTGAGGTATCTTTTCATGAGCCATCAGGCAGGCAGTGCCTACCAGTTTTTACGTCAGCATAGGGTAAACACCACTTCGCTGCTCAAGTGAAAAGCTCTTAAAGTGTCCGTTTGTTCAGGAATGTCCCGTTTCCTGAGCCTGTGATTACTGTAAAAACGGACTGGGCATCCCCGACTGAAGTCCGTGGTACGTCAATATCCGGCCAGATCAAAAACCGCCGATTCGATCATCTCGACGCGCTTGCCCATCTTCTTTTGGATCACGCCGAAATGGTGTTCATCGTCGGGGGTGATCAGGGTGATGGCTTCGCCTGAAGCGTCGGCCCGGCCGGTGCGGCCAATGCGGTGGATATAATCTTTGGGTGACCGGGGTAGCTCGAAGTTGATCACGTGGGGCAGAAACTGAATGTCGATCCCCCGCGCCAGCAGATCCGTGGCGACCAGCACCGGCAACTGACCCGATTTGAAGCGCGCTAGTGCCTCGGTGCGGGCACCCTGGGTCTTATGCCCATGCATGGCCACCGCCTGAATGCCGTTTTTTGCCAGTTTAGCAACCAGATTATCGGCTGTGCGGGTGGTGGAAACGAACACCAGCACCTGACTGAGCGTGCCGGATTTGATCAGGTAACGCAACAGCGCGCTCTTCCGCTCGGGCGTAACACGATACGCCGTTTGTCGAATTTGATCAATGGCTGTTTCTTCCTCCTCAATCTCGATTTTAACAGGTTTACGCAGTACCGATGTGCTAATATCCTGAATAGCGTCGCCCAGCGTGGCCGAGAAGAGAACGGTCTGGCGATGGCCCGGCAGCAGGTCGAATACCTGTTTCATCTCGTCGGCGAAGCCCAGTTCAAGAATCTTGTCGGCTTCGTCCAGCACCAGCATGTCGATACCCGATAGTTTTACGGCGTTCTGTGCCACCAGATCGAGCAGTCGGCCGGGTGTGGCCACCAGCACGTCGGCTCCGCGTACGGCGATCATTTGCGGGTTGGCCGACACGCCGCCAAATACGGCCACCGTTTTGATACGGCGTGGCAGGTTCGCGCCAAACGCCTGAAATACCCCGGCCACCTGCACGGCCAGTTCGCGGGTGGGCACGAGAACCAGCACCCGGTGGCTCACCGAACTCCGCACCAACGCCCGCTGCCGTTGCAGCCGTTCCAGAATGGGAAGCACATAGCTGGCCGTTTTACCGGAGCCGGTTCGGGCAATGCCCAGTATATCTTTGCCAACCAGAATAGCCGGAATAGCTTCCTGCTGAATCGGATAGGGCTTTTGATACCCTTGTTCCGCAATGATGGTCAGCAGTGGCTTCGACAAGCCGAGGTCAGAAAAGGGCATAGAGTAGGGGGTTATTTTTTGCCGCTGCGCTTGATGGGGCGACCGTATTTCAACATTTTCTCGGCGGCATAATCCCGGCGAACGTTGACTTTCTGGTTCTTGGCGGCTTTCTCGTGAAACGCCGGACCGACGTCTTCGCGTTTTGGTATTTTCACCGTAATGGTCTTCATGTTCACCTTCGGCTGCTCTTCATCCAGCAGAACGGGCGAAATCAGCAGGTCGGCCGGAACGGGCACCATCGGAATGGGGTAGTTCATCAGCGTTTCAATGGCTGTCTGACGGTCCTGCTCCGCTTCGGTGATGAAGGCAATGGCAATGCCTTTTTTATCAGCCCGGCCCGTACGGCCAATGCGGTGAATGTAACTTTCGGGCTCTTCAGGCAGATCGAAATTGATCACGTGCGACACGTTGGCCACATCGATGCCCCGCGCCACAATGTCGGTGGCAATCAACAGGCGAATGGTGCCATCGTGAAACTGATTGACAGCCTCGAAACGCTTGGCCTGCGCTTTATTGGAGTGAATAATGCCTACTTTATTCGGGAAACGCTCGTCCATTTCGTCGAAGAGCAAATCGGCAAACGCTTTGGTCGATACAAATACCAGCACCCGGTTCATGGTCTCGTCGCGCTCCAGCAGCAGGTGCAACAGGTTGATCTTTGTGTTGAAGTTGGGCACCGGGTAAGCCATCTGCGAGATGCCCGTCAGGGGCGTGCCGACGGGTGCCGCTTCCACCCGCACCGGGCTGTTGAAAAACGTTTCGATCAACTGTTCAACATCGGGCGTGATGGTCGCCGAAAAAAGCAGGTTCTGCCGTTTGGGCGGCAACAGATCCAGGATGATTTTTAGCTGCGCCCGGAAGCCCAGGTTCAACATCTCATCTACTTCGTCGATGACTAACTTCTTGACCGTCTTTGTTTTAACCGAGCCAGAACTTAGCAGGTCGACCAACCGGCCGGGGGTTGCGATGAGAATATCGGCACCCTGCTGCACCTCAGCTAGCTGTGGTTTCAGGTTTACGCCACCGTATACGCCAACTACCGCCAGGTTCATGTAGGTGGTCAGTTGCCGAACCGTTTCCACCACCTGTACTACCAGCTCGCGCGTGGGCACGAGCACGATCATCTGCGGGGTACGTTCTTTAGCGAATTGGTACTGACGCAGGCAGGGCAGGAGGTAAGCGATTGTTTTACCCGTGCCGGTTTGGGCAATGCCACAGACATCGCGCCCCGACATCACCACCGAAAAGACCCGCTCCTGAATGGGCGTGGGTGTGGTCAGGCCCAGATCGTCGAGTGCGTTGAGTAGTGGTTTGTTGAGATTGAGGTCGGCAAATGTCATGGTAATGCTGTCTATTGGAGCGCAAAGGTAGAGAGAATCAACTCTATAAGGTTTTCGACGCCGTATAGGTTTAGTATTCACCGTACTTTTGTGGCATGACTGAATCACGTACCCACGTTTTGGCGTCCCTTGGCATCGAGGCGTTGAATCCCATGCAGGCGGCCGCTGAACAGGCGATCCTGCCCGGCACCGACACGTTTCTGATGGCCCCCACCGGCTCCGGCAAAACGCTCGGTTTTCTGTTACCTGTCCTGCAATTGCTTCAGCCAGATACGGGTAAGGTGCAGTGTCTGGTGCTGGTGCCCTCGCGCGAATTGGCCATGCAGATCGAGCAGGTGTGGCGCAAAATGGCGACGGGTTTCAAAGTCAATGTGTGTTACGGTGGCCACTCTGTCGAAACAGAAGTGAAGAACCTGAGCAACCCGCCCGCCCTGCTCATCGGTACGCCCGGCCGTATTGCCGACCACCTCACGCGCCGTACCTTCGCCACCGACGGCATTGAAACGCTGGTGCTTGATGAGTTCGACAAATCACTGACGCTGGGTTTCCACGACGAAATGGCCTACATCATCGACAACCTGCCCAACCTGCAAACGCGGGTGCTGGTATCGGCCACGTCGGGCGTTGCCATCCCCGATTTTATCGAACTGCACAACCCAACCTGGCTAACCTTCGAGGCTGACGAAGACAAGCCCGCCGCCCTCACGCTGAAAGCCGTCTACACCAACGGTCCCGACGATCGGGCCACGCTGTTCCGGCTGCTTTGCACGCTCGGTTCCGAATCGGCTCTGATCTTCTGCAACCTCCGCGACACCGTTGAGCAGCTCAGCGACTGGCTGAACAGCAAGGGGTTATACAGTACGGCTTATCACGGAGCCCTGGAGCAGGCCGACCGCGAACGGGCGCTGATCCGTTTTCGGGGCGGCAGCGTAACGTACCTGATCACCACCGATCTGGCCGCTCGTGGCCTCGATATTCCCGACATGAAGCACGTGATTCACTACGAATTGCCCGATCGCGAAACCGAGTTCACTCACCGCAACGGACGCACCGCCCGAATGCACGCCTCCGGCACCGCCTACGTCATGCTACCGAAGGACGTACCTGGCGAGTCGACACCGAATCCGTTCTACCTCCGCGAAACGCTCGACGAATTCACGTTGCCCACCACCACGCCCGCCCTGCCCGAACCACCTGCCTACGTGACCGTCTACATCAGCGGTGGTAAGAAAAACAAGATCAACAAGGTCGATATTGTGGGTTTTTTCGCGCAGAAGGGGCAACTCGCGAAAGATGATCTGGGCCGCCTCGAAGTAGGTGATTTTATGTCCTTTGCCTCGGTGCGCCGCAGTAAAGTAGCTGATTTGCTCAGCCGAATCCAGAACGAAAAGATGAAAGGCAAGAAGTATAAGATTGAGATTGCCCGTTGAGTTGGGATTGTATATTCTTTAAAAGATGTCAAAACGGGCCTAGGATCAGCAAAAGATGGAGCTAAAAATTGCTTCGCGCTACGTGCCCTTCGACAGGCTCAGGGTGACAAGCCTATCCAAGGTCGTCATGAATATGCTTGATTGAGTTGTCACCCTGAGCCTGTCGAAGGGCACGTAGCGCGAAGCAATTTTTAGCTCCATACGTTTGCCTTAGTATCGGATAGCGTTAAAATAAATAAAGGTGCCTAATTAGATACTATTGGTCACAGCCATTCCCAGGCGCTTCGGTAGGCGTTGAGGCCTTCGGCGTAGGTAACGAAATCGGCGTAGAAGGGGTGACTGGCCAATGTGCCACTGTCGCCAATAACGACCAGTTTTTTGCGGGCGCGGGTCATCGCCACATTCATCCGGCGGATGTCCGATAGAAAGCCAATCTCGCCCCGGTCGTTGCTGCGGGTCATGGAAATGTAGACAATGTCGCGCTCCTGCCCCTGGAAACTGTCGATGGTGTTGACCGAAATGGCGGCGCGGTAGGGTTGCAGGTCAGGTACGTGGTTGAGTTGCTCATTCAGGACGACTAACTGCTGCTTATAGGGCGAAATGACCGCAATACTCGGGAAATCGGCGGACGTGTAGAACGGGCTTAGCTGCGCCACGGTCTGTGTTAAGTGCCTGATCAACAAGGCTGCTTCTTCCAGGTTGGTGGAACTGGTGCCTTCCAGTTTCTCGTCGAATCCGCAACCGGCCGTGTCGATAAACTGGAGAGCCGTATCGCCCGGAAACAGGGTGTGTCCGGCCACCGATGCATGAGCCCGCAGTCGATTATCGTAAAACACGGATGCCGAGTAACCCATGATCTGTTCGTGCATCCGGTACTGCTCTTCCAGCAGGCTCACGGCCTCGGGGTGCAGGGCAATACACTTTTCGAGCAGGGTAACGCTCAGGCCATTGCGCGCTGCCTCACTGGATTTGATGGTTGGCGACAACTGACAATGGTCGCCCGCCAGCACCAGTTTTTGGGCTTTCAGAATCGGTATCCAGCAGGCAGGTTCCAGTGCTTGACCCGCTTCATCAATGACGACGGTATGGAAGGTAAGCTGGCGGATCATGTACTGATTTGACCCCACGAGCGTGGCTGTAATGACCTGCGCCCTGCCTACCAGATCGTCGATGATGTACTGCTCCGTGTTGCCCACATCTTTCATGATCCGGTGCGCCTCGTCGAACAGGGCCTTGCGCTGATCCCGCTCAGCTTTCCCGAAACTTCGTTTGTACTTGTGGGCCATCGTCTTGAACTCGTTGGCCTGCTTTTTCAGCTTCTTCGCTTCCCGCATCAGGCTATGCTCGGCCATTTTATGGTCTAGCGTCAGGGCGGTCAATCGGTCCGATACACGGCTTGGATTGCCTACGCGCAATACATTCAAGCCCTCTTCATGCAGCTTTTCGCTCAGCAGGTCGACGGCCGCGTTACTGGGAGCTACGACCAGAATCTGTTTGTGATCCTGCCTGATCAGCGCGTGGATAGCCTGCACCAGCGTGGTTGTCTTGCCGGTGCCCGGCGGACCATGAACAATGGCCAATTCATTAGCTGCCAGTATGTTAGTCACAGCCCGCTGCTGGCTGTCGTTTAGCCGGGGAATGGTTACGGGCGGACTATCGGGATGAAAGGTGGGCGATGCAACTCCCGTCAGCGTCTTGATCAGGCGGTTGGTGCCTGCTTCGCCGAGGTCGTTGGCTTCTTTAAGCGCGGCCTGCATCTCGTCGTAGCTTTTGTCATCGAAGAGCATTTCGATGCCCAGCTTCCCGTCGCGCGACCAGTCGGGTAGCTCGTCGGTCAACAGGGTGATCTTGAGCCGGTTGCCGCTCTGGTACGAAATGGTACCTTCTACCCGGTCGGTTTTAGGGTCGTGGTTGCTGAACAATACGGCGGGAACGCCCGTCCGTAGCTGATGGGATAGATCCTGGTGGGTAGTGCGCTCCACCTCGACGGTCAGGTAATCGCCGCGCCCCAGTTCCGACCCCCGAATAGCGATCGGGTACCAGGTGAGGCCATTGGCCCGCCGTTTGGCCACGCTGGTCGATTGGGTAAGTTGCTGGTATTGATACCGGTCTTCATCCCGTTCCAGTTTGAGTAAGTCCTGGAGCTTTTTGAAATAATCCATGCGTAAAGGTAGTGCCACGCGGGGCGATCAGCGGCCTGTAAGCAGCAACAGCCCCGATTCCGAGCAATTCAGAATCGGGGCTGTTGGTCTATAAACCGGCATTAATAAATGCCTTCTTTCTTTAGTTTTCCCTGCATGGCGTGCCGTAGCTTCTCTACTTTAGGCAACGAAACACTTTGAATGTAAGGCTGTTCGGGATGGAGTTTGCAGTAGTTCTGATGGTACTTTTCGGCGGGGTAAAACACACTGAACGGTGCTACTTCCGTAACCACCGGATTGGGGTAATGCTTCGACTCGTTGGTGCGCTGAATCGCCGCCAGAATAGCCTGCTTCTCGGCAGACGTGCGGTAAAAAGCGACCGACCGATAATCACGTCCCCGATCGGGCCCCTGCCGATTGAGCGTAGTGGGGTCGTGGCCCGCAAAAAAGGCGGTGAGCAACTCGTCATAACTGATCACTTTCGGATCGTAATAGACTTGTACCGACTCGGCATGACCGGTTTTGTCGGTGCCCACCTGCTGATAAGTCGGGTTGGGTACGTTGCCGCCTGCGTAGCCCGAGATAACTTCCCGAACGCCCTTGAGTTGGTCGAAACCCTCTTCCTGCGCCCAGAAGCAACCGCCCGCAAACGTGGCTACGGCTTCGCCTGGTTTTACTTTAGGAAGCGTGGCCGGTGCTGTTTCATCGTCCTGCGCGAAGGCAGCGCTACTGATAAGCCAGCTAAAAAGAATAATCTGAAGAATTCGCATAGGATTGGTTGGTTTAAAAAACGGTACTGACTGTAAATACGCTACTTATCTGATCGGCGATGTCTTGAGCTACGGCTCGCTTCGATTTCAGCCCGAACCGGTGAATGGCCCCGTTCCTGTGAATGAACGTGACCTGGTTTGTGTCGTGGCCAAACGCCGCCCCGGCGTCGCGAAGCGAATTCAGCACGACCAAATCCAGATTTTTACTGACCAGTTTGGCCTGTGCATTGGCCAGTTCATTATCTGTTTCCAGCGCGAAACCAACCAGTAGCTGATCATCGCGTTTCTGTTTCCCCAGGCTGGCGGCAATGTCTACTGTCTTAACAAGTTCGAGGGTAAACTCGTTTTCTTTCTTTTTAAGCTTGCGAGTGGCCACCACTTTGGGCGTATAATCGGCCACGGCGGCAGCCAGTACCGTGAGCTGTGCCGATGGAAAATAGGTGAGGCAAGCCGCGTACATCTCCGCCGCCGAACGTACCTGAACGACCGTTATGGCCGGGTGAGTGGCCGTCTGGCTGGTGGGGCCGCTAACGAGCGTGACCTGTGCGCCGCGTTCAGCCAGTACCTGCGCCAGCGCGTACCCCATCTTGCCGGTCGAATGGTTGCTGATATACCGAACCGGGTCGATCGCTTCCTGCGTTGGGCCGACTGTCAGTAGTACCTGAAGACCGGTCAGATCAGTGTTTATGGGGACAAATAAGGAGTTCATAGTCATTGGTTTACCGTTGAGTTTGTTGACTGCGACGCCAGATACGAACCGCTTCGGATAAGGTCATGTAGGCGACACCCCGGCGGTTGTTCTCGCGGCTGATCCTGTAGAGAACGCGCCAGTGATGAAACAGAACCCGGTAGGCTTCGCGCAACGAAAAACCGGGCTGATAGATGTGTGCCGGTTCGGCTCCGGCCCCGTTCAATTCCATGATCTGGATGTGCTTACCGGCGTGTAGGTCGGCGACACTGCGGCAACGAAGATCGTACCGGCCAAAGTAAAAACCGTCGATCGAATGGCTGATCCGGTCAAAAACGGTGGTTAGTTCGGGCGTGATCAGGTGGTTGGCGTTCAGGAATTTGGTGCCTTTGCTGTGGTTGCCGATGCCCACCAGCGTAATGACTTCACCAACGGCCGGAATGTCGTGAAAGCGGTGCCCGAACTGCTTGGTCAAAGCAGGTAGCTGGAGAATAGCCCGGTCGTTTTGCTGGATCAGTTCTTCGATGCAGTTGCGCCCGTTACCCCGGATGGTTAAAAATTCCTTCTGTACAATCGACGAAACCACGCCCTGCGCCTGACCCGGCATTCGGTAGTAAAACACGCCCAGTTCGAGCGGTTCGTCTACGTATTCCTGGATCAGGAAATCGAAGTGGGTACGTTGGCTATAGTTGATGACGCCTTCCCAATGCGTTATTTTCTCCACTTCCCAGCCGCGCTCGCCCACGTTGGGTTTTGCAATGAGTGGGTACGTCAGCCCCAGTGAATCGATCTGCTGGAAGATGGTATCCGTGGGCGCATCGGCGGGTACAAACAGCGTTTTTGGCTTGAGCTCATTGCTGATACGGTCCAGAATATCAATCTTCGATTCGCCCAGCAGCCCGCCCGTTTCGATGGATGGATTGGACGCGGAAAAGAAAAACAACGATCGCGCTTTGATCGACAGCCAGAGCCAGTACACGAAAATGGGCGCATATACCACGCTAAACGGCCAGTATTCCCAATGGCGCAACCGGATGAAAAAGGGGCTGTTGAGCCGGAAACGAGGCACTAAGGCCAGCAACGTTTCCCGGAAACCGGTCGAGGTGCTGACGGATGAACTAAGCGGTTGCATAGGAAGGGCGGATGGTTTGGTGCGTGAACAGGTCCTGCGTAAAATCTTCATAGAACAGGTCTGCCTGCCCGTCGTGGTGAATAATGCTCGTCAGGCTCAGCGTGAGCAGGGCATCCTGGCGATTCATTCGGATGCTGTTTTCCCGGTCGCCATCTCCGGCATGCTGGTGAAACCACCGGATAGCCTCAACTGATGGAGCCGGGTGCTGCTGCTGCCAGTCACGAAACCAGTCTTCCCGTTTTTCGATTACGTCGTGCGTATACAGCGTCACCGACGACCAGATATGGGGTCGTTCCGGGTCTTTCTCGTGCGTAAAAAGGCGCTTTCCATTCCAGCGCAGTTCAACTAGCCGCCCCCGTTCGGCCACGAGCAACGTAAAGGGTTCGATGCTACAGAAATCGTACGCCTCGGCGAATTCATCAACGGATGGGTACGTGAAAAAATGAGGAATAACCAGACCGCGACTATGCTTGTAAGGCGGCTTCGGCAGGTGGGCGGTGAAGGCCCCGTTCAGCAGGCAAACTGTCGTATCGGCCGAGGTCGCTATCCAGGTACCCTGTCCCTGCGGATCTTGTGGAAACGTAACGTCGGAATCGCCAATGCGGAATGCTTTTGGGGCAAGGGCGGCGGGGCGGATCACTTTTTCATCCCGGCTATGTGTCAGGATAAAACCGGTAGTACTAAGCGGGAAATAGGTTGCGGTGCACATAAGTCGTTTGCTGATCTAACTGACTTATGCCAAGAGTCGTACCAATAGTAATAAGCAGGATATTCTATTGATTATGAGAGTATTAGTTATTTTTTAATGGTAGTTTGTTTACCCGAAACTTTACGATATATCGTAAAGTTTCGGGTAATTCGTAACACGCTCAAAATGCGTTTATGGTAACCTGATGTATGTTTGGCTACTTTGCCAGACTGATAAACATCTGCTAGGCGACGTACCTGAATTAATTGTCTAATAACTATGCGTATTGAATCGGTAAACGTTGGCTTACCCCGGTCGGTCGAGTGGGGTGGGCGCACTATCACAACGGGCATTTTCAAAGAGCCCGTAACAGGTCCTGTTTCGCTGGATATAGTGAATCTGACCGGCGACCGTCAGGCCGATCTGACGGTGCATGGCGGGCCAGACAAGGCCGTGTATGC
Organism: uncultured Fibrella sp.; assembly: GCF_964250085.1. Lineage (NCBI taxonomy): Bacteria > Pseudomonadati > Bacteroidota > Cytophagia > Cytophagales > Spirosomataceae > Fibrella > uncultured Fibrella sp. The sequence continues at coordinate 222,373 of NZ_CAXUEC010000002.1, read as the reverse complement.
CTATGATCTGGCCCACTATGAAGTCTGGAAACAGGAACTTTCCCGCACTGACTGGACGCCCGGCCTGTTTGGCGAAAACCTGACGACAGACGGTCTGCTCGATGCGCAGGTACGTATCGGCGATCTGTTTCGCGTTGGAACAGCCCAATTGCGGGCGGTGCAACCCCGGTTTCCGTGTTATAAAGTCAACGTATGGTTCAATGATGCGGGGATGGTACGCCACTTTGCGCGGGTTGGTCGGCCGGGCATTTATTTTCGGGTAGTCGAGCCAGGAATCGTGCAGGCGGGCGACACAATCGAACTACTCGAAGCCGCCGACACCGATATAACCATAGAAGCCGTGGCCCAACTTGTGATGAGCCGCCAGCCGGATAGGCACCTGCTCGACCGGGTTCTTGCGTTGCCCCACCTGGCTGCCAAGTTGAGGCAGCAACTTGGCGGCTCGTGAGTCCGTCTACCCGAAAATAGCCCGGCTTGCCACCTCCCGGCCTGCATCGACATCCTGTTGCAGGCTGGCTATTTTGGCGGTGATCGATGCCAGCGCAATGGTCCCCAGCGGCATGCGCAGAGGTGGATTTTCCGACTGTACCAGTTGCCGGATGGCCTCGGCTGCTTTGGCCGGATCGCCTTCCTGCTGCCCGTTGATCTGCCCCATCCGGCTACGGAACGTACCTGCGGTGGCCGCATAGTCGTCGATCTGGATGGTGGCTTGCCTGAATGAGCCGCCCGCGAAGTTGGTGCGGAATGGCCCCGGCTCCACGATTGTCAGCCTGATACCCAGCGGGGCAATTTCTGCGGCCAACGCCTCACTGGCCCCTTCGAGCGCAAACTTACTGGCATTATACACGCCAAATCCGGGCGTCGCCTTCACGCCCGCCTGCGACGAGATCTGGACGATATGCCCGCTTTTCTGCTGGCGAAAGAGCGGTAGAAACGCCTGCGTAAGGGCGACGGTCCCAAAGAAATTGGCCTCGAATACGGCCCGGATTTCAACTTCCGACGCCTCTTCAATAGCCCCCGCAAACCCATAGCCCGCATTATTGACCAGCACGTCGAGGCGACCAAACCGGTCGATAACCGTCTGAACGGCCTGCTTAATCTGCTCGGGCCGGGTAATATCGAGCATTAATGCGAAGCCACGCCCTTCGTTGGCGGCATTGAAATCGGCTACCTGATCCGCCTGACGGAACGTACCTATAACGAAATCGCCGTGGTCTAAAAGAGTATCGGCCAGGGCCTTACCCAGTCCGCTCGAGATGCCGGTGATAAACCAATTGCGTGTCTGATCGTGTGTCATGAATCGGGTTGTTTAGAACGGCACAAATGTACCACGGCCATGAAGGTGCGGTTAGGAAGGAACCGACTATAGCCGGTACTTTTCGGACATTCGTTGTTTGAACGTACCTGGCGATTCGCCCGTTTCGGCCCGGAAAACACGGGCAAAATACGACGGGTCCATGAAGGTAAGCTGGGTAGCCACTTCGCTGACAGTCAGGTCGGTAAACGTTAGCAACCGTTTGGCTTCCAGCAGGCTACGGGCTCTGATCACATCGCCCGCCGTTTGGCCGGTCACTTCCCGACAAATCAGGTTCAGGTGATGCGGCGTCATGTTCAGGGCCGATGCGTAGAAGCTAACCGACTGATTAGCGCTGAAATGCTGATCGAGCAGACGCTTCAGGTTTTTGTACTGAATCACATACCGACGGGCCGCTTGTTGCCCCTGCTGAGCATCGATACACCGCTGAACCTGAGCCAGTAACACATGCAATAACGGCTGAGTGATGGCGGGCGAATGGTCGGCGCGCCGCCGTTCCCGATCCAGCAGGTCGATGGTCTGACGGATGTCGCGAAAATCGGTAGGAGCGGGTGTGAGTAGCGGATTGGCGTAGAAATTATCCAGGAAGCTCAACTCAAAAAGCTTGTCTTTCTTTTGCTGATTGAGCAGAAAGAAATCGTCGGTAAAAAAGATACTGCCGCCCCGAAGTGGTTCCCACTCCTCAAAATAATGAAGCTGGCCGGGCGAAATAAAGAACAGCGAACCCGGCGACAGGGCATACGTTTGATAGTCGATGGTCTGTCGGCTATGCCCTTCATCGACCCAGATAATCTCGTAGAACGTATGCCGGTGCAGGTCATCTACCTCCGGTTCGGCCATCGTCTCGAAGCGAAGGAGTTCAAACTCCGTCGGATTGGTAGGCTGATTGATAAAATGGCCGATGGTATACACCGGAAACTGACGAAGCATAACGTAAAAATAGTCAGGTCCTTCTGAAAGGAGCAAGCTCCTGATCCCAGTCGAATCAGGAGCTTGCTCCTTTCAGAAGGACCTGTTACCAGCGCCGACCTCGTGACCGGCCGCCGCCATACGAGCCACCATAACCGCCGCGTGCATTCCGATTGGCATAGCCACCGTAATAAGGTGGACGAACCACCACCGGCGGGGCAACAATCACCCGTGGCTGACTGTAGACGTACCCACGGTTTCCGTAATAGGGTCGCTGGCCATATCCAACGCCGGTGTTCAGGTAGGAAGGACCACAACTGGCCATCAATAGCACTAGTAGACCTACCAGTGGAACAGACATTTTTATCGTTTTCATTTCTTTGTTGATTGACTGTCAATTGGTTGACTCATGACGGGGGGTATTGCATACCCCACCATAAGGTTGACTTAATTACCAGCGGCGACCGCCAAAACCACCGCGTCCGCCGCCCCGGTGCCCGTTGCCGTAGCCATAACCGTAGTTCATGTTGGGACGAACAATGACAGCGGGAGGGCCATACACCACCGGCGGTGGGCTGATCACCACTCTGGGCGGCACGATAATCACCTGGGGTTGTGCTGGGTAAGGCTGGCCGTAGGGACCATAGGTGCTGTAGCCCGGCTGGGGTTGCCCATAGCCATACCCATTCGGATAAGGCTGATTGTAGCTGTTCGGGTAAGCTTGCCCATACCCGTTTGGGTAACTCTGTCCGTAGCCATTCGGGTAGTTCTGGCCGTACCCATTCGGATAATTCGGCAGGCAGTTGGCACCATTGGGATAACCCTGACCATACTGGGCAAAGCTGGCTGTAACCAGGCTGGTGAGCAGGCAAACGGCTAAGAAACTGACTTTACTTGCGTTCATCGTAGTAATGGGCTTTCGCTCAATTTATACGTTAGACGCCTCAGTGCCCGCTCCGTTTAACGCGCTAATTGTCAGACCAGTTAAAGTTCGGTTAATTCAACACACGCCAGGCAACGTACCTGGCTACGGCCGCTTGATGCCCAGTTTTTTCATGCGGGAATCGAGGGTGGTAGGAATCATGTCGAGGATTTTAGCCGCTCCGTTATCGCCGCTGACTTTCCAGCGGGTGTGTTCCAGCACGGCGATGATATGATTGCGCTCGCATTCCTCCATGCTGATCAGGCCCGCTTTTTTGGGCACGGTATTTTTCCGGCGTAACCAGTCGCCCAGTTCCAGTTTCCGGCCCGATGAAATGATGAGTGACCGCTCGATGACGTTCTCCAGTTCGCGGATGTTGCCCGGCCAGTGATAATCCATCAGGGAATCGAGCACGTCCTGCGGAATTACCTCGATCTGCCGACCAATGTTTGGCCCGTGTTTGACACAGAAATGCCTGACCAATAGCGGAATGTCGTCTTTTCGGTCGCGAAGAGGCAGGCTCTGGATCGGAAACACGTTGAGCCGGTAGTACAGATCTTCCCGAAAACGGCCTTCTTCACTTTCTTTCTCCAGGTCGCGGTTGGTGGCAGCAATCACCCGCACGTTGACCTTCAGCGTTTTGGTGCCGCCTACCCGCTCGAACTCGCCTTCCTGCAACACCCGCAACAACTTCGATTGCAGGTCAATAGGCATCTCGCCGATTTCGTCGAGGAATATAGTGCCGCCGTCGGCCAATTCGAAACGGCCGATCTTCTGGGTCATTGCCCCCGTAAAGGCGCCTTTCTCATGGCCAAACAGTTCGCTTTCGATGAGCGTGGCGGGCAGGGCGGCGCAGTTGATCTTCACCAGCGTCTTGTTCTTCCGGCCGCTCCGGTTATGTACGGCCCGCGCCAGCAGTTCCTTCCCCGTTCCCGATTCGCCCAGAATCAGCACCGATGTGTTGGTAGGGGCTACCTGTTCTACCTGCCGAAGTACCTTGCCGAACGCTTTGCTCTGGCTGACGATCTCCTCGAAATTGGTGGTCTGTTTCAGTTCTTCGCGCAGGTACGTATTCTCGGCCTGCAACTGGTTTTTGAGTTGTTCCACTTCGGCCAGTGCTTTGGCGAGCGAGTCTGTCCGGTCGGCCACGCGCTGTTCGAGCAGCGCGTTGGCGTCTTCCAGCTCGCATTGCAACTGGCGCAGGGTCAGGTGGGTGTTGATGCGGGCCAGCACTTCCTGCAACTGAAACGGCTTGGTAATGTAATCCACCGCCCCCATATTGAAACCGTTGACCTTGTCGATGGTTTCGGAAAGGGCCGTCATGAACAGCACCGGAATGGCCTGGGTCGTTTCCGCTTGTTTCAGCCGGCGGCAGGTCTCGAAACCGTCCATGCCGGGCATCATAATGTCGAGCAGGATCAGGTCGGGTTGGGCGAGTTGCGCCTGTTCAATCGCGCTTTTGCCATCGCGGGCCACCAGCACTTTATACCGAAAGCGGGTCAGGGTTTCGTACAACACGCTGATATTGTTGGGCATATCGTCAACAATCAAAATTGTGCGCTGCTTCCCCGTGCTGGTTATGCCGGGGCCATTATCGTCGTCGTAGAACGCATTCATACTGATTTCAGGCAGGTTTGTATGTACTTCTTAATGGCCCGCGTATCGAATTCGCCGGCGGCCCGACGGATGCGCTCGACAAAGGGCTGATACGCCGCATTCGCCTGTTCCAGTGCCTCAAGCTGACCCAGAATGCCCTGAATATCACCCATGCGTGCCAGTGTGTGCAAGGCGTCCAGTTGGGCCACATCGGGAAGTTGCGCAGCCTCCTCACGTACCTGAGCCGTCGCTGGCACAACCGGCGACGATGCCGCAGGGGCGAGTTGCCAGGTCAGGTTCAGGTGCTGGCCAATCTTCGTGAGCAGGTCCTGTAAATCGACGGGTTTCGGAATAAACTCATCGAAACCGGCTTGCTGGGTACGTTGCCTGTCGCTGTCGAACACTTTCGCCGAAAAGGCAAACACGTGTGCCGACTGCGTAGCCCGATCGGCTCTGATCGCTTCCAGGGCGTTGAACCCATCTACGTAGGGCATTACCAGATCGAGCAAAATCAGATCGGGCGTGTGCTTCCGGGCCAGGTCAATCGCCTCACGACCGTTTTTGGCTTCGATGACGGAAAAACCGAGTGGCACAAGTAGACTCGTGATGACGGAACAGCTTGAATAGCCATCGTCGGCCACCAGAATGGTTTTCTGTGGACCTTCGTACCCCACAATCGGCTGGCCAGTTCTAACCGCTGGGTTACTGGCTGGTACTGATTCGGTAGCGGCGGGTAGCTTCATCGACAGGCGGAATTGGGTACCGCGCCCCGCCTGACTGGCTACGTACAAGTCGCCGTCGAGCAGCCGAACGAGTTGGTCGGTGATGGATAGGCCCAGGCCCGTACCCTCCACAAAATCAGACGATTCGCGGATCTGCTGGAAGGGCAGGAAGATGCTGGCCAGTTGTTCGTCGGGAATGCCCACGCCCGTATCTTCGATCAGAAAGCGAATGACTGGCGTGGGAGACTCGTCGCCGGTAATACCGGTGTTTCGTCCCGCGCTCCACTCGGCCCGGAAAGTGATTGTCCCGGACGGCGTGAATTTGACGGCGTTCCCCAACAGGTTGAGCAGCACCTGCCTGATTTTGCGCTCGTCGCCCACGACCCAGTCGGGAAGGGTATCGGCCAGGTACGTGTCGAACCGGAGGCCCTTCTGCTCGGCCCGAATCTGAATTTGCTGGGTGATGTTGTGCAGCAGTTCGGGCAGGTAAAAAGTGTCTGAAAGTACCTCCATTTTCCGCGCCTCGATCTTCGACAGATCAAGCACGTCGTTGATGAGCGACAGCAGGCTTTCGGCGCAGTCGTGCATGACTTTTACGCCTTTCTGCTGGCCTTCAGATAGTTCCGTGTCTCGTTTGAACAGTTGGGTGTAGCCAAGAATACCGTTGAGGGGCGTTCTGAGTTCGTGGCTCATCGTGGCCAGGAAATCACTTTTAGCCCGGTTGGCCGCTTCGGCTTCTTCTTTGGCGGTGGCCAGTTCGAGCGTTCGGGCAACAACCGTGGCTTCCAGTTGCTCCTGAATGTGCAGGAGTCGTTCTTCGGCCACTTTACGGCCAATTTCAGCCCCCGACCGGGCGGCCAGTACCCGCAGAATGCCCACGTATTTGTGATGGTCGGTCATGGGTCGTGCATCGCTCACCGCCAGATGACCGATCACCTCACCCGCTTTGTCATGAATCGGCACACCCAGGTATGATTCGATGCCTACTCCCTGGCTAAAGTTCGCGGCCACGTCGGTCGGGCAATAAAAATCACGATCCTTCATAACGATATCGCAGGGTGTGCCAGCCAGATCATACTCGATATTTTCGTGTAAGGCATTGTTCACATTAAACGCCAGCGTTCTCACGCGCGTCTTCTCTACATTGGTACACTCGGTCACGGTGGCGTATTGCACGTTGAGCGTGGCCGTGAGTTGCTGCACCAGCGACTGGAAGAAGTCGATGCCAATGTCGGCCGCGGTGCCTTCTGAAATGCGTCGTAGCGTATCGTCCACTTGGGAGCGTTCGGTCACGTCGCGCACGAAGCAGCAGAGGTAATCCTGATCGTCGAGGTGAACGAAGTTCATGCCCACCTCCGCCTGCCGAACAGTCTGGTCGCTACGTACCTGGGGCAGGTCGAGGGTGAGGGTGTGGCGTTGCTGAAGCGACTGCCACAGTTCACTAAACTGGGCGGGGCTATAGTCGGGGTAGATTGTGCTGAAATGTAGCGTTGTCAACTGAGCCAGTTCGTAGCCAAGCTGCCGACAGGCTGCCGTGTTGGCCCGGCTCACCCGCCCGGTCTGGTCGAACAGCAGAATTGGTTCCAGCGCATTCTCAACCGTGAAGTGAGATAGCCGAAGTACGTTGTGGGGAATGACGGAAGACAGGCTCATAGAACTGTTGAGAAAATGGGTTGGGGTACTACCCGATAAAGCCGCAATTCCCGATCCGAAACTGGCCCTTACGAAGAGAAACCCGTCTGGTGCCTACAGGTGACTGTTTTACCAGCCAGGAAAGCCGATTTGAGCCGATGGTAGTTGCACGTACGCTCGGTTATATCGTAAAGGTTACGAAATATCAGGAAAACCACCAATGGCCTGCCTGGGATTGGCACGCTTGCTAAGCGGCTATTTTGCCGATTTCAGCCAACCTGAGGCGTTTTTTAGAGCTTTGGCATAGCTGGAACAGTATTTGGAAATTGACTTGGCATCAGCAGCAGCCTGCATCGGTGCTGTCAGTTACAATCAACCAACCATACTGTCTCATGAAATTCGTTGCCCTTTTATTCATCGTTCTTACTGCCTTATCGAGCGCATCGGCCCTGGCTCAATCGAACCCGGCCGTTCGGAAACAGCAGTTCAATCTCGATAACGGCCTGGCCCTTCAAGGGTATGATCCGGTGGCGTACTTCACCCAGAACAAGGCCGTGAAAGGGTCGGCTTCCAACGCGTTCACTTATAAAAACATAACCTACCGATTTGTTTCGGCAGCCAACCAGAAAGCATTTCAGGATAGCCCCGACCGTTACGAACCGCAGTATGGTGGCTGGTGTGCCTACGCGATGGGAGCCGCCGGTGAGAAGGTGGAAGTCGATCCCGAAACGTTCAAACTGGTCGATGGCAAGCTGTTTCTCTTCTACCATTCCTTCATCAACAACACCCTGACCAAGTGGAACAAAGACGAGTCAGCCCTGCACAAAAAAGCCGACGCTAGCTGGATGAAATTTGTACAGGCTTCCTAGCCTCAGATCAACTTACCGCAATTCCTACATCCAATATACCCAATCCATCCCCTCAATACCATGAACAAGTCAATCACGTACCTGCTGTGGGCCGTTCGTCTGGTGGCCGCTATCATCCTTCTTCAGACGCTGTATTTCAAGTTTCTGGCTCAACCTGAGTCGGTTTACATTTTCTCAACACTGGGCGTTGAGCCCTGGGGACGCATCGGCTCCGGTATTGTCGAACTCATTGCATCGGTGCTGATTCTGATTCCCCGTACAAGCTGGATCGGCGCAGGAATCGGCCTGGGAGTGATGGCCGGTGCTATTCTCTCGCACCTGACCATTCTGGGCATCGACGTACTGGGCGACGGCGGCTACTTATTCTTCCTGGCCGTGGTGGTAGCCCTTAGCTGTTCAGCCATTCTCTGGCTGACCCGGTTCGAGTGGGTTCCGATCCTCCTTGGCCTCCGGCAAAGCCTGATGGGTCGGAAGAACGTACCTACAGCCACACACTGATTCTCACCCAACCCTTTCATCAACCCGCTATGTCGCTTAAATCTGCCAGCACCGATATTCTGATGCAACTCGCCGACGTAATCGGCCAATTGCCTGATCGTGAATACGCCCACCCGTTGCCCGTACTTACTGGTAACACCATTGGCAAACACGTCCGGCATATTCTTGAATTCTATGAACTGCTGGTCAACAGCATTCAGACGGGCCACTTGAACTACGACCGGCGGCAGCGCGACCTCCGATTGGAGATCAGCACCGACGAAGCCCTGCGCCGGATTGGTGCCGTAGACCGGCTCATTCATCGGATTGACCTCAACCTGCCCCTCGATCTGGAAGCTGACCTGTCGGTGTCGGGTGATGAAACGATGCTGATTCCGTCGTCGTTTGCCCGCGAATTGCTCTACAACATCGAACACGCCATTCATCACATGGCCCTGATTCAGGTGGCGATTCGTAGCGCGTTTCCGACCGTCAACCTGCCGCCAAACTTCGGCGTGGCCTACTCAACCGTTCAGCACGCAGCGGCTATGAGTCATTAAGTGGTCATTCATTGTCATTAAGTGGTCATTGATCGAATAATCATAAATGACTGGCTATCAATGACGCCGCAGGCAAATGACCACTTAATGACAATGAATGACCCTTCAAATTCTTTCAGATTATGCTACTGCTCTTTTTCATCGTCAGCCTGATCAGTTTTGCGGGGTCTGTTCACCCTGGTCCGGTCAACATGGCCGTGGTGCAAATGACCCTCAGCCAGAACCGGCGTGCCGGCCTGTGGCTGGCGCTGGGAGGGAGCCTGCCCGAAATTGCCTACAGTGCCCTGGCGGCGGGTGGCCTGATGCTGATTCCGACCGATTCGCGCTGGTGGGTGGTGCTGATGTACGCGCCCATTCCCGTGTTGCTGGGTGCTGGCATCGCTTCGTTTCGGCAGAAGCCTGTGGTGCTGAATCAGTCGACGGCGTCAGGTACGTCGTTCCCGTTCTGGAAAGGCGCATTGCTGGCGGCGACCAATCCGCAACTGTTGCCGTTCTGGTCGGCGGTGTGGCTGTACCTGAGCAGTCATAAGCTGGTGCCAGTGGGTTATGCGGCCAGTCAGTGGGTGTTTGCGCTGGGTACGTCGGCGGGTGCTTTCGCCCTGCTGATGAGCGTGGCGCTGCTGGCCAACTGGCAACGGCAGCGCATTGTATACTATCTGAACGGGCGATGGATCAATCGACTAACCGGGATCGCCTTTATCGGGATGGCCCTGTGGCAGGCGGTTCTGTTGCTGATTAATTAATCCGTAGATGTTTCAATATGAACCGGTTAAGGCCCTGGTGGGCGCGAATAGTCCGCTGGCGTATGCTACTCGTTTGCCTGTTATTGCTCGTGATGTTGCTCCCTCAGTGTGTATCGCTGCGGATGTCGGATCGAAAAATCGAACGCTACTTCGCTGACAAACCGGTGAAACCTACGTTTGGTATAGTCGGCGAGGAGGGGCAGCCTCTGCATTATGCTCAACTTGGGGCAGATACGTTGCCGATGGTCCTGTTCATTCATGGGTCACCCGGCTCATGGGATGCGTTTATCGACTTCTTTGCCGATTCCACACTGTACAACCGCGCTCAGTTGGTGGCCGTTGACCGGCCGGGGTTTGGTAAATCAGGGCTGGGTGAGGCTGAGCGGTCGCTCCAGAGACAGGCCGCTGCTATTGCACCACTGCTTCGACAAAACAGGGCTGGCCAAAAGCCGATTCTGGTGGGTCATTCGCTGGGCGGACCCGTGGCCGTGCGGCTGGCGATGGATTACCCGAACCAGGTAGGCGGACTGATTTTAGTGGCTCCTTCTATTGATCCGGCGCTTGAAAAGCAGGAGTGGTATCGCCCCATTGGCACCGTGTTTCCATTCCGGCAGTGGCTTCCCACAGAATTCGATGTGAGTAACCAGGAAATTATGGCCCTGAAGGACGAGCTACTGGACATGCAACCGCTCTGGGCGACAATCAGGGTGCCGGTAATTGTCATTCAGGGCGAGGACGATTCACTGGTGCCGCCCGGAAACGCCGCTTTCGCCAAACGTATGCTGATAAACGCGCCGGTGACCATTCAGATGATTCCCAAGATGAACCACTTCATTCCCTGGCGTCGGCCCGACTTAATCCACGACGCCATTCGTCAACAACTAACTATTTCCGAAGCTGTTCGGACAGTAAACGTCAATAAATCAACTGATTAAATACCAATCAATCATGAAATTAACAAGTTTTCGTCTGGCATTTATTGCCATCTTACTAGCCGCCAACACGGTTTTTGCTCAGCAGTCGCCCGTTTTTGCCACGGCTGGAAAAGCCATTCGGGGCTACGATCCGGTGGCCTATTTTACCGAAAGTAAACCCGTTATGGGCGATTCGACACTGGCTTACAGCTACCGGGGTGCCAACTGGTATTTTGCTTCGGCCGCCAATCGCGACGCCTTTAAGGCGACCCCCGATCAGTATGTGCCGCAATATGGCGGCTACTGCGCCTACGGTACGTCGCAAGGACACAAAGCGCCCACCCAACCCGACGCCTGGACGATCAACGGCGGGAAATTGTACCTGAATTATAACGCCAAAGTGAAAGCGATTTGGGACAAAGACCGGCCGGGTTATATCGAAAAAGCCGACGGTATCTGGCCAACCATTCAGGATAAAGACGCCCACTGATTTAATCGACCATGATGACCATGCGCCATTTCTTACTAACGTCGCTCTTGCTGCTGACCCTCTCGACCCTGTCGATGGCCGGTGGCCCCTGGGTTCGGGGATACCGAAAAGGATTTCTCCAGATTGGGTATTCCGGTCTCTATTACAACGCCGTATATGGCTCAGCGGGGGCTGAACAGGCCGTCTTTCGCAACACCAGCGATGTGACCCTGCAACTGTATGCGGAATATGGATTTGCCAAAGGCTGGGAAGTTCGCGGTGTGTTGCCCTACAAACTGCTTAGCACCGGAACCAGTACGAACCTGTCGGCCAATCCCGTGGCCGCAGGTACGTTGTCGGGCGTTGGTAACATCGGGCTGGGCGTTAAACGGGCACTGCTGGAAGGCGCTGTTAAACTGAGCGTTGGCGTGGATGCGCTGGCCAATACGTTTACCAACAACGACCGGCTTGGGCTACGCACCGGCTACGAAGGGTGGACCGTGATGCCCTACCTGTCGCTGGGGTCGGGTGGGCAACGTACCTACTATTATGCCGAAGCGGGCTACGGGTTCATGACGCAGAACTACAGCAATTTCCTGAAACTGAACGGCGAGTTCGGCTACAAAGTACATCCGCGTCTATGGCTGGCTGGTACGCTCGACTTCCGGTTGCCAGCCAAAAACGGCCCGTTTTTCAATACCGAAGCGTATCAATTCTCAGGTACGTACCTGAACAACCAGATGTACCTCGGTGCTGGTGTGAAGGCCGCGTACGACATTGTGCCGGACAGGTTTGGCCTGACAGCCAGCGTAATAGGCGCGCTGGCCGGCGAAAACGTGCCTTACGCGCGCTCGTACAATGCGGGTGTTTTCATCAAATGGTAAACCAGTGTAACCAACAGAACCATGATATCATACTTATCAATTGCCCTACTTCTGCTGACTGGCGTGCTGGCTGGCTGTCGGTCTACAGAGGCCACCGTCGACCCTGCGCCGGTGGTTATAACGACGCCTCAGAGCAGTACAACTACAACCAAAGTGACTATCGACTCGACCGGGCAGGTATTGCGCTCGAAAGGCCTGTTTATGAACGGCGTGCATACCGTTAGGGGAACGGTTCGGGTCTACGAAAAAGACGGAAAACAGTCGCTCGTCTTTACGGACTTTCAGAGCGATGGCGGTCCCGATTTGCGAATTTATCTGGCCGAAACCACGGGCCTGCGCAACTTCATCGAGGTAAGTCGATTGACCAACAGCGGCAATTTCTCCGTCGAATTACCGGCCGGCGCCGACCCTGCCAAACAGCGGTACGTTCTGATTTGGTGTAAAGCATTTTCGGTGCTTTTTGGTACCGCCGAATTGATCTGAATCAACACCGGTACGGTAAGCAGCTATCGGAAATTGTATTCTCTCTGTTTACCCCCCGTAACCTGCACTGTATTGTTGGAGGCGTTGAAAGAAATAACGTAGTTTCCTGGATTTAAGTCGTCGATAACGATCTGATACTGTGTGGCTGAGATTGCCTGGATAGTGCCGTTTGTGGTCAGAGAAGGACCTTTGCCGTAGAGTGCTTCTGTGGCAAGAGAAAAGGCAAGCGATGTAGAGGGAAGCGCCTGATTGAGCGTATACGTAATTTTTAGACCACCCGTAGGTGCCAGGGTGTCCTGTTTGCAGGCACCACCAGCCAGTGTTACCATCAGAGCGAGCATGACTAGAGAGAAGCGCATTGACATACAGCGGTTTATATAGCGTTGATTAGTGGCAATCTATCTTGCCAAACCCATTCTGTAGCCAAGGGTTTACTAAATTTTGATTAAAACATGAACAGTCCGTCCCCGATAGGCATACGTACCACTATCAGCAACACCCAACATGTCTCCTAACCGATCGCCGTTCAAAGACGAATCTATTCTGATCGAGCACTTACGCCACCGCGATGAGCGGGCTTTTCGCTGGCTATACAGGAAGTATTCGGTAACGCTGCTCGTTCATATACTCAAGTTTGTGCATGATCCTGAGCAGGCGCGGGATGTTCTTCAGGATGTATTTATCAAAATCTGGCAGCACCTCAACCGGTTCGATACCGGTAAAGGACGCCTGTTTACGTGGATGTGTAATATTGCCCGAAATACGGCTATTGATGTTGTCCGGGCCAGTAAAACCAAAGGCCAGCCAACAGCCGTTCAGCTTATGTCGATTGATGATGACAACCGGTATTACATCGAGCAACAGTACTGGACGCCCGCTATAAACCTTGACCATATCGGGCTCAGCCAGCTCATTGATCGCCTGCAGCCGCAGCATCAGCAACTGGTCAAACTTATTTACGTTGACGGGTACACGCAACTGGAAGCGGCCACGGAACTGGCCGTACCCGTAGGCACGGTAAAAACACGCCTACGGGTTGCCCTGCGTTTACTGAGGCACTCTGTCTGATCGACCCAGCCAATATGTTGGCAATGTCCCTGTCAACCAGAACTCGTTGCCACTGCATCAACTAATTGAGGCTAGCGGCCAAATCGCTCATATGCCTGACGATCAAGCTCTTCGCGGTGATCTGGATGTGCAATGTTGATCAATAGCCGGGCGCGCTGACGGAGGTTTTGCCCGAATAAATCGGCAATGCCCCACTCCGTCACCACATAATGCACATGGGCGCGGGTGGTGGTTACGCCAGCGCCTTCTTTCAAAAACGGAACAATCTTACTCAGCCCTTTGCTGGTGGCAGAAGGCAAGGCGATGATGGGTTTACCGCCTTCGGATAATGAAGCGCCCCGGACGAAATCCATCTGTCCGCCCACGCCCGAATACTGCATGGTACCTATGGTGTCGGCGCAAACCTGACCCGTTATGTCGATCTCGATCGCCGAGTTGATCGCCGTTACCTTCGGGTTGCGGCGAATGATGGCCGTATCGTTGGTGTAGCTGGCCTGCTTCATCGCCACCGCCGGGTTGTCGTTGATGAAGTCGTACACGCGCTGACTACCCATCACAAAGCTCGACACGATCCGGTAGGGGAGCACCGTCTTGTGTTCACCCGTGATTACGCCCCGCTCTACCAGGTCGATAATGCCATCGGTAAACATTTCGGTATGAATACCCAGCCCCTTATGGTGAATCAGCTCGGCCAGTGTCGCGTTGGGAATCCCACCGATGCCCAGTTGCAACGTAGCCCCATCCTCAACCAGGCTAGCCACGTACTGCCCGATCTTGCGGTCGGTGGCGTCGATCTCACCGGGGCGTACTTCATAGATCGGTTCGTCGACCTCGATGGTGGCGTGTAGCATCGAGAACGGAATAAGCCCGTCGCCGTGGGTACGTGGCACCCGTGGGTTTACCTGCGCAATCACGTACTTGGCCGATCGGATAGCCGCCAGCGACACATCGACCGACGGCCCCAGCGAACAATAGCCGTGGGCGTCGGGCGGCGACACCTGGATCAGGGCTACGTCTATGGGCAGGATGTTCCGGCTAAAAAGCAGGGGAATCTCGCTCAGGAACACAGGTACGTAGTCGCCGATGCCCTGCGCCAGTTGCCGCCGCATGTTGGCCCCGATGAAAAACGAATTCGGTTTGAAAATACCCTTGTATTGCGGTTCCAGATACGGGAGGTGGCCTTCGGTATGAATATGGCAAATTTCAACATCGCGGAGGCGGTCGGCCTGATCAACCATCGCCTGGATCAGCACGTGGGGCGTCTGAGCGACACTGTGAATAAAAACGCGATTACCAGATTGGATCGCCGATACGGCCTGTTCGGGTGTTGTCATAAAACGGTTAAGTGATCATTACTGTAACGCGGACTTCAGTCTGCAAGTTTGAGTATAGACGTGGTATCTGCCACAAAACACCGCGCCATATAGACACCCGATCAATCGCCGCAGTTATCTAGTACTCATATGCGTTTGATAGTTCACATCTAGTTTAAAAAATGGGTAGTAAACACCGTGAGTAATTTTGTGAAATTCATGTAACTTGCCCCTAAGTCCATTCCTGGTCACCAGTCTATGAAATTCACCGCTACCTTCTTATTGCTGAGTACACTATCAGCAAATTGCGTACTGGCTCAGAGCCAGATCGTTGTTCCCGACAATACACCCGTGGCAATCAGTTCCGACAACGGCACGACGAACCTGTATGTCGGGCAAAGCACGACGCTGGCCAGTGGCGCAACAGCCAATACGTTTCTGGGTAGTCAGGCGGGGCAGGGTAACACATCCGGGGCACGCAATACCTTTATGGGCCTGAAAGCTGGTTTCCCCAACACCATCGGCTCAAACAACACGTTTGTCGGCTTTGAATCGGGGAAGAACAATATCGATGGCAGCGATAATGTATTCATGGGCTACAATGCCGGGCAAAGCCTGCGCGGCGGTCGTGGAAACAGTGGCATCGGCGTTGGAGCCGGCCCGCTGGATCTGGATGGTGACCATAACACGTACCTGGGGTTCAACGCCAGCAGCAGTGGCAGGGGATTATCCAACGCTACGGCCATCGGTGCCAATGCGCGGGTACTGAGCAGCAATGCGCTCATTCTGGGTAATGGCGTAAACGTCGGCATCGGTAATTCGTCGCCGCAGAGCCTGCTGGAACTGACCGCCCGGGCCGAGAACCAAAGCGGCCTGCGGTTTACGAACCTGACCGCCCATTCGCCCGCCCAAAAAACGGTTACCGAAAAGTTTCTGACCGTATCCGATAGGGGTGATGTAGTGTTAGCCAACAAACTGTCGACCAATCAGTTGGTAGTACGTGCCCAGTCGGCCAGCCAGTGGGCCGATTTTGTCTTCGAGAAGCAATACACCTTGCAGCCACTCAGCGAAGTGGAAAAATACATTCGGCAAAACGGCCATTTGCCGGGCATTCCTGCTGCCGCCGAAATGGCCGACAAAGGCGTTGAGCTAACCAAATTGCTCACTACGCTGGTGCAGAAAAACGAAGAACTAACGCTTCACCTGATTCAGCAGGCGAAAGAGATCAAGGCCCTGCAACAGCAGTTGAAAACGAAGAAACGCTAGGCAAACCTGTACTGTATTGATTAGGTAATTGGATGATTGGTTATTTGGACGTTGAAGACCAGTTAACCAATCACTTAGTCACCAATCAACTACTCCTCAAAAGAGCCCGGTAATCAGACATGTTTGTTCTGGTTGCCGGGCTTTTTATTGTTGATGTATCTTTGCAGCCCCTTATGAATGAATCCCTGAACGATACGCTGGTTAACGATGCCCATTCCGTGCGCTGGAAGGAGGCCTGGCAACGACCTGATTTTCGCCGAATAGCTATTGGTGGCCTGTTGCTTGTTTGCGCGCTCCTGGCCATGTGGCCCTGGTATCTGGCTAAAATCGAAGCCCGAAACGGCATCGTACTAGATGATGTCGTGCTGAATGCGTTGCCCCGGCATGACGTGTCACTGGCTGTTTTTCTGAGTCTTTGGGGCGCGGCTCTCTTGCTGATCTACCGGGTGCAGAAATCACCGCTCATGTACCTGCGCTTCATCTGGGCCTACGCGTTTCTGTTCATTGCCCGGATCATCAGCATCGGGCTTACCCCGCTCGACCCGCCCCCCGGCCTGATCGAACTGCGCGATCCGCTCAGCAATTATTTCTACGGGGCAAAGTTCATCACCAAAGACCTGTTCTTTTCCGGCCATACGGCCAGCATTTACCTCATGGCCCTCTGTCTGGTGCGCCCCCTCGACCGCTGGCTGGTCTTTATCGGAACCGCCATCGTGGGTATCTGCGTCCTGATTCAACGCGTACATTACACCGCCGATGTGGTGGCTGCCCCCGTTTTTACCTACGCCGTCTACTGGCTAGCCGACCGATTTACCAGAAAAGCCCTGGCCTGATCTGATTCGGAAACGAGGTTATTTCTAGTTCAATAGACTGATAATCAAAGTGCTTTGGAGCCTTTCTGCAAGTCTGTTTGATGCTGGCATACATAGCCACTAGTTCGATTAGATAGCAGGCCCTGTATAATCTGTTCATGGACTATACTTTTAATAAACAAGTTATTGTCTGATACTGAATAATGTAGTAACTAGTCGTTAAACTCCAACGATCAATGAAAACTGGTTACGTACGACTGGTCTGCCTCGGTACGCTGCTGATGGGTAGTTTGAACGTCAGCGGCCAGACCGCCCAGCCCCTTGATTCACTACTCGGTTATCTGACTACCCACCGGCCTACTGATTCAGCCTACACATTGGCTATGGACAAAGTCATCTACGAACTGGTCTACAAAAAAGCCGACTACGTCAGGGCCGATTCGCTAAGCCGACAGATGGTGGATGTGGCCACCCGAATCAACGATTGGCCAAGGGTGGTGGGAGCTCACCGAAACCGGGCCATGATCAGCTACATGAAGGCCGATTATGAGCAGGCAATGGTTTATTTCCAACGTACCCTGACCACGGCCGAGCAGCACAAACTGTCTCCCAGAATCATCTACGGTGCCCTGTGTAATATCGCCTCCGGCCATGATAAGCTGGGCCATAACGAGCAGGTGCTGCAAACGGCTCTTCAGGCTATTGCCATTCAGGAGCAGTTCAAGCTCAAGCCCCGCGCACCCATTCCCCACCGGCTTATTGGGGGAGCCCTGGTGAAAATGGGTAAACTGCAACAGGCTATTCCCTACTATCGGGAGGCGGAAACGATCTTCCGCGAGAATGGGGACAAACGGGGAATTGCCATTTTTGAAAATCAGTTGGGCGATTTTTATCAGGATCTAAAACAGCCACAGCAGGCGCTGACCCACCATCAGGCATCGCTAAAACTGGCCCGCGACATGCAGTTTGACCTGCTTCAGGTTGATGCATTGGATGGTATCGCCAACGACATGCACCTGCTGAACCGCCCTGCCGAAGGAGTGAAATACATCGAGCAGGCGCTCCGATTATTGGAAAAGCAACAACAGCCGCTTGGCCTGAGTACCAGTTATGGTACGCTGGCCCAATTGTATGTCGACCAGCAAGCTTACCCAAAAGCGGAAATCTACTACAAGAAAGCGATTGCTATTGCCGAGAAGAACAATTACAAAGATGATCTGAAACGATACACGCAGGGGCTAGCCGATATGTATGCCCAGCAGACCAACTACCAGCAGGCGTACGTACTCCAGTTGCAGAAAAACAAGCTCATCGATTCAACAACTACCGTGCGCACCAATGCCGAAGTGCAGCGGTTGATTGCCCGTTACGAAACCGAAAAAAAAGAACAGCAGATTAAACTCCTTCGGCAACAGGCGCAGCTCCGGGATGACGAACTGGACCGGCGTCGGTTTCAAACCAATGCCCTGCTCATTGGCGGGGTGCTGCTGTTGTTGCTGGGTGTAGCCGTAACGGCCTGGCTGCTGAACCGGGCCCGGCTGCGGCGGTTGCAGGAAGCGCAACAACTGCGCAAACGAATTGCCCACGACCTCCACGACGAAGTGGGCAGTACCCTCAGTAGTATCTCGCTGCTGAGTGGTATGGTCAATGACCTGATCGCCCAGAACCGGCCCGAAACGGTAGAGCGGGCCATCAACAAGATCAACACCGATGCCCGGCAGATTCTGGAAGTGATCGACGAAATCATCTGGACGATCAATCCCGGTAATGACTCCTTACAGCGGATTATTTTGCGGTTGCAGGAGTACGCTCAACCGCTGATGGAATCGAAAGGGATTCAGTTTTCGGTGATCAGCGATCCTGGGCTGGAAAGCCTGCCTATCTCGATGGACGTTCGTCAGAACCTGTACCTGATTAGTAAAGAGGCAATCAATAACCTGGTTAAGTACTCAGAAGCAACGAAAGCGACTATGCGGTTTGGCCATGATAAAGAGCAACTGAAAGTAATCATTGAAGACAATGGACGGGGTTTCGATACGGACAAGCCCAGTCAGCGAACCGGGCAGTCGAGCATGAAACAGCGAGCCAGGGCGATGGGTGGTTTTCTGGATATCCAGTCGGCTACCGGGCGAGGAACCAAGCTGGAACTGGTGATAAACAGTTGATCGCCGACCAGAAAACTGCCGGGGTCAGGTACGTCGCTGCCAGAAAATTTACTTACTTCTAACTCAGGGCAGGTGCTATGCATAGGTAGGTAATCATGCGTAGCGTTATGAAAGCGGGTGATAGTTGATTAATTGGTTAATTTTCATGTATAAATTGTTGGCTTTCAAAGTAAATTGATCCGTTTAGACTGCTTTGACAGAGGAATTCCTTAACCGCTCTGCATGCTGCGCTACGCTACGTTACTACTACTCACGTTTTTCTCAATCACCCGGCCCGCTCTTAGTCAGTCAAAGGAGACATATTCGCTGTCGGGCTACGTTCGGCAGGCGGGAACGAACCTACCCGTTGTTGGGGCTACCATCTTCGTTCAGTCGACCCGGGCGGGTACAGTTACGGGCAAAGACGGTTTCTTCATCCTGCCGCTTCGCGCAGGTACGTACCCAATTCGAATTTCACACGTTGGGTACGTTAGCCAGGTGGTCGAGGTAGTGCTGAATAAGCAGGTGCTGTTGAATATCGATCTGGCAAACGACACTGAGTATCTTCAGGAGGTGGTGGTGCAGACAGAAGCGCCCGATAAAAACGTTCGGAAAGTAGAACTGGGGGTTACACAACTGAGCATCAAGAATATTCGACGGATTCCGGCTTTTATGGGCGAAGTCGACGTGGTGCGCAGCCTGTTACTCTTGCCAGGAGTTACCTCTGTGGGTGAGGGCGCAACGGGCATCAACGTGCGGGGCGGCAGCATCGACCAGAACCTGGTGCTGATGGACGACGCCCCGCTGTTCAACACGAGTCACCTGCTGGGTTTCTTCTCCGTTTTCAACCCCGATATTGTCCGTGACCTGACGTTACACCGGGGAGGCATTGCGCCCAGTTATGGCGGCCGGGCGTCATCGGTGCTCGACATCAAAATAAAAGAGCCGGAAACAGAACGGTGGTCGGCCTATGGGGGTATCGGAATTGTATCGAGCCGGGCCGGGGTAGAAGG
Organism: uncultured Fibrella sp.; assembly: GCF_964250085.1. Lineage (NCBI taxonomy): Bacteria > Pseudomonadati > Bacteroidota > Cytophagia > Cytophagales > Spirosomataceae > Fibrella > uncultured Fibrella sp. The sequence continues at coordinate 202,262 of NZ_CAXUEC010000002.1, read as the reverse complement.
GCCGATTATTAAAAACAAGCTGACCATGCTCGCCGCTACGCGGGTGTCGTTCAACGACTTTCTGTTCAGCATCGGCCCCGCCAGCCTGAGTGGCACACGGGCTAATTTCTATGATTTAACCACCAAACTAAAGTGGCAACTATCCGAAAAACATACGCTGAGCAGCACAGGCTACTACGGTCGCGATGTGTTCAAGCTCCCGTCTGATTCGCTCTCGGGTGTAGAAATCAATGCCTCGTCGACACAGTTCGATTATCAGACACTGGCCGGCACCGTTCGCTGGAACTACCTGATCAACAGTCGATTTAACCTGACAACAACGGCGGTCTGGAGTCAGTATCGTACCGAAACATCGGCTCCCGATTCGGCCAACCAGTTTAGTCTGGTAGCTGAAGTTCTCCATAAACAACTTAAAAGCGACCTGACGATCGCTCTCAACGACCGACATGCAGTGCAGGTTGGCATCAGTGGTATCGACTACTATATTCAGCCAAACAAACTCACGCCCGGTCCTGCCTCAAACGCCCTCCCTTTTGCGTTGCCCACCGAACGGGCCTTTGAGCTGGCTGTTTACGCCCAGGATGAATGGAAACTATCCGAAAGCACGTCGGTGCTGGGTGGTCTTCGGTATTCAACGCTGCTCAACGACGGACCAACAACGGCACGTACCTACGGCACTGACCTGCCCCGCCTGCCCGGTACAGCCACGGCCACTACGCCCTACGCGGCCGGCACCATTTACCACACCGCCGGGGGAATTGAACCCCGGTTGGCCGTGCGGGTAAATGTTGGCGAGGGGCGCTCGGTAAAGTTTGGCTATAACCGGATCCGGCAGTATATCCAGTTGGTGTCCAACACTACGGCTGCATTGCCCACCTCGCGCTGGGTCCTGAGTGATGCCAACATCAAGCCGCAGATTGCCGATCAATGGTCGCTGGGCTATTTCATGAACGGGAAGCAGAACGAATATGAAGCCTCGGCCGAAGTATACTACAAAACCCTGACCAACGCCATTGACTACCGCGATGGGGCGAATCTACAGCGGAACCCGGCGCCCGAAACAGACGTGTTGCAGGGTAAAGGCCAGGCGTATGGCCTGGAAATGCTGGTTCGCAAAAATAAAGGCGCCTGGACGGGCTGGGTCAGCTACACCTATGCCCGTACCCTGCTGACCATCAACAGTCTGTTTCCCGAGCAGCAGGTAAATGGTGGGCAGGTGTATCCGGCCAACTTCGATAAACCACACACGCTCAACGCGACTGCTACCTACCGGCCCAGTTTGCGGTTTAGTATGTCGCTGAATTTTACCTACAGTACTGGCCGACCAATTACCCAGCCGTATGGACGGGCGCGCATCAACAACGTGGTGGTTCCTATTTATGTGAACCGCAACCAGGAACGGATTCCCGACTACCACCGCCTCGACTTTTCGATGCTGTTTGAGCAGGACCCCGCCAAAAAACGGAAGGTGCAACAAAGCTGGAACTTCTCGATCTACAACGTATATGCCCATAAAAACGCCTATTCGGTCTTTTATAAGTATGATCCGCGCCAGCTAAGCGACGCCTTCAAACTGTCGATATTCGGTACAATATTCCCTTCACTAACCTACAATGTTCGGTTTTAGGGAACTTCCCCAGCCACGTACCACCGATTTATGAAACGACAATTTACGCTACCCTATCGCCTGGCTCTCCGGACATTCGCGTACGTGCTTCTGTACGGTTGCCTGATTGCGTGCATCACTCCCTATCAACCCGAAACGAAATCCCTGGGCGGTAGCGTCCTGGTTGTCGATGGCTATATCACGGATCAAGTCGGCCCTCACCAGGTGAGCGTTTCGTACTCGTCTGACTTCACCAATACGGCCGTTAACCTGCGGGCAAGTGGAGCTAAGGTATACGTGACCGACGACACCGGCGGCCGGCAGGATTTTAGTGAGGTAGCCCCCGGCATCTACCGGACACCCGCTGCGTTTCAGGGCCGGGTGGGACGTACCTACAAGCTGAACATCGTGCTGGCTGATGGAAAACGATACGAATCGGCCCCTGAAAAACTTCGGGCTGCTCCACCCATCGACCGGATTTATGATGAATATTCACAGAAGGAAATAACCAATACCACGGTGCTCGATAAAGGGTTCAACGTGTATGTCGACACCAAAGACGCCGCTACGACCGGCGACTATTACCGCTGGAAATGGACCAATTTCGAGCAACTCGTTTTCTGCAATTCCCGGGTGACCATTACCAATAATGTGTCTACCGAAATTGGTTTTTTCTGCTGCGATCCCTGCTGGACGGTAACCAATTGCACAGGTGCAGGCTGCATCAATACCATGTCCGACGAAGCCGTGAATGGCAACTCCATCAGTCGCCAGTTCATTGTACGGGTGCCCTTTACGTCGTACGAAAAATATTACCTGGAAATAGAGCAACTGCTGATCTCCCGAGCAGCCTACACGTATTACAAGACGATAGAAAACCTGACGGCCAGCAACGGCGGTATATTCGATTCAGCGCCAACCACGGTACGTGGTAACATAGTGTCACTGACCAACGCCGGTGAATACGTTTTCGGCTTCTTCAGCGTAGCTGGTGCCCAGAAAATGCCTTATGTGGTAGACAGGAAAAAAGGGCAGGGTTCACCCAATATTAAATCGTCGCCAATAGTGCCGCCGGGTCCTCCTTTGCCTTGCGCCGCCTGTGAGGAAAGTGATTACCGTACGCGCATCAAGCCCCGATGGTGGCCTTTTTAGCCAGGTAGGGGCAGCAGTAAGACCCTCAGTTTTTGCTTCTCAACGATGAAAAATACGCGAATTATCAACCGCAGGGTGCTGCTTCTGATGCTGGTAGGCTGGCTGACCGCCTGTGTAACTCCCTACCAGCCAGATGTGCGCTCATTGGGGTACAAAGCCCTCATTGTCGATGGCTACATTACGGATCAACCGGGGCCATACCAGGTGACGCTTACCTACTCGTCTGACTTTACCGTTGCGGCGGTCAACTATATCGTGACTGGGGCTACCGTGTATGTGACCGACGAGCAGGGTAGCAGGCAGGATTTTCTTGAGATCGGGCGGGGTGTTTACCGCACGCCAGCCACTTATCAGGGAAAGCAGGGACGTACCTATAAACTATCTATTGTGCTGCCCGACGGGCGGCGGTACGAGTCGAAACCGGAAAAGATAACTCCGGTTTCGTCCATCGATCGCATCTACGAGGAATACACCGAACAGCCCATTGCCGGTATCACGGCCATTGATAAAGGGTTCAATGTTTACCTGGACACCAAAGACCCCGCCACCTCCGGCAATTATTACCGCTGGATCTGGACGCACTTCGAACCCCTGTCTATCTGCGAAACAAGAACGATAACTACCGGTGGAATAAGCACAGAGTACGGCTACGACTGCTGCCAGGCCTGCTGGGATATTGTGCGTTGCCGGGGTGCCAACTGCAACAATGCAACATCTGATGAGCAGATCAACGGTAAATCGATTAGCCGTCAGCCATTGACGAGGGCACCCTATACGTCAACGGCTGGCTATTACATGGAGGTTGAGCAGCTCAGTCTCTCGCGGGAAGCCTACGTGCACTACAAAACGATCGAGAGTCTGACGAGCAGCAATGGCGGAATCTTCGACGCGGCCCCCGCTTCCTTACAGGGGAACATTGTCTCGTTGACCGATCCTAAAGAAACGATAATCGGCTATTTTAGTGCGTCTGGCTCACAAAAGATTCCGCATGTGGTTGACCGGACAAAGGGAGTAGGCCCCCCCAACTATATTATTCCTCTCCCCTCGCCACCCTCGCCGCCACCCCCGCCCTGTGTCAACTGCGTGGAGGGTGATAACCGCACGCGCATCAAACCGCGGTGGTGGCCTTTTTAGATGTAATTTTGCCGCTATGGCTACCAAGTTCCTCATCCTTCGCTTTTCGTCGATCGGCGATATCGTGCTGACGACCCCCGTAGTACGGTGTCTGAAACAGCAGATGCCCGATGCGGAGGTGCATTACGCCACTAAACGGTCGTTTGCCACCCTGTTGGAAGATAACCCGTATATCGATAAACGGCATTATCTGGAGGGGTCATTACCGGCGCTGGTGAGTCAGTTGCGGGCCGAAAAATTCGATTACATCATCGATCTGCATCAGAACCTGCGCACCCGCCTGATTAAACTGCAACTGGGTGCTAAAGCCTATTCGTTCGAGAAGCTGAACCTGAACAAATGGCTGCTGGTACGTCTGAAAATCAATACATTGCCCGATCTGCACATCGTTGATCGCTACCTGGCTACGGTATTGCCCCTGGGGGTGGCCAACGATGGGAAAGGGCTGGATTATTTCATTCCGTATAAAGACCAGATTGAGCAGAACTGGCTGCCGCCAACGCACCAGACTGGGTACGTTGCCTACGCCATTGGGGGGCAACATGCGACCAAAAAACTACCCGTCGAGCGGATGATCGAACTCTGCCACAAGATCGATTACCCGGTGGTGTTACTGGGCGGAAAGGAAGATCAGGCGGCGGGTGCCCTCATGGAAGCGGCACTTGGTCCGGGCCTGATTTATAACGCCTGCGGCCAGTACAACCTGAATCAGTCGGCATCGTTGTTGCAGGGTGCGCGTGTTGTTTTCAGCCACGATACCGGCCTGATGCATATCGCCGCGGCATTGAAAAAGAAGGTGTATTCGATCTGGGGAAATACGGTGCCCGCCTTTGGTATGTATCCCTACAAAACGCCGTACGTGGTCCTGGAAAACAAGGGATTACCCTGTCGGCCCTGTTCAAAGATAGGGTATGCCAAATGCCCGCAGGGCCATTTCAAGTGCATGAACGAACTCCCGTTCGACTTTGAGATCACCGAACTGAAACGGCAACGCGGCGTATAATAACGTACCTGAGGCTGCTTGCTAAAAACAGCGCCGGATGCTTTACTTCAGCAGGGCCGACACAGCTTCATCGCCCAGCACAGCCTGAACGGGACGGGGGTATTGGTCGGTGAAAACCCGCAGTGAATCGCCCGGAAAGATGGTATTCCGGCTCTCGTCGGGCTGGCCGTTTTTTAGTACGCGAGTGAGGTCAAGCCCCAGGTGTTTTGCCAGAAACGTGTAGGCGGCCAACCGTTTGCTGGGACCGTAATCATGCCCCTCGTCGGGAAGATGCACGTTGGCGACCTGCTCTTCGGCCCCATAGAGCCGGTACACGCCCTGCATGAACGGATATTCTACGGATGGCGTGTTCTTCGTCCAGTCCTTACCGTCTGAAATCAGCAGCATCGGACGGGGAGCGATGAGCGCGGCCAGTTCGGCATTAGAGGTTTCGTGGGTGGGCCGTTTGTGCACCGGCATCCCACTTTCGCAGGGGCATCCGCCAAAAAAATGGGCCGATATCATCACCACCGGAACCGCTACCGTCACGCGTTGGTCGAGTGCGGCCAGCATAAACGCCTGTGTACCCCCGCCCGATTCGCCGGTGACGCCGATGCGTGCAGGATCGACATCGGGCAGGCTGACCAGGAAATCGAGCGCACGAATGCCGTTCATGGCCTGGAGCTTCAACGCTTTAGGGATTTTGTGATCGCACTGCTTACTGTCGCCGTAGCCAATCATATCGTAGGCAAACACCACCGCACCCATCCGGGCCAGGGTAGCGCACCGCTGCTGTGTCGATTCGGGCGTTCGGCCATCCAGCGTTTTGGCGTGGCCGTGCTGGCTAAGAATACCCGGATGCTTGCCGGTTAGGCCAGTGGGACGATACAGATTTCCCGTTACAAAAATGCCTGGTAAACTCTCGAACGCTACGTTTTCAACCGTGTATCCATCGAGTTGCCGAACGCTATGGCGTAGCGGCTTCAGGGGAACAAACGCTGGTTTTTCGGTTAACTCCATCCCCTCGTGGAGGCCTTTGCGCAAGAGGGCAGCGCGTTGCTCCCAGGCGGCGCGGGTCAGGTACGTTCTGGCGGTGTCGGCCAATCGGTTTGCCCCTTCCGCTTCGGAGTAATAGGCACCCTGCCGCAGGTCGGGGCGGGCGGGATTGGGCTGGGCAGCAGCTAGTAACGGCAGGCACAGACTGCCGATCAGGCCGGGAATACGAAAGCGAGACATAGTAGGCAAAGCAGGAGACCGGGCAGCTTCTACCGATGCAATCCGAAACACGAACCGTCCGATTTTACCAATTGCGCGATGGGCTTTAGCTGACGCTGCTGGTGTTCTGAGGCCCATTGGCTAACAATTGTACAACCGTATCCTGCCAGGGTTCTACACGCGCAGGAATTTGGTATTTTACCGGGTTTTGGGGAACAACAGGCCTCTGTTTTTGGTCTTTATTCAGGGGCGATTAGCTGCTCAACAACAAGCATGGGAAAACGAAAAGACGCACACGTTCAATCGTCAGACGTTATTTTAATAGGGGCGGGCATCATGAGTGCCACGCTCGGGGTAATGCTCAAAGAGTTAAACCCCAATATTACTATTCAAATTTTTGAGCGGCTCGATCAGGCTGCTGCCGAGAGTTCGGATGCCTGGAACAACGCCGGCACCGGTCACTCCGCTTTTTGTGAACTCAACTACACGCCCGAACGAGAGGATGGGACGATCGAAATCTCGAAGGCCGTAAAGATTGCCGAGTCGTTTGAGCAATCGAAGCAATTCTGGGCGCACCTGGTCGAAGAAGGATTCCTGAAAGATGCGCCGAACTTCATCCGTCCTATCCCACACATGAGTTTTGTCTGGGGCGATGATAACGTAACGTACCTGCGCCATCGGCACGAAGCCCTGACAAAGTCGCACCTGTTTCAAGGGATGCAGTACACGGAAGATAGGGCCAAAATTGCCGACTGGACCCCGCTTGTCATGGACGGTCGTGACCCGGCTCAACCCGTAGCCGCCACCCGGATGGATATGGGTACCGACGTGAATTTTGGTACACTAACGCGGGCTATGTTCCGTCGGCTGGAAGAAATGCCCGGCGTGACGATTCATTTTGCCCATGACGTACACGAAATATGGCGGTCGAAATCATTGGGCGGGTGGAAGATCGAAGTAGAGAATGTAACGACCGGGGCCACGCGTGATGTACACGCCAAGTTCGTCTTTATCGGTGCGGGTGGCGGTTCGTTGCGGCTGCTCGAAAAGTCGGCCATTCCCGAAAGCCGGGGCTACGGCGGTTTTCCCGTCAGTGGTCAATGGCTGCGTTGCCTCAACCGGGACATTATCGAACGGCATCAGGCTAAAGTATACGGTAAAGCGTCGGTGGGTGCGCCACCCATGTCGGTTCCGCACCTGGACACGCGCATGATCGACGGCAAGCGCGAACTGCTGTTTGGCCCCTACGCCGGTTTCTCCACGAAATTCCTGAAAAACGGGTCGTATTCTGATCTGCCCAAGTCGATTCAGATGAATAACCTGGCGCCGATGTTGATGGCGGGTCTGCACAACATTTCGCTGACAAAATACCTGATTCAGCAGGTGATGCAATCGCCGGAAGACAAACTGGCGGCCCTGCGCGAGTATTTCCCTGAAGCTCAGTTGAGTGACTGGGAACTGGAAATTGCCGGTCAGCGGGTGCAGGTGATTAAAAAGGATGACGAAGAAGGTGGCGTACTCGAATTTGGTACCGAGGTGGTGAGCGCCGCCGATGGCAGCATTGCCGCCCTGCTCGGTGCGTCGCCGGGCGCGTCAACCGCCGTGTCGATCATGATCGACCTGCTGAACAAGTGTTTTCCCGCCGAGATGCAATCGGCCGACTGGCAGGAGAAATTCCGCAAAATGATCCCCAGTTTCGGTCAGTCATTGGCAAAAGACGCCGAACTGACGCAGCAAATGCGCGAACACACCAGCCGCATTCTCGGCCTGACGCAGTACGAGTTCACGGCGTAGGCATAAAGGTGATTTATGTTGCTTTTGCTGTAGGCCCTTCGACAGGCTCAGGGTGACAGGAGACTCAAGAATGTAAATGACGACCTTGAGTGGGCTTGTCACCCTGAGCCTGTCGAAGGGCCTACAGCAAAAGCAACATAAATCAATTATTAAAAAAGCCACTAGCGGAGATATCCCCTAGTGGCTTTTTTAATAAGCAGCAAAACGAATAATCTACACTTTCTCGATCTTCACCTTCAACACAAACTCGTCCATTTCGATGTCGACGGCTGATCCGTTCAGGCCGGTTACGAGGGCGAGTTCAACGGCCTGCACTTCCTGCTGAATGTAGGCTTTGTTGGCTTCTACGGCAGCAGTCAGCAACTCGTTATTGCGTTCAAGCTCAATGCGGATCTTATCAGTTACCTCAAACTGCTGGTCTTTCCGCAGGTTCTGAATCCGGTTCACCACGTCGCGGGCAATGCCCTCGCGGCGTAGCTCATCAGTCACGTTCACGTCGAGCGCTACCGTCAGCGGTCCGTCGGTGGCGACAACCCAGCCCGGAATATCTTCGGTCAGGATTTCCACGTCTGAAAGCGAAATGGCAAAACCTGCCAGTTCAATCTGCTGGGTACGTTCCAGGTCGGCCAGTTGATCGCTGCTCATGCCGGTGATGGCTGCCGCAACGTCCTTCATCTGCTTCCCGAATTTCGGACCAAGCGCCTTGAAGTTCGGTTTCACTTTCTTCGTCAGAATGCCACTGGCATCATCTACAAATTCCACCGCCTTCACGTTCACCTCCGACTGAATGATGGGGGCGACGTGTTCGATCTGCCGACGCGTATCGGGCGTGAGTACCGGAATCAGCAGGCGCGACAGGGGCTGACGAACTTTCAGCTTGTGGCCCTTCCGTAAGCCATGAACCATCGAACTAATCTGCTGCGCCAGTGCCATCGACGTTTCCAGATCGGTATCAATCCAGCTTTCGTCGGCCGTTGCCCAATCGGTAAAATGCACCGAATCATGCTGGAATGGCGTGTTTTTGGCAATCGACTCGTCCCGCACCGATTCCGTCAGATTTTTGTAGAGCCAGTCGGCGTAGAACGGGGCAATGGGCGACATCAACTGGGCAACAGCGGCGAGGCAGTGTTGCAGGGTCTGGTAAGCAGCCCGTTTATCCGTGCTCATTTCCGAAGCGTCGGCCGCACCCGCCCAGAAACGGCGGCGACATAGCCGAACGTACCAGTTCGAGAGTTGATCGTTTACGAAATCCTGCACCAGCCGCCCGGCTTTCGTTGGGTTATAGCCATCGAACTGTTCCGTGACTTCCTTGATCAGCGTATTCAGTTTCGACAGAATCCAGCGGTCTAGTTCGGGCAGTTGCTCGCGCGGAATCCGGTCGAACTGCTCGATTTGGTAACCGTCGAGGTTGGCGTACAGGGCAAAGAAATTGTACGTATTCGTGAGCGTGCCGAAGAAGCGGCGCTGCACTTCGGCGATCCCGTCGAGGTTGAATTTCAGGTTGTCCCACGGCTCGGCGTTGGTGATCATGTACCAGCGCGTGGCGTCGGCCCCATACGTACCCAGCGTCTCGAACGGGTCGATGCCATTGCCCAGGCGCTTCGACATTTTGTTGCCGTTCTTATCCAGCACCAGCCCCGTCGACACCACGTTCTTGAACGCTACTGAATCGAATAGCATACCGGCGATGGCGTGCAGCGTGAAGAACCAGCCCCGCGTTTGATCGACCCCTTCCGAGATAAAATCAGCCGGGAACGATTTCTCGAACACGTCCTGATTCTCGAACGGATAATGCCACTGTGCATACGGCATCGCCCCTGAATCGAACCACACGTCGATCAGGTCCGGCTCGCGCTGCATCACCCGTCCGTCTTCCGACACGAAATAAATCTCGTCGGAATAGGGGCGGTGCAGATCGAACGTACCTGCAGCATGCGCTGACAGGAATGCTTCATTCTTTGCCCGTTGCTCGTCGGTCAGCACATCGGTAGCCAGCGCCTCCCAAACGTACCCGCGCAATTCTTCCACCGATCCAATACAAACTTCGGCCTGCTTCACGCCCGGCGTTGGTTCGCTGCGCCAGATGGGCAGAGGTGTTCCCCAGAACCGGCTGCGGCTCAGGTTCCAGTCGACCAGGTTTTCGAGCCAGTTGCCAAACCGGCCGGTGCCGGTGCTCTCGGGTTGCCAGTTGATGGTCTTGTTCAGTTCCACCAGCCGGTCTTTCACGGCCGTAGTTTTGATAAACCAGCTATCGAGCGGATAGTACAGAATGGGTTTGTCCGTCCGCCAGCAATGCGGGTACGGGTGCTCGTATTTCTCTACCCGGAACGCCTTGTTTTCTTCTTTCAACTGAATGGCAATCAGCACATCCGTTGGTTTGAACTCAGGATCGACCCGCTCTTCGTCGCTGTAATATTCCTCTTTAACGTACCTACCGGCATAGTCGGTGATTTCGGCGACAAACTGCCCGTGACGATCCACAATAGGTACGTCCTTGCCGGTTTCGTCCTTCACCATGATAGCCGGAATGCCGTTTTGCTGCGAAACCCGAAAGTCATCGGCCCCAAACGTAGGCGAGGTATGCACAATGCCCGTACCGTCTTCGGTCGTCACGAAATCGCCCAGGATGACCCGGAACGGCTTGCCTTCCGACGGGGCAGGTTGTACATACGGCATCAACTGCTCGTATTCAATGCCTTCGAGGTGTTGCCCTTTAAACTCCGATACCAGCGACCAGGGAATAACTTTGTCCGTTGGCAGGTAAGCCTCGAACGCCGCCAGACTTTTCTCTGTCTCTACTTTTGCTTTCTCGCTGAACCAGCGACCTACCAGATTTTTGGCCAGCACCACATGCACCAGCCGGTGCGTGTAGGGGTTGAGCGTCTTCACCAGCACGTAATCGATGTTGGCGCCAACGGTCAGGGCCGAGTTGGCGGGCAGGGTCCAGGGCGTGGTTGTCCAGGCCAGGATATATACGTCGGCATCGTCGGAATCGAAAAACAGGAAGCCCGATTTGCCGTTGGGTTTTACCTTGAACTGGGCCACAATGGTTGTATCCCGCACATCGCGATACGTACCCGGCATGTTCAGTTCGTGCGAACTCAGGCCCGTTCCGGCTTTTGGCGAGAAGGGCTGGATCGTATAGCCTTTATAGAGTAAGCCTTTGTCGTACAGCTTCTTGAGCAGCGACCAGACAGACTCGATATAATTGTTTTCGTAGGTGACATACGGGTGTTCCAGATCAACCCAGTAGCCCATTTTCTCGGTCAGGTCGTTCCAGCGGTCGGTGAAGCGCATCACCGTTTCCCGGCATTTCTGGTTATATTCCTCAACGCTGATCGTTTTGCCGATATCGTCTTTGGTAATGCCCAGTTCTTTCTCGACCTGCAATTCGATGGGAAGGCCGTGGGTATCCCAGCCACCTTTCCGGTCGACCTGAAAACCCTGCAGAGTTTTGTACCGGCAGAAAATGTCTTTAATCGTCCGGGCCATCACGTGGTGAATGCCGGGCATGCCATTCGCTGAGGGTGGTCCTTCGTAAAAGGTAAACCGATGTGTCGGACCAGTTTCGGCCCCATCGCGCAGCTTCACCGACTGTTCAAACGCGTGGGTACGTTTCCAGTGGTCGAGTACTTCATCGGCCAACCGGGCGTAGTCAAGATTCTTATATTCTTTATAGATCACGGCGTAACGCAGGTCATTTCAGGGTGCAAAGATACGGCTTCTTCTTAACCCTATAAGGTTTGGAAGCAGACATCAGGTTCCGAAACGGGTGTTGATCGACTAGACTTGCCGAATTTTTGGCAGGACTGACAAGATTTACAGGCCAGCTAAGTGGCTGAACGAATCCTGTATATTCTGTCAAAAAGAAGGCCATGCTGTCCCACCGGTTCCAACTTATTAGAATTCAATTAGGGAACAGGTCCCGAAAAACTAATGATCTGGTCTATACGTTTTATTACTAGTAAACAATCAACGTTTTATCTATGAACATGAGCAACGTATGGCGGCGTCCCGTTCGGGGGGTGGCCGCTGTGGCTGTGGCAATTGGCCTGGTTTTTGGCCTGACAGCCTGTAGCAATAACGCTACGAATGACCTGAGTCCGCAGGACTCGAATGTGATTATCACCAACTACGATCGGCAGGCCGATTTCAGCCAATATGCAACGTTTAGCTTGCCCGATTCGGTGCTGGTCGAATCCAACGACCGATACCAGCAGTCGGCATTGCCAACTGAGCAGCGGTTCGTTTCCCGCGTTGCTACCGAACTGACCAATAGGGGGTTCCGGCGCGTGTCGGCTGGGCAATCGGCTGATTTGGGGGTGGCGATCACACGCGTGAACAATCAGTATACCGGTGTGGCTACCAACCCGTATGCCGGTTACTACAGTAGCTATTGGGGCGGTTTCGGACCCGGCTATGGTGGTTTTTATGATCCGTTCTATTCACCGGGCTATTACCAGTATTATCAGATTTCGGACCAGTTCTGGCGCATTCAGCTTGTTGACCTGAAAAACCGGCCAATCGTTACACCCAACACTGACCCAAACGCTCCGCAAAACCAGTTGCGCGTGCTGTTCATGGCCGAAGTGCGAGGTAACGGCGTCTTTGATGACAACGCCGTCGATCAGCTCATTGCCGACACCTTCGCGCAATCAACGTACCTGCGTCCAACCCGTTAAGACATCCGTATGAAACTCACACACTTGCTGACAGCCGCGTTGCTGTTGGCCGCTTCAACTGGCTGGGCTCAAACCCAGCCTGGCAACACTGATTATGGCAATGGAAAAGAGACCAATGCCTACAACCTCATTCGCGAATCGACCTACAACAGGTACGTTACGTTCAATGGATCAATACGCTATGGTATTGGCCTGCCGATGGGTACGTCGCGGAATTACATCGATAAGGTTTCGCCCGCCAATGCGCTGGTGACGATGGAATGGCAGTTCCCGCAGCAGTTTTCGCTGGGTTTACAATCGGGCTATCAGTACAGTCAGCAACGGCTCCCACGAGCCGTCTATCAGCTTGGCGACGAAACGATCTCGGCGGTGCAGACCCGTACGCTAACAATCACCCCGGTGATGGCTACGGCTGCTTATTATTTTGCTGACCCGGCGGCGGCGATTCGTCCGTACGTGCAGATCGCCGGGGGCGGTGCTTTCGTAAACTACACCAACTTTTACGGTGTCCTGTCTGATGCCAACAAGAAGTTTGCCGGAGCCATTGCCCCGGCCATTGGGGTGAAAGTATTTGGTAAACGCGAAGGTGGTCTGGGCGGCGAAGTGCAGGCCCAGTACCAGAACGTTTTCTACAACTACAACGAGATTAACAACGCTCAGAACCTGATGCTTTCCGCAGGGTTGACGTTCCGGTTTTATTGAGAAATAAGAGTCGAATGCTTCGCGTGCGGCTTTACCCCTAAATCCCCTGAAGGGGACTTTTGCTCCGCTAATCTTCATTTTATGAACTAGCAGCGCAAAGTCCCCTTCAGGGGATTTAGGGGTAAAGCCGCAACTAACTACTTCTCTTTCCCCCTTTCGGATGGGCCTGATCGTGGGCTTTTTTAAGCTGATCCAGGCTTGTGTGGGTGTAAATCTGAGTGGCGGCGAGGCTGCTGTGGCCCAGTAAATCCTTGATAGCGTTTAAGTCGGCCCCCCGGTTGAGCAGATGCGTGGCAAACGTATGGCGCAACACGTGGGGGCTTTTCGTTGACAGGGTGGTCACCAGCGACAGGTACTTACTGACGATCCGCTGAATCAGAACGGGGTAGGCGGCAATGCCTTTGTCGCTGACAATGAGCGTTGCAGGATCAGCTTTTCCGTCAAAGAAGATGGTTTTTTGCTGCTGGTAGTGCGTAATTAACTCGAAAAGGGGCGGCATCAGGGGAATGAGCCGGTGCTTGTTGCGCTTGCCCAATACCGTGATGGTCCGGTCATACGGGTTGATGTCGGCGTGTTTCAGGCCGGTGAGTTCGCTGAGGCGGATACCGGTGCCGTAGAGCAGTTCGAGCACCAGTTTGTCGCGCAGGCCAATGAAATCGTCGGGGAAGTCGATGTCGTCGAGGAGGGTGGCCATTGGCTTTTCTTCCACGAAAGTCGGCAGCTTTTTACTCATCTTCAGCGCCACAATCTTCTGCATCGGATCGACGGCAATCTGCTGACGGCGAAGTAGATAACCGTAGAAGCTACGCAAGGTGGCGATCTTCCGGTTTACCGTCGATTTGTCGAGTTTGGCTTCGACCAGGTGAACGATCCAGGCGCGGATAAGCAGGTGATCGGCCTGAGCAGGCAACGTACCTGAGTGGTGCTCCTGCAAAAATTCGGTGAACTGAAGCAGGTCGTTTTCATAGGCCACCAGCGTGTGATGGCTCAGCCGCTTTTCGTAGCGGATATGCTGCAAAAAATCAGAACCGGAACTCGCCGGCGGTATAGGAGGGACGGGCTGCATAGGAATAGAACGAAGATACGTACCTATTCGTGAAACCTGGTAATCCTATACCGCCGGAAAATTCCGGTTCAGACAACGGGCGCCGATCAAAACGATCGACTACTGCTGCGTGTGGTTGCCGTACATTTTTTCTTTGTAGGCAGCGCGAATGACGTCCTTCCGACGGCTGATCGAAGGCTTTTGGAAAGCAGTACGTGAGCGCAGTGAACGCAACACCCCTGTCTTCTCGAATTTCTTCTTGAACCGCTTCAGGGCTTTGTCAATCGACTCGTTTTCTTTTACGTTAATGATAATCATGTAATACCGGTATTTTTGTGTTTTGCAAAACGGACTGCAAAGATAGCAAATCTGCTACATGAAACAAGCGGTGATCGACCTCGGAACCAACACGTTCCACCTGATGATTGTTCAAAAAAATGCCGATTCTGACTCCAACGGAGCGTATCAGACGCTCTTTCGCGAGAGCAGACCTGCCAAAATAGGACGTTCATCGTCGGCCAGTGGGGGCGGAATTAACCAGCGCATCATCACCGACGAAGCCATAGAACGGGCGCTGAGTGTTCTTACCTACTTCCGCGAGGTGCTCGATCAACACGAAATCAATCCGGCCGATGTGGCCGTCTACGGAACCAGTGCCATTCGGGTAGCCCAGAATCAACAGGCATTCATTGAGCGGGTGGCTCAGGAAACGGGCCTGAAAATCCGGGTGATCTCGGGTGACGAAGAAGCCGGGTTGATCTATAAAGGGGTGCGGTCGTCGGGGGCTATTCCGGCCGGGGCTACTGTCATGGTCATGGATATTGGCGGCGGCAGCGTCGAATTTATCATTGGGAACGACAACCGTATTTTCTGGAAACAGAGCTTCGAAATAGGTGGGCAGCGGCTTATGGAACGCTTCATGGGCGAAGCCGACCTGATCAGTCCGGCGGCAGTTGGACGCATGCAGACATATTTTCAGGAGCAGCTATTGCCGTTGACCAACGCTGTGCATCAGTATCAGCCTACGGTGCTGGTTGGCTCCTCGGGCTCGTTTGACACGCTGGTCGACATGTATTTCCACGAGCAGACAGGTACGTGGCCTCCCGCCGATCAGGCCGCTTTTACGCTGCCCGTCGCTGATTTTTATCATTTTTACCAACTGCTCATTGAGCGCAACCACGACGAGCGAATGGCCCTGCCTGGCATGATCGAACTGCGCGTAGACATGATCGTTGTAGCCGTCTGCCTGATCGACTTCGTGTTGCGCTCATACGGCATCAATTCGATCAGCGTGTCGACCTACGCACTGAAGGAGGGAGCACTGAGCTGATTTGGGATTTATTGCTTACGCCAGAGCAAACCCTGGCGTAAGCAATAAATCCCAAATCCGACATCCAATATCCCAAATCAGTTGGGTGAGTAATGTTGCAGGTACGACACCAACCGGTCGAAGTTCATCGCTTCGTAGGCGTTCTGCGACTGGCGGCTGAGTTGATGCCGGTACAGGTCGATCAGGCCGAGAAAGTGCGGATTATGCGTCAGGCTGGCAACGGTCAGGCCTTTGTAGCAGCGAAATGTCTGGTTATAGACGAACGGACAAGGCTGTACGGGATTATCGTTCAGAATTGTATCCAACGTACCCAGCGACATCGATTGTTCGATGAGATCGAAGCCGGTTTCAGTAAAGAAATCGGTGATTTGCGCACACACACTATCCAGTTCGCTATCGGTGCGAATGCTATAGCGCGGCGGATTGACCTGCTTGTATTTGCCGATCGAGATCAGCAGCGTATTGGCGTCGGGCCGAAAGTCGGTAAGGGTGGGCAAAAATTGCTGGGCAATCTGCTCCACCTGCTCGTTCCGGCAACCGAAGTTAACGTCGAGCAGGGTGGTAGGCCCATAATACGAGGGCGACAGGATGACGTTTTGAAAACCGGTTGGGGTGACTTTGCGGAACTGCTTCTTTTCGGGAAGCAACGCGAAGTCATGTTGCCCAAAAAAGCGGGCCAACTGCCGGTACAGGCTCGTTTCAAAAGGCGTCAATGTCATGGCCCTGGGAGAACCGGCTGGTTCTACTTGCAAGCGTTGTACGGGATATCCCCTTAATTGCACTGTATTTCACTGCCAAGTTAACTGATTTTGATCAAAACTGTTCCAATATACTAACTTAATAGACTAGTAATTTTTATAGCCGTATTGTACGGTATCAATGGGCTGATAGCCAGTAGTTAATTAATGGGACGGGCAAAGAGCAAACCTGGCCGATTTGTGAATTTACCCAGTTTTGAGCCCGTTCTTAGAACGCAGGAATCAGCCGTTGGCTAAATGCTGCCGACTGACTGATGCCGCAGGAAGGCCCTGATCTGGAAACTTTCGCGGCTACCCCGTGGTTATTCAGGTACATTACCTGGGGGCGACTGGAATTGACAGCTTGCCGAAAGTGCGTGTAAGCATGCCGGGAGTTGACGGTATTTCCCGACCCGAACAAATCGTCAAAACAATAACTGGCGAATATAACTACGCCATGGCTGCTTAATCCGGAGGGTTTAGCAAATGCCATCGTCTCCCCGACCTACGTGCTGCCGGTTGGATCAGGAGGCGTCGACTCGCAGCGCTGGCTTCGATAATCATTGTGACAAGGAGCGAGACAAAACAATGTACGGTTGTCAATAGGCCTGTTGTGAGCCAGTTGCCCGCCCGACAATTCCAATCACAACTAAGCATGTAGAAAGCGCGACGCTTTCCTTGACTGGACCAGGGTTCAAATCCCTGCGTCTCCACCAAAGAAGCGAAAAACCCCGAAATCAGCCTGATTTCGGGGTTTTATTTTTACGTCCCCTCTGTAGAAGCGATACTTACCGACATACATATGTTTAGGCAGTTCCTGACTTTGTTCTCACCGTTTTTCCTCGAGCAGCTTTAACCCCGACTCCTTATCTAATAAATAATGGCGGTATCGGTGGGAAGCACGTCTAAAGGCATTAACGTTGAGCCAGAACTCCTGTTCGGTAGACGTTGTAAAGGAGCCTTCGGTTGTAACGCCAGAGCCAACGGCGCGAAAATAATAGGTACGCCCCCGCTCGAATGGAACGCTGACAAACTGGTCTCCAAGCACGCTGAGGGAAAGACTGTCGAGATTGGTTTCCACCAAGGTATATCCACTAACCCGAATAGGCTGGTTTAATGATTCCCTGGTTTTTATGTCAATTGATCCACCGTTATACAAATAAATCTTCGTTAACGGGTTGCTCTGTGCCAGACTTTTCTTGCTGAGCAGCATTCCAAAAAAGGCAAACAAAATAACGATGCGCATGCACCTTCTAATGTGAATTGATTTGATCATTGGTAAAGCGCTTAGGTTGATTAGAAACTTTGAGGTCTAAACATCACGAATAAGGATATGTTGTAGCTCTGATTCTGTACTAACACGCGAAGGCGTAAAATGGATGGGGCATATCGCTACACATTACAACGTCTACATTTGGAAGCACTTAGGGGCAACGCCTCGCGTTAATGGTGCCTACACCGGGCCACTGGTTGCGGCTTTAATGGAGTTGACTGTGCCCTTTCTTACCAGTAACATCCACATTGGCTACGCTTTTGCTCGTGGATAGCACCGTTACAGGCCACTAGTCACAATAGCGCGATAGCGATAGGAAATGAACCGATATATGGGTAAAAAAGCAATAGTACTCGCAGCCTTGCTACTCAGTAGTGTGACCGCTGTTTTCTCGCAAAATAGAGTGCAGCCAGTCAGGCAGGACATTCCGCTGGATTCGATTCGGCTGAGCGACCCGTTTATTCTGGCGCATACAAAGACCTCGACCTACTACATGACCGGCACGGGGGGCATGCTGTGGAAAAGCAACGACCTGAAAAAATGGACTGGCCCGTTCAACCCCGTCAAGACTGACCCTGCATCGTGGATGGGAAAGAATCCGATGATCTGGGCCGCTGAACTGCACGCCTACAAAGGCAAGTATTATTACTTTGCCACCTTCACCAATCGGGCCGTGAAGATTGATACCGTCGGCGGGAATATCATCGAACGGCGGGCCAGTCATGTGCTGGTCAGCGACAATCCCGAGGGGCCCTACGTACCCATGGCCGATCCTACGTATCTGCCCGCCAATAAACCGACGTTGGACGGCACTTTCTGGGTGGATACAGATGGGAAGCCCTACATGGTGTACTGTTACGAATGGCTGCAAAACCTGAATGGCACCATCGAGAAAATAGAACTCAAGCCCGATTTAAGTGGGTCGGTAGGGGAGGGTAAACTGCTTTTTCGAGCTAGTGAAAGTCCGTGGAGCCGGCAAAACGAGAATGGGAAAGTTGGTCCGAATAAAGTGACCGACGGCCCGTATCTATTCCGTACCGGAACTGGTAGGCTGGGTATGATCTGGACGAGTTGGATCTATGACGTCTACACGCAAGGGGTTGCCTATTCGAAAAGCGGCACGCTGGATGGCCCCTGGGTGCAGGAAAACGACCCCATCACGCCACCCAATTACGGCCACGGAATGCTGTTCCGCACCCTGGATGGCAAATGGTTGATGTCCCTTCACACCCATAAAAGTAGTAACGGCCGCACCATACGGATTCCTCATCTCGTTGAGGTGGATTTTTCTGGTGATAAGCTCGTTGTGGGTACGTCGTATAAGCCTTAATGGCAGATGCAAAACTTGCTAACGTGCGGCTCCACAAAGCGCAGCGTCAGCAAGTTTTGGCGTAACTGATTTTCATGAGAAAGCCCTGGTCAGACTGGCGATTTCTACACCGTCAGCGTACCCTCAATCGAGTCATCCAGCGTTTTGCCAAGCACGGCACCGGCGGCCATTTTCAGGAGGGCCACGGCATCACCGTGTTTGTTGTCCCAGTAGTAGCCTTCGTTGGTTTCAACTTTGATGACCGTTATGCGAGGATCGTCGACACCTTCCGTAAACCACGTTTTGAGGATCGGCTCCCACAGTTCCTTGATCAGATCCTTGTCGGTCGATATCGTCGCTGTTCCGTAGATACTCAGGAAGTCGGAATGCGAGGAGCCCTGAAATAGTAACTGAACGTGGTCGTCGGTCTTTATTTCCTGATTCTTATGGCTGTCGTTGGCGCTCAGGAACCAGAAATTACCCTGCTCATCTACTTTTTGCACCGACATAGGGCGCACCGTCAACGGCTGGCCCGTGCTGATGTCCGTACAGAAGAAGCAGGTGTTCGTTTTGGTGGCCAGCTCTTTTATTTTCTGACCGGCCTGGGTACGTTCCAGGTCCTTGTGATTCTCTTCCGGCTGCTGACGGTTAATGCTATCCATATGATTGGGCGTTGAGTGGCTGGCTGTTCCAGCGGCAAAGGGTTATGCTGGATAAACGTTGGCCGTCGATATATGTTCAAACCATCACCTGTCCTCCAGTTGGTCAGGCATTGTTGCAAGTGGCGGCGCAGGTGGTAGATTTGGGTGAGTTGCTTGTCGAAGCTATCGATAAGCAACTCATAATGTGGAATAAACTGGCCACCACGGCCTTTAGTCACGTCCAACTGCTGTGCCCGATCAATGAGCGCGAACAGGCGGCTGATGACCCCCTCGGTGCTGGCGATACGCTCTTCATACACAGCCAACTGCCGCAGTATATCCTTGCGATGCGCCTGCCGGGCGGCTTCCCGGTGGTTGGTGGGCGCTTGCAGAATGGCCTGCCAGTCCTGCTCCAGTTTCTAGAGGTCATCCGAAAAGGGTTCTCCGGTAAAGGCGTCGAGGGGGAAGTGCATCATGGTATCCTGACGTCGGTGACATCCAAAAGTCATTTGGTTGTGAGTCAATGGGGCTCCGGGGGCACGTACCTGGCCGTCTGGATGGGCAATGGCACACACTTTGCTTGATCTGTTCTGTTTCTCCTAAATCAGTTCAACGCTCCCCTTTCCTATGCCCGTCAACCTCTACTGCCCCCGTTGCCAGTCGATGGAATTGGCCTTACGCCAGATAGCGCCCACACAGGGCCGTGCTACCAGCCGGTTGCGCGGACAGTGGGCAAATCCCACCAACGATACAATCGACATTCGCTGTATGGCCTGCGAATACGTCTGGAGTCCGCTTCCATTGCCCGATGTATTCATACAGCCACCCCTCACACAGGCCGTGTCCGCCGGTTGACGTTATCAATTTTTCAGCAGAAAGCCCTGCCCAGGTACGTTGCTGGTGCCTGAATCCGGCTACCTGATCTGTCTGATGGCGATTGGCAGGCATCGGTCGGCCGGGCATTCGCAAACTTGTACATCAACCGGGACGGTGGTGAAACAGTCCGTATCGTTGTAGATACGAAGCCAGTATCGGCCCGCCAGTGGCAACGTACCCAGCGCTCCGTTGGCGGGCAACGCTGTCTTCCCCGTTGTCATCGGCAGACCCAGCTCAAATGAACTGCCCCGCACTAGTTCATAGGTCAGTGTGGCCGCTGTATTGACCAGGTCAGTGAGCAAAATCGTGTACGTACCCGGCCCGCTGCAAACGGACGCCAGGTTGCCAACGACCGGTTTTGGATAGACACCTACGCTGGCTACGGCCGACGCCACGCTGTTGCCGATGGTACAGGTGGCGGTATAGCTCAGCACGGCCGGACTGGTGATCGCGTTCAGGCTGACCGTCGACACCGTTACTGAATGGCCGGTATCGGGCGTTGTGCCGGCCGACCAGCTAATTGTGCCCAGTTGGCAGCCCGTAGCGGTAAGCACCGTCGATTCGCCCGCGCAGACGCTGGTGCCCGTCAGGGCTATATCGGCCGCGACGGTGCAGCTAGGCGGGGCGGTGTAGGTTAGGCTAACCGTTTGCCCGGCATAGCTCAACGTGAGCGTATGTATACCTGAACCAGACGCTAAGCCAGGTACGTTGATGGGCACCGATGTGGCCCCCGCCGCGATGGATACCGTTGCGGTTACGTTACCATCGGCCAGGGTGGCGGTATCCGTGATGGCGTTCGTCAGCGAAATCACCCCCGTCAGCGTATACTCATTGGTGAGCGTGTTGCAGTTGCCGGGCGTTATGGCCAGTGCTATGGTGGGTACGCAGGTGGTTTGGGGCAGCAGTGCCGAAACAATGGTAAAGCAACATGGGCCATTGTAGACAATGATCGAATAGCTGTCGCCATTGGCATTAACTGGATTGGGTAAGTCCGTATAGCTCACGCTTCCGTCCACAACCAGTTGGCTATTGGTGGTAGCCGAATACGACGGTGGATTGCCCGCTGTGTACAGAAACGTTTTGTCGCCGTTGTCAATACCGGTCAGATCAATCCGCCCGTCATTATTGGCTATAGTGGCGCTCCCCGGGCAGGTGGGGGCCGTAACCGACAGGCTTGCTACAACCGTTGGCAGGCAGTAAAAGCCGGCATCCAGGCTGTGGTCGACCGAGCCGAAGTTGCTTGTGGTCACGGTAATGACCGGTGCGGTACCAACGGACAGCGTAGTCACCTGGGCGTCGGAGTCGGTCAGGTCGTTGAGCGTGTTGCCTGTCGCGTTGGCTACCGTGAGCTGGTAGCGGCCTCCCGATTCGGTCAGTATGTTATCGGCAAACTGCCCGCCCGCGCCAAACATGATCTGGTAGGTGGTGTTGGGTAAGAGCAATGGCGTTGAGCCCGACACCGTCGATGAGGTGGGCGAATACGTAAAGTAGTATTCACCAAGGGCGTCGGTGGTAGTGGTGGCAATGATGGTGTTGTTCTGAAGCAACGAAACGGTCACGCCCGCCAGTCCCTTTTCGCCGGGTTCCTGTTCGCCATCACGATTATCGTCCTGCCAGACCCGGTTTCCAAGTTGCAGGTAACTGGGCAGGTCACAGCCAAGCGTTACGCCGCCCAGTCCGGTCGCTTTACCAAACGTGGCCCCATCGCCGTCCTGGGTGCGGTAGATGACATACGAACTGGTTGCGTTGTTACCCGAGGTATAAAAACCGGTTGTGTTACTGAGGAACCGTACTCCACCCGACCACGCCTGATCGTTGAGCGGGTCCATCGTTGAAACCACCACTTCGCCCGAACCGGGCCGGATAGCCAGGGAACCGTTTGCATTTTCGGAGTGGACTAAGCCATTGCTATAATAGAAATCATCATTATAAAATTCGCCCGCGCCGGGCCCCTGATTATTGGTGGTGCTCGACCCGACGTTTGGACCAGCTTTGCCGGCGTTTTCCAGTACGTAGGTTCCGTTGCTAAAGTAGGCCCGTAACACATCGCCGCCGCTGATATTGTAGTAGTGCGTTTCGCTGGGGGCCGTCAGGCTAAAATTCTGATAGCCGAGTTGGAGGCCCGACCGGTCGTTGAAGCCCAGCACCATCGACCCGTCGATGTCGAACTGGATGTCGGCCAGAACGGGTTGGGGATGAATGATGAAGTTGTTGGCGACAACAGTAAGTTTGTCAAACGAATCTTCCCACGGGAACCAGCCGCGCACGCTGAAATCGGTGCGGTCGGGTGCTCCTTTTGGGTACGTTAGCGGAAAGTCGAAAACGACGGTGAACGTACCCCCGCTGCCCAGCCCGTTGCCCGCTCCGGGTGTGTAGGCGAAGACCACGGCGCGCAGGTCTCGTTTGTCTTTGCTCCCGGATGCATCGCAGACCGTGCCGACATATACTTTTCCCTGGTACGTTTTCACCCCCCAGATTCGGCGAAGGCCGCTCTGGCAGATCGCATCGGCCGGTAAGGAATGCGCTGCCCAGTCGCCGGGGCCGGGCGCACCACTGGCAGGAATACGCACCGAATACAGTTGCCCATCGCTCAGGTTGGTGAACCACAGCAAAGAGCCGTCTTCGGCGAGGTCCATATCGCCGATGCCCACTTTCCCCACCATACCAAAGGCCAGCGAATCGTAACTGGGCGAAACCGGCAACGGATACAGGCCCCGGTCAGTGTTGGAAGGCACCGCGCCGAGATTGATGCCCAGGGTGCTTACGTCGACAAACAGGCTGGTAGTCGCCGGACCCGGACTGGAGCCCGACAGGTCGGTTACATAAATGCCGCCCAAACCGCCAGGCCCAAGGCCAACATGCCGACGCATGACGGCGCTGGTATAGAGTTGTTTAGTGAATTTGTTATAGGCTGTTCCCCATAACGACCCAACCTGACTGGCGCTGGCTAAGGGGGTCATTTTGCTCATATCTTTGTTGCCGCGCAACGAATATGGAAAAGCCACAAGGGCGTCCATCGAGCCCGACGGAGCACCGGCAGGCAGGGGGTCGCCATTCACAAAACAGGGCACAATAATCAGCGGATCGGACTGGCAATACTCCTGCGCGTTGAGCACGCCCAGATCCACGGCGCAGTCGGGGCTGTTGACAAACTGAACGGTGGTGCGGCCATTCGGTCCATTGGGCGTTCCGTTTCCGGCATAGGTTGGTATGTTGCTGAACTCGACCCGCACCGGATAACTCACCGACGGGATGGCCAGCGTATATTTACCTACCGAGTCGGTTGTTGTGGTCAGCATGGAGCCCGTGGCTGTCATGGCCCGAACAACAATATCGGGTAAGCCCGTCGATTCGCCCGGATCGTGCACGCCGTCGGCGTTGAAATCCTTGAATACCGTTCCGCCCAGGCCGACGCAGGCCAATGGTTGGCAGGGTGCCGGGGCGGTGAGCGTATTCGATACGACACAGGCCGCGTAGATAACCGACACGCTGACGGGTGCGCTGTTGGCATCGATGTCAAACGCTACCACCTGTGGACTATGCATGTCGGCCTCCGTTACGGTAGACTGATCTCGCGGGATGATTGTCTTTGTTTGGGTACCCAACTGAACAAGAATTTCTTCGCCCTCAGGTACGTTGGTCCAACTCACTTCGGCACTTACGGTTGCTTTGCTAAGTCCACTAACCGAGTAACAGCCCGACACACTGGTTTTCAGGCTTAGTCCGCAATCGTTGTCTGCGTTGATTGGTAAAGTAGCCGGTATGTTGGCGGAACGTAGTAGTGTATGAGTCGATAAACGGTCTTTTGTAGGCACTCTCGGGACAGACCTAACCACTAATGCTGGCTTGCCTGAACTGGCACGGCGACTGGCGTTAACTGGTGGTGAAGACGTCGTTGAGAAACTGGTGAGTGCTGGTGAGGATACAAATAACAGTTGACTAAGCAGGGGCACAAGTAGCCGTAGCATCATGCTTGGTGAGCTTAAATGTTGAGTAAATGGTGGACGCACTGGAGGAGAATAAGCTAAGCGTAGCAGGGGTATGGCAGTTGGTCGATATGATTACTGGTTTACGTTTTCCAGAAATTATTAAATACTAGTTATGTAGTTTTGGATTGTGCGTGATTTCATATGTGTCAACATTCATACCACTCCCCGATTTAGGTTTCGGGAGGTGAGAATAGTGACTATAAATGATAAGAAAGTTTAATTGATGCTTTGTAGCGCCGCTCTAAAAGAAAAGTTTCCTGTGGTTACAAAAATTGCACCAATCTGTAATGTAGACTTAAGAAGGTAGTAGGCAGTTCGATAATTGGCAGGTAGAAGTAACCCGCCGGGTTATTTATTCTACAGCCAGCAACTTCACCATCTGTGTGTTATTGGCCGTCAGTCAATTGTCCCCGGTTCCCGATGGGCAGTGTCCAGCATTCAGCCTGATTCGCTACTGCCTTTTCTCGACAACTATGCGTATCTTCGCTTTCCCTGAAACGAATTAACAATCAGGAATATGGCAATGATTAAACTCACCATCAACAACCAGCCGCAAACGCTCGATGTTGACCCAGACATGCCGTTATTGTGGGCAATTCGCGACGTAGTGGGCCTGACGGGTACTAAGTTCGGCTGTGGAATAGCTCAGTGCGGTGCCTGTACAGTTCATCTCGACGGCGCGCCAATTCGCTCATGCAGTGTACCGGTTTCGGCCGTTGCCGGGCAAAAGATTACCACCATTGAAGGGCTCTCCAAAAATGCGGATCACCCCGTTCAGAAAGCCTGGATCGAGCATCAGGTACCGCAGTGCGGGTACTGCCAGTCGGGGCAGATTATGTCGGCAGTAGCCTTGCTGAAACAGATTCCCAGACCAACCGACGCCGATATCGACGCCGCCATGCAGGGCAACATCTGCCGTTGCGGCACCTACGTCCGTATTCGGCAGGCCATTCATACGGCTTCGGCCGAGATCAGTGCCGCCCCTAAAGCACCTAAGAACGCGGCTAAACTTGGAAAACGATGAGCGAAGAATTACTAACAGCCAACCGGCGCGACTTCCTGAAGACGCTGGGCCTGGCGGGCGGAGCGCTGGTTCTGGGTCTGTCGTCGGCCAATGCGGGCGTACCGGTTGCCCCTGGCCTCGGCCTGCTCAATATCAATGCGGCAGCCGTTGGTACCGCACTAACGCCCTACATCATTATTGAGAAATCGGTAAGTAGTAAGCCCGGAAAAATTACGATCATGAACCCCAAACCCGATATGGGTCAGGGTACGTTCCAGTCGGTGCCGGCGCTGATCGCGGAAGAGCTTGGCGTAGCGCTGAATCAGGTGACGATTCTGCAAACGGGTGGTGAAAAAGGGTTTGGTGGCCAGATTTCGGGCGGCAGTTCGTCGGTTCGGGGGAGCTACATGGCCCTTCGGAAAGTGGGCGCGTCGGCCCGCGAGATGCTCGTGAGTGCTGCCAGCCAGCAGTGGAACGTACCTGCCGAAGAGTGTACCGTTGCCAACGCGCAGGTGCATCATAAAGCGTCGGGACGAAGCATCGGCTACGGTGATCTGATCGATGTGGCGTCGAAATTACCTGTCCCGACCAGCCCCAAACTGAAAGATCCTAAGGACTTTACCATCCTGGGTAAGCCATCGCTCCGGCCCGAAGTACCTGCCAAGTCATCAGGCAGGGCGCAGTTCGGTATCGACATCAAGGTGCCCGGCATGCTCTACGCCTCCGTGGAACGCAGTCCCGTTATCGGCAGTAAGTTGATTAGTTTCGACGATACCAAAACGAAGCAGATAAAAGGCGTTCGGCAGGTGGTGAAGGCGACCCGGGTGCTCGAACTGAACCGGTATGATGGGGTAGCCGTTGTGGCCGATACGTACTGGGCTGCGCTGAAAGGCCGCCGGGCATTGGCGGTCAAGTGGGACCATCAGGGCCTGGATACGTTCAACACCGCAGCGTATGAACAGCATCTTCATGAACTGGCAAAACAGGATGGTGTGGTTGATCATACAGCCGGTGATTTCAGCAAAGCCATTGCCGATGCGCCCACCAAAATCGAGGCTTTTTACGAAACGCCGATGGTGAGCCACTCGCCGATGGAGCCGATGAACTGTGTGGTAAACTGGCCAACGCCGGATACCGTCGAGATATGGACCTCGTCGCAGGCACCGGACTGGATCAAGTCAAAAATGGCCGACGAGTTCAAGATCAAGCCGACCGACGTAAAGGTCAATATCACGTTCAATGGAGGTGGCTTTGGCCGACGGTTATTTCAGGATTTTGTGCTCGAAGCGGCCCACATTGCCAAATCGGTGGGTAAGCCCGTGAAAGTGGTCTGGACGCGCGAAGACGATACGCAACTCGGCCCTTTCCGTCCCATGACGTTTTCGGCTTTCCGGGCTGGCCTCGGTGCCGACGGCATGCCGGTGGCCTTCCAGCATAAAGTCATTTCGCCGTCGATCGATGCCACGTTGGGTCGTGGCCACAAAGCCGATAAGCCCGACAAAACCATGACGGAGGGGATCAGCGATCAACAGTACGAGATGCCAAACGTCGATAACCGCTACGTTTTTGCTGACTTACAGATTCCAACGGGCTACTGGCGGGCTGTAACGAGTACGACGCTGGCGTTCTCGCACGAATGTTTCATCGACGAGATGGCGCATCAGGCGAAGAAAGACCCGATGGATTACCGGATGGCGATGCTCACGAAGGAGTCAGACACGAAGAAGGTGCTGGCCAAACTCCGCGAAATCTCAAACTGGGACAAACCCCTGCCGCCTGGAAAAGGCCGCGGCGTAGCGCAGTGGAATTTTTTCGCTGGTTTGGCTGGTCAGGTTGTCGAGGTATCGAAGCAGAAAGATGGCTCGGTGAAAGTCGACAAGGTATACTGCGTCATTGATCTGGGCACGGTTGTCAATCCCGATATGGTACGAAATCAGGTAGAAGGAGCGATCTGTATGGGGCTGGGTGCTGCTACGAAAGAGGGTATCACGTTCGTAAACGGGCAGGCACAGCAGGTCAACTTTGATACCAATAAAATGCTGCGAATCAATGAGATGCCAATCGTTGAGGTACACATCCTGGCCGACGGTGGTAATACCATAAAAGGTGTTGGTGAACCCGGTTTGCCACCCCTGGCTCCGGCGCTCGCCAACGCCGTTTTCGCCGCTACTGGCCAACGCATCCGCCGACTACCAATTGATTTAGCGAAAGTGTAATAGGAAAGAAAGGGAGTCCAACACAGAGCGGTCCGACGTTTCGGCGCTGAGTACACAGAGAAAAACTACTTTTCACTTTTGTATCTCTGTGTACTCAGCGCCGAGACGTCGGACCGCTCTGTGTTGGACTCCTTTTTCTACTTTTGCCTCATGAATTACTGGTTAGTCAAGTCTGAGCCGGAAACGTACGGCTGGCATCATTTCACCGCGCAGGGCCGCGCCACCTGGGACGGTGTTCGCAACTATCAGGCCCGCAATAACTTACAGGCCATGCGCGCCGGCGATCAGGTGCTTTTCTATCATAGCGTCACCAAACCTGCCGTAGTTGGATTAGCCAACGTAGTCTGCGAAGCATATCCCGACCCAACGGCCGATCCTGCGCCCGCCGGTAAACAAACGCCCTGGTGCGTAGTTGAACTGGAGCCGACCCTGGCTTTTGCCAACCCTGTTTCGCTGGCGCAAATCAAGGCCGAGCCCATGCTGGCCAACATTGCCCTCATCAAACAATCCCGCCTCTCGGTCATGCCCATCAAACCCGATGAGTTCGACCTGATCGTGAGAATGGGGAATAACTAAACATTTGTCATTGATTGGTCATTACGCTGCGCTGTCATTCATGGCCATTTATGGCAAGAGATGTATAATGACTATCATTGACAGCGGAGCGTAATGACCAATTGGTGACGTTTAAAAAAATGCCCATCCTTCAGCCTATACTGAATCTTGTTGAGTTGCTGCACCAGAAAGGGCTGCGCGATGTCGTCGTGTCGCCGGGGTCGCGGTCGGCACCACTGACGATTGCCGTAGCGCGCCACCCCGGCCTGCGCGTGCGGGTGGTGCCCGACGAACGGGCGGCTGGCTTCACGGCCCTGGGAATGGCCCAGCAAACGCAGACGCCCGTGGCACTTATTTGTACGTCGGGAAGTGCGGTGTATAACCTGAGTCCGGCCGTGGTCGAGGCTTATTTTCAGCAGGTTCCATTGATACTACTCACCGCCGACCGGCCTCATGAGTGGTTGCATCAACAGGACGGGCAGACGATCGATCAGGCGGGTCTGTTTGGCACGCATGTGAAGCGTAGCTATGATCTGCCCGCCGATTACAGCCATGCCGACGCCCGCTGGTTTATTGAGCGAATGATCAACGAAGCCTATGACCTGAGCCGCGGCGGACCGGCCGGGCCGGTTCACGTGAATGTACCCCTGCGCGAACCGTTTTACCCAAAATCCGACGAACCGTTTCGGTCCGAACGGGGGCGGGTCATCGAGCAACTACCCGTAACGCCGCAACTTCCTGCCGAAACATGGCACCGCTTACTGGCCGATTGGGAACGCGCTGAACGTAAACTGATCCTGGTTGGTCAAACAACGTACCTGCCCGAACTACAGCAGGTACTGACGCAAATAAGCCGTGAACTGAACGTACCTGTGGTGGGGGAGATCATCAGCAACCTGGGCCGCAACGACCTTTTCATTAGCCAGTCGGATACGATTCTGGGCCAGCCCGATGAAGAAGAACTCGAAAACCTGCGGCCGGACCTGCTCATTACGATGGGCAACTCCTTTCTGACGCGCAACCTGAAAACGTACTTCCGGCGTTACCCGGCTGTTCAGCACTGGCATATTCAACCATATGGCGACCGGCTGATCGACTCGTTTCAGTCGCTGACGACACGGATTCCCGTGGAGCCGCTGTACTTTTTTCAGACGCTATTTGCCGATCTCGATTACCAGCACTTCCGTGAAGGCGTGGAAGATGATGACCAAGAAGCCGACTACCTGACTGCCTGGCAGGCCGCCGAACAGGCCGCGCGACGGGTGGTAGCCCAGTCACTGCGGGAGTCGCCGTTTACGGATTGGGTCGCCACGCAAGCCGTGCTGGAGGCGTTACCGACCGGTTCGCACCTGCATCTGGCCAACAGTATGCCCGTTCGCTACGCCAACATGTGCGGACTGGAAGCCAGTCAGGCGGTGCGGGTCTGGGCCAATCGGGGAACAAGCGGCATCGACGGTTGCCTGAGTACAGCCGTGGGTGCCGCCCTCTGCACCGACGCCATCGTGACGGTACTGATCGGGGACGTGGCGTTTTTCTACGACCGTAATGCACTATGGCAGAATGAGTTACCGCCGAATCTTCGTATTGTTTTACTGAATAATGCGTCGGGCCATATTTTTCGTATCATCGACGGCTCATCCCAGCAGCCCGAACTGGAAACGTATTTTGAAACGCCCCATCACCTGACCGCCGAACGTACCTGCGCCGACTTTGGGGTGGCGTATCAGCAGGTAGCCGATGCAGGTACGTTAGCCACCGCCCTGGGTGCGTTCTTCGCTGCTTCGACAATGCCTAAACTGCTCGAAATCACCACCGATAAGTACGTGAATGCTGAAGCATTCAGAGCGTATAAGCTGAGGTTGTAGTCTTAGACGGCACCAGCCGTCTAAGACTACAACCTCAGGAAGTTAATTCAGCTTCTTGTCGATGGCAGTCACCATGTCGAGGTGCATCTGTAGCGTTGGAAGGGTCTTGGCGGCAAACTCTTTGATGGATGGGTCTTTGGCATCCTGCGCTGCTTTCTTAAACTCGCTTACATCTTCTTCATGATCGTCTTTCATGTAGCTGATGTACTTTTTGTCGAACTCAGCACCCGATAGCTTGCTGATTTCGTCCATGTCTTTCTGCTGATCTTCACCCGGCGTGGTCGGTATCGTAATATTTTTGAGCGTAGCCAGAGCTTTCAATTCTTCATTGGCTTTTTCATGGTCTTTGACCATTTGCGCACCAAATTCTTTTACCTGTGCACTTTGCCCTTTTTCCTGCGCCAGTTTACCCAGCGCCACCTCCAGTAATCCCCCGCTGGCTGCTTTTACCGCAAATTTGCTGTCGTCGTCTTCAGCGCCGGTGCCCTGTTCTTCTTTCGTTTCATTGACGTTTTCAGCATTCTGAACGCTGTCGTCCGTTGTTTTTTTGTTGTTGTTGCAGGCCTGAAATGTCAGGCAGCTCATGGCGAGCAGATACAACACGGTTCTCTTTTTCATAACGTATTTAGTTTACAGGATACACTAGAGTATCTCCACCTAAACGTCCTGATCGACGATAGGTTTAGGGCGGGCCGGAGAAGATTACAGTATGGTATTTTCTGAGCCACCCCACAAAAGAATGGCCAGCCACGGTTGGAGTGGCTGGCCAGTAGGCTGGGTACGTTGTGGTTACAACTTGCAGTCTTCCAGAATCTTCTCGTTGTTTTTGATGTACGCGTCGTCGCCGGCTTTTTTCGACAGGTCGAGCGACATCTGTGCGTCGGCGCGGGCGGCTTTGCAATTGCCCGACCGGGCCAGAATTTTAGCCCGCAGATGGTAGGTCCAGTATTCGTTGCTCTTGGCCACTACTTTATTGGCCCAGTCGAGTGCCTGTTTCAGGTCGCGGTTGGTGTCCAGATAATATTGGGCGGCACTGAAGTAGGTGTCTGTTGAGGCGGTAGGCGAGGCCGTTTTTTCTTTGATTTGGGCCATCACGTGCGAGTCGGCATCATCGGCAATCGTCAGGCGAACCAGGGTGTTTTCCCAGCGCAGTTGCAATACGGCCGACGCAGGGGTGAGGTCGACAAATTCGAAGGTGAGGGTTTCAGTTTTGGTCGCTGTTTTCTCGCTTTTTACGACCAGACGCAGCACGTCATTGGCTTCTTTGTAGTCGTAGGCACCCCACGCGTTGGCGTCTTTGTTGAGGATGAACGTGAACGAATCGGCGGTAGGAATCGAGTAAAGGCCATACTTGCCCGTTTCAACGGCTTTGCCCTCAATATTCATCGGCTCTGAAAGTGTCAGATCGGTGATCTTGTTGGCTCCCGTGCGCCACACTTTTCCGTAGGGAATACGGTCGCCAAACATCGCGCGGCCTTTTAACGAAGGGCGGCCGTAGTCGACGGTAACTGTGCCCAGGCCAATCTGCTGGCTGACTGTTGCGGCCGGACTGGCGGCAGGAAGGGTAATCTGGGCGTAGCCCATTGTCAGCGAAACCGACAGTAGTGTAGTGAGGATGAGTTTGTACATGGTAGAACCTATAGTAATAGACGACAAGTTTACGACGAATAATAACACAAAAGCCCGGTCATACGACCGGGCTTTTGACAACACGATAGACTATAGGGTTTAATAGGCCCTACATATTTATTTTTTTGCCGACAGCCGGGCTTATAGCCTTCGGTGGCAGGCAGCGAAAACGGCCGGGAAGGTAATTTAAGCGGTGTCGCCCGTCGTGCGAATGAGGCTAATACCGGTGAAGAAAAAGATACCGCCTAAAACCAGGTAGACGATAGAGGCCTGTGCCACACCACCTGATGTAAGATCTTTGCCACCCAAAATCAGGCCAACCAGGCCAAGAAGGGTTAGGATGACGCCGAATACGCGCTTGATGTTCATACGTTGAGTGATTGATATAGGATGAAAACTGTAGATGAAACGGAGAAGTATATCATCTGTTCAGTTTTCTGCCGAAGTCCTACCAACTGGCCTGAAAAACAGCCCTCGTTCACCGGCGAAATCACACGGTACAGTCAGGTTAAGCGCAACTGGCCTGAACGGTATAGACGGGTGTTTCGGCAAAGCGGGAGGCAACAATCAGTTCGGTTGTTTCCATATGGGGCAAAAACAGGTCGCGGGCCACCACCGGACTGTTGTTGTCTTTCGACAGATGTGCCAACAGCACGTGACTCATAAACGCGGGTTTGTGCTCCTTCAGCAAAGCAAGCGCCTGCTGATTCGACAGGTGGCCGTGATCGCCCCGGATTCGCTGCTTCAGAAAAGCGGGGTAGCGCCCGTTGGCCAGCAGGTCTTCGTCGTAGTTGGCCTCCAGAAAAACGGCGTGGCACTGGCTGAAATGGCGAACAACGTGCTCGCAGGCCGCACCAATATCGGTAAACACGCCCACCTTTGTTTCGTCATCTTCGACCAGAAAACTGTGTGGATCAACGGCGTCATGTTGTTTGGGGAAAGCCGTAATGCGTAACGCACCAACCTCGACTGGCTCGTAGGCCGTTAGCGGGCGAATGGGAAAGCGGGCTGGTAATAACCGCGACGAACGGAGCGTCTGCGTGGTGATGTATACCGGAATCTGATACTTCCCCGACAACTGGGCCAGGCCACTGATATGGTCGCTGTGTTCGTGGGAAACGAAAATGGCTTTTACCGTTTTAAGCGACAAGCCAAGCCGTTGCATACGTACCTCGGTTTGTCGGCAGGATAGGCCCGCGTCGATTAGAACGGCTTCCTGCTCATTGCCAACATAATAACAGTTGCCATTACTGCCTGAATTCAACGAGGTAATGTAAAGGGGCATAGTAAACGAATGTATCGGCTTTCGCGCATTGGACGTACCTATAAAAATCGGGAGTCCTGACTAAATAGCCAAGAAACTCCCGATTTCGTTCGTTGCATCGCCCGAAGAAATAACCTGTTTTTCGAATCAGCCACCGTCGCCCTGCATCAGTTGCCGGGGGCTGCTGACGGGTTGGCTGTTGTTGATCAGGTTGGTCTGGTTAGTAGCCGATAGCAGGGCTACTTTACTGAACGAATCGGCGATGGATTGCAAGGCCGAGAGGGCTGCTGCCTGTTTGCCAGCGAGTGTAGTCAGGTTCTTAAACTGCGTGTCGTCGGCATACAGGCTCTCGCCATAGTTGATGGCCGTCATCGCTTTTTGGTAAGTGGCAATAGCCTGGCGCAGAACACCCTGTTGCTGAGTCCATTGGCTATGTGCCGTACTGAGCGTCAGGTTATCGGCTTTCTGTTGCTCCGTGCCAGCGTTAACCCGGATTTGCCGGTCGGCGGCGGGGTTGGTGAGTACCCAGTTTTGGCCCGATTTGCCCTGCCGTTTGGCTTCGGCCATGCCTTCGGCTTGCTGTACTTTTTCGGCTTCGGTCAGGGTACGTTGCATGGCAGCTTGCCGCTGGTTTGCCTGCTGTAGCTGCTGCTCAGCCAGGGTTTGCGTGCTTTTTGCCAGGTTGGTCAGTGCTGTTTGCAGCGCATCGACAGCATCTATGGCGTTCATCACGGGCGTGCCGGACGCGGCGGTCGATGGTCCGTCGATCATATCGGCGAAACTACCGCTCGTATCTGATGTGGGGGCCGAGGGGCGGCGGCTGGTATCGTAGCCTTTGGCTTTTTTCTGTTGCTCGATAAACGCCTGCCGTTCCGCCTGACTCATATTTTTCCACTTTTCGCGCATGGCCGGGTCCTGCATCATCGCCACCATATCGGCCTGCATGGGGTTACTGGTTTGGGGAACGGCGGCGGGTTTAGCCAGCACGCCCTGTTGCTGCATCAGCGCCATTTTTTCCTGTGTACTCATGGCCTGAAACCGCTTTTGAAAAGCGGGGTCTTTCATTTGTTCAGCAAAAGCCAGCCGGTTGTCGGAGCCGGGGCCACCCAGGTTTTTCTGCCGGGCATACGCAATCTTCTGCGCGTCGGTCATTTTATCAACGCCATCTGCCTTGAACTGTGCATCCATCGCCATGCCTTTCTGAACCGCCCGTTGCGATACCGGATTAGGTTGCTGAATGGCGTCGAGAATACTCCGCAGCTTATCGGAGTAAGGCAGATACGGACTGGGTTGCTGGCTAAAGGCAAGGGCCGACTGGGCGTTACCCGGTAGCGGAGGCATCTGGCTAAGAAGGGCAGTAAAGTCGGTGCGCTGGGGTGTTTGCGCCAGCGCTGGTAGGGTCAGCAGTACGAAGAAGAGTAAGTTGAGTCGGGTCTTCATGTCTGAAAAAGGAGTGGTGTTTACTAATCGGTATGGAGTTGAATGCCCCCCACTACATGCAACATGATCTGTTGATCGACCGGCGTTTTGTACAGGCTGCGAAACTTGGTCTGGAGCGGGCATTGAAAACCAGCCTGAACATTATGCGAACCGGGGCGGCGGGGTGGGCCGGGAATCGTTTTTCCGGTGGTTTTTTCGGTGAACGTCCAGCCGAGGTAGTTCATGTAATCGATCTGGTAATCGACTTTCATCTGGGTGCCGGTAAACCGGGCTTTCACGTTTTTGATCTTGCTCTGATCGTCATCACCCCAGAGTAAGTTGGCGGTCAGGTACGTTGGGTCACAGACGCCCCCCGCGTATTTTTTGGTGTGATAAATCTCCGGGTCGCCATTGAGTGTCGCTGTGGCCTCGCCGGTGAAGAAGTTGATGGTGCCGGCTTCAAAATAGAACTGCTGCCGCATGCCCGTGGCCATGCCCATGTCGACGGCCAGACCGTTGCGCGGGTTTGAGGTGCCGCCTTCATAGCATTTGTAGCGCAGGGCCTGGAAAAACTCGAACGTCCAGTCTTCAGCCAGTACATAGATCTGCGCCGTGACGGTGATGGGCGGACCAGTAGCCGGCGTGACAATCGCTTTGATCTCGACCGGGTTTTTGGCAGGCATTCGGGAAGGAGCCCGGTAATACAGCTTTCTGATGGATTCTTTCAGCGTACCGCTGTACTCCGTAGCACCCAAAATCGCTCCGTTGGGTTCCGATTGCTCTATGTTGTTTGGCTGGCCATTCAAAAAAAACTTGATCGTAAGCTTCGGGTCGTATGAGTCGGCAAAGACGCGCCCAATCGGATAACCCTGTGCATTGACCAAATGGTTATCGGTATCGATTCGCCCGAATAGAATATGCTGACAATCATCGGTCAACATGGTTTTGGGGCCTGTCATCGCCCAGCTTTGGGCAGCGGCATTACCTCCTGTGAGTAAACCAAAGCTGATCAGTAGCCAGGCGACAGGTACGTAGTTCTTCATGGCTCCAGGCTGATTTGTTCGATAATGGCTTCGGTTCCTTCGTGCGGGTGCGTCGTGGCGTTGGTGAGCCAGAACCGGATTTTCCAGACGTACATGGCGCAGCCCGGCGGACGTGCCGCTGAAGTAGCTCCAACAAACTGCGCGCGTACCGTCACGGAAGTAGTCGTCGGCGACAGGATCAGTGGCCCATCTGCTCCGCTGAACCGGCAGGCGCAGGCTGGGTCGGGCGTAACATGGTCGGGCAGTTTGTCCCGCGATTCGAGCCGCACTTCCGCCTGAAGTACATCGGCCGAGTCGGGCCTGAACCGATACCGGATCGTAAGCGCGATGGGCTTGCCCACTTCGGGCATATATGGAACAAGCGCGCTCCAGAGCTGACCACCATACCAGGCGTCGATAACGGGTACATCGGTGCGATAGACCACCCGTTTGGCGAGTAGCTGCACACCCGACGTACCCAGCGGTTTTACCAGGGTCTGTTGCAGCGTTCCCTGCTCATCATACACGTTGTTGGTATGCCAGCCAGTCGGTTCTGCCGCCCTCCAGCGGCTAAAATCAGCGTTTGGGAGTTGGCGAAGCAATTGGGCACTGGCTGTGCAACTACTGACGAACAGGAGCAGGGCAATGCCGAATAAGCAGTGACGTTTCATCGAAGGTGGGCGCTGAAACCGGTCTACAACTTCACGAATTCAACGCGGCGGTTCTGCGCTTTTCCCTCGAAGGTGGCATTGTCGGCTACGGGTTTGGTTTTGCCATAGCCTTTCGCCGTCAGCCGACCAGCTTCTACACCCATGCTGACCAACTGCGTTTTCACGGCCTCGGCGCGTTTCTGCGAGAGGGTCAGGTTACTGGCATCAGAGCCGTCGGCATCGGTATGGCCACCAATCTCGAATTTGGTGCCGGGTGTTTCGGTCAGGTACTTCATAATGGCGTTCAGTTCACCCATGCTTTCGGGTTTGATAACGGCCTTGTTTACATCGAAATTAATGCCGTGCGAGATGTATTTGCCCTCTCCGAATTTGGCGCCGATCAGGTTGGCACCACCGCCTTCGGCAATGCGTACATTCTTGAAAATCAGCGGATCATTTTGATTGCCAATACCGCCAAAAACAATCCGTGCCGGACTGGCCGTTGTATTGGGTACCGTCAATACCCGAAACTGATCAACGTAGAGTTTAACACTCCTGCCTTTCATGATAAAGGCAATGTGGTGCCAGCGGTCATTGAAGTTTTCGAACTTTAGTTCTTCGGGTAAATTGCCGGACAGATCACGCATTTCGTCGTTGACCAGAAAACTGGACGAAACACCATCCCGACTTGCTCTGGCGGTTAAAACTTCGGCACCGTTCGCATCTTCGAACCAGAAAACAAGGCCATAAGCACCGGGTGTCTGGTAGTAATCGTATTCGAGCGTAAACTCTTTGGGCAAATACGCCTTGCCTTTCATGAGTGGGGTTACTTTACCATAGTTGCCATCGGTGATTTTCATAACCAGCCCATCACCAAACTTATTCAACACGGCCTGACCAGCCAGCAAATCCCAGTGTTCGGCAAACTCACCGTCCTGATCGGTGTGAAAATCGTCGTCGAAGATGACTTTATTGCCCGGCACAAAATCGTAATTCGTGTAGGACCGCATGGAAGGCGGCGTGGCTTTGGCTGGTGTGTTACTGTCTGACGAGGACGTACCTGATGTGCCCTGATTGTTGTCTGGATTCTGGGTCGGGGCCGTTTTGCTACCGTTGGCGGGTTTCTTCGATCCGTTTTTTACGCCCTCTTCAACCTTATCGAGTCCTTTATTAATACCCTGGTCAATCTTCTGATTGGCCCGGTTTGTGGCCGCGTTGTTGACGCGGTCAAGTACGTTTCCGAATTGAGCAACCGATGGAATGGCCATGAGCGAGGCCAGCAAGAGGAAAAGCGTTTTCATGTGGATTTACCGGGTTTGTTCTATGCCCGCAAACCTACCTGATCAACCGCCGTAGTGCTTAATGCCCCTGTAACATCGTCTTGCTCTGATGTAACAGCATGATTCAGCGCATAAAAAAGCCGCCGTTCACAACCAGCACTGGCTGCAAACGGCGGCTTTTTTGCCTGGAGCGGATTACTTATCGCCGCCCGACATTTTGGCTGGCGCAGCGGCAGTGGTTCCGCTGGCCGGTGCATTTTTTACGTACTTATCCATCCAGCCATTCATCTCCCACAGCATGTGCAGCAGCGATTCTTTGGCGGTGTATCCGTGCGATTCGTAGGGCAGGAAGACAAGCCGGGTAGTGGCACCAAAGCCTTTCAGCGCGTTGTAATAACGCTCCGACTGAATCGGGAACGTACCTGTGTTGTTGTCTGCTTCGCCATGAACCAGCAACAGGGGTGTCTTCATTTTGTCGGCATTCATAAACGGCGACATCTTGTTATACACGTCGGGAGCCTGCCAGTAGCTGCGTTGCTCGTTCTGAAAACCAAACGGAGTCAACGTCCGGTTGTAGGCACCACTGCGGGCAATGCCTGCTTTGAACAGGTTGCTGTGTGATAGCAGGTTGGCTGTCATGAACGCGCCATACGAGTGCCCGCCCACACCGACCTTATTCGCGTCGACAACGCCTAGCCGAACGCCCTCGTCGATGGCCGCTTTCGCGCTGGCAACCAACTGCTCTACATACGTATCATTCGGCTCTTTGTCGCCTTCACCCACAATCGGAATGCTGGCATTGTCGAGAACGGCGTAGCCCATTGTGGCAAAAACAGCCCCGCCCATCGCGGCAATCCGGTTGAACTGGTAAGGTGATCCCTGCGCCTGGCTGGCAGCTTCTTTACTTTTGAACTCCGCCGGATACGCCCACATGAACGTCGGCAGGGGACCGTCTGATTTCTTGTAACCTACGGGCAGATAAAGCGTGGCTGTCAGATCTACACCGTCGGCCCGTTTGTAGCGCAGTTGCTGTTTGGTAATGCCCTTCAACTGCGGGTAAGGGTGCGGAAAGGAGGTGATCTGAACGGGCGCGATCCGTTTTTTCAGGTTCCGGATAAAGTAGTTCGGGTTCTCGTCGGGCGTTTCGCGGGTGGTCAGGATCACGCCGGTGGCGGCATCCAGTACGGCAATGGGGCGCTCGAAAACGGGGGCCTCGGAGCGCCAGAGCGGCGTAATTTTCTTGCTGGTCAGGTTCATGACGCTGACAAACGGCCGGTCGCCTTCGGGCGAGGCACCCTGTCCGTTCACGAGCATGATGTCGTTGTTGGGCAGGATGTTCAGCACGTCGCGGCCATACTGATTGGGGCGCGTATCAGGCTGACCAGGGTTTCCGTAGCGGTCTTCCGACGAGCGTTCGAACAGGGTGGTAGCGGCAAAATTGGCCGATGGGTTCACCACCTTCGTGATGATCTTCCGGGTCTGCCACCAGCCTTCGGTAGCCAGTGCCGTGTTGGCATTACCCCATGTAAAGCCCCTGAAACGGAACGCCGCATCGTAAATAGCTTTGGGCTCAGCGGTAAACGGAGCGTCGACCAGAAAGACCCGGTCGCGCACATCGGCCTTTACTTTCGGGTCGCCTTTGTCCTGCGCCACGGTATAGTAGATCGACGCAGGTACGTCGTTACGCCATTCAAAATCGCGGGGGCCACTCGCCGCGCCATCCGAACTATACGGAACGCTTTCCTGCAACGGGCCATCGTTCAGCGTTTTCACCAATTGCCCGTTCATCGCAAACACATCTGTTCTGAGCGGAAAGCGGTAGACCGGAACCAGGTATGAAAAGGGCGTGTGGACCGTTTCCAGCATGATAAGGCTACCATCTGGCGACGGCGAAGCGGTGGCGATGATGCCGGGCTGACCGATTGGCTGAATAGCACCATCCAGGCCCACTTTAGCTACCTGCGAGGTAGCGAAGTAGGAGAACTGCTTCTCGTCGGATGGGTTCTTCAATAAATCCTGGTACGTAGGCGCCTGTCCCCGTTTACCGCTGCTGTTGTCCTGCATGGTTGGTCCGGCGGGAACCAGGTTGGCGGCTGGCGCAGTACCCCGGCCATCTGGAATCAGTTTTACGATCAGGCTTTTGCTGTCTGATACCCACTGGAAAGGCGCTCCGTAGGCGGCGTTCAGGGCCCGGTTGGTGAGGCGGGTGGCGGTGGCGGTGGCCACATCGGCAATGTACAGCTCAATCCGGCTATCGTTCGATACGGCGAAGGCGAATTTTGTCTCGTCGGGCGACCACTGAACGTACGAGATCAGGGGTGAAGCAGGTAACCCTTTCACGGCCAGCTCCGTGCCGCCGGGTAGTTTCTTGAGCCGTAGCCCGGTGATGTACGAGGCGCGGCTGGGACCGTTGTTGGCCGGGTTGATCCGGAGCCCCGCCAGTTTAAGCTCGGGCTGGGCCAGTTCGGCGATCGAGGGGGAAGACGCCCGTTCCAGAATCAGCATCTGGTCACCTTTAGACGTTACGCTGACGCCCGGCGTGGGGGGAACCGTAACCAGATCGGCCAGTGCTTTGGGCGGCGTCTGGTACGTGAGGGCGTCCTGAGCGTAGGTGACTGCTCCTGCCAGCGTGAAGAGCGCGGATGTGCATAATAAACGAAAATAACGGATTACCATGTTGATGCCATTTTGGGGTTGTTTACCAAAAGTAGCGAGAAATGATATCCGGGCGTCTACAGAGTTGACCGGCAAAACCGGCTTTTACGTATTTTTTCCGTTCTGGGTAGCAGCACGATTCTCCATGCCAGTCAGAATACTTATTTTAGCCGCTATTATCCAAATCGATCTGACTGTCCACCGTCCCGCTCAGCAAAGTATGGAGCAATTTTATGACTTTTTTCGCCGGTTAACCGATATGAGTGACTGGCCACCACGCTGGTTCTGTGGCCGCTGGTCTGATTTTCATGGCTGGCTATATATTATCTCTGATCTGACGATCTGGCTGGCTTATATGGCTATTCCGCTGGTGTTGATCCGCTTCATTATTATCAAAAAAGGCGTGCCGCTGGCGGGCGTATTCGGGCTTTTCGGAGCTTTTATTTTGTTATGCGGACTCACCCATTTGATCGACGCCATGATGTTTTGGTATCCTGCTTATCGCATCAATGCGCTGGTACGCTTTCTAACGGCGATTGTCTCCATTATGACCGTCATCGCGCTGATTCGTTATTTCAATGAAGCCGTTGGCTTGCGTACGTCGAAAGAATATGATCGGGAGTTGTCGTATCGGCAGTTGGCCCTGCATGAATTGACCCGCTCGAATCAGGAGTTGCAGCAATTCGCCTACGTAGCCTCGCATGATCTTCAATCACCCCTCAAAACAATCGCCAATTACCTGACCCTGCTGGAGGCGAAGTATGGCCACCAACTCGACCCTGACGCGCAACGGCTGGTTACGGTGTCGACTTCGGCAGCCGAACGAATGCGTGGCCTGATCAATGACCTGCTGGAGTTCTCGAAGTTGGGTAGCGATGTCGCGTTGTTGCCAATAAATCTCAATGAGATCGTTGCCGAAATTCTGGATGAACAACAGGCTGAAATACAGGCTATTCAGGCTACGATTGATGTGGGCTCGTTGCCGATCATAACCGGGCATCGGACGGATGTGAAACAGGTCTTTCAAAACCTGATTTCGAACGGCCTTAAATACCGTCGACCAGATGTGCCGCCGCGTATCGTTGTTCGGGCAACGGAAGATAAACATTTCTACCAGTTTGCCATCAGCGACAACGGGATCGGCATTGATCAGCAATATTATGATCGGGTATTCCAGATTTTTCAACGGCTCCACGGCCGCAACCAGTACTCAGGAACCGGAATTGGCCTGGCTACCTGCAAAAAAGTGGTCGCTATGTATGGAGGACGCATCTGGATCGACAGCATAGTAGGTGAGGGAACAACGTTTTATTTCACCCTGCCGAAAGTAATCAAAACGCTTCATCACTATGCCGAAACAAATGCCCCGAATTAAGGTCAACGGCATTGGTAACCGTCGCTATTTAAATTCGGACGGGACGGTGCCGTATTGGTCGCGGAAGGCTTTGGTGAAATAGGAAAGGCTTTCGAACCCTACGCCAAACGCCACTTCTGAAACCGTGGCACTGCGCTGCCGCAGCAGGTCGGCGGCACGTTGTAGGCGCAACTGCCGCACAAACTCTGTCGCCGATTGATTGGTCAGGGCTTTCAGCTTCCGGTGGAGCTGCATCCGGCTGAGGTTCAGGGCTCCACTGAGGGCTTCCACATCGAAGGTGCTGTCGGCCAGGTGATTTTCCACCACGGAAATGGCTTGTTGTAAAAACCGTTCTTCGGCCGAAGACACAACCACGTTGGTGGGTTGAAGGCGAAACTCGCGGCTAAACCGGTCGCGCAGGCGACGCCGTTGTTGCAGCAGGTTTTGTACCCTGGTTTGCAGGTCAAGCGGATGAAACGGCTTGGCTACGTAGTCATCGGCCCCGCGCCGCAGGCCGTCGATCCGGCTGTCGATGTCTGCTTTAGCCGTAAGCAGAATGACCGGTATATGATCCGTAGCCACCTGTTGACGGAGTCCTTCACAAAAAGCCAGTCCGTCCATATCGGGCATCATCAGGTCGCAGACAACCAGGTCGGGAAGCAACTGGCTGGCTTTTGCCAACCCCTGACGACCATTTTCGGCCTCGAGCAGTCGGTAATTGGTCGTAAAGAGCATTCGTAAATACTGCCGCACGTCGTCATTATCGTCAATCAGCAACAGAAGCGGTAGCTCGCCCGCATCGGGCTGCACCTCATCTGGATTGGTTAGCCTAGCAGGACCTTCGTCAACCAAATCGGGGCGTAGCGATGCTGTAACGGGAAGTTCAGTTTGTTGAAACGGAATCGTAGACGTACCTGCTTCGAGCGAAATGGGCAACGTAACCGTAAAGGTGGCTCCTTCGCCGGGTTGGCTGCTGAGGGTGACCTGCCCGTGGAGAACCGAAACCAGTTCCTGCACCAAAGCCAGCCCGATACCCGTGCCCGACTGCATTGTTTGCGGACTCTGGTAAAAGCGCTCGAAGATACGTACCTGCTGTTCGGGGGGAATGCCGGGCCCCGTGTCGGCCACCTGAATCGTCGCCTGCTTCTGGCCCGTATCATACCGATAACGTACCTGGACAACGCCGCCCGCCGGGGTGAATTTCAGCGCATTGCCAATCAGGTTGTCAACAATCTTCTCCAGTTTATCGGCGTCATAGAAAGAAGTTGTCGGCTGCTCATCGGCGTCAACCAATAGGCGTATGTCGCGGCTGTCGGCCAGTGAGGCAAACGATCCCGCCAGTCCGCGCAGGAAACGGGGCAGGTCGCCAGCCTGTAGGCGAGGCAGAAGCTGCCCTGCGTCTAATTTGGTAAGATCGAGCAGTTGATTGACCAGCGTCAGTAAACGGCTGGCCTGCCGGTGCATCATCCGAAAGGTTACGTCGCCGGGACTTGACTGAATGAGTTGAGTCAGTGGGCCAATCAGCAGCGTAAGGGGTGTGCGGAATTCGTGGGAGATGTTGGTAAAAAAATGGGTTCGTAACTGTGCTACTTTCCGTTGTTCGCGCTCCAGCAGCAGGGCCTGTTCGGTCGTCGCTTTCTCTACTTCGACCAGCTTATTTTTATAGCTCAGCCCCAGCGAAAAGCAGAGCAGTTCGGACGCTATACCAACTTGAAGGTAGAAAAGGGGTTCTTCCCAAAGCGGTACCTGCTCGGGACTCATTGATAACGACAGGAGCATGGATGTCAGCGCACCGACGAGCAGCAGCGAAGAGCCAACCAGAAAATAGTTGACCAGCGTATCGCGGCGGTGTGATGCATGCACAATGCCCCAGACAGACACGACCGCCACGCCCACCCGCACCGCCGAATGAATCCACTCGTGGGCGGGAATTTCCACCCAGCCTGGCCAAAGCAGGCAGGTAATGATCTCGGTCAGTACATACAGGAGCAGCACCGCCTGCGTTTGTCGAAACAACCGGTACACCCTGGGCAAATTCTCCTGAAAGTTTAGCAACGCATCGGCGAAACTATAATAACACAGGTACGAAATCATGGGAATCACAACCCGGCAGCAGCCATAAGCAACTGTGTCATAAGGCGTTGACTCGAATGGATCAAATACTTTGACGATAAAATAGCAACTCCAGCACAGCGAATAGATTGTATACCAGCGGTAAGCCCGTTCGCCCGTCACAATGGCCTGCCCGCCCACATAGAGCGTCATCATGCCGGTCATGCCAAGAAAGACAAGGGTGGCCTCTGTGAAATGCATACCTATTGGATTGTTGTGTAAACTAGAAGTGAAAAATTAACTAACCTTCTGGTTTATTCCACTATTCATCAAGGCGTTAAATCAAGATTTAATCTGGCAGCCACTGCTGTTTACCCATAAAAAAAGCCTTCCAACGTGCATTGGAAGGCTTTCTACGATATAGATTCTACGGTTTATGGCCGCGTTTTAGGCCCGTCGGGGCTAACCAACGTACCTGGCGCGCCTTTGCCGGATGGAGCCAGTGAGTTGATCCAGGCGGCGATCTTCAAGGCATCTGCCTTTGGAACCTGCGGCATGGGGGGCATCTCGGTGGCGTAATCGGGCCAGTTGGCTGGCTTGGGATTGTAGATCAACTCAACCAGTTGGTCGTTGGTATACCCCCGTTTCGCCACGTCTTTATAAGCCGGGCCAATCTGCTGTTTTTCAGCGTTATGGCAGG
This sequence comes from uncultured Fibrella sp., assembly GCF_964250085.1. Lineage (NCBI taxonomy): Bacteria > Pseudomonadati > Bacteroidota > Cytophagia > Cytophagales > Spirosomataceae > Fibrella > uncultured Fibrella sp. The sequence continues at coordinate 158,131 of NZ_CAXUEC010000002.1, read as the reverse complement.
CCAGACAGGTGTGTTTAGTCAACAGGCCTCTCACCTCGGCAAACGTGGGCGCTTTGGCTAGCGAAACCGCCTGGCCCATCTGTAGGGCTGACGTCCCTTTCGTGCCTGCTTTTACTGGTTTTCCTGCCGGTGTTTTAGCTGGTACGGTAACTGGTTTCGCTGCTGAATTCTTCACGCTCAACTCAGCCATAGCCAGCTTCTGCCCCTCTGGAATGTTGTTCAGCGTATAGTACGCAATCGGGTGAACGAGTGAATAGGTGCCCTCCTCCGAACGTACCCCGTCGAGGGTAAGCTGGTGGATGTAATTCTTGCGCAGGTTATCAACCACAATCCGGGCACGCATGCCATCGTCCGATAGCTTCACGCCCTTAATCGCATGCTTCTCCTTGTTGATCGTTGGGCTGCCGTAAACAGGATGGTATTTATAAAGGAAGCTTTCCACCGAATATGAAGCCAGGTCCTCGGCCGACAGTTTAGTTACTGGCCTGGTGAATTCAACCTCAAAGCCGTCGGGCATTGCCTTCACGGTACGCATCTCGAAGGGTATTCCGTTGTTCCAGACAAGGCGTTGCAGCCCCTCGTTGGCGTCGCCGGCAGAGCCCCAGCCCCGGTTGGTCTCGCCCACAAACAGCGAACCATCCGGCGCAAAAACCAGCCGCATCACCCCCGACCGGAAGCCCGACCGGAATTCGATGGCCGCGCCCTGATATTCGCCGTTTACTTTTTCAAGCATCACCCGCGAAATCTTGCTCATGCCCTGGTCGCCCACCAACTGCTGGCCGGCGAAGGGACCGAAAACACCTTCAGGAATCGTGATGATTTCAGAGTTGGAAACACCCAGAATACCGTGGGGAAGCCAAACGGCCGGCGTCTGGATTTCCGGGAATTTTTCCTTAAGTTTAAACAGCAGGTCAGGCGTTTCATTCACCACGTTCTCGGGCTTGATGAACCGCCCGTTGGCATCTTTATTCTGGCGGTTCGATACCTGCGCAAACAATTGGTCGGTCGTCAGTTTGACGGGTGAATTGGGCAGGCTCGTCCAGCGCAACCCGGCCGGGTGACCGGTAAATACGCCTTTTTTAACGTGGTAAAGGCTGCCCGATCCCTGCCATTCTCCCTGGTTGTCGGTGTAGAAAAATTCGCCGTCGATCATACCGGGTCCGGCGGGTGAGCGCATGCCGGTAGCCCAGGGCTCCATCTGGCCATTCTCAGAAATCTTCATGGTCCAGCCGCGCCAGGGCACCCGGCTTTCACCGCGCCACCATTCTTCGTCGCCAAAAGCCACGTTGCCCGTTACGAAGAATTTGCCGTCTGGCGCAATCTTAGGGCCAAAGCTATATTCGTGGTAATGGCCCGAGAGGGGCCAGGCATAAACGGTTTCAAACAGGTCTGCTTTGCCGTCGTTATTGGTGTCTGTCAGCTTCGTCAGCTCACCACGTTGGGCGCAGTAAAGCGAACCGTCTTTGTAGGCGAGTCCCAGCACTTCATGCAGGCCCGAGGCAAACTTGCGGAAGAAAGGCCGTTTGCTTGTTGGATTCTCGACAATGAAAATATCGCCCCGGCGGGTCGAAATGCCAAGATTGCCGTTGGGAAGCATGGCCAGGCCACCCACTTCAAGCAGGGTGCCTTCGGGAGCCGAGACCTTGGTGATGCGGAAAAAATCTTCCTCTTTCGGTGACTCCTGCGCCCAGGCCGCCATCGGTAGAGCCAGGGCAGCCAGCAGTAGGTATTGTTGTATCTTTTTCATAACTGGTTAGAAGAGAATCGAATAAGTCAGTTTGCCTGAAACAGGCACGAGCAATTCCTGCATGCCATTACTGGTTCTGACAAGTGGCTGGCTGCCACCAGCATCTGCCAGTTGAATCATGTACGTCTTGCCGTCGATCAGGTACGTGTTGTTGGGCATCTGCTCGATCGACGTACCTGAGGCCAGCCGTGCGTAAAGGCCTGTTCCCGGTTGTGCGACCGTCAACTGACGCCGAATTCCGTGCCCATCGGGCAAGGCCTGAAGCTGGTCTTCCACCATTGTCGAGGCGGTCATGTACCGGAACGTGGGTCTGTCCTGATCGTCGAGTTGATAGCCTCTTGGCCGGAAACCACTGCCTGTAGTGTCGGTAGGCCAGGGGGTTTGTGGCGAAGCAAGACGGGCCAGGGCCAGTTGTGGTTTTCCGCCCAGGTAATTGACTGCTCCCATCGGGCGCGACGAACCATCGCCCCGATTTTCCCACATCGGCGTTGCATCCAGAAACATGCCGCGCCAAACCTGAACGAGGTTACCATTGTCGGCATCGTAGGTGTAGTGTACCTGTTGCGGGCTACCCACCGAGATACCGTGCGTAACGCGGTAGGCGCGGCCCCGTTCGTTGCGTACCTGGGGTAGGTCCATGAAACTGCGCAGCACCGTGTTGGCTTCGGCGGTAACCAGGATAGGGTCGGTTTCGCCCGCTTCGGTAACGGCGGTTGGTGTTAACAGGAACTGCCGGAAACCGGGGCCTGTCACCGTGATCTGGAAGTCTGGATTTCCACCTTTATAAATCTTGCTGTAAATGGCTTCCAGCGGCACATCGCCAGCCGACAGCGTGATTTTGCCCGTATTGCTCCAGGCGGCCCATTTACTGACCGGCTGATTATTGATTTTCATCTGGCCAGCCCCGTTTGCCGTACTCATCAGGAACGTGTATTCACCCGGTGCTTCCACATGTAACGTACCTGTGTACTTGACCGCAAAGTCGTTGGTAAGTCGGGTAATCCCAGCGGTCAGGACCGACGAGGGGCCTTTCGATTCGGGCGGTGTTCCGCCGAAAGACGCTTCATCCTTAAAGTTGCCTTTGTAAAGCTCATACGACAGATTGCTCAGACGGGGCCTGCTCTTGTCGTATAGCGTGTAGCTGATGTTGCGGAAAGCTATCGCGCCGTGGTCGCCCTGAAAAACCAACGGGCCGCGGGCCGTCTCGGTCGAACTGATCGGGCCGCGCGTTGGGCCGGATAGTTCTACATTCTCATGGATCAGCACGCCATTCAGTTCGGCGCGCAGGATTTTTGCGTTCTCGATCTTGGCACCACTGGCGTTGAAACGAGGGGCCTGAAATGAGATCCTCAAGTGCTGCCATAGGCCTGGAGCCTTACCTGCATTTTGCCGGGGCGGGTGGCCTTCGTACCCTTTTTTCCCTTCGGGGCGGCTATCGTCCCAACGTTCGTAAACGGCCCCTACGTCCGACGATTTAGGCGTGGTGGTGCCCCAGCTATCGAAAAGCTGAATCTCGTAACGCCCTTGCAGAAAAACGCCTGAATTGGCTCCTTTAGCCATCATGAAATCGAATTCCAGATCGGCATCGCCATGTTCCAGGGTTGTTTGCAGATCATACTTCGTCCCGTACTGGCCAGCCGGTATGCAAACCAGGATGCCCGCCGCCGCACTGCCTGAAGCGGGTTTGGTCTGTAATGAGTTTGGCTGAGACAGATCGGCCATTACGTCGGCAGCCGTGCGCCAGTTGGCGGCAATGGGTGATCGGAAGGCGCTTAAATCGTTGAGCGGTAGCTTAGTAGCCGTTTGCGCAAAGGCCAGACCACCAAGCAGACAACTGCCTACCGATAGAGCTAGAGTATTTACTAGTCGCATGAAAAGAGTTGATAAACATCAAGAAAACGCCTTAAAAGTACGAGGTATATCGTTTGAATAACGAATCAGACCAAATTCTCAGACTTACTGGGTAAGATGATGGCAGATTTTCTTTTACCCGGTAAGCCGCTATATTTGGCTCATATCTTATATTAAATCATGAAAAAATTAACCTCCACTTTTGCGTTTCTGCTTGTAACCGCTGGATTTGCTTTTGCTCAGGTCGATGGTCCTAAGAAAACACCCGAATCATCAGAAACCTGGACACCCGTACCACCTATCGTCACACCCGGAACGATGAGTGCAAACGCGTCGGGCTTAACCGCCCCGTCCGATGCGATCGTGTTATTCGACGGGACGAATACGAACGAGTGGGTGTCGGTGAAAAGCCATGTATCTAAAGATTGGAAGGATACCAACCTCGGGCCCCTAAAGTGGGCTGTTAAAGACGGGGCCATGTACTCTACCCTGGGTTCATACGCCCGGACCAAGCGGGAATTTGATAATTTCCAGTTGCATATCGAGTTCCGTACGCCCGAAAAGCCGGAAGGCAAGAGCCAGGCGAGAGGCAACAGCGGGGTGTTTCTGCAAGGATATTACGAAATTCAGGTACTCGACAACTACGAGAACCCAACGTATTCAAACGGGCAGGTTGGTTCAGTTTACAAGCAGGCTATTCCGTTGGCGAACCCCAGCCGCAAGCCCGGTGAATGGCAGACCTACGATATCATTTACCAGGCCCCCCGTTTTGGTAAAAGCGGAGTACTCGCCGAACCCGCTTACGTAACGGTTATGCTCAACGGTATTGTTGTTCAGAACCACACAGCGATTAAAGGCAACACGGATTATATTGGCTACCCGACGATGGAGCCACATGGAGCAGGCCCAATTCTGCTTCAGGACCACGGCAATCCAGTCGGTTTCCGCAACATCTGGATTCGGGAATTATAATGTACAATGCATGATGTATAATGAACAATGGCTCTGCCTGGGTACGTCCTCAAGCAGAGCCATTGTTCATTATACATCATGCATTGTACATTTCCATAATGCATAATACATTAAAATTATGAAGCGTACTTTATACGTTGTTCGGCATGCGAAGGCAGAAGACCGGGCCGTTTTTATGAACGATCACGACCGCGAACTGCTACCGGAAGGGATCATGGCGGCGGCTCGGGTAGGGCGGTATCTGGCCGAAAAAGGAATCAGTGCCGAGCGGTTGATCAGCAGCCCGGCCCATCGGGCAAAAGATACAGCCAAGGTCATTGCCGAGCAGTTGAACATCGATCCTGCTTCGGTTGAGCTTGACGAAAAATTGTATGAAGGGGGGGCGAAAGCCTATCTGGCTGCCATCAACAGCCTGCCAGATACCTGCGAATCGGTGATGCTTTTTGGCCATAATCCTGATGTGTCGTACTTCTCCGAATACCTGACTCACCAGGATGTGGGGTCGATGAGTAAAGGAAGTATTGTTGCCATCACGTTCGATAATCTGCGCTGGGCGGAGGTGTCGGGCCGAACTGGTTTCCTTCAGTTCTATGTTTCTCCGAAAGAACTTCTGAAACAATGAACCGCAATCGCCGCATCTTCATCATCGTTTTCCTGGCGTTTACCCTGCTGGTTGTGATGCTTACCGTCGATATGGCAAGCCGCACAACGGCCCCCTGGAACCGCAAAAAACAAGTGACCCGCGCCCTCCCCGGCGACCGCGTCGAAGACAAATCACTCCTCATCGACACCACCGGCCTGGATTCAGCGGCGAGGGGGAAATGAATTTGCTGTTGTGCTGCTAAGTCACATATCGTTCAGTAGCAGCGCAACAGCAAGCTACTTTAACGCTTCCACCAACGCGCGAACGTCGGCTTCTGAATTATACACGTTTGGGGAAATACGAATGGCTTGCGCCCGGGCTGAAACAGACACGTTTCGGGCCAGCAGCGAGTTGGAAATCGCCATTGGGTCGGCGTTGGCGGGTACCCGGATACTTAGCAGATGATGTCCCCGGCCAGCCGCTGGCTCAATGCCATAACCCAGCGCTTCCAGTTCTGGTAAGGCGTCGGCCATCAGGTTGCGGCAGTATTGCTGTATGCGTTCTGGCTGGTAATCGAGAATCTGACGTAAAGCCGCTTCCATCATAGGCATCTGCGTAAAGTGGGTATGTTCGCCCACATTATACCGGTATGCGCCCGATCTATACGCTGGTTGATACTCGGCCAGGCGGTGAAACTGATTGCTGTCGAGCCGGTTCATCCACGCTTCTTCCAGTGGAATGCCGCCATCAAAAGCAGGCCCGTAGCAAGCCAGCCCCATCGAATACGGGCCCATCAGCCACTTATAACTGGCGCAAACCAGCGCGTCGGGCTGAATACGTTGCCAGTTGAACGGCATCGCGCCCACACTCTGCGTGCCATCGACGGCCAGCCAGGCACCTACGTCGCGGCACCGTTCGCCAATAGCTTCCAGATCAAACCGCGTTCCGTACATCCAGTGAACCATAGGCACAACCACCAGTGCTGTGTCGGTCGTGATGGCGGCCAGGATCGCCTCATTCCACGCCTCGGCGGCGGGCAACGTACCCGGCGTGGACTTGCCTGGCATGTCAACCGTATGGATTGTCAACTGTTCGGTAACACGCACCCGATCCCAGGCATAGACATCCGACGGAAATTCGCCGCCCGTCAGCACAATGCGCTGTCCCGGACGTAGCCCCGGTTTATTGGGCAGGTTACGGGCCACCACCGCCATGCCGTAAGAGATAGACGGAATGATGGCGATCCGGTCGGGGTCGGGCTGATTGATGAGTTGGGCAAACAGGTGCCGGACAGCCACGCCGCCGCTGAAAAAATCGTCGGGCGTCAACCCCATCGGATTTGTCTGTTGCTGAATGGCGTCGAGGCCCGCCTGCGTAACGGATTTGCTGAGTGGGGCGCGGGTAGCGCAGTTGAGATAGTGCGCGTCGGCTGGGTACGTATACTGACTGCGCTGGCAGGTAAGATCGAGTTGTTGCTGAATCATGAGGGAAGTTAGCACTTTGGCACAATATTAGCCTACTAAGGATAGTACGCTGATGGGGCGGTAAATTCGTTTGATCCGCCCAATCAGCGTACTATCATAATCCGCGAAAATCGCTCTAAATTCCTCTAATCCGCGTACTATACGATGCAACTACTCGGCATTGGCTCTCGCATCCGGCACCCTGAATTTGGACATGGGGTCATCATCAATTTGAAAACCAACGGCTACACCGTCACCTTCATGGACGAAGGGGTGAAAATCCTGGCGTTTACGGCTCCGTTTGACGTGATCGAAGCCATCGAGCCCGACAGCGACCTGGTTAGTCTGTTCGATGTTGAACAGGCACTATCGCGGGTGTTGCAAAAGTGGGGCGGTCTCACCGAAATTGTGCCCCTCGGCGACAAATGGAAAGGCGGGAAACTGATCATGAAACCCGGCCGTACCGATCTGGCCAGTAAAGAAATGCCCATCGACGCGTTCTTTCACAAGATCGTGATGGTCCGCGACCGGCTGCGGGTCCTCGAACAGCGCGTGAACGCCAGCGCCCTCGATGACGAAGAAAAAGTAAGCATCCAGCAATACATCACCCGCATCTACGGAAGCCTCACGTCGTTCAATCTCCTCTTCAAACACCCCGAACAATCGTTTGTAGGGGAGAAGGGCGGGGTGGAAGCGTGAAGGGTTAGCCATTCAGATGGTTAATCTGTTCTGGGTGGTTGATATGTAGGGGCAACCCCTCGTGGTTGCCCGCCTCGCGTCAGCAATAGTGCAGATAACTACTGTTCGTAGCCTGAACCGCGTGAGCATTGGGGACATTTTGCTGACGCGAGGCGGGCAACCACGAGGGGTTGCCCCTACATATCAACTATCCAGACGAAACGGCATAACTACTTTTTCCCCCTCGGATGAAAGTCAGTTAGCGTTTGTTTCAGGTAGTCGCGGTCGAGGTGGGTGTAGATTTCGGTGGTGGTGATTGATTCGTGGCCTAGCATTTGTTGAACGGCCCGAAGGTCGGCACCACCTTCGATGAGGTGGGTGGCAAACGAATGGCGGAACGTGTGCGGGCTGATCGTCTTGGTAATTCCCGCCGTTGCAGCCAGCGTTTTAATAGTCGTGAAGATCGTAATCCGTGATAGTTTGGTGCCTCGTCGGTTCAGGAAAAGCGTGTCTTCATCGCCTTTTTGAATGTCGATCTGGCTGCGGGTGTGTTCAACATATAACGTCGTGTACTTGATCGCGTCGCCGCCGATGGGTACCAGCCGGGCCTTGCTGCCTTTGCCCATTACCCGCACAAACCCCGAATCGAAGTAACAGTCGGTCAGTTTCAGGTCGAGCAACTCCGATACGCGCAGGCCCGAGCTATACAAGACTTCCAGCGCGGCCCGGTCGCGCGGACCAGCAGGAGTCGATAGGTCGATGGCCGCCAGCATCTGCTCAATTTCAGGAAAGCTAAGTGTATCGGGCAGTTTTCGGCCCAGTTTCGGCCCTTCGATGCGGTGGGCCGGGTCTTGCTGAATCAGGTTTTCGAGCAACAGGTATTTGAAAAAAGCCTTCACGCCCGACAACATCCTGGCCTGGCTATGCGCTACCAGACCCAACTCGCCGACGTATTGCAGGAACCCCGAAATGTGACCTTCATGTATGTCCAGTGGCCCAATAGCCGGATGGGCCAACTGAATGTATTCATGCAGCCGCGCCACATCGTGCAGGTACGCGTCGATGGAATTTTCGGAGAGCGACCGTTCGAGCCGCATGTAATTTTTAAACGCGTTGCTATATCGTTCCCACATAATGTCGTAAAAGTCGGTTGCGGGGCCGAAACAACCAGCAATTGATAAATATTCGGCCTTGCCCCCGTTACTTTGCGGCGGTCTAACGCACAATAACCATGACCTCCATTCTAATCATAAACGGCCCAAACCTGAATTTGCTGGGTAAGCGCGAACCGCACATTTACGGCAACCGAACCTTTGTCGACTACCTGAAAACGGTGGAAGCGCTTTTCCCGGATGTGCAGCTCCGCTATTTCCAGTCGAACCACGAAGGCGAATTGATCGACAAAATCCATGAACTGGGTTTTGAGGTGGATGGTATCGTGATCAACGCCGGTGCCTACACACACACGTCGATCGCTATCGCCGACGCGCTCTCGGCCGTAACGGCTCCGGCGATCGAGGTGCACATCAGCAACGTACATGCCCGTGAGTCATATCGCCATCACAGCTACCTCTCGGCCAAGTGCAAAGGCGTCATCGTAGGCCTTGGCCTGCAAGGCTACGAACTGGCTATCAGAGCGTTAATAGAGGGTGTTGGGAATTAGTTATTTGGTATTGGTTGCTCCGCTCGGCAACGTACCTGAGCAGAGCCACTAATCCCCAATACCGAATCTCTGGTAACTAATACCCAATAACTCTTAACTCAACTATGATCACCTTCTATCCTGGTCCTTCTAAAATTTACCCACAGGTGGCCGACTATGCGGCGGAGGCGTGCCGGTCGGGTATTGTCAGCATGAACCACCGCAGCCCGGAGTTTATGGCCGTTACGGAAGGGGCTATCCGGGCGGTGAAGGTGAAGCTGAACGTACCTGACACTTACCACGTGGCGTTGGTGTCGTCGGCCACGGAATGTTGGGAAATTGTGGCGCAATCGCTGACCCGGCAAACCAGTCTGCACCCCTACAGCGGGGCATTCGGTAAGAAATGGATGGAGTATGCGCATAAGCTGAAACCCATGACTCAGCCCGATGAGGCCGATGTGTTGTGCATCGTGCAGAACGAAACCTCCAACGGAACCCAGGTACGTATGCCGGTGCTGGCTCAGTTTCGGCGCGAGTTCCCCGATGCGTTGATCGCCGTAGATGCGGTTTCGTCGATGGCGGGCATTGTGCTTGACTGGTTGCTGGCCGATGTGTGGTTTGCGTCGGTACAGAAATGTTTCGGCCTTCCGGCGGGTCTGGCTGTTTTCATCTACTCGCCGCGTGCCGTGCAACGGGCGCAGGAAATTGGCGAGAATGCGCACTACAACAGCCTGTTGTTTCTGCACGAAAATTTCGAGAAATTCCAGACGCCCTACACGCCCAACGGCCTGGGTATCTACCTGCTAAATCGGATAATGGGACAGGCACCGCCCATCATTGACGTTGACGCCAACACAAAACGACGCGCCGCTGACTGGTACACGTTTTTTGAGCAGGAACTGGTCGATTCACCTCTCCGATTGCTGGTGAGTGATCCCCTGCAACGTTCAGATACGGTCATTGCGGTTGAAGGGACAGAAACAGACATAAGCGCCTTGAAAAAAGCCGCTAAACAGGCCGGTATTTTGCTCGGGAATGGCTACGGCGACTGGAAAAACACTACGTTCCGAATTGCTAACTTTCCGGCTATTTCGGATGGAGAAATAGATACATTGAAAACGTTTTTAAGCAAAGCACCGGAACTCCAGCTTCGGTAACGCAAGGCAAGTTTTCTCCTCCCGGAGCTGGAGCTTCGGCGCTACTATCACTATGCTCGTTTTTAAAGAAATTATTTCCGTCACGCTGATTCTTTTCTCTGTTATCGATATTCTCGGATCGCTGCCGGTATTGATCGACTTGCGAAAAAAAGTAGGTAAGATTGAAGCCGAACGCGCCACATTTGCTTCGGGTGTGCTGATGATCGTGTTCCTTTTTCTAGGCGAACGTATTCTGAAATTATTTGGTGTCGATGTAGCTTCATTTGCCGTTGCCGGTGCGTTGATCATTTTCCTGATTGGTCTGGAGATGATTCTGGGACGAACAATTTTCAAATCAGAACTGGAAGCCGACGGGGCCGCGCATATCGTACCAATTGCGTTTCCGCTCATTGCCGGTGCAGGTACGTTAACAACATTGATCTCGCTTCGCGCTGAATATCAGACAGTTAATATCCTGATTGGCGTTGTCCTGAACTTGGTACTCGTCTACATCGTACTGAAATCATCCGAGTGGCTCGAAGATAGAATTGGCCCCGGCGGCTTGAATGTGCTTCGGAAAATATTCGGCATTATCCTGCTAGCCATTTCTATTAAACTTATCAAAACAAATTTATTACCCGCTAATTTTTAGCATCGAACGCGTCACCAGCCGTGTAGTGAACTAATTCAGTAATGTAAAAATAACCTGATAGAAACATACTACATGGCTGGTGCCGTGTTCGATTTTCTTTACTTACTATACCATGACTTCACCTGATTCACTAAATGCGGTGGCTGAGTTCCACCGTACCTTTCACGCGCCTGTTCTCGATTCGCCACAAATTCCATCTGAGGCCCGCTGTGGTTTACGAATCTCGTTACTGGCCGAAGAACTTGACGAATTGCGGGAGGCTATTGCGCAAAAAAATATCACTGAAATTGCCGACGCATTATGCGATTTGCAGTATGTACTCTCCGGCGCCGTGCTTGAATTTGGCTTAGGTGACAAATTCAATGCGCTGTTCAACGAAGTGCAGCGGTCGAACATGAGCAAAGCCTGCCTGACCATCGAGGAAGCTGAAGCAACGGTAGCGCAATACAAGGCAAAAGGGTTTCCGTGCCATTATGTAGAGTCGGATGGGAAGTACCTCGTCTACCGCGATGCCGACCATAAAACGCTTAAAAGTGTTGGCTATTCGCCCGCCGATCTGGTTTCCATTTTAGAGGCATAACTTCACCAACCGCCATGATTAATCCCGAAACCCTGACCGACCGTTTTCTCAGGTACGTTCAAATCGACACCCAGTCGGACCCTCATTCGACGGCCAGCCCGACAACGGAAAAGCAGAAAGACCTGGGCCGGGTGCTGGTGCAGGAACTGCTCGAGCTGGGCATTGCCGACGCTGCGCTCGATGAGTTTGGCTACATCTACGCCACCATTCCTGCCACGCCGGGGCTTGAAGACGTACCTGCGATCTGCTTTTGCGCCCATATGGATACCTCGCCCGATGTGACGGGCGCCGGCGTGAAACCGATTATTCATTACCAGTGGGACGGTGCCGATATGGTATTGCCAGATGTTGAAACAGCCGGTGACGCGCCCGTTGTGATTCGGCAACAGGACCATCCCGATCTGGCGGCGCAGGTTGGTAACGATATCATCACGGCCAGCGGTACCACCTTGCTCGGAGCGGATAACAAAGCGGGCATCGCGGCAATCATGGCGGCCACTGAGTATCTGGTCAACAACCCGACCGTAATTCACGGACGTATCCGGCTGCTGTTTACGCCCGATGAAGAAGTAGGGAAAGGCACGGCCAACATCGACATGACGAAGCTCGACGCGGCCTACGGCTACACCATTGACGGGGAATCGCTGGGGACGCTGGAAGACGAAACGTTCTCGGCAGATGGCGTCAGCATCATCATTCAGGGCGTGAGTACGCATCCCGGTTTTGCGAAGGGGAAACTGGAAAATGCGCTGAAAATTGCGGGCGATATACTGGCCGGTCTTCCACAGAAACGCTTGTCGCCCGAAACAACGGAAGGCAAAGAAGGCTTTGTGCATCCGACGCATATTGAAGGCAACCAGGATCGGGTGATGCTGGGCTTTATCGTGCGCGATTTTACCACGGAAGGGCTACACCAACACGAAACGCTCTTACAGAATCTGTTGAATAAAGTGCTGGTCGATTACCCAAATTCGACGGCAACGTTTTCTGTTACAGAGCAATACCGAAACATGAAAGAAGTGCTCGACCGGCATCCGGCCGTTGTTGACCGGGCGCTGGAAGCCATTCGCCGGGCGGGCTTAACACCCAACCGGCGCAGCATTCGGGGCGGCACCGATGGCTCCCGACTATCGTTCATGGGTTTGCCTTGTCCCAATATTTTCGCTGGTGAACACGCCTTTCACTCCCGGCAGGAATGGGTTTCCGTGCAGGACATGCAGAAAGCCGCCGAAGTTGTTGTGCATCTGGCGCAGGTTTGGGGGGGAAAGTAAGGGATGTCAGATTTGGGATTTAGGGGCTACGCCGCACGCGAAGCAACCCAATCACCCAATCAACATTCCGTCGCGCTCAGGGCCAGGCCGGCTTCGGAGGTTTCTTTGTATTTCGTCGACATGTCGCGGCCGGTGGCTTTCATGACCTTGATGACGGCGTCGAGCGAGATTTTTTGCATACCCGGTGAGCCTGAGGAGGCCAGCAGAAAGGCGTTGTAGGCTTTTACGGCTCCCATGGCATTGCGCTCGATACAGGGAATCTGAACGTACCCGCCAATGGGGTCGCAGGTCATGCCCAGGTGATGTTCGATGCCAATTTCAGCCGCCGATTCGATCGACTCGATGCCACGGCCCGCACAGTGTGTCAGAAAAGCCGCGCCCATCGCCGAAGCGGTGCCGATTTCACCCATACATCCCATTTCGGCACCCGAAATACTGGCGTTGTGCTTCACCAGAAAGCCAATGGCTGCCGCCGCCAGCATGCCTTCGCGCAGTGTGGCTTTGCTATAATGAAAATGGTGCTTGGCCAGGTACGTTAGGCCCGGAATAACGCCCGACGCCCCCGAAGTTGGCGCTGTAACCACAATTCCCCCCGCCGCGTTCTCTTCGGAAGCAGCCAGACAGTAGGCATTCAGAAAAATCAGAAAACTATCGGCACTTTGCGACAGTGAACGGGCCTGCTGATACAACATCGGGGCTTTACGGCGCAGTTTGATGGTGCCCGGCAACGTACCCCGATGCCGAAGCCCGCGCCGAACGGCCTTGTGCATGGCGTCGATGAGCTGGTCGAGGCGGGTATTTACGTCTTGACGCGACCGGCCCGAAATGGCCATTTCATTCGCAAGCAGCACATCGGCCAAGGGTAAACCCGACTGGCTGAGGTGCGCTTTCAACTCCTTCATGGTGCTGTATGGATACGGCACCGTAATGGTCCGGTTGGCGTCGGCTACCTCTCCCTTGCGGATGATGAAGCCGCCGCCGATGGAATAGTATTCTTCGCTGGTCAGCACGTCATTGTTCTCGGCCAATTTCAGTACCATTGTGTTGGCGTAGGGCGACTCGTAACGAACACGCTCGAAGTGAAACGAGGCCGCACCGACGGGAATGAATTTGTCGCCAACCTGAACCGGGTACGTTAGAGCGGGGTCGCGGAGCAGTTGGGTGAGCGCGTCGGGGTCGGTGGTTTCGGGTTGCCAGCCGAGCAGCCCAGCCACAATGGCCCGGTCGGTGCCGTGGCCTTTGCCCGTTGCGCTGAGTGAGCCGTATAAGTGAATATGAATGGAATTGGCTTTGGCCAACTGGTCGGGTGGGAGTTGGGCCAGCCGCTGCACAAAGTCGAAGGCCGCTTTCATAGGGCCGATGGTGTGCGAACTCGACGGGCCGGGGCCAATTTTAAATAAATCGAAAACGGAGGTGGTAATCATATCTGTTGATGAAACGAGCGACTATGTCTGCAATCTACCCAAATCCTATAAGTCAACTGACATGCGTGGCGTGTTTGTTCATCTGTCTGGTGGCTTCCTGCCAACATCAACCGCCCTACAGGCACACCGGCGATCCCATTCGGGGGGTAAATCTGGTAGCACCACCCCGCAAACCCGCCGATACAACCTTACAGGCCCTGAAAGCCTTGGGCGGTACGTGGGTAGCGGTGGTGCCTTACGGTTTTTGCCGGAAAGATGATCCTCATTTTTTTTGGTCGGGAAATCGGCCGCCGGGCGAGCGCCGTGGGGGGCAATGGTGGGGCGAAACCCCCGAAGGCGTGGCCGAAACGGTGCAGATGGCGCGGGCACAGGGCCTGAAAGTGATGCTAAAACCCCACGTCTGGATGATGGGCGGCTCGCACCTCGACCTTGCTTTTGACAAAGAAGCTGACTGGCAAACCTTCGAAGCTGACTACCGTGGGTATGTCCTTGGCCACGCCCGCCTGGCCGATTCGCTGAAGATTGACCTGTTTTGCATCACCACTGAACTCGATAAGTTTGCCCTGGCACGTCCCGATTTCTGGAAGCAATTGATCATCGACGTACGGAAAATCTATAAAGGAAAACTGACCTACGCCGCCAACTGGGACCGCTACGATAAACTCCCCTTCTGGAGCCAGCTCGACTACATCGGCGTGGATGCCTACTTCCCGCTTTCCGACGATAAAACACCGTCGGTAAAAGCGATGGTACGAGGCTGGAAGAAGCCTATTGCCGAACTGGCTACCCTAAGCACCACCTACCAGAAACCGATTCTGTTCACCGAATTTGGCTACCGTGCCTGCGACCGAACGGCCGAAAAACCCTGGGAGTCGGAGACCGATTGTCAGCCGAATATGGAGGCACAGGCCAACGCGTATACGGCTCTATACGAAGCTGTTGGCCCGCAGCCGTGGTTTGCTGGAGGCTTCGTCTGGAAATGGTTTATGCTGGAGCGGCACGGCCCGCGCGAGCGCGATATGTATAGCCCGCAGGGAAAGCCAGCCGGGAAGGTGCTGCAACGTACCTGGAGTAAATAACCCGGATGGGCCTGTAGTAGCACTGATTTGCCTACAGATTACTACAGTATGAACTACAAGCCCGACACTTTTCTCCGGTGTAAATCACTCCATGTTATCTATGAAAACTTATCTTTCACTGCTGCTGGTCAGCGTCAGTCTGGTCACCGTTGCGCCTGCACAATCGACCAAAACCGCTTCGCTGCCGCGGGTACAACTAGCCAACGGAACGCTGGAAGGTGTACAGGAAACCGGTGGGCTACGTTCATTTAAAGGTGTCCCCTTCGCCCAGCCGCCCGTGGGAGACCTGCGCTGGCGGGAACCCCAGCCGCCCAAAAACTGGACCGGCGTACGTAAGGCCGATCATTTTGGTCCGCGTGCCATGCAGCGTGCTGTCTTCGGCGACATGAACTTCCGGTCAGACGGGGTAAAGGAAGATTGCCTGTACCTCAACGTCTGGACGCCCGCAAAATCGGCTACCGACAAACTACCCGTGCTTGTCTACTTCTACGGCGGGGGCTACATCGCCGGCGACGGTTCTGAGCCACGCTATGATGGCGAAAGCATGGCGCGTCAGGGAGTCGTTACGATCACCGTCAATTACCGGCTTGGTGTGTTTGGCTTTATGGCCCATCCTGAACTGACGAAAGAGTCGCCCCACAAAGCATCGGGCAACTACGGATTGCTGGATCAGCAGGCCGCGCTGGCCTGGGTGCAGAAGAATATTGCCGCGTTTGGCGGTGATCCAAAGCGGGTTACGATCGCGGGTGAATCGGCGGGGTCAACGTCGGTGAGTGCGCAAATGGCCTCGCCACTGTCGAAGGACCTGATAGCCGGGGCTATTGGCGAAAGCGGTTCGTTACTGGGTACGTTAACGCCTATGAGCCTGGCCGAAGCCGAGGCGCTGGGAACGAAGTTCGGTACGATTGTCGGTGCTAATTCATTGGCTGAATTGCGCGCCCTGCCTGCCGAACAGGTGCTGGAAGCTACCGCCAAGTCCGCTACACCACGTTTCAGCACTTGTGTAGATGGGTATTTCTTCCCCAAGCCCGTTTCGGCCATTTTTGCCATGGGCGAACAGGCGCACGTGCCGTTGCTGGCTGGCTGGAATTCGGAAGAGTCGGGCTATAAAGCGATTCTGGGAAATGAAGCGCCTACAGTCGAGAACTTCACTAAAGCCGTTCAGAAGCTATATGGCGATAAAGCGCCCGAGGCGTTGAAGCAGTACGCGCCCGCCTCGGATGCCGAAGTAGAACAGGTCGCCACGGATCTCGCTGGCGATCGCTTCATCGGATTCAGCACCTGGAAATGGACCGATCTGCATAGCCAAACCGGCGGCAAACCCGTGTACCGCTACTTCTACGCCCGTCCGCGCCCCGCAATGGTGCCCGAAATGGGTAATGCCACGGCCGGTTTAGCGGGTGGTGTCGTCAAAAATACCGATGCGTCGGCACCGAGGCAGGCACCACCAAAAGGCGCTGTTCACTCGGCAGAAATAGAATATGCGATGGGCAACCTGACGGGCAATAAGGTCTACGGATGGACACCTGACGATTTTAAGGTGTCGAAAGTAATGCAGGCCTATTTCGCCAATTTCATCAAAACAGGTAATCCAAACGGGGCTGGTCTACCTGCCTGGACCCCGGTGGAACCCGGCCAACCCGCCTCAGTCATGCGGATAGACGTAACGACGCAGGGTGCCGTGGAAGCTCATCGCGATCGCTATTTGTTTCTGGATCAGTTCTTTGTGAAATAAAGTTGACGTCTGTATCGAATTTACCCAAAAGCCCTGTCAATCAAATTGACAGGGCTTTCTGCTGATGGGTGTAGCAAAAGAATGGCTTCGCGCTTGTGGCCCTTCGACAGGCTCGGCGCCATCTTGCTACTACACTTTTTAGCAAAAGCTTTACAAAGACTGGGCACTTTTGCCGATTGTCTGGCAGGCGAAAAGTTGGGCAAAGCCTACTGACATAGGGCTGTCAGTGGTCTGGTTGACCTTTGTACTTCAATCAAATCAACTCGCTATGTCAATCATCGAAATGCTCCAGAAAGAGATGGAAATGGAAGCCAACACCACGCGTGAGATGCTTAGCCGGATTCCGGACGATAAATACGACTGGCGTCCGCACCCTAAAAGCATGCCGATGCGTAACCTGGCCATTCACATTGCCGAACTGCCAACCTGGGTGCCTATGACCCTTCAGACAGACGGGATCGACTTTGCCGCAATGGATTTTACGCCAACCCATGTTGAGAACACGGCGGATGTGCTTAACATCTTTGAGAAATCGCTGGCAGAAGGAAAAGCCGCGCTAAGCAACACCACCGAAGCGGACCTGGAACCGATCTGGACGATGCGCAACGGCGATAAAATCATCAGTACAGACACGAAAGGTGAGGTGATCCGAATGGCATACTCACAAACGGTGCATCACCGGGCGCAACTGGGCGTTTACCTGCGGTTGCTGAACGTACCGATCCCCGGCAGTTACGGCCCTAGTGCCGACGAGCCAGGAAATTTCTAGAACGTACCTGATCAACCGTAAAGGTGGGATGTGAGCCAGGGTAACGCTTGTTCAAACCAAGCCGCTCTGGCTCACATTCTGCCTGCTTCAATAAAAAAATGCCTCGCTTACCAACCCTTTGCTGCTGCGAAGGGTCACCGGGAAAACACGCCTGACTGGCCTAAATTGCTACCCGGATGAAAGTGTCTAAAGCGTTATTGAAAGCAATGGCAGTAGCCGTGACGGTATCGACCGTGACTGCCTGCATCAATGAAAAGGTGATTAAGCCCAAAACGGGCGAACCGGAGAAGAAACAGGTGCCTTACGACTGCCCCGGCTGCGGTATGGGTTAACCAACGTACCTGGATGGCAACGCTCCGGTCTACCCTCGCCTGTAACCTGGAATCTGACCTGTTACTGGCCGCACTCCCGCTCTTCGAGGCCGGGCGGGTGGAAGCGCTTGAATGGTCGTTCGACGCTCTGTATGAGTACCAGCACCTGCCCGACTGGTTTGTTGACCTGCTGACGACGTATAGCGAAGCAGGTCGACTGGTTGGGCACGGTGTTTGCTTTTCCCTGCTGTCGGGCCGCTGGACCAACGAGCAGCAAATCTGGCTGGACCAGCTACGCGCCTTATCCCAAACGTTTCGTTTCGATCATATCACCGAACATTTTGGCTTTATGACGGGGGCTGATTTCCACAAAGGTGCGCCCATCAATATTCCCTGCACGCCCGTTACGCTGACCCTGGGGCAGGATCGGCTCAAACGTATTCAGGATGCCTGCCAATGCCCTGTCGGGCTGGAGAATCTGGCGTTTGCCTATACGCTCGATGATGTGAAGCGGCAAGGCGATTTCCTGACTCGACTCATTGAGCCGGTTAATGGATTTGTTATCCTCGACCTACACAATTTGTATTGTCAGGTTTGTAACTTTAGTGTTAATTATAGAGATTTACTCGCCCTCTATCCGCTCGACCGGGTGCGGGAAATCCATATTTCGGGAGGAAGCTGGTCTGAGTCGCAGGTACAGCCGGGTCGGCAGATTCGGCGCGATACGCACGATGCTACCGTTCCAGACGAGGTGTTTGATTGGCTGGGTACGTTCATCGATGCCTGCCCAAACCTTCAGTACGTGGTGCTCGAGCAATTGGGCAGCGGACTAACGGCTGAATCGGAACGGCAGGCGTTTCAGGCTGATTTCGACCGGATGGATTCGATTGCTCAAGAGCGCAATAAATTAACTGTCCCACCCATAATGAACACGTTCCTGCCTAAGTTGCCCCTCATGCTGAACACGACACCGCTGGAGAACCACCGGTTGCACAATCAGCAAGTCGAACTGTCGACAATTCTGGAAACGGCCATTGATGCCCGAATGGCGCAGCGTCAACTGGCTCACTCATCATTGGCCCATTCTGAGTGGGAAGTAGAACGTTGGGAACCCGCCATGCTCGAAACGGCTATTGCCATTGCCCGGAAATGGAAAAATGGGTTCGTTAGCCGGAAATAACCCAACTCGTCATGGCGCTATTCCCGAACGTGTCGATCTGAACGATGGGCTGGTGCTACCGTCCGGTAGGCCGTCGTCAGGGCGTCGATGAACGTCTCGGCTGGAATGTTGGCCAGATCAAGTAGCGTCCATCCCTGCTTGCCCCACTTGTTGGGCACCGGCCAGACAATCGATTTGTCGAAGGTTGAGAAAAGATCCTGCTCCGTTTCCGACAGTTTGACACTGGCGAGATTGGTTTTGCTGTCGTAAGTAGCAAATATCTTTTTCCTGACCCTAAACGACGTCTTTTCGAAATGAGGTTGCTCGGTCGTCTCAGGAAATGATAAGGCAAGCTGCCGGAATGTATCGATAGTAATCATTCTGTTTCGGTGGCCGAATGTGCGAATTATCTACGTAGGGCTTAATACGGTTTTATCGTGACGGCTATTGTCGTGTCGGTGAACGTTTTTCCGTTTTGTAGTTCGACCTGAACCGTAAACCGGTGTCTGGCTATTCTTTCGGGGGATTTTATGAATGTGAACACGTAAGACTGTGCCGGTATGTTGGGTTGACTGAAATAATCAGTTGCGGACCTGGAACCGTATTCTACCGATAGAACAGACGTGAGATTTGCACCAACTGGCAAATCAGCGCCAAACGCCTGGTTACTCGTAATGGCCAGGCTTTTAATGACATCGAGCGGGATAATGGCTGGCTCGCAGGCAAACGCGCTAGTACCACCACCTGACCGGGATGCCGAGTAGATCTCCTGGCTGAGCAACCTGATCTGCAACTGCCGGGATACGACTGTATCGCCCGGACTTACAGAGCCTACCTCGGTTGGATACGACGGATTGACCCCCGCTTTTTGTAGTGAAAGTTTGTACCCGCCAATTGTAAAACGGGATGGTGCCGGGTGGCAATCGTCGCAGCCGACAAGACCGTTGACCAGGACGGGGCCAATAAAAACAAGCAACAGAGTGACAAGACGTTTCATAACAAAGCAGGCTACAAAGCTGAGATTCAGTTCATAGAACTACCGTTGGACTGTAAAGGATATATAACCCACAGATTTTATTAGCTATGCCTCGCCCAGGAACTGGCGCAGGTAATTTCGGGCGGTGAGAATGGCCGTCTGCACGTCTTCGGGGGACCCTTCGTACGCTTTGTCTTCCACTTCGATACAGACGGGGCCACGATACCGCACGTCGGTGAGTGCGGCGAAGAAGCCATTCCAGCGCACATCGCCCAGGCCGGGCAGTTTAGGCGAATGATAGTCCAGCGGGTTCGCCATGATGCCCACCCGATCGAGGCGATCGCGGTAGAGCTTTACGTCTTTCAGGTGAATATGATGCAGCCGGTCACGGTAGTCGTAAATGGGTTTAACCTCATCCATCATCTGCCAGACCAAGTGGCTGGGATCGTAGTTCAGGCCGAGTATTCGCGACGGAATAATCTCGAACAGCCGGTCCCAGATGGCGGGGGTTGTGGCGATGTTTTTGCCGCCCGGCCACTCGTCGTAACTGAACCACATCGGGCAGTTTTCGATGCCAATTTTCACGTTACATTCTTCCGCAACTTTCACCAGGGCGGGCCAGTGCTCGGCCACCAGTTTCAGGTTGTCGGGTACGTTCAGCGTGGTGTTTCGACCAATAAACGTGTTTACTACAGGGACGTTGAGTTGCGCTGCCGCCCGGATGATCTTCTTGAGGTGTTCGCGGTGAAATTCGGCCTGTTCTGCGTTGGCATCCAGTGGGTTAGGGTAATAGCCCAGTCCGGAGATGTAAACGCCATACTGCTTGCAAAGCGTCTGCACATAGCCCACGTTGAGGTTGTCGACGTCGATATGGGTGACTCCGGCATAGCGGCGGGAATCAGCACTGTTGGCAGGCCAGCACATCAGCTCCACACACTTGAAACCGTGAGTAGATGCGAATTTCAGGGTTGAATTCAGATCATAATCGGCCAGAATTGCCGACACAAAACCGAGATGCAGCATAATGTATGGACTGTGTTTTACAGAGTGAATGTGGTAATTACCTCGCTCACCTAATACCCTTTTTCGTTAATTTTACTCATGCCAGGTACGTTGCCAGACGAGCCGTTGCCGAATCGTCGATAGGCTTCCTGCATGATGGCAGCGGTGGCCGAAGCGCCCAGCCGCGACACGCCCATTGCTTTTACCTGGAGCAGACCATCAAGGGTGCGAACGCCACCCGCCGCCTTAACCCGCACATTCGGCCCAACGTGGTCGAGCATCAGTTGAAGATGAGGGATAGTCGCGCCTTCGTAGCTATATCGGCCATCAACTCCTTTTACGAAGCCATAGCCGGTTGAGGTCTTGACGAATTCAGCACCCACTTCTGTGCAGATCTTACACAGGCGGATAATGTAGGTGTCGCCGGGTAAGTAGTCGTTTTCGAAGATCACTTTCAGGATGGCGCCATGCGCCAGGCAGGCTTCGTGCACTGCCCTTATTTCGTCGCGAACGTACCCGTACTCTTCGCCCAGCACCTTGCCGATGTTCACCACCATGTCGACCTCAACGGCCCCATCGCGGCAGGCCTGTATGGTTTCGGCCACCTTGACAGCCGTGGTGGAACTCCCCGCCGGAAAGCCAACCACCGTACCTACCAGCACGTTTGATCCGGCCAGTAACTCCGCCGCCAGTGGCACCGCATACGGCTTGATACAGACCGACGCTACATCGTAGTGCAGGGCAACGGCACAGCCTTCGCGAAGTTCGGCATCGGTAAGGGTGGGATGCAGCAATGAATGGTCGATCATCTTTGCGATGTCGTGAATCAGGGACAGATTGGGCTCAGATGGCATACGTATTGGAATGTGAAGTGGGTTATCTGGTGTAATAAACAGCCGTTGGGCGATGAACTGGCTACGGATAATAAACTGGCCCAACGGAAGGTAATAACTTTTTTGTGGAGCGCGAATAAGTATCCAATTAGCATCAGGCTTCTTAAAAACGCTATTCGTCAACCATGAAATTACAACAGATTATTGCAAACGGCCTGAGCATTCATCTTAGTGATCTGGCGCTTGATCCGGTATTGGCCGGCGAAATTCAAACGAGGCTGATCCAGCTTGGTTGTCTGGATGCGCCCGCCGACGGGAACTTCGGCCCGGTGTCGAAACTGGTATTGTACAGATATGCTCAGCAGGCGGGCATCTCGTTCAATGAACGTGTTGACGCTGATCTGGCTCAGTCGTTGCTTGATTTTACCCCGGACAATTTCCTGCCTTTAACACTGGGGACCGACTTCGCCAGTCGGGTGGTGAAGTACATGCAATTGCGCAACTTCTGGCTGGCTAAACTGCCCGGTTTTCTCAATATTGTGTACGTGGAAGGAGCCGGGGAAGATGGACAGCCCAATGCCGACACGTTCAACAAGTTTAATGACCGTCGGCTGGTTATCAGCATCGTGAACGGGCAGCCGACTCTTCTGTTAAACGCGCTGGCCACTACCGAGCCGGGGCGGTTTTACACAGAGAATCCAGAAAATAGCCTTGGTGCAGCACGAATCGAGTTTGGTCAATACAAGGCCTGGCGGGTGGGAGTGCACAAAGCGGGTACAACGTTGGGGCACGAAGCACTGGTCCAGGTAGCAGAGTTATCAGTCCGCCGCGATCTCAACAAAGATGGCAAGCGCACTGGCGACAGTATATATATAGGTGCCGGATTTGGCATCAATCAACATTCGGGGCACAATGCGCCTGTCGGCAATATTGGGAAAGCCAGTGCCGGCTGTCTTGTTGGTCGGGCAACAGCCGGGCACCGGCAGTTTATGAAGCTGGTAAAAACCGATCCACGCTTCACGGAGGGAACAATGGGCTACAGGTACGTTAGCACAATCATCGCAGGCGACGATCTTAAGAACAAAGTTGGCTGAAACAGGCGTGTGACTTAGCTAAAGCCCATTACCCGACGTACCCGCGAAATGGTAGCCGACGCAACGGCGCGGGCTTTTTCTTCACCAGCCCGCAGTTCACGTTCCAGTTCAGGGTTACCCTCGGCCATGAGTTCGTTGAACCGCTCGCGTTCGTTGGCGAAGCGTTCGACCATGAGCTCGTATAATTCTTTTTTGGCATGGCCATACCCGTAGCCGCCTGCTTCGTACCGTTGCCGCAATTGGGCTACCTGCTCATCAGTAGCCAGCAACGCATACAACTGGAAGGTAATGTCGGTGTCGGGGTTCTTCGGCTCGTCGAGCGGAGTTGAGTCGGAGAGAATCTTTTTAACGACTTTATACAGCTCGTTGGCGGGCAGAAAAATGTCGATGTAGTTGTTGTACGACTTGCTCATCTTGGCGCCGTCGATGCCCGGAATCGTCATAATCCGCTCGTCGATTCGGGCTTCGGGCAGCACGAAAACATCCTCGCCGTACTGATGATTGACCGCCGATGCAATGTCGCGGGTCATCTCGAGATGCTGCCGCTGGTCTTTCCCAACGGGCACCAGGTTGGCATCGTACAGCAGAATATCGGCTGCCTGCAACACGGGGTACGTAAACAGACCTGCATTCACGGCTGCCTTGCCCAGTTTCTCTACCTTGTCTTTAAACGAAGTGGCATTGTCGAGCATGGGCATGGGCGTAAAGCAGTTGAGGTACCAAGCCAACTCAGTATGCTCGGGCACACGCGACTGCCGCCAGATCGTGTTTTTAACGGTATCGTATCCAAACGCCAGCCAGGTAGCGGCAATAGCCCGGACGTACTCGCGGCGGGCATCGCCATCGCGCAGCGTGGTCAGCGAATGGAGATCAGCAATGAATAGAAACGACTCATTACCAGCCTCTTTAGACAGGTTAATCGCAGGCAATATCGCCCCCAGGATATTGCCCAGGTGTGGTCGCCCGCTACTCTGGATACCAGTTAGTATTCTTGACATAATGTTGATTTATGGTACGTGGCTTTTGGATGAAATCCGCTCAATCCGGGTTTCATCCAAAAGCCACGTACTACCTTATTGTTTTCCTTGTGCTTCCACCACGGCAATCGCCACCATATTAACGATTTCGCGCTCCGACGAGCCGAGTTGAAGTACGTGCACCGGCTTGTGAAGGCCCAACAGAATTGGTCCAATAGCGTCGGCACCACCTACTTCCGACATCAGGTTGTAGGCAATGTTACTGGCCGATAAGTTAGGGAAGATCAGCGTATTAGCTCCTTCGTCGATGAGCTTGCTGAATGGATGGTTCTGCTTCAGAAGCTCGGTATCAAAGGCCAAATGCGCCTGAATTTCACCGTCGACAATCATGTCGGGGTATTTGGCTTGTAACAGTGACACGGCTTTGCTCATTTTCAGCGCATCGTCGCCGGCGGCTGAGCCAAAGTTTGAGTACGTCACCAGGCCAATGCGTGGTTTGATGTTGAACTGTTCAACAGCGCGGGCGGTCAACTCGGTAATTTCGACAATCTCTTCGGCAGTCGGGTTGAAGTTGACCGTCGTGTCGGAGAAGAACAGCGGCCCTCGTTTGGTCATCAGGATATACATACCCGCCACCTTCTTCACGCCTTCCTGCTTACCAATGATTTGCAATGCCGGGCGGATCGTATCCGGGTAATTGCGGGTGAGGCCAGAAATCAGCGCATCGGCTTCACCTGTTTCCACCATCATGGCCCCGAAATAGTTGCGGTAATACATCAGTTTGCGGGCTTCGCGGGGGTTGAGTCCCTTGCGTTGCCGCTTCTGGAAAAAGACATCGGCAAACCGGCCAATCAGTGCGTCCTGTTCCGGCGAACGGGGGTCATAAATTGGGGTATCGCCCAAATCAAGGCTATTTTGCTCGATCATCTGCCGGATCATGGCAGTTTCGCCCAACAGAATCGGCTGCGCAATGCCTTCGTCACGTACCTGCTGCGCGGCTTTCAATACTTTAAGGTTCTCCGCGTCGGCAAAGACAACCCGCTTTGGATTGCTCTTGGCTTTGTTCAGGATAACCCGCGAGATGCGGTTGTCCTGCCCCAGCCGCCGGGCCAGTTGGTGCTCGTAGGCCTCCCAGTCGGTGATGGGGTGCTTGGCCACGCCTGAATCCATTGCAGCCCTGGCTACGGCAGGCGCAACGGTGACCAGCAGGCGGGGATCGACGGGTTTAGGAATGATATAGGTGCGGCCAAACATCAGGTTGTCTGTGCTATAGGCCATATTAACCAGATCAGGAACGGGTTTCTTCGCCAGTTCGGCCAGGGCCAGGGTAGCGGCCAACTTCATGGCCTCGTTAATCTCCGTGGCCCGCACGTCGAGGGCACCCCGGAAAATGTACGGAAAGCCAAGTACGTTATTGACCTGATTGGGATAATCCGAGCGGCCTGTGGCCATGATCAGATCGGGGCGGGCGGCCATCGCTTCTTCGTAGCTGATCTCTGGTGTGGGGTTGGCCATGGCAAACACAATCGGGTTGTCGGCCATACTCTGCACCATCGCCTGACTAACGACATTGCCTTTCGAGAGACCTACAAACACGTCGGTACCCACAAAGGCAGCATCCAGCGAAGTGAGGTCACGGCTGGTGGCAAACATCGCTTTACGCACATCGAGGTCGGCCCGGTCGGTGCGGATCGGTCCTTTCGAGTCGCACATGACGATATTTTCGAGCGTTGCACCAAGAGCAACGTAGTGTTTTGTGCAGGAAATAGCTGACGCACCCGCGCCATTGACCACGATTTTTACGTCGCCAATGTTTTTTCCAACCAGTTCAAGGGCATTGAGCAGCGCGGCACCGGAGATGATGGCCGTTCCGTGCTGATCATCGTGCATGATCGGGATATTCAGCTCCTGCTTGAGCCGTTCCTCTATCTCGAAACATTCAGGTGCCTTGATATCTTCCAGATTGATGCCGCCGAAGGTTGGCTCCAGAATCTTTACGGTACGTACAAACTCGTCGACATCGTTGGTATTCAACTCAAGGTCGAACACATCAATGTCGGCGTATATCTTGAACAGTAATCCCTTCCCTTCCATCACTGGCTTACCCGCTTCAGGGCCAATATCGCCCAGGCCAAGTACGGCTGTCCCGTTTGAGATAACGGCTACCAGGTTGCCTTTTGCCGTGTATTTATAGACGTCTTCGACATCATCAGCAATGGCCAGACAGGGTTCGGCAACGCCCGGCGAATAGGCCAATGATAAGTCGCGCTGGGTGCTGTATGGTTTGGTGGGAATGACTTCCAGCTTGCCGGGGCGGCCATTGGCGTGGTAGTCGAGGGCGTCTTCGCGCCTAATTTTCTGTTGCATAAGAGGTGTTGCGGGCGGAATCGTCTGCTCGGGTTTGACATAGCCATTTGCTGGTTCAGCTAACAGAGTCAACTGGCGAGGTAATGACAAAACGGGACTTTGGTTAAACGAGGGCACTAAACTACAAAACTGCGATTGGCTTAACCAGTATAAAAAACGCCGGCGGCTAAAAGCAATCCGATCGGACCAGACAATCAACCCCATTTTTGTATTCGGAACGCAAGTTTACTATACGGTAAAAGCGTAAATAAATACAGCGTTTATACGGTGGTCACTACGTACTAATACGCTTGCATTTCGTTGGCCGAATAGGCTAGTTTGGTCCTGATTTTCAGTGCTGTAGATGAGTATGAAACGAAGCCCGGATGAGCCGGATAACAAAGCCGCCAGGCGACTTGCCGAGTTACTAAAAGCCCGTGGTATCGAGCCTGTCGATGGTGAGACGCCCCAGGATGAGTCACCAGACCACGAGCCCGATCTACCAGATAACCCTGATTCACCCCCTAAACCCAATTCCGACCATGAAAGGACCATTTGATGCCGTTTTAGAGTCGACTGAAACGGCCAGTGTCGTAGCCAGACCTACCACCCCGCGCCCCGAAGGAGGTAAAGTACTGCAACGGCTACTGGCGTTTGCTGAAGAGCGTGACCTGCCCTTACTGATACCGGAATTGACTATTGTGGATAAGCCCAGGCGTCGGAAACGGGCAGATAGTGAGCGGGAGAGTGCCGTTGAGGGCTTCGCTGGCAGTGGCTACGCGGAAGCGCTCATTGACGCCGCCGAAGCCCTGAACGCGCAACAACCAGTAGACACCAGGGAGTTTACAGAAGAAGCCGATTTCCTGGTTGGTGCCCCTGCCAGCCCGCCAACTGGAGTTGGGCCGCAATGGCGTTTTGTTGGTCCGACCCACATGACCAACGGGCAGACCTATGGTGAAAGCCGGGTGGCCGTGGCGGGGCGGGTATCAGCCATTGCTATTGATCCGTCCAATACGAATCACCTGCTTTGCGGGTCGGCGGGTGGGGGCTTGTGGGAAAGTTTTACCCGGGGGGCTAGCTGGGTGGCGCGAACTGATTATGCGCCTACGCTTACCATCGGTGCTATTGCGTTTACGCCCGGCGCACCGGCTACGGTCTACTGCGGTACGGGTGAAGGTAATTTCTATGCCTGGCTGGGGGCCGGACTGATGCGGTCGACGAACGGCGGCGCTACCTGGACCATGCATGCTACCACACCCTTTGTTGGACAGGGTTTCTACGACCTTGTTGTTGACCCGGCCAATGCCAGTCACCTGTTAGCGGCAACTACCAATGGACTTTATGAATCTGCCGACGCCGGACTAACCTGGACCGTTCGACGGGCCGACCGTTGCTGGGATCTATCGGTTCAGCCCGGTGGCGGTCCCTCGGCAGAAGTACTGGCGGCTTGTAGCGGCGGCTTGTTCCGGTCAACGAATGGCGGCACTACCTGGGCCGCCGTTGCCTTACCAAGCGCTCCCGCCGGGTTTTCTCGCCTTGCCGTTGCCATTGCGCCATCTAATCCAGGCGTGGCGTATGCGTTTGGCGCAAACGGGGCTACTGGCTATCTGTGGCGCCGGGCCACCGCTGGTGATACCTGGGCAGCCATCACGCAGCCGCCGGGCTTATCGACGGGGCAGGCGTGGTACGACTGGTTTCTGGCCGTGGCGCCGGATAATCCCAATCAGATTTATCTCGGAGCCATTGAAGCCTACTCAGGTACGTTGTCGGGAAGCACCTGGACGTGGATAACGATTTCCAATAAAACCGGTGATGATATCCACCCCGACCAGCATGCTATTGCTATTGACCCCGTTAACCCCAACGTGATCTATGTGGGCAACGATGGCGGCCTGTTTATGTCGCTAAACCGGGGCACGAGCTGGACATCGCTTAATCCGGGTCTGGGTATTGCCGAGATCGAATACATGGCACAGGATCACGGCTCGGCCCGCTGGCTGCTGGCCGGTACACAGGACAACGGCACTATCCGCTATACCGGGAGTAACGTCTGGGAGCACGTGGCCGATGGCGATGGTGGCGACTGCGCCGTGAACCGGGTGAGCCCCGATGTGGTGTTCCAGTCTTATTTTAATATGGGAATGGCCCGGTCGACGGTTAAAGGGAACTGGGGATCGTTCAGTTGGATTGGCCCGAACGTACCCCAGGGGTATAGCACACTATTTTATCCGCCAATGGAAGCCTGCAATGATACCATTGCACAGGCGGGGCAGAGTGTGTTTATATCGCGCAATAGGGGTACGAACTGGACGGAAATTGCGCTGCCTGCGGGTTTGCTCGCGTCGGCCATGAGCATGCCTACAGACGGGCGTTTGCTGGTTGGCACCACCTCAGGACGGCTGTTTGTGCTAACCTGGTCAGGTACGTCCTGGACAACTACTGAATTGACAAGCCCACGTACGGGCGCCAATCTAAGCGACGCCTACGTTGATCCAGCCAATGCGAATCGAATCTGGGTGACCTACACTGCCCGAACGGGTGGGCGGGTTTTCCGATCATCGGATGGCGGCACTACCTGGACTGACTGTAGCGCCGGTTTACCGCAATTGCCTGTCAATGCGATTGAAGTGCAACCTGGTAACGCCAATCGGGTGTGGGTGGCGGCCGACGTTGGTGTGTACCAATCCCTCAATGCGGGTGCCACCTGGCAGCCGTTTGCCAATGGGTTACCCAACTCGCTGGCTGTCGATCTCCTGTATCACCCAAATGCCCGCCTCCTGCGCGTTGGGCTACGTAACCGGGGTGTGTGGGAAATTCAGGTCGACGGCCCGCTCGCCAATCCCGTCTGTGGGGTACAATTTACTGGTAGCCTTACGGCCAATCAGACCCGGAAGTGGTTCACCTTCCGCTGGCCTGCCACCTGGCATGTCATCTGGACCGTGATGCCCACCAATCCGCTACCCGGCAACCCCCAGGTAAAGTGGAATGTAGAGGTGGAACGGGCCGATGCCGAGTATGCTACCTACTGGATTTCGGTAACGAATCTAACGGCGTCGCCCATCACGTTTGAAGGGCGGTATGCGATCCTGAGCTACTATTAAGTCTCCCCCTAAACCAACATCATTACCCATGAGCACCGGCGTACAATTCACGGGCACCCTTGCCCCCAATCAGTCTTTACGCTATTTCACGTTCAACTGGCCCACAACCTGGCACGTGGTCTGGTACGTTATGCCCACAACCCCAAAACCTGGCAACCCTGAGCTTGACTGGGAAGTGGCTGTTGAGCGGGCAAACGCAACGCAATGCACCTACTGGATCACCGTCAAGAACCTGACAACGTCGTCGGTGACATTTGAAGGACGATATGCTATCATGAATGCCTAAACCACATCTTTTATGCGAATCATTATTGAGTTAGACGACGAAAAGCAACTAACCCTGAACCCGGCTGAAAAGGGGAATCTGTCTGGCAATTTTATGCCCGCCGCCAATAACCAGCCCATTGAGGCTGTGGATGGTGGGGCCGCCCCGATGGGCCAGTCGCCGGTAACGGAAAATGCGGCCCTGACAACGTCGGATGCGACAATTATTGATGGCGGTTCTGCCCCGATGATACCTACTTCCTAAGCCCGAACGTATATGAGACTGTTCATTGAATGCCTGCCTTATGTGGGCGGGCTGCTCATTGGTCTGTACCAGTCGAGTAGAGTCAGCCCGCCATTGCCTGTCTGGCGACTACTGGGACTATGTTTACTAGTTGGATTATTCGTCAATCGATTAAGTGGCGAGGCTTTCCCGTTGGTTCTTGTTGATACGGGAGTAGTAGTGGCAACGGCCCTGGTGGCCTATTATGGTCGCCGGGGGCTATCTGGCTACTAGGTACGTTACGGCGTTGGAAGCCGGCTGGCCGCCCAGGATACCAGTTGCCAGTTGGCTTTCTTCCGGCCGCCTGTTGGTTTATTATGCCATACGTCGGTATAGATCATGGTGATTGGCGTGGGTTTTTCTGCGATCAGCAACAGTACCTGAGCGCGACCCGTCAGAATCGCAACCGGACCGTAGAACCGGACGGTTACGCTGTCGGTATCAATGCGCTGGTAATTCCACCGGCCGATGGCAAGACTGTGCATGAACTCCTTTTTGGTTTCCACAATGCCGCTCGAATGCGTATAAAGCAGATCGTCGGCCAGTAACTGGTTCAGGGTCAAGCTATCCTTCTGGATTTGGGCGACAAATCGCTGCGCATCGAGCGACTTAAGCAGGTTGTGGCGAGGCGATTGAGCAGA
The DNA here is from genome assembly GCF_964250085.1 of uncultured Fibrella sp. NCBI lineage: Bacteria > Pseudomonadati > Bacteroidota > Cytophagia > Cytophagales > Spirosomataceae > Fibrella > uncultured Fibrella sp. The sequence continues at coordinate 127,562 of NZ_CAXUEC010000002.1, read as the reverse complement.
GCAGGTGAGCGCAAGCAGGCAGTAGCCGATGAGCAACACGGGGCGGACAAACATGGTGGGCGAATTAGCAGGTAGACCCTAAAAAGGCCTAAACGCCTGACTTCTACGCACCCTAAAAACGTAGCTCGTGGTAGCTGGCTGGACTGATTATCGATTAGTGCCGTAAAATAGCAACGCTACCCAACGAAATTAAACGACGAACTGTTTTGGATTCAGGCACAAAAAAGTGGCGCTCAGGCGTTTGTCCGTTCAATCCGGTCAAACATCTGAGCGCCACTGATAGTACTGCGTTGGTTTATTCCCACTCAATCGTAGCAGGTGGCTTCGACGAGATATCGTAGACGACGCGGTTCACCCCTTTTACCTTGTTAATGATTTCGTTGGAAATGTCGGCCAGGAATGAGTAGGGGAGGTGCGCCCAGTCGGCCGTCATACCGTCGACGCTGGTCACGGCCCGGAGCGCCACCACGCGTTCGTAGGTACGTTCGTCGCCCATGACGCCCACACTTTGAATCGGCAATAGCATGGCGCCAGCCTGCCAGACCTGATCATACAGCCCTTCGCGTTTCAAGCCGTTGATAAACAGCGCGTCTACCTCCTGGAGAATCGCTACTTTCTCGGGCGTAATGTCGCCCAGAATGCGGATGGCCAGGCCAGGGCCAGGGAACGGATGCCGACCCAGAATAAATTCGGGTAAGCCCATCGACCGGCCAACGGCACGTACCTCGTCTTTGAAAAGCGTGTTCAGCGGCTCCACCACCTTCAGCTTCATGAAGTCGGGCAGCCCACCCACGTTATGGTGCGACTTGATGGTGGCCGACGGACCTTTCACCGATACCGACTCGATCACGTCGGGGTAAATGGTACCCTGACCAAGCCAGCTTACATCTTCGATCAGGTGTGATTCCTGATCGAACACATCGATAAACGTTTTGCCGATGGCTTTACGTTTTGCTTCGGGGTCGGTCAGGCCGGTCAGGGCAGTGTAGAACTGCTGTTGCGCATCAACACCTTTCACGTTGAGTCCCAGCGTTTTGTAGCTATCCAGTACACCCTGGAACTCGTCTTTCCGGAGCAGGCCGTTATCGACAAAAATGCAGTACAGATTAGGCCCGATTGCCCGGTGAATGAGCATGGCTGCTACCGACGAATCGACGCCGCCAGACAGGCCAAGCACTACCTTGTCGTCGCCAATTTTAGCTTTCAACTCGGCAACTGTGGTATCGACAAACGAATCGGCGGTCCAGTTTTGCGAACAGCCACACACATCCACTACGAAGTTATGCAAGAGTTGTTTGCCTTGCAGCGAGTGCGTCACTTCGGGGTGGAACTGAATCCCGAATGTGTCTTCACCACGTACCTGGAAAGCGGCGACCCGCACGGTTTCGGTGGAGGCGATAACCTCAAAATTGTCAGGAATCTGGGTGATCGTATCCCCATGCGACATCCACACCTGCGAATGCTGGTCGATGCCCTGCATGAGGCGATTCAGCGCATCGACAGTGCCCAGGCGCGCCCGGCCGTATTCCCTGATCGAGGAGGGTTGTACCTCACCGCCACTGCTTTGCGCCAGTAGCTGGGCTCCATAGCAAACGCCCAGTAAGGGCATCTTGTGGCGGAACGCCGCCAGATGTACGGTGGGTGCATCGCTGTCGCGAACCGAGCAGGGGCTACCCGATAGGATAACGCCTTTTACATCGGGCGAAATGGGAGGGAGGTTATTGTACGGGTGTATTTCACAGTACACATTCAGTTCACGTACCCGGCGGGCAATCAATTGGGTGAACTGTGAACCAAAATCGATAATCAGAATCTGTTCGGCGGCCATCGTTAGTTTCTAAAGCACAAAGTTACACCAAATTGCCCCACCCGCCGAAACGGGCCTGATTATTGAACCTTGGTTTCACGATGGGCAACTCATTTCCCACGCTTTGCTACCGGAAATGAGCTGCCTAATTGCCTGATTACTAGCATCAGGACCCTTAGTCAAACGTTTCACTCAAACCATTATGAAAATCATGACCTCTGAATCATTCTTCGATGCCCTGTCGATGCCTTTCCCCAAAAGTGTGGAAAAAAATACCCCATCGAACAACAACCAGAAATTGCTGATTCCATTCTTCGACCGTAAACGCACTGTATCTGTCGACGAAATTGTTCGGCTCGAAGGTTCAGGCAACTACACCAATTTTTACCTGAAGGATGGCACAAAAATGCTGGTATCGCGGACATTGAAAGAATACGAAACATTGCTCGACGGACAAGCTTTTGTGCGCGTTCACAAGTCGTGCATTGTTAACCTGAGTTTTGTGCGTAAGTTTTTTGTTAAAAAAGAAGGTGAACTCGAACTAGCCGACGGACAACAGGTGAAAATTTCCCGTCGTCGTGCCCAAATGTTCGTTGATCGCATTCGTGATTATAGCCCTGCTTTGATAAACTAGGTTCTACACAACTTCGTCAACAGATTTACCCGAACCGGGTTAGCGTAGTACTAGCTGCGCTAACCCGGTTTTTTGCGTATTTTAATTCGCACTACCGTTTGATAAAGAGTACGTAGAACTACGTGATCGGGTGAGGGGATACACGTAAAAATAGAACAACTTATTTGTTTATATAATTGATAGTCAAGTAGTTAATATAGTTTTTGATGTCTATACATTGAATTGGCTTTTTAGGAAACGGTAGGCTCCCCGTAGTTTTGAGTCAGTCAAACAGCCAATCTCAACCACTCCTGTATAACTATCCCAAAGCTATGGAAGCCAAATTTTTAACGCCACCAACGCCAGCAGTAACGCCACACTATCCTGCTTCGTACACCCGTAACGCGCACCGAATCGCTCTTCCGTACCTGAATCGTACGGTGATGGTTTCTGTTGATGACATCGTTTGTTTGGAAGGAGAAGGAAATTATACCTTCATCCACACCCGCGACCGCCGGAAATACCTGGTGTCTAAAACACTGAAAGAATTCGAGAAAACGCTCGATAGCAGCATTTTTATCCGCATCCATAAATCGAATATTATCAATCTGGCTTACGTGCAACACGGCGTGTTTGCCCGGGACCGAATCATTCGGATGGCCGACAATCGGGAGGTAACCATTTCGCGCCGCCGGATGCGTGAAATCACCCAACTGATGAATCAATATCAGGAGTTTTTGAACTAAGCTATTACGTAGCCTCACAAAAAAGCCCGGTTTCAGATCTGAAGTCGGGCTTTTTTGTGAGGCAATTGCCTGATGCGTATAGCAGCTAACGTTAGAAAATCTTGTAGGCAAGCGTAATCTGCCACGCTTTAGACCGCTGGCTGAAATTGCCACCGCTGGTATTGACCTGCGCCACATCTGACAGATTACCCTGATAGCGAACATCCAGCCCGAGGCTACCCAGATCCAGCCCACCACCGATCTGATACCCGTACCAGGCTTTCGACCAGGCGTCGTTCAGTGTGCTTGATGTATACTGTTTCAGAGCGTCGCTCAGACCCGCGTTATTGTCGATGCGGAACGACGCCATTGGACCCACCATAAACCGTAGGGGGCCACCTTTCAGACCGAGCAGCACAGGTACGTCGAAACTGGTTGTCTTGATCGTTACATTCTCGGTAACGCCATTCCGAACCACATCGAACTGCCCTTCCTGCGTGGTGTACATCAGTTCTGGCTGGAGAAAGAGGTTCTTCCCAAAGCGGGTATAGATACCGAACGACGTACCTGTACGACTTTTATAACTGTCAGAAATGTTGTCGCGGAGCGTCTGGCCATTTACGTCGACCGTTGGCGAGCCGTTTGCATTTGTGCCAGCGTTGGCAAATGGGCCAAACGTTAGTTTTGATAGGTTTACGCCTCCTTTAACGCCAATTTGAAATCCCTGCGCATAAGTTAGTGCAGGCAGTATGGCGATGGCGAGGCCGAGCAGGATTGTCTTCATGGACGTGCTGGTGTTCTTCATTTGATGTAGGGGATTAACGGGAATACAGCCCCGAAACGCTCAAAAATCAACTATTTCTGAGCCAACGGCGTTGTTTTGGTACGTAGTTGTCAGGTATCAATGATCGTTCCAACGGTGTTCATGAGCCACCGAAAGCCTACTCATTGTGTGTGTATACACCTTTGATTAACGACCGCTGTGACCGTTTAATGCCCATGCTAAAAAATGTTAATAGTTTACTGAATACTGTTCACTGAACCCCCGTGGCTAAAATTAAAACCTCGTATTTCTGTCAAAGTTGTGGTCATCAGTCGCCCAAATGGCTGGGCCGCTGTCCGGTATGTGGCGAATGGAATACCATCGTTGAAGAAGTGGTGCAGAAAGATGAGCCTGACAAAGGCGGCTGGCGGGTAACCACCGGCCCCGCCAAAATTGCGGCAAAGCCCAAGGCCATCCACGCCATCAATTACGAAGAGCAAGCCCGCACACTCACCGTCGACGAAGAATTGAACCGTGTACTGGGTGGTGGTATTGTGCCGGGCTCGCTGGTGCTAATTGGTGGTGAACCCGGCATCGGAAAATCAACGCTGTTGCTTCAGATTGCGCTGAGCCTCGCTGGCATGCGCGTACTGTATGTGTCGGGCGAAGAAAGTGAACAGCAGATCAAAATGCGGGCCGAACGCCTCGATGCCCCCACGAGCGACTGCCATATCATGACCGAAACGTCGACGCAGAACATTTTCCGGGTGGTCGAGCATTTCGAACCTGACGTGTTGATCGTGGATTCGATCCAGACCATGCACTCGTCGCTGGTCGAGGCGGGGGCGGGGAGCGTATCGCAGGTACGTGAGTGTACCGCCGAATTTATGAAATACGCCAAAGAGTCGGGGGTGCCGGTGTTTATGATTGGCCATATCACGAAGGAAGGCTCACTGGCCGGCCCTAAAGTGCTGGAACATATGGTGGATACGGTACTGACATTTGAAGGCGACCGCCACACGACCTATCGAATTCTGCGCACGACCAAAAACCGATTCGGCAGCACATCTGAACTGGGCATCTACGAAATGCAGGGTAGCGGTCTGCGCCAAGTATCGAACCCCTCGGAAATCCTGATTTCGCAGCGCGACGAAGCCCTTAGTGGCGTGGCCATTGGCTCCATGATGGAAGGGAACCGGCCGTTGATGATCGAGATTCAGGCGCTCGTGGGCGTAAGTACCTATGGTACACCCCAACGCAGCAGTACGGGCTACGACAGCAAACGACTACAGATGCTGCTGGCCGTACTGGAAAAACGCGGTGGTTTCCGCCTTGGGCAGCAAGACGTTTTCCTGAACGTGGCGGGTGGTTTGCGCGTAGAAGACCCGGCCATCGACCTGGCCGTTTGTGCGGCGATCGTGTCGAGTTATGAAGATATTGCCATTCCCACCACGGTAGCGTTTGCGGCCGAAGTTGGTTTGGGGGGCGAGGTACGTGCCGTTAGTCGCATCGAAGCCCGCATTGCTGAAGCACAGCGGCTAGGTTTCAAGCAGATATATGTATCGAAGTATAACCTGAAAGGACTGGATACCAGCCAGTTCAGCATACGAATTCATTCGGTAGCTAAACTCGATGAGGTGTTTCAGGGCGTGTTGAGTTAACAACAGCTTATACTGAAGTTGTTGTTAGTTAACATATGTCAAAAAAAGATCACATTGGTGTCAAACTTTATGCAAAAAAGTTTGACACCAATGTGATCTTTTTTTTATGTTTACGAACCCAAAGGTTAGTGTATTTTGGGCCTGTAGCTGTCAACAGTTATGACAGACTGGGGCTATCCGTTCACGTCAAATCGATTGTCTGTTATGAAACCTGTATTCCTGAAGCCGCTCTTCACGAGCCTGCCGATTTGTTTGGTCTGCGCCTGTACGGCTGCCGAACCAACACTCATCACTAGCACACCGATCACTATACCAACTTCGGTTACGCAACCCGCCGCTACCCTAAATGGTACTACTCCCCTTCGCCAGATAGACTCCTACTTTATAGACGGAGAAACTACTGCCCCGGTACGCCGATTTGCTCTTACTGATCTTCTTCCCGTTCCCAGTATTGCGGTCAATTATGGGGAGTTGGCACCTGCCGGGCAGCAACCTAAGCTGATGGCTTTTGGGGATGGGCTGGCAGCGGGCTGGCGCGATGGGGGCCTTTACCGGGAAGGGCAACTAACGGCGTTTCCTAACCTGGTTGCTCATCAGATGCGACTGGCAGAGTTTGCTTCACCGCTGTTCGCCGAGGCTCAGGGTAATGGTACGGGCTATGTGGTGTTGAGCCGCCAAACGCCTGGCCCACGCTGGAAGACAGTGATGAACGACCGGGGCATTGTGAAAGAAGGCGACCTGCCTGAGTTTATGCCCTATCTGGGAAAGACGCTTCACAACTGGGCTGTACCCAAGCTGACAAGAGCCGGGATGAGTGCTCCATATCTTTTCGACCCAAGTTCAATGAATCCAGAGACGGGTAAGAATTATAGCTATAGTAGCCCATACTTACTACGTATGTTGCCAGACATTGATCGCTCCAATGATACGTATTTTGATCTAATGCTTGGACGGCTAAATAAGAATACTTGCGACATCGCTTTGTTTACTTTCGAGTACGATTACTGGTTTTATGAGTTGCTGAAGCATGCCAGTTACCAAATAGGGCTAAGAGAATCACATACATCAAGTGCTCCTTTGGCAACACTGATGGCCAATAAGGCAACCAATGCCGGTGTGAAATCGGTGGTTTATACGATACCTCACTTTAAAGACTTGGCTTTTTTCACTATTTACAAAGCAAGTGCGATTGAAAAGAGTCTGCCTTACATATCTTATTCATATGGAAACGGTAACAAAACGGCAAGTACTGAGGCTATCTTTTTACCCAACAAGACTACAGCTAAATTATTCGACGATGCTCGAACTGGAAATATAGTCAGCGCACGGCTTAGCGAATTGGATGTTATTGATGGTATTGTATTGGAGATGTCTTCACCAGCCATGTATAACAGCCGTATTCGTAAAGATGCTGAATTTACGAAAGCAGTAGTGGTTGATTTAGAGATGTTGTATGCTCGAATTGCAGCCGGAACATATATTACAGACGATGGCCTGAAGATAGACGGGTCAATTACAGGTAATTTCTTTTCCTCGGATGGTATCTATCCGTCTCTGATCGGGCACTCGGTAATCGCTAACGAAACAATTAAGGCGATCAATAAAGCCTACAAATCAGAGATACCCCTTATTAAGGTTAGCCTACTAACTGGCAAGTAGGCTTCAGACGCTTTTTATCCACCTGTCGTTTGCCGAAGAGAATCCTCCGCAAACGACAATTTACACACACTTTCTGATGAAACTATTTCTCGCCTGCGTGCTCTGCTGCACGCTGATAGGGCCATCGTATGCCCAGATGTCTCTATCGCACCCCATCAATCGGGCTGTTTATCAACGTAACTCGTCGGGTAATGCAACGATCCCCATTGCCGGTCAGCATATTGGTAGTATTCCGTCACGATATGGTATCGAGTATTCTATTGACCGAATCAGTCCGGTTAACGGTTCATATCAGTATAATGCTGTCTATTGGACCAGTGTTGGCAATCAGAACCCAGCTTATGGGCTCTATAACACTACTGTTAACTTACCTACCGGCTGGTATGCCATTACGGTTCGTGCCTATGATAATCTCACTGATCAGGATATTTCTTCGGCAACTACCAAATTTGGCGTGGGCGATGTGTATGTTATCGCTGGTCAGTCGAATGCACAAGGGGCATCAACAACGTTACCTTCAGAAACAGAATATGATGCCGTATCAAGATCGATAGCTTCTCGGGCGTGTGAGATGGATTACCCGCCTTACCCAACACTGGGAGTACTATACAACAATGCTATTGTTGGGCCAAGTGGCAATAATCAGTGGTGTTGGGGCAATGTAGGCAGAAGGCTGATTGACAACGGTGGAGCACCGGTTGCCTTTTTTAATGCAGCACAGGGTGGGTCTACCATCGAGAACTGGAGCAGCAGTGCCGCTAATCAGGCAACCTCTAACTTTTATATTGGTGGGCAATGGTGTGGGACGGGGCACATTGGCCAACCCTACAAAAGTTTCCGCGATTGCCTGAATTTCTATGGGTCTACGTTTGGCATCAAAGCCGTGCTCTGGCATCAGGGCGAATCAGATAATGAGACTTATGGATCAAGTCTGAATAAGACATCTCAAACGGATTATACCAGCCGGTTGGAAGCTGTAGTGAACGCGTCCAGAAACGACTTCAATGCTGGGCTGAACTGGCTAGTCTCTGATGTGTCATTCAACGGAAACAGTTCGCCCACCACCCGGGCTGATGTGACAAATGCTCAGGCAGCCGTGCGTAGTGCAAAAAGTCTAACCAACGGGGCAGATACCGATATGTATGGAACGGCATACCGTAATACAACCGATTTAGTACATTTTGATAATCTGCGTTCTAATGGTATCATAGCACTTGGGTATAGCTGGTATCAGAAACTGACAGCCAACTCTGGTGCGGCCATTACCGCCAATACGCCGCCAACACTAAGTGTCGCTGCTTCTGGGTCTCAATTTATCATCAGTGCATCAGGAAATTATGATGACTACTATTGGGTTGATGGTAGCAGTTATGGCCCTCATCTCAATAATTATTATACCACTGGCTCCTCCATTACCGTATCCAAAGGCGGTACATATCTCTGCTATGGCCGGAAGGGAAACACATATACGCCATCCCAATGGTTCAACACAGGGTGTAGCACATGTCGGCGCAGAAATGGTGACTGGGATGAATCAGAAGTTGGAGTTAGCCTGAGTATATCGCCTAACCCGGTACAGCGTGATGCCGTCATTACATTCTCCCTCCCCACTACCAATCAGGTACGTCTGGAACTGATTAGTCAGTCCGGCCAAATTCTGTCCAGCGTAGCGAGTGGTCAACACGCTAAAGGGACATATACGTACCCAGTTTCAGCGGAGCGTCTAATCCCATCGGTATACTACTATCGCCTCACAGTGGGTGATCTGGCTATTACCAAAAAGATGCTGAAAGCGGACTAGCCTTTGGGTTCTCTACGCCTCCTCCGTCTGCAACTGCTTGTCGTACAGTTCGCGGTAGATGCCGCCGAGGGCCATCAGGTGTTCGTGGGTGCCCTGTTCCCTGACCTCGCCATTGTCGAGCACGATGATTTTGTCGGCTAGTTTGGCCGAGGAAACGCGGTGCGAAATGATCACCGACGTGCGATCAGCCATGATGCGGCGGAGGTTGTTCAGAATGATGTTTTCTGTATTGGTATCCACCGCTGACAGGCAATCGTCGAGGATCAGGATTTTTGGGTCGCGGGCAATGGCGCGGGCAATGCTCAGGCGTTGCTTCTGCCCGCCCGACAGGGTGATGCCCCGTTCGCCGATGCGCGTCTCAAAGGTTTCCGGGAATGCCGCGATGTTATCGGTCAGGTCGGCGTCGTCGATGGCGCGCAGAACACGTTCCTGCGGCATGTCGGGTTTGCCAAATCGAACGTTGTTGCTGATCGTATCCGAAAACAGGAATACATCCTGCGGAACGTACCCCATCTGCCCGCGAAGGTGGCCGAGGTCGTAGTCGCGGATAGGTACGTTGTCGATCCTGATTTCGCCCGCCGACGCATCGTACATACGCATCATCAGGTTGGCCAGGGTGCTTTTGCCCGAGCCGGTAGTGCCCAGGATCGCTACGGATTCGCCCGCCTGCACATCCATCGAAAAGTCTTTCAGCGCCACAATGCCGGTGTCGGGGTACACAAACCGAACGTGCTCGAATGTGAGCCGCCCCGTGATTTCGCGGGTAATATTCTTTGCTGAAACCAAGCTCGTTTTGATCGCCATAAACTCGTTGATACGCTGTTGCGACGCTGCCGCCCGCTGCGTTTGGCTGGTTGTCCAGCCGAGGGCCATTACGGGCCAGGTAAGCATGTTTACGTACAGAATGAACTCGGTGATGTTACCTGCCGTCAGCCGACCGGCCAGCACTTCCTGCCCACCTACATACACGACGAGCACGTTGCTGAGGCCAATCAGCAGCACCGACATAGGTTGCCATAACGCATCGACCATCGTGAGGCGGAGCGATTTTTCCTGGTATTTATTGGCTTCCCCCTCAAAGTTTTTCACCGAGTTGTCTTCCTGTACAAAGGCCTTCAGCACCCGAATGCCCGAAAACGCTTCCTGCACATACGTGCTCATCTGCGAGAGTGCCCGCTGAATCTCTTCGAAGCGTCTGATCACAATGCTTTCGACCAGGTAAATACCAACCGACAGAATAGGCAGCGGCAATAAAACATAGATCGTCAGACGAACGTTGATGCTGACCATGTAGCTGATTACCAGCACAAACAGCACCAGCAGGTTCATGCCATACATGATGCTGGGGCCCACGTACATACGCACTTTGCCGACATCTTCGGAGATGCGGGCCATCAGATCACCCGTGTTGTGTTGGCGGTAGAAAGCCAGCGGCAACGTCTGGTATTGATCGTAAATGTCATTCTTGAGGTCATACTCGATATGCCGCGACATAACAATCAGTGTTTGCCGGACCAGGAACAGGAAGAAGCCTTTCAGCAGCGCCAGGGCCAGTATCAACAGGCCATAGAGCGTGATGGTAAACGCGAAAATCTCGTAGAGTTGCGGCTGGAGGGACGTACCTGCGTAGAGGTAATAAATGTCGAGTGTTTCGCGAACCAAGTCTAATGCGTACCGGACCAGTTGGGCCGGAAAAATGCCAAAGAGGTTGGAAACGAAGGTGAAGACAATCCCCCAGATCAGATACCACTTATAGCGGGCAAGGTATTTATTGAGATGCGCAAGGGCACGTATGGTTTCCACAAATAAAGTCAGGTACGTTCGCTACAAGTAACGCGCAAACAGCCCGCCTAGGTTCGGATCAGGATAAAGCGCAGGAAGGGTTTCTGACAGGATTTACAGGATGAACAGGGTTTTTTCACAGAATCCATAGAGAAGAGAATCTTGTTCATCCTATAAATCCTGTCAGAAACCCTTCTTACACTTTATCCCCTTCAGGCCAACCGTTGATTTCTGGCTGAAAAAGCTGTACTTTTGCACCCGATTTCACGACAGTTCTTTTTCATCCCGGTAGTTTCAGACGGTTTTAGGCGGCTCTATGTTAAGCAGGCGATTACTCCGAATTAAGGTTATGCAGACGCTTTATGCGCTCCGGCAGGCCATCCAGTCCAATAAGCAACTCGCCCTCGACGGCATTAGCGACCAGTTTCAACCCGATCTGAATTCGATGAAGCCGCAAAATAAGCGGCAACTGGAAGGCTACCGGAAGCTGGCATCGCTGCTTTTCGAAGAAGCCCTGAAAACGGGTCAGACCGCACAGGACGAAGACGCGCCCAAATCGGTGATCGACGCGGCCAACTCAGCCCTTGTTTATTACCAGAATCGCTACCGGAAAGACCAGCAGTTCCTGGCTGGCCGCCTGCTCGAAGCGGTAAAAGACATTTACAGCGATTACCTCCGCATTTTGCAATTACTGGTCGAGTACGGCCACATGTCGCGCCTCGACAGTGAGCGGGTATTCCCCGACCCCGACGAAACGCCGTTTGTGTACGAGTCAGATCTGAGCCAGAACGTGGTTATCAGGGCATTGGCGGCGCATCAGCCATTGCAGACAGAACTGGTTCGCCGGGGTATTACCTGGGCTGATGACCTGGCATTCGTGCGAAAAACGTACCGTGAGGTGCTGAAAACCGACGAAACCGTGATTGCCTACTGCCTGAAGCATGACCACACGCCCGACGAAGATCAGCAACTGGTGCAGTATATTCTTCGGCAGATGGTATTTGCGAAAGACCCTAAAACGGACCCTAATGCCGAACTCAGCCCGAAGCAGCAAGCAGACCTTGAGGCGGCCACTAAGCGCCTGGTGATTCGGGATTACCTGTCGGAAATTGACCTGGCCTGGGCCGAAAACAGTGAGGTGGTGCGGGGTATGGCCATTCGTACCCTAAAGTCAACGCAGGCGATCACGGGCCTGACGCTGGAGCAACTGACCGACGACTGGGAGGCCGACGAACAGTTTTTGAACGAGCTATTCAACAATGCCATGCTGAATGATAGTCAGTATGAGCAGTTGCTGGGCGATCAACTAAAAAACTGGGAAGTTGATCGGGTAGCCATTCTCGACCTGATTATTATGAAACTGGCTGTCTGCGAAATGCTTACGTTTCCAGGCATACCGGTTAAAGTAACAATTAACGAATACATCGATATGGCAAAGAGCTACAGCACGCCCAAAAGCGGTACCTTTGTCAACGGAATTTTAGATAACTTGTCGGCCAAATTAACCGCCGACGGGACACTCCGAAAGAGTGGCCGTGGTTTGATCGATAACAAATAAGGAGGGTATGGCAGCGTGCGCACAGCCGGTCGATCTGGCAACGTACCTGCACTAACCACTGACAACTAACGACTAACGTAATGAGCAGATCAGGACGTGATTTGGCGTTTTTCCTAACCGGAATAGCCACAGGAACTATTGTAGGCCTTTTGTATGCCCCTGAAAAAGGCGAGATCACCCGCGACCGGCTATCATACCGGCTTTCCAAGTACCGGGAGCAACTCGAACAGGTACTGAACGAGTTGATGAACTCATCTGAGTTGCCCGAGAACTTTCAGAAATCAGAAGGGCAGCGCGTTGTGAATGATGCCCGCGAAAAAGCGGAGCGTCTGCTGGAAGATGTTGACCGATTGATGGCCCAAATTAAACAACAGGGCGCATAAGCTGCCATAACTATGACCTATTCATTGAGTCGGATGAGCTTACTGGCGGCACTGCTTGTGGGTTTACTTGGGCAAAGCGGCTGTAGTAACAAACGCGATGGTAATGGCCAGCCTGTTGGCGAGCAAAACGCCATTGCGGGTAAAGGAGCCAAAATCGAGTTTGTCGAGAAAGGAATTCATGACTTTGGGCAACTGACAGAAGGCGACACCGTCGAATACCTCTATAAATTTGTCAATAAAGGCGAGTTGCCGCTGGTGATCAACAACATCACGGCCTCCTGCGGTTGCACAACGCCCGACTGGCCCCGCGAGCCGGTGGCGCCCGGTGAAGAGTCGGCTGTTCGGGTACGTTTCAATAGCCGGGGTAAGCAGGGCGAACAGCACAAGACGGTAACCGTTTATGCCAATACCGAGCCGGCTACGACGAATATTGAATTCAAGGTGATGGTCAACCCCAAAACCGACACGGCAAAGAAAGCCAACTAAGCCTTACTTCCACCGCCCGTTGCCGCCATTTTGGGCCGTAACGGGCTTTTTATCTCCCAAACACAATGCACACGGTATTGGCGCAAGCCACCAGTCAGATTCCTCAGGGTATATTCACGTTCGCCCTGTGGGGTGGCGTGTTGGCGGTCATGTATTTCTTCATGATCCGGCCACAGCAGAAAAAAGCAAAAGATCAGAAGAACTTCGTCAGCAGCATGAAAAAGGGCGATTCGGTGGTGACCATCGGCGGCTTGCACGGTAAAATTGCATCGGTAGATGCGACTACCGTTACGCTGGAAGTAGATCGCGGCACCAAGCTGACGTTCGAGAAATCGGCCATCTCACGGGAAGCGACAGTAAAGCCTGACGGGGAGAAAACCTTGTAATAAACTTGTCATTAGTGGTCAGTTGGCTTTGTCGTCATTACTTGTCATTCGTAGTAGAAATGATCAATGACAAGTAATGACGGCAAAGCCAACTGACAGCGAAACGCACTGACCATTTATCCAAAGAATGAACGCTGAGGTAAACGTACCCAAACAGCCATTTAATCCGGGCAAGTGGCTGATCTGCTTTGTTGGTGCTGGCTTATTCTGGATCATGAACGCCCTGAATAAAGAAGGGTATTCGCTGAATGTTGAATACCCGGTTCACTTCCAGTTCAACGATCTGGAATATATCCCGACGACTGCCCTGCCCCGAACAGTTCGGGTCAATGTATCGGGCGATGGGTGGGATTTACTCCGTCTATCCTGGCTTCCCTTTCGGACAGAGCCGGTCAATTATGCAGTGAATAACCCGATGCGGGCCTCAATCATCAACACCTCGGCCATGACCGCCGCACTGGCTGATCAGGTTAAAAGCCTGAAAGTGAATTATGTAGTGGCCGATACACTCGAAATTAATTTTGATCATCGGATCACAAAGACAATTCGCCTGATTCCCGACAGTACACATATCGACTTGCTGCCCCGCTATGTAGTGTCGAGCGTGATCAATCTAACGCCCGCTACCATAACCGTTCAGGGACCGGCCCGTCTGTTAAGGGGATTCAGCGATACGTTGCTGGTTAAAATTCCTGGCCGTCGGGTTGCTGCAAACTACGACGAAGAACTGCCCATAACGGCTTACAAACATCCGCTGGTACAGCGTAGTTCCGATAAGGTATTTGTCAGCTTTGAAGTGGGCGAATTACTGTCGCCCTTACCTTCCGACAATAAAAAAGGTAACCGGTAACCAGAATCCTGTTGCCACAAAAATGGCTTCTCCTGCACAGGAGAAGCCATTTTTTACGACTAGACAAATCGAATTAGTATTACCTGGTAAATCTGGATTTGATCAATCCCTGCTTCTTGAGGCTCACATACACACCCAGGTTATCGGGGTATAAGTCGCCTTTATCGTAGGCGAAGGTGGTGCTGAGCACCGAACCGCCAAGCCAGTCCAGTTGCGAGACAAGTCCCAGGAAACCCGAAAACTGAGTTGCCGAGATAGGCTCATCATACGTACCTGCGTTCTGGCTGTACGAGAACCTGCCCGTGAAGCCAATCCCTGGTGCCACCGAGCCAGCCAGACCAATATGGTACACGTGTACCCGGTTATTATTGGTGAAGAAAGCACCCGGAAAACTAGCAGGCAAATCGGTTGCCGGGGCAATAAACGGCGTACCAATCGTACGCCCATGTGTCGACCAGCCATCGCGGTATTGACCGTGATTGAAGTAGTTGTCGCGGCCTCGCTTGTTAGGATCGCTCTCGGTGAATTCACCCCCTCCCTGGCTATACGTATTCAGGAATTCCAACACGGCCTTATCGAACCGGAACCCCCGCTGGTAGGGCCGTTTATTCTGGATCTTGATGCCGTTGAGGCCATCTTCAATATTGATGAGGTAAAACAGCGACCCGTCTTCATAAATACTTTGCCGGTAAAGCAGCACATCGAACGAACGAGCCCGGATGGTCATGCCAAGATCGATCGTGCCCAGGTGATTACCGATCCGGTTACCGGCATCGAAGGGGCTGTATTTGGTGGTGTCGACCCGGCGATTGCCCAGGCTGTTGCCCAGCGCAATGTCTATGTAGTCATGAAAACTGGCCGGAAGCTGGCTATTGCGGATGAATTCACCGGGAAGCGTTTCGTTATTTCCGCCCCATTGTACCTGGTGATTCATGCCACCATAGAAGGCCACTTTCCAGTTTGATTTGCCTAAGCGGAGGTAAAGCGCCTTCTGATGCAGCATCGACCCTTTAATGAATCGATCGTATTCAAACCAGCCCTGTGCCCAGAAAGCATTGATGGCCAGCGCTTTGCCAAGTGGCCGCCAGCCGTCTGTACCGAATTGGATTTTCAGCGGCGGCAGAGCGTTGCCCGACCAGATGTAGGAGCCGGAAGACACGGTTGAATCGACCAGGCCAATGATCTCGCGACGACGACCCGCATATAATTCTATACCCCGGTATTTCACTTTTGCGTAGGCTTCGGGTAGAATAAAAGAGACGTCACGGTTCAGGTTCGCACTGTTAAGGACCATATCAACGCCCCAGCCCCAGTCTACGCGTCGTCGAACCGCCCGAAGGCTGTCGATTTTTGTTTTTGGGGAGCCGTAATAGTCAACCCGAAGCCCGCCGCGAAGCGTTACGACGGGGGAGAAACTGGCCGCATCGGTTCTGGGAACGATGCCGTACTGGTTGGCCCGTTGCCAGAATGGAATCTCGCCCTGAACGGGCAGGTAGCTACCCAGTTCTAGCTGATAGCCAACGGGTTTGCGGGTTTGGCCAGCCGCTGTGAGGCTACAGAGGACTAGCAGGAGTAGAAGCCGCATGGAACTATTTTTCGATAAGATAGGTAATGGCGAGTACGTATTGCTCAACAAAGAGCAAGTTATAAGCGGTTGATTGGTAGCTGGTTAGCTAACTGCGCACGTTGGTTTTTTGGTCCTGTCCAAATCAGTCATGAGTAGGCGATGAGGGTGGTACAAAATCCAGGCCAAAGGGCTGGTCGATGCAGGACGGAACGGTCGGCTCGCTGAGTAATTCGATAAATGACCCCAATCTGCTTTTTGAGTGGGTAAAATGACTCAGTCGGGCATTGACTTTTCGAGCCTGTGGCCATACATAAATCGACCAAAAAAGTGCCGTGCGGGGCGTAAACTGTCGGAAGGCCGTCAATATTGACCTACCTTTGTTTAGCTGATTCGATCACCTGCCTGCCGCGTTACCACATGCGATTCAGGAAGTGGTCGGTGACGGCAAAAAAGTATGTCAACAACCAGAAAACCTGGTGGCCTGCGATCTGGCAGCCGGTGATCCCTGAGTAGCCTGCTGCCAGGGCTGGATGCGTACTTAACCAATTGACGGTCATTCATAAATAAGTAACGTTCTGCACAAATGGAACAACCCAATAACGACGAGCTGCTGCGAATCATCGATTTGCTCAACACCACATACGAAGGCGAAGAAGCCTGGCATGGCCCTTCGCTGGCCGAAGTCATGCGTGATGTAACGCCCGACATGGCTAGCCTCCGAATTTCGCCCAACACCCACTCGATCGCCGAGCTGCTGTTCCACATGACAAGCTGGCGGATCTTCTGCGTGAAAAAAATGCAGGGTGATGGCGAATTCGATATTCTGACGCCAGAAAAGAACTTTGGTCAACTGCCCGAAAAAATTGATGATTTCGAGTGGGAAGCCCTGCAAATGGAATTGAGCCTGAGCCAGGAAGAATTGATCAATGAACTCGACAAGCGCGACGACGACGAGTTTCTCGAAGAAATCGTGCCTGGTCGCGACTATACGTACTATGATCTGCTGCACGGGATCATCAACCACGATATCTACCACGGCGGTCAGGTGATGATTCTGAAAAAAGCACTGACATTCAAAGCCGCGGGGGCCAGCCGTTTCCGCGATGACGACGATGATTTCGGCTCATCTTATGAGCGTGAAGATTATTACTAGATTCAATGATCAGTTATCAATGATCAGACTTGCCTGGGTACGTTCCAGTACACAAAGTAGGCGCTCTTCAGCGGAACCATTGATAACTGATAATTGACATTGTTAATTGACGTTAACATTTCTGCCGCTTGCCAACTCAATTACATCGAACAGATTCTGCTTCGCTCGCCGCACCGTCGTTATATACGTTGCCATTCTGGCTGCTGTGTCTGAGTAACTTTCTATTTTCGGCCAGCTTCTCGATGATGATTCCCGAGCTGCCCGACTACCTGACCAGGCTCGGTGGCCGTGAATACATCGGGCTAATCATTGCGCTTTTTACGCTAACCGCAGGCATCTCCCGGCCATTTAGCGGTAAAATCACCGACACCGTGGGGCGCGTGCCCGTCATGGCCTTTGGCTCGGTGGTCTGCTTCCTCTGCGGGTTGCTCTATCCTTATCTGATCACGATTGCTGGTTTCCTGACCCTCCGTCTGGTTCATGGTTTCTCGACGGGCACCAAACCCACCGCCACCTCTGCCTACGTGGCCGACGTGGTTCCAGCCGACCGGCGGGGCGAGGCTATGGGCGCACTGGGCCTGTTCACCGCGACGGGTATGTCGCTGGGGCCGGTAATTGGTAGTTTTCTGGTGAATAATGCCAGCATGAATACCATGTTCTATACCTCGTCGGGCTTCGCACTGATGTCGATTGGTATTCTGTTACGCCTACCCGAAACGCTGGAGAACCGGCAGCCCTTCCGGTTCAGCCTGTTCAAGCTTCGCTCCGACGAATGGTTCGACATGGGAGTATTGCCGCCTTTTTTCGTGCAACTGCTTAATTCATTCGCGTCGGGCGTGGTCATTATTCTGGCCCCGGCCCTTAGCCAATCGGTGGGCGTGACCAACAAAGGCTGGTTTTTTGCCGTGTACACGCTGGCGTCTCTGGTGGTACGTCTGCTGCTTTCCAAATCGTCGGACCGGTATGGGCGGGTGCCCGTCATGATCGGCGCCACGTCGGTACTGGCGGTGGCAATGCTCATGCTGGCGCTAACCAATTCCGTAAGTTTATTTTACGCTTCGGCCATCGTGTATGGTATGGCCTGGGGAATGAACTCACCGACGCTGCAAGCCTGGGCCGTTGACCTTAGCGACGAAGCCACCCGTGGCCGCGCGATGGCTACGCTCTACATCGCCCTGGAGTTGGGCATCGGCTTAGGTGCGCTGGCGGCGGGCTGG
Source organism: uncultured Fibrella sp. (assembly GCF_964250085.1). Taxonomy (NCBI): domain Bacteria; kingdom Pseudomonadati; phylum Bacteroidota; class Cytophagia; order Cytophagales; family Spirosomataceae; genus Fibrella; species uncultured Fibrella sp. The sequence goes on along the minus strand of NZ_CAXUEC010000002.1, from coordinate 109,151 downwards.
TTCTTTACGCACATGGCGGCGCAGGCGCTCACCGTAGCCTTTAGCATTTCGGGAGGGTTAGCGGTGTTGGGCGTAGTGTATTTATTTACAGTGAAGTCTAAAGTCTACTGAGGTGTATTGACGTTCAATGCCTAAAGGCCAATGTTTAAAGCTGCTTTGCTTTACAGCCATCAGCGGAGCAACTTTGGCCCTTGGACTTTAACGATTAAACGTCAGGCTTCACACTCAATCTCAATTCCAATGATTCGTATTTTTCAGCAGGATGAAACCGCCGTACGAAAGATTCGGGATTTCGACTCATTTCAGGATACGGAACGTACACTTTGGGTGGACCTCCAAAATCCGACGCCCGACGAGATAAAAAGCGTGGAGGATAAGTTCGACGTTAGCTTTCAGTCGCAACAGGAGCAGGCCGAGATCGAAAGTAGTTCGCGCTACATCGAAGAAGAAGACCTGCTGGTGGCTAACTCCAACTTCCTGATTCCCACCCGGAACCACGAGTACAAGACGGTACCGGTCAATTTTCTGCTGAAAGATGATGTGCTGTTCACCTATCGCTTCGCCGATCTGAAGTCGTTTGCTGATATGGTGAAGAAGATCAAATCGAAACGGGCTGTTTTCAGCGATGGTGCCCAGATCATGATTGCCATCTTCGAATCCCGAATCGATTATGACGCCGACCTGGTTGAATCGCTCTCGTCGCGGGTGAAGGAGATTAACAAGCAGCTCGACCTCGATTCGAAACTGGATCGGGAAATGCTGCTGTTGATCAACGATTACCAGGAGCTTACCATGTCTATTCGGGAGAATGTGGTTGATAAGCAGCGTGTTATTTCGGCCATGATCCGGTCCAACGGCTGGTTTACGTCGGAAGAGCAAACCCGATTACGTACCGTGATCAAAGACATCAATTCGCTGATCGATCATACGAATTTTATCTTCGAGCGGCTCGAATTCCTGCAAAATACTTTTCTGGGTCTGGTGAATCTGGAGCAGAACAACATCATCAAAATATTCACCGTATTATCGCTGGTGCTGTTGCCGCCCACGCTCATTGCCAGCATTTACGGCATGAATTTCGCCAACATGCCGGAGGTAGGCTGGAAATACGGGTACGCCTTCGCCCTGGGCCTGATGGCCATTTCGTCGGGCCTGACGTACTATTTCTTCAAGAAGAAAAACTGGTTGTAACGAGCGGTCAGGTACGTTCCTGGCTGTAGTCAACTTCACGCGCCACCAGCACCTTTGCCGTAACAAGCAACTGACCCACATGCCGCATGGAATGTTCAGCGGCGTGGAAGAGTAATCCACCAACGGTTGAAGGGAGGCCAGCGCGGCCAACGGGGCGGAAATCGGGCAACGTACCTGGATCAACCGTGCTCAGGTACGTTACCGTGCGCTCGGTCTGGGTACGTAGTTGCGCAAGCAGATCGGCAACGGTTTGCGGCCCATCGCCTGGCTTGCCTTCCTGTTTCAGGTACGCAAATTGCGCTTCCGATAGGGCTTCGTGACGGGCGTAGGTGAGCATGCGGTCCTGAACGCCCGCTATATGGTGCAGGTGAAACCCCACCGAAGCCAGTCCGGCGGGGCGTTCCCAGAGCAACGTACCTGGGAAATCAATTAGTGCGTTTTCAGCGTCGAGGCAAACCTGCAACAGGGCGTGAGCAGCGGGTTGTAGCAGCGCAGGTACGTTTGGCAGTGGCCCCCGCAGCCATATTTCGGGTTGATTCATGGGGAATAGTTAATGTTTAACGTTTGAGCATGAACGTTAAACTTTTACCGTATACAAGCCGTTTCCTAAGTATATGGAAACGCTAGAAAAAATCCGTAAGGCATACACTGAGTACGTCCTTGAAAACGGCAAACAACCCACCTCCGTCTTCCAGTTCGCCAAGAAGCTGAAACTCTCAGAAGCCGAATTCTACGACTATTACGCATCCTTCGACGGCATTGAAGCCGATGTATGGCTCGCCTTTTTTGCCGATGCGAAAAAGGCCGTCGAAGCCGATGACACGTATCAGGCGTATTCGGTTCGCGAGAAACTGCTGGCGTTCTACTACACCTGGATCGAAATGCTGAAAGCCCAGCGCAGTTTTGTCGTCTATAGCTACGGCAGGCTGAGGAACACAGCCGACGACATGGCTGCTGCGTCGCCAATTGGCAAGGCAGGCATGATGGGACGTAGGCAGACGAGGAATCCACAGGTACTGATGCCTTTCAAGGAGGCCTTCTATGATTTCGCACGCGATTTGCTGGCCGAAGGCCGCGAAAGCCGCGAAGTAGAACCGCGCCCCTTCCTGACCGACCGTTATCCGAACGCCCTCTGGACACAAACTCTGTTCATCCTGGATTTCTGGGTACGTGACGCCAGCAAAGGATTCGAGAAAACCGATACAGCCATCGAAAAATCCGTCAACACAGCCTTCGACCTTATCGGTCGCTCACCCCTCGATACCCTGTTCGACTTCGCCAAGTTTGCCTATCAGAATCGATAATAAATAGTACGCGGGTTGGGCGGATTAACCGGATTTGCGCAGATTCTTGGATTAAAACAGATTTGCTTTGTTCCAGTCTGAAGAATCTGCTTAAAGCTAAAAAATCTGTGTACATCCGTTTTATCCGCCTACTCCGCGTACCATTAATCCGTCAGTAATTAGCCCTTTTGGCCTTATGAAAACCCAAAATTCAGTTCCGACCAGCAAAGTTGCCCGCGCCAGCCAGTTTGTTAAAGCCGGTGTGAAAGTGGGCGGCAACTACATTAAGCACTACTCGAAACGGCTTGTCGACCCGACCATGACGAAAGACGAGTTGCATAGTGACAATGCCGCCGACATCTACGATGCACTCAGCGAACTGAAAGGGTCGGCCCTGAAAATGGCGCAGATGCTGAGTATGGACCGGGGTATGCTGCCCACGGCCTACAGCGATAAGTTTGCCATGTCGCAGTACTCGGCACCGCCCCTGTCGGGACCGTTGGTGGTGAAGACATTCCGCACTTATTTCGGCAAATCGCCCAACGATCTGTTCGATAAGTTCGACATAAACTCGGTCAATGCGGCGAGTATCGGGCAGGTGCATTCTGCCTGGAAAGACGGTAAGAAACTGGCCGTTAAAGTACAATATCCTGGTGTTGCCGACAGCGTGACGTCGGACCTGCGCATTGCCAAACCGCTTGCCGTCCGTTTACTGAACCTTGACGAGCGTCAGATCGACCGGTTTATGGGCGAGGTGGAAAGCAAACTGCTGGAAGAGACCGACTACGACCTTGAGCTAAAACGATCGGTCGAAATATCGGAAGCCTGCGCGCACATTCAGGGGCTGGTATTTCCGAAGTATTACCCCGAACTGTCGAGTAAGCGTATTCTGACGATGGACTGGCTCGACGGCCTGCACCTCAAAGAATTTCTGGCGACGAACCCGAGCCAGGAAGTGCGTAACCGGATTGGGCAACTGCTTTGGGATTTCTACGATCATCAGATTCATACCCTTCGCCAGGTGCATGCCGATCCGCACCCTGGTAACTTCCTGATGCGGGCCGACGGTACGATGGGCGTGATCGACTTTGGCTGCGTGAAGGTGATTCCTGACTATTACTACGATAACTATTTCCAGCTCATCAACCCCGACACGCTGAAAGATGAAGCCCTGACCCAGCAGATTTTCCAGAATCTGGAGTTTTTGGTGCCGCAGGATTCGCCCCGTGACCGGAAGTTTTTCTCCGATCTGTTCATGCAGATGATCGATATGCTGGGCGAGCCGTTTGCAGTTGATCGGTTCGATTTTGGCAATGATCAGTACTTCACAAAGGTCTACGATTTTGCCGATAAGCTGTCCAAAATGGACGAATTGCGCTCGTCGAAAGTCGTGCGCGGCTCGCAGGATGGACTGTACGTAAACCGTACGTATTACGGCCTCTACGCCATGCTGAACGAGCTGAAAGCCGAGGTTATCACCAACAAGCCCGAGTGGTTGAAACCGAAAGAAGTAGCTACCGTTTAGCTGAATTGACACCCCGGCGAAAGCCCGCTAATCCGTGATTGGCGGGCTTTTCTGCATAAACAGGTTAATTAGTACCTTTACGCCCTACTGAATAGCACATGAAAAAGACCCTCCTTCTCCAGATTGCATTGCTTTTGTCGAGTTTATACCCGGCTTTCTCGCAAACCAATCCAGCCAAAGGCTGGGTAAGCCTGTTTGATGGCAAGACGCTGACTGGCTGGAAAGCGGCCGAAAATCCAGGTACGTTCAGCGTGCAGGATGGTGCTATCGTTGTGGCTGGCCCACGCGCACACCTGTTCTACGAGGGACCGGTGAATAATCATAACTTCAAGAATTTTGAGTGGAAGGCGCAGGTCAAGACCACGGCTGGGTCAAACTCAGGCATGTTTATTCACACCGCGTATCAGGAAACGGGCTGGCCTGGCAAAGGCTATGAAATTCAGGTGAACCAGACCCATACCGACTGGCGAAAAACGGGTAGCGTGTATGGCAAACAGGATGTAAAAGAAACGTTTGTCAAAGACGACGAATGGTATACCGAACAGATCATTGTAAAAGGTAATCAGGTGACCGTTCTGATCAACGACAAGGTGATCAACTCGTACACCGAACCCGACACTATCAGCCAGGGAACGGGCACGCAGAAGTTGAGCAGCGGCACCATTGCCCTGCAGGGACACGACCCGAAAAGTAAAGTTTATTTCAAAGATATTCAGGTGCGCGTCTTGCCCGACTAGTGCTGCTGTCTACTGCCCACCACCGATGAAGCCTCGATTCGACGATATTTTTATGGAATTGGCCGTGAATCTGGCCAAACGGTCCCATTGCATCAAAGCGCAGGTAGGGGCCGTGCTGACCAAGGAAACGCGCATTATATCCATCGGCTATAACGGTCCGCCCGCCGGGACGCACAACTGCGACGACGAGTTTCCCGAAGTGGGCTGTCCCCGCGACTCGAAAGGGTCTTGTTCATTGGCGCTGCACGCCGAGCAAAACGCCATTCTATATGCCGCAAAAAACGGTTCAGACATCGAAGGGGCAACGATCTACGTAACGTTATCGCCCTGTATTGCCTGTGCCCGGATCATCTACAGCATGAAAATCAGCCGGGTCCTGTACCTGCATTCCTACGCCGAATACAAAGGCATTGGCTCCGATGAAGGCGTCGACTTTCTGACGAAGTTTGGTGTGGAAGTGGAACGATACGTACCTACATCGGGCTTTTTATTGCAAGATCAGGCGCGACCGCCTCAGGTTCCGCTGGCCAGTGCACGTCCTGCATGAATATACTTGCCCATGCCTGGCTGTCGGGGCGGAACGACGACTACCTGATCGGTAATTTCATCGGTGATTTCATCAAAGGTGACCCGACCGCTCCCCGGCACAGCCTACAGCCACTCGAAGTCGACGGCATCCGCATTCACCGGGCCATCGACGCGTTTACCGACGCGCATTCTGAGGTACAGGCGGTGCGTACGCTGCTATACCCGCGCTGCCACAAGTATGCGGGGGTAGCCGTCGACGTGTTTTTCGACCATTTTCTGGCAACTCAATTCAAAGAAGTCACCGGCGATAACCTGGATGAGTTTGTCGGGTACGTCTACCAACTGCTACGTACCCGCGCCGATCGCCTGCCGCCCCGCGCCGCCCGCATGGCCCACTACATGATGGAACAGGACTGGCTACGACACTATAAAACCACGGCGGGCATCGACCGGGCGCTGTTGGGGCTATCTCGACGTACCCAGTTCCCGTCGGGCCTGGACACGGCTGTTGAGGATTTAGTGATCCATTACGACACCATCAACCTGCATTTCCTGCGTTTCTGGCCGCAGTTGATGGCACACATTCGGCAAACGATAGCTGAACTCACGTAAGCGATCGCCAAACCAGACTGGCTACGCCCCGACCAGGCGTCTGCGTTGCGTGGCATCGTTGCCGGGAACGATTGCGTAAAAAAAAGGCAACCGCTTCTTGAATAAGTGATGAGATAAGGGTCTCTTTAACATCCAGTTCTCCAACTAAATGGAGTGGACGGCACACGTTGTGCCCGGCGTACTCGTCTTTTGCTTCCCGACAATACCATGAAGAAACGCGTAGGATTTACCCTTTTGGTCGTTGCCATGGCCTTCCGTGCCGCCGCAGAGCGGGCACCGGAGCTGCCAAAAATAAGTGCTCCGACTTTTAAGAAAGACACCCTGTCAATTAGCCGTTTTGGCGCAGTCGCCGATGGACTGACAGTGAATACGGCGGCTTTCACCAAAGCAATTGACCAGTGCAGCAAAGCGGGTGGCGGTGTGGTGCTGGTGCCGCGCGGTCTCTGGCTGACTGGCCCGATCATGTTGAAAAATAACGTTAACCTGCATCTGGCCAAAGGAGCACTGCTGCAGTTCAGCAACCAGCGAGACGCGTACCCGTTGGTGGCGACAACCTGGGAAGGGGAGGACGCTATTCGCAATCAGGCTCCTGTTTCGGGTGTCGACCTCGAAAATATCGCTATCACCGGCGAGGGTATTCTGGATGGAGCCGGTGATGCCTGGCGCATGGTGAAGAAAAGCAAACTTACGGCCGACCAGTGGAAAAAACTGGTTGCTTCGGGAGGCGTGCTAAATGACAAGCAGGATACCTGGTATCCATCGGCCCAATCGCTCAAGGGTGGTTCCATGACGGTTAAAGGCGGTCAGGACAAGGCGTACTACGAGGATATCAAGGATTTTCTGCGGCCAAACATGGTTAGCCTGACGCGCTGCAAACGTATTCTGCTGGAAGGTGTGACATTCCAGAACTCACCGGCCTGGTGTTTGCATCCGCTTCTCTGTCAAGATATTACGCTGCGGAACGTAACGGTCAAAAATCCCTGGTATGCCCAGAACGGCGACGGTCTGGACCTGGAGTCGTGCAAAAACGGACTGGTCGAAAATTGTCTGTTCGATGTCGGCGATGATGGTATTTGCATCAAGTCGGGGCGGGATGAGCAGGGGCGCAAGCGCGGCGTGCCCACCGAAAATATTATTGTTCGGAATTGCAAAGTGTACCATGCCCACGGTGGGTTTGTGATTGGCAGCGAGATGTCGGGTGGGGTGAAGAACCTGTTTGTATCGAACTGCACCTTTATGGGTACCGACGTTGGCCTGCGTTTCAAAACGGCGCGGGGCCGGGGCGGTATCGTGGAAAATGTCTTTATCGACGGCATCGACATGACGGATATAGCCGGTGAAGCCATTCTGTTCGATATGTATTATGCCGCCAAAGACCCGGTGCCGCAGCATGGAGAATCGAATGAACTGCCTGCCATTCCGGCGCAGCCACTATCGGAGGGTACACCGCAGTTCCGGTCGTTCGAGATTCGGAACGTGACCTGCAAAGGGGCCGAAACCGGCATCATGGTTCGGGGCCTTCCCGAAATGGCGGTGCGTGATATCCTGATCGAAAACGCGGTCTTGCAAAGTCGGAAGGGGCTCATCTGCATCGAAGCCGAGCGGATTCAATTGAAAAACGTAGCCCTGATCACGCCCGCCAAAACGGTAATGCAAATTCAGAACAGCCGGAACCTGACCTTCGATACCATTCGCTACAACGAGGGCACAGACCTGCTAATGTACATTTCCGGCGACCGGTCGAAAGACATAAAGCTACTGAATACCAATACGTCGCGTGCCAAAAAGGTAGCCGAAGCCAGCGCCGGTGCTCCCGGCAACGCGCTGACGATGAAGTGATCTGTTGGTGGTTGATTGGTTATTGCTTCGCGCTACCTTGCCCGGACGCTGAGCCTGTCGAAGTGCCCGACGCGCGAAGCAATAACCAATTAATTAATAGCCTCAACCATACTGCGCTGTGATGATTCGCGAATGACCATCCGGGTTGGTATCCTGATGATGCCGGGCTGAGGAATTTTCTGCTTGCCTTCGATCATGTTGAATAAATGCTCGGCGGCAAGCTGGCCGATTTCCATCGCAGGCTGTTCCACGGTGCTCATAGACGGTGACAGGAGATTAGCGACGGTAATGTTGGTGAATCCGATCAGCGAAACCTGTTCAGGAATGGCAATTTTACGTTTCCGAAGGGCTTCCAGACAACCCAGCGCCAGCCGGTCACTGGCGGCGAAAAAAGCGTCGGGTGCCAGTTGAAGCAACTCATCTACAATAGGACCGACTTCATCCTGCCCAAAGCCAGCGTACCTGACCAGGGATTCATCATACGGAATACCATATTGCTCAAGGGCGGCCCGATAGCCCGCGAGCCGTTCCTGGGTGATCGAGATATAAGGCGGAATGGTCAGATGGGCAATGCGCCGCCGACCGGTCTGAATCAGGTGTTCCGTAGCGGCGAATGCCCCGGCAAAATTATCGGCGGTGACACTCGGCGAATCCAGTTCTTTCGATACCCGATCGAACAGGACGATCGGGAGCTTCTTTTCCTGCAACTCGCGCAGATGCGATACGTCGGACGTGCTACTCGACAGGGAGATCAGCAACCCATCGGCTTTCCTGGCAACGGCCTGCTGTACCGTCAGAATTTCCCGCTCATACGACTCATGGGTTTGAAAAATAATGACGTGGTAGCCCCGATTGTAGGCCACAGCTTCGATCCCGTTGATCGTCTGCGAAAAGAAATTATTCGCGATTTGAGGCACAATGACCCCGATTACCCGGCTGCGGTTTTCTTTCAAGCTAAGCGCAATCGGATTGGGGCGGTAGTTGAGTCGCTCGGCATATTCGATCACCAGTCGCTTGGTTTCCGGATTGATCTCATAGCTGTCCCGTAGGGCCCGCGACACGGTCGATGTCGACAGATTCAGCGCACGGGCAATGTCTTTTATGGTGATGGTGTCCAAGAGCGTATATTGGTAAAGTACAACTATGTACTTGTTGACGAAGTTATGATTAAATAAGGATTAGCACCAGATCAACTACTCATTTTAAGCCGCCTACGGCCATTTTCAAAATCCGGTAACGTTCCCGATAACGTTTGCATGAATAAATTTCCCAAATAATTTCTATCTAAACTAATAACTGTCTAATCTTATCCGGTTGCCAGATTACTTGGTGCTGTTATGTGATTTTTTTATTTCTCCAAAAAAGACAATTTGTCTAATTCATATTATGTACGCTACAGCTCAGTTGAAACACTGGCTGTTTGCACCTACCGGCATAAGACTTGCAAACCAGTATGAATAGTCTCTCCAAGCAATCGCTCTCAACCTTCGAGTTCCGACCGGACATCAGCCTTCCCGCCGAATCACTCTTTGCCTTACCCGAACGGGTGCTTCAGTTTGGAACGGGCGTGCTGCTTCGGGGCCTGCCCGACTACCTGATCGACAAGGCTAACCGGCAGGGAATTTTCAACGGTCGTATTGTGGTGGTAAAATCGACCGATGGGGGAGACATGACCGCTTTTGCCCGGCAGGATAATCTGTACACGCTCTGCATTCGGGGGGTAGATAATCAACGGCTCGTTGAAGAAAACGTAGTATGCTCAGCCATCAGCCGGGTGCTGTCGGCCAAACACCACTGGAACGAGGTGTTGCGGGTAGCTACTAGCCCCGATTTGCAGCTTGTTATTTCCAACACCACCGAAGTGGGTATTCAACTGGTTCAGGACGATATTTTGCAGGGGCCGCCGGTATCGTTTCCGGGCAAGCTACTGGCCGTTTTATACGCCCGATACAACGCGTTTGCAGGCGATCCAACCAAAGGGCTGGTCATCGTTCCAACCGAACTGATCCCCGATAACGGCACCAAACTCAATGATATTCTGCTTGAACTAGCCCATATCAACGGCCTGGACGGGGCCTTCATCGACTGGCTCGAAACGGCCAATACCTGCTGTAACTCGCTGGTAGACCGCATTGTACCCGGCCGACCCGATCCTGCCACGCAACACGCCCTGACCGAAATGCTGGGTTACGAAGACGATCTGCTCACCATTTCGGAGTCGTACCGATTGTGGGCGATCGAGGGCGACGAGCAGGTAAAAAACGTATTGTCGTTCCATCAGGCCGACGACGGCATTATCATTCGACCCAACATTGATCAGTTCCGTGAGCTCAAACTGAGGCTGCTCAATGGCACCCATACGCTCAGTTGCGGCCTGGCGTTCCTGAGCGGCATGGACACCGTTCGTGAAGCGATGGAAGACGATGTGCTGTCTGCGTTCATGCAGAGCGTTATGCTGGCCGAACTGATTCCTGGTATTCCCTACTCGGTCGATGAGAAAGTAGCACAACGATTTGGCTTTCAAGTACTTGACCGGTTCAGAAATCCCTTTATCGAGCACCGGTGGCTGGCGATTACCATGCAGTATTCGGCCAAAATGCAGATGCGGAACGTACCTACGTTGCTCCATTATTACCGCCAACTGAACGTAACGCCGCGGTACGTGACCATCGGTTTTGCGGCCTATCTGCTGTTTATGCGGGCCACTCATCAGCAGGACGATACCTGGTATGGCGAACGCAACGGCGAAACGTACCCCATTTACGACGATCAGGCCAGCTATTTCGCCGGTTTGTGGGCACGCCTCACACCGCAGGAACTCACCACAACCGTACTCCAGAACACATCGCTCTGGGGACATGATTTAACCCAGTTACCGGGCTTTGCCGTTGTCGTTGCGAGCCATCTGACGCAACTCGTAGAACGCGGTGTACGGGCAACATTATCCGGCTATTTTACTACGGCTGAAGCCGTAACCGTATGAGCATGAATGTAGTAAAAATTCACCCCGACGATTCGGTCCTGGTTGCACTTGCCGACCTGGAACCGGGCGAACGGGTACCCAATAATGGAACGTACCTGGCCGTGACAGAAGCGATTCCGGCCAAACATAAACTGACAATCAATGAATTAGCACCCGGTGACCCGATCACAATGTATGGCGTGCTGGTTGGTAAAGCGAAGCAGGCGATTCAGGCGGGCGGGCGGCTGACGACGTTTAATGTCCAACACGCCACCAACAGCTACGACCTGGGCACCGAACCGGCAACCTGGACAGCCCCGGCTGTTGACCACTGGCGCGACCAGACGTTTATGGGCTATCACCGCTCCGACGGGCGGGTGGGCACGGCCAACTACTGGCTGGTGATTCCGCTGGTGTTCTGCGAAAACCGGAACATTCAGGTGCTGAAAGAAGCGCTCGTAACCGACCTGGGGTATGGTCAGCAACGTACCTGGCAAACCCAAACGCAGGAGCTGATGGCACTGGTACAGGCTGGCCGAACCGTGGAAGAGGTATTACAGGCCGATTTGCAGGCGGCTGAGCAGTCGTCGGGTACAAAGCAGCGCTTGTTCCCAAACGTAGATGGTGTGAAATTTCTGTCGCACGAAGGCGGGTGCGGTGGTACCCGGCAGGATGCCCAGGCCCTATGCGGACTGCTGGCGGGCTACATCACGCACCCCAACGTGGCGGGGGCCACGGTGTTGAGCCTTGGTTGTCAGAATGCGCAGGCGACCATGTTGCAGGAAGAGATTCTGAAACGGAGCCCAACCTTCGATAAGCCGTTGTACATGCTTGAGCAACAGGCGATTGGCACCGAAGAGGCGTTGCTCGGTCAGGCATTGCGGCAAACATTTGCCGGGCTAATGCAGGCCAATACGCTGGTTCGTCAGCCCGCGCCCCTGAGTAAACTGGTCATTGGCCTCGAATGCGGCGGCTCCGACGGCTTTTCGGGAATTTCGGCGAATCCAGCCGTTGGGCACGCGTCTGATCTGGTTGTTGCCCTCGGCGGCACCGTCATTTTATCCGAATTCCCTGAACTATGCGGCGTTGAACAGGAACTCTGCGACCGCTGTGTAGATACGGAAACCGCCCGCCGGTTCCGCGAGCTGATGAGCACCTACGCCCTACGCGCCAAAGAAGCGGGGTCAGGATTCGACATGAATCCGTCGCCGGGCAACATCCGCGACGGGCTGATCACCGACGCTATGAAGTCGGCGGGGGCGGCGAAAAAAGGCGGTACGGCCCCCATCGTCGATGTGCTCGATTACCCTGAACTCGTCACGAAGCCGGGACTGAACCTGCTTTGCACACCCGGTAACGACGTAGAATCAACTACGGCCGAGGTTGCTTCCGGGGCCACTGTGGTGCTGTTCACAACGGGCCTGGGCACCCCGACGGGCAATCCCATTGCGCCGGTTGTTAAGATCGCCAGTAACACGGCCCTGGCTCGCCGAATGCCCGACATTATCGACATCAATACCGGCAGTATCATCGATGGTGAAGAAACCATTCAGCAGGCCGGCGAGCGGATGTTGGCGTACATCATTGGCGTGGCAAGCGGCAAAACCGAGGTTGCCGCCGTTCGCCACGGTCAGGATGATTTCATACCCTGGAAACGGGGCGTTTCCTTATAAAAATGAAAGGGTGAACGTACTCTTTATAGCCGACCACGTAACGCGGACTTTAGTCCGCATGGCCGCTCAAAAATGCGGACTAAAGTCCGCGTTACGTGGTCGGCTATAAAGAGCACGTTCATTTATGTATTCTCTCACGCTTTACTGATGAAAAAGCTATTTCTAAACGATACCGACTTTTTGCTGCAAACCGGCACGGCTCAGCAACTGTATCATTCATTCGCTAAGTCGATGCCCATTATCGACTACCATTGCCACCTGCCACCTGATCAGATTGCCGATGATAAGCAATTTGGAAATCTGACGCAGGCCTGGCTTTACGGCGACCATTATAAGTGGCGGGCTATGCGCACAAACGGGATCAACGAGCGGTTCTGTACCGGCGATGCACCTGACTTCGACAAGTTTCAGAAGTGGGCCGAAACGGTGCCCTACACCCTTCGGAATCCACTTTACCATTGGACGCACCTGGAGTTACAACGGTATTTCGGCATCAATGAAACGCTGACTGGCCAGAATGCCCGGCGCATTTATGAGACCTGCACCGAGCAACTGCAATCACCAACGCACTCGGTTCGGAATCTGCTGCGCCAGATGAACGTAGAAACCGTTTGCACCACCGACGATCCGGCCGATTCGCTCGAACATCATCGGAAAATCGCGGATGAGCAGGCGGCTGGTTCCGACTTTACGATCAATGTGCTGCCCACGTTCCGGCCCGACAAGTCGATGGCGGTTGAGCACGCGGCTGAATTCAACAGGTACGTTGCCCGGCTGGAGGCAGCCGACAACTCGTCGATTACTACGTTCGATGACTTTCTGGGTACGTTGGCCCGGCGGCACGATTACTTTGCCGGGATGGGCTGCAAACTGTCGGACCACGGTCTGGAGCAGATCTATGCCGCCGACTACACCGAAGCCGCCGTTCGCGCCATCTTCGATAAAGTGCGCTCTGGCGTAGACTTGTCTGGTCAGGACGTGCTGACGTTCAAATCGGCGATGCTGGTGTATCTGGCCGAAATGGACTGGGAGAAAGGCTGGACGCAGCAATTTCACCTTGGCGCGCTCCGTAACAACAACAGCCGTATGCTGGCGCAACTTGGCCCCGACACGGGCTGGGACAGCATCGGCGATTTCTCGCAGGCCCGCGCGCTGGCTCGTTTCCTCAACCGGCTGGATACCAGCGATAAGCTCGCCAAAACGATCCTGTACAACCTCAATCCCGCCGACAACGAGATTATGGCCACGATGATCGGCAACTTCAACGATGGCTCGGTGGCAGGCAAAGTACAATTCGGCTCTGGCTGGTGGTTCCTCGACCAGAAAGAGGGTATGGAACGCCAGATGAATGCGCTGTCTAACATGGGCTTACTGAGCCGATTCGTGGGTATGTTGACCGACTCCCGTTCTTTTCTCTCGTATCCCCGCCATGAGTATTTCCGGCGTATTCTCTGCAACCTGTTTGGCAATGATATGGAGAACGGCGAACTGCCCGACGACATGGAATGGATCGGTGAGGTGGTTCAGAACATCTGCTACGGAAATGCCAAAACGTATTTTGGCTTCAGCAGCAAGCCACTGGCGGCGGTCGTATAAATCAGTTCTTTTGTGGTCATATATGACCACAAAAGGAAGCACCCTTTCCTCTAAACCCTCATGACCAAACCTCTGGGAAACTACCGCTGGACTATTGTAGCGTTGCTGTTCTTTGCTACGACCATCAACTACCTCGACCGGCAGGTGGTTGGCTTATTAAAACCAGCCCTCGAAAAAGATTTCCACTGGTCGGAGCTGGACTTCAGCCGGATTGTGCAGGTTTTCTCGGCGGCCTATGCCGTTGGTCTGCTTGTATTCGGGCGCGTCATTGACCGCATTGGTACCAAACTGGGCTACACCATCTCCATCGTTTTCTGGAGCATTGCCGCCATGCTCCACGGACTGGCTACCAGCACGACCGGGTTTATCTTCGCCCGAATTGGGCTGGGTTTAGGCGAAGCGGGTAACTTTCCGGCGGCGATCAAAACCGTTGCCGAGTGGTTTCCAAAGCGTGAGCGAGCGCTGGCAACGGGTATTTTCAACTCCGGGGCCAATATCGGTGCGGTGGTAGCACCCATTGCTGTCCCCTGGATATTAGGGCTTTATGGCTGGGAAATGGCTTTCATCGCCACGGGAGCTGTTGGCTTCGTCTGGCTGATCTTCTGGCATTTTACCTACGAAATTCCGGCCAAACAGGCCAAACTGTCAAAAGCAGAATTCGATTACATTCATAGCGATAACGAAACTACGCCCGACGACGAAGCCGACCACGGCAAGCCCGTTTCGTGGGCCAGGCTCCTGAGCGTTCGCCAAACGTGGGCATTCGTATTTGGCAAAATGTTGACCGATCCCATCTGGTGGTTTTTCCTGTTCTGGCTGCAAGACTACTTCGCCACGACCTTCCACCTGGATGTGAAAAAACCTAACCTGTATCTGGCCGTTCTCTACACCCTGGTGAGTATTGGTAGTATTGGCGGCGGCTACCTGTCGTCGTGGCTCATTGGTCGCGGCTGGACCGTTTGGCGCGCGCGGAAAACGGCGATGTTCATTTTCGCCGTTCTGGTTCTGCCTGTTATCGCCGTCCGTTTCGGGCCGGGCATCTGGGGAGCCGTTGCGCTCATCGGCCTGGCCGGTGCTGCTCACCAGGCCTGGAGCGCCAACATTTTTACCACGGCTTCCGATATGTTTCCCAAGCGGACCATCAGTTCCATTGTTGGGATTGGCAGCATGGCCGGTTCGATTGGCGGGATTATTTTTCCGGAAATCGTTGGCCGTATTCTGGATACCTACAAAAAAGCGGGCGACGCGCAGGGTGGGTATGGCATTATCTTCCTGATGTGCGGATCGGCCTACATGGTTGCCTGGGTTGTGATGCACCTGCTCACGCCAACCATGAAGCCGGTTAACCTGGGCGAACCCGAATCTGAGCCAGTAGCTTAAGGCTGAAATGTAGACAACGTACCCGTATCGGTGTAACCCCCAACCCCCTGAAGGGGGCTAAAGCTCCGCATCATTACGTGGCGGAGCTTTAGCCCCCTTCAGGGGGTTGGGGGTTACACCGATACGGGTTAGGGGGTACGCCGATACGGCATATTAGAATAATTATATTCAAAAAAGGGTATCGATGCTACCTCGTCTGAAACCCTATATTATATTTTCATGCGGATCATCTACGATTATTCCCATAGATCCGTTGAAAATTTCTTTTTGGCATCGTTCCCGGCAACGATTGCGTAAAAAAAGTCAATAGTATACTTGTTCCTTACTATTCAACGGGCAAATTTTAATACTGTCATAATCTACATTAACTGCATCATCAACTCTGATAAGTACAACTTGTCAGCATGTCTGTCAGTCACCTGTATCTATCCGTTGTCCGCGTAAAAGGCGGTTACACTTATTGCCTTATGAATAAAACCATACGATTACTGGTACTGCTGCTGGGAATTTTACCAGCGGCCTACGCTCAACAGACCCGTCAGATCACCGGTCAGATCAAAGACAATGCCACGGGCACCACTTTGCCGGGTGTTTCAGTCGTGCTGAAAGGAACATCCGTGGGGGCCACGTCTGATGCCGACGGGAAATATAGTATCCGTGTGCCCGATAAAAGTGATGTCAAACTGTCGTTCAGTTTCATCGGCTACGTGTCGCAGGAAGCCAGCGTAGGCAACCGAAACACGCTCGATATGTCGCTGGTAACCGATGAGAAAACGCTGAACGAAGTGGTGGTCATTGGCTATGAGGCCGTTAACCGCCGCGATGTGACGGGCTCGGTATCGTCGGTCAATAGTCGGCAGATTCGGGACGTACCCATTACCAACGCCGCCGAAGCAATTACCGGCCGCCTGGCGGGCGTGCAGGTAACTACGGCGGAGGGTGGACCGGGTGCCGATATCCGCATCCGGGTACGTGGCGGTAACTCCATCACGCAGGATAACTCACCAATTTATGTGGTCGACGGTATTCAGTTGGATAATGCCCTCAACACGATCAGCCCGCAGGATATTGCCAGCATCGACGTGCTGAAAGACGCCTCGGCTACCGCCATCTACGGCGCGCGTGGTGCCAACGGGGTTGTAATCATCACCACCAAATCGGGTAAGACAAACACCCGAACGACGGTTACCTACAACGGGTCGTTTGGTTTCCGCGAGAACCTGAAGCAACTGCCCGTTCTGAAGCCCTACGATTATGTGCTCTATCAGTACGAACGTACCCGGGGCAACGCCACCGACAGCTCGACCTTTGCCCGGCAGTTCGGCTCAACGTTCGATACACTGCAGGTCTACAAAAACTCGCCATTCATCGACTGGCAGGATAAAGTATTTGGTCGCCGGGCTGGTTATCAAAACCATAACGTGTCGATCAACGGTGGTAACCAGCAGACGAGCTACAACCTCAGCCTGACGAATAACAAAGAAGACGGGATTCAACTCGGCTCGGCCTTCACCCGGAACCTGGCCAACTTCAAACTTGATCATTCGGTGAACAGCAAGTTCAAAGTGGGCGTGGTCGTGCGCTACATCGATCAGCGCATCGACGGAGCCGGAACAACCACCAGCGGAACGGCCGGTACGAACCGCCTTCGTCAGAGTATTCAGTACCAGCCACTTGATCTGCCTACGCGCCCTGCATCGAACATTGACTTCGACGAAGATTACTACATCGCCACCCGCCTCACCAACCCCGTTACGCTGACCGATGCGGAATACCAGAAGCGGTTTACCAACGGCATTAACCTGAGTGGCTATGCCAGTTACGAGATTCTGCCCGGCCTTATATTCCGAACAACGGCAGGCTACAGCAACAACGTGGACCGCACCGATCAGTTCTACAGCAAGATCACGGGTACAGCCCGTAACTACGCCGGTTTGCCCGTGGCGATCATTCGTAACAGCACGGCCATCACCATCAATAACTCGAACGTGCTGACTTACCGGAAATCAGGTTTTGGCGGTGGTAAGCACGACATCGACGCGCTGCTCGGTCAGGAAACGTACGAAACCAACGGGCGGTCTGTTGGCCTGGAAACGCGCTACTTCCCGTCGGAAATTTCGCCTCTGAAAGCACTGGCCAATATGAACCTGGGCTCGCCGCCAACCGGTGCCATTCAGCCACAGCCAACCAGCAGCGAATACCAGAACCGGCTGCTGTCGTTCTTCGGCCGCCTGAACTACACCTACGATAAAAAGTACCTGGCCACGGTAACCTTCCGGGGTGATGGATCGACCAAGTTTGCGCCGGAGAGCCGGTGGGCGTACTTCCCATCGGGGTCACTGGCCTGGCGTTTCTCGCAGGAGGAGTTCATGAAGTCGCTGAAGTTTGTGGATGATGCCAAACTCCGGGTGAGCTACGGGGCCGCCGGTAACAACCGCATTGGTGATTACCTGTACGCCCAGCTTTATAATACGTCGGCGCAATATGCGTTGGGCGAATCGGTGCTGCCTGCGTTCTCGCCGGTATCGCTGGCCCAGCCAAACCTGACCTGGGAAACGACCTATTCGCGCAACATTGGTCTTGACCTGAGCTTGCTGGGTGGTCGGGTTCAATTCTCAGCCGACTACTACCAGAACACGACCAAGAACCTGCTCGTGAACCTGCCCATTCCGTCAACGTCGGGCTACACCACGCAGATCAGGAACGTGGGAGCCACCTCCAACCGGGGTCTTGAATTTCAGTTGAGCGGCACGGTGCTTCGCGCCGGTGATTTCAACTGGACGGCCAACGCCAACATCTCCTTCAACCGCAATCAGGTCGACGATCTGGGGCCTGTGTTGCAGCAAACCACCAATTCGGGCTGGCAGGGTAGCGATGGCGCCGATGACTACATCCTGAAAGTGGGCCAGCCCGTTGGGTTGATGTACGGTTTCGTAACCGATGACTTCTATAAAGTGGATGACTTCACCTACAACGCCACCACACGTACCTACACCCTGAAAGAAGGTGTGCCTGATGGAACCTCAATTTTTGGTGCGCCACAGCCGGGCACGATCAAGCTAAAAGACCTGAACGGCGATAACAAGATACGGCTGGAAGACGACCGTACCGTTATTGGTGATGCAAATCCGAAGCATATCGGCGGTATGAATAACCAGTTCAGCTACAAAGGTTTCGATGCCAGTATCTTCGTAAACTGGGTGTATGGCAACAGCGTATACAACGCCAACAAAATCGAATTTACGTCGGGCTATTACACCAACATCAACATGCTGGAGGTGATGAACAACCGCTGGCGGACGATTGACGACAAAGGCGTTGTGGTGAAAGATCCGGCTGCATTGGCCGCCCTGAACGCCAACGCGCAAATCTGGCAGCCGATCACCAACAACCGGCCTTACCTGCACTCGTGGGCCGTTGAAGACGGGTCGTTCCTGCGCATCAACAACGTGACGCTCGGCTATTCGCTGCCGAAAGAGATCGTTCGTCGGGCGAAGGTTCAGAATGCCCGCTTCTACGCGACCGTCAACAACCTGGCTACGCTGACCGGCTATTCGGGATTCGACCCGGAAGTAAATGCCCGCCGGTTTAACCCGCTCACCCCGGGCGTTGATTTTGCGGCCTACCCCCGCGCCCGGACGTTTGTTTTTGGTGTTAACCTTACTTTCTAAAAATCTGCCAATAAGATTTTGATTTGACATGAAAATCAACCGATTATATAAAATTCTTATAGGGACTACGTTGTTTTGCTCGTCGCTGACGGCCTGCAAAAGCTACCTGGACCTGGAGCCCATTTCAGAGTTCGACAACCAGGCCGTTTTCTCGAATGTCAGCAATGCCACGCTGGCCGTTCTGGGGGCGTATGACCTGCTCTCGGGCGATAACACCTACGGTATTCGCATCAGCCTGTACTATCCCTACGATTCAGACGAAATGATGGTAAGCGGGGCGGTCGACAATGGCCGTCGCGGTATCGGGCGGTACAATGCGCTGGCGGGGAACACTGAAATTGCCAACCCCTGGAACAACCTGTATCAGGGCATCGAACGGGCCAACCTCTGCATCGACCAGATTCCGAAGATGGATCTGTACAAAACGGGTTCGGCGGCTGACCAGAAAGAACTGCGTCGGTTACACGGCGAAGCGCTCACCCTGCGGGCGCAGTATTACCTGGAACTGATTCGGAACTGGGGCGACGTACCTGCGCCGATGATTCCTGCTTATCAGCAAACCAACCTGTTCATAGAGAAAGAAGACCGCGACAAAGTATACGAGCAACTGATTGCTGATCTGAAAGTAGCGGCCGACCTGCTACCCTGGCGCACGGATGCCGGTGCCCGCAACGAACGCATTACGAAGGGAGCCGCTAAAGCCCTGCGCGCCCGCCTGGCCCTGTATCGGGGTGGCTACTCGCTCCGCCGTGAAAGTAAGGTGATGGAACGCCGCGCCGACTACGCTACCTATTACCAGATTGCCCGCGACGAAACCAACGACCTGATGCAACGCCGGGATCAGCACACGCTGAACACCGACTACGTAGCCCTGTTCAAAACGTATGTGAATGGCCTGGCGCCCGACCCTGCTGCCGAAATCATGTTTGAAGTAGGATCGGCCGGTGGTAGTGCCCAGTCGGATAGCAAACTGGGTTATTACAACGGCCCACGTCTGGATGCCGCCTCGCGCTACGGACAGGGCGGCGGCGGTATCAACCCGTTGCCAACCTATTTCTACGCGTTCGACTCAACCGACGTTCGGCGCGACGTGACGATTACGATTTACCAGGTGCTGGCTACCAACCTGAAAAGCCCACAGCGGTTGACCACCATCACCGACGGTAAATTCCGGCGCGACTGGCGGAACCCGATCCTGTCGGGTACGTCGCAGAACCTGGGTTACAACTGGCCGCTTATTCGCTTTTCGGATGTGTTGCTAATGTTTGCCGAAGCAGAAAACGAGTTGAAAGGTGGCCCAACGGCTCAGGCTATTGCGGCGTTTGAAGAAGTTCGGAAACGCGGTTATGCGGCAAAAACAGCCCTGATCGGTACGACACCCACCACGAAAGATGCGTTTTTCAACGCCATTGTAAACGAGCGGTTGCTGGAATTCGGGGGCGAAGGCATCCGTAAATACGACCTTATTCGCTGGAATCTGCTGAACACGAAGATTGTGGAAGCGCGCGCTAACCTGACCGATATGCAGGCGGCAAAGGGCAAATACGCCAACGTACCTCAGTACCTGTTCTGGAAAAATAACGGCGAAGAAATCCAGTTCCTGAATTCGTTCTACAAGGCAAACACAAGCACAGCCAACATAGCCGGCTGGACCCGGCTCGACTGGCGGCAGAATATTACGGCGACCTACATTACCTCGGTGGCGCAGTATTTCACGCCGAACAAAAGCGAGTTATTGCCCATTAACCAGTCGGCCCTGGACGCCAATCCAAAGCTGAAGCAGGACTACGGCTACTAAGCAACAGGCGTTGAACTGGCGCTATAGGCTTCGCGAGTCGTGCCCTTCGACTAGGCGTCCCCGACAGGCTCAGGGTGACAAGAAATTCAGGTACGTCCATGATGACCTTGAGTGGGATTGTCACCCTGAGCCTGTCGGGGACGCCTAGTCGAAGGGCACGACTCGCGAAGCCTGGGAAGCCAAGCTTCCCTCGTAACCGACGTGCTGCTTTCCCATCGAATAGCCGGATAAATACACTCACCTACAACTCTCTTCTATGCGCTACAAAGCAGGCCTGACAGTATTCGTAATGGCCAGCCTTCCGCTAGTCAATGCGGTGATGGGCGTTACCTTAGCTGCCTGTAAATCGGTGGCTTTACCTGCCGCACAAGCGCAGCTTGCCGAGGTAATTGTTGACTCAACCGCCGAGCGGATGCTGCTGTATCAACGCAATAACGGCGGCTGGCCGCAACCGGGCGGTAACGCCATCAAGTATGAGCTTGTGCTGACACCGGTGCAGACGAAAAAGCTGCTGGCCGACAAAGACAAGCTCGACACGACGATCGACGACAAGGCAACCACGCGCGAGATCAACTACCTGGTTGAGGCATACGGCAAAACCCGGAATGAAGCCTACCGAAAGGCGGCCGAGCAGGGCATAACGTACCTGCTTCAGGCACAGAATGCGAAAGGCGGCTGGGGACAGTTTTACCCCGATTCGAGTTCGTATCGCAAACAGATCACCTATAATGACAACGCGATGATCGATGTGATGTGGGTGATGAAGCGAACCGCCGAAAAGGCAAACTCCTTTGCGCTGCTGGATAAATCGCTGGCCCCCAAAGCCCAGCAGGCCGTTGACAAAGGCATTGAGTGCATTCTGAATTCACAGTATATCCAGCACGGAAAACGAACGGCCTGGTGCGCTCAGCACGACCGCATTACCCTACAGCCAGCAAACGCCCGCGCCTTTGAACTGGCTTCGCTCAGCGGGAGCGAAAGTGTGGGCATCACCGAGTTCCTGATGACGATACCAAACCCGTCTGACCGGGTCAAGCAGGCAATCCAGGCGGCGGTGACCTGGCTCGATTCGGTGAAGTTGACGGGTATCAATACAAAAACGATTCAGGACGCGAGCCAGAAATCAGGGAAGGATGTTGTGGTGGTTCAGGAGCCGGGCGCCGTTAAGTGGGCGCGTTTCTACGAACTTGACACCAACAAACCGTTCTTTTGCGGGCGTGATGGGGTAAAGAAATACAGCCTCGATCAGATCGAAAACGAACGTCGGGTGGGGTACGGCTGGTACGGCACCTGGCCCGCCAAACTCATCGCCAGCGACTATCCGGCCTGGCAGGCTAAATGGATGAAATAAGTGAGACGAAGCGGCCAATCAACCATGTTCAACAGTTGTAGAGTAGTAGATGTATTAGTTCTGAAACTGTGGTTTTGTCTGGCATTGTTGCCAGGTACGTTGCTGGCCCAGAAGCAGCGGATCACGGTGGCGCAGGATGGCAGCGGCGACTTCTCCACGGTCCAGGCTGCGCTCAATACGGTGCCCGCCAACAATAGCAACCGAATATTGATTCTCATCAAGAAAGGCACGTATAAGGAAAAGCTCCGGCTCGATTCGACGCAGCATATGGTGACCATCATTGGCGAAGACAAATCGACTACCGTGCTCACCTATGATGATTTTTCGGGAAAAACCATGCCCGATGGCACTAAACTCCGTACCTCGACATCGGGGTCTTTCTACATCTTCGGCAACGACTTCCGGGCCGAAAACATAACCTTCGAAAACACCGCCGGGCGTGTAGGGCAGGCCGTAGCTGCGTTCGTTACCGGCGACCGGGCGGTGTTCGTCAACTGCCGTTTTCTGGGCAATCAGGATACGCTCTACACCGGGATGCCCGGCCAGTATGGGCGGCAGTATTACAGGGATTGCTACATCGAAGGCACGGTCGACTTCATTTTCGGCTCAGCCACGGCGGTGTTCGATCACTGCACGATATTCAGCAAGAAAAACGGGTCGTATATCACGGCTGCCTCCACGCCTGAGGGCAAGCCGTTTGGGTATGTCTTTCTGGAGTGCACCTTGACCAGTGACGCGCCCAAAGCCAGCACGTACCTGGGCCGACCCTGGCGCGATTTCGCTAAAACGGCCTTCATCAACTGCCAGTTGGGCGAACACATCCGGCCCGAAGGCTGGCATAACTGGGATAAGCCCAACGCCGAGAAAACGACGTTATATGCCGAATACAGGTCGTCGGGGCCGGGCGGCGATGCCAGTCAGCGCGTGGCGTGGTCGAAGCAGTTGAGCCGCGATGAGGTTAGTTCGTACAAACCCGGTGTTATTCTGGCTGGAACCGATAACTGGAAACCAAATCTGAAAACCACGAAAGTTGCCTTCTGACGAAAGCACCAATCACCGTTTACGTTAATTGAAACAGCCATGATCCATCACCCTCTTTCCCGGTTCTGCGCCGCGCTTTGCCTACTGATATTGGTGGCGTTTACCCCCTTACCCGGCCACATTACGGTCTACCTGATCGGCGATTCTACGATGTCGATCAAGCAGGTGAAGGCTTACCCAGAAACGGGCTGGGGCATGCCCTTCGCCACGTTTTTCGACGAAAGCGTAACGGTCGATAACCGCGCGATGAATGGACGGAGCACGAGATCGTTCATCGAAGAAAACCGGTGGCAACCCGTGGCCGATCAACTGCACGAAGGCGACTACGTGTTTATTCAGTTCGGCCATAACGATGAGGTGAAAACAAAGAAGACCTACACCACAGAGGCCGACTACCGGACCAACCTGATTCGATTCATTACCGAAAGCCGGGCCAGAAAGGCGATTCCCATCTTGCTGACGCCCGTTGCCCGCCGCCAGTTCGACGAGGCGGGTAAGGTGCAGGAGACCCACGCGGTCTATTCTGAACTGGTGCGGGCGGTGGCCAATGAGTACAAAACACCACTTATCGACTTAGATAGGCAAAGTCAGGAATTGTTGCAACGTTTTGGCGTCGAAAATTCGAAGCTACTTTACCTCCAGGTTGAACCCGGTGAACATCCGAATTACCCTGAAGGCAAAGTAGACAACACGCATTTCAACGAACTCGGAGCCCGTAAGGTGGCGCAACTGGTGCTGGCCACTATCAAGTCGCTAAAACTCGAACTGGCCGACCGGATTGTGAAGAAAGACGTAAAGTGATTAGCTTAATGTAGTCTCGGGTTGGGGGTAAAACGGAAGGAAATCTGAGACATTAAGCGACTACTTACAAACGCATAAAACCAGTCATTATCAATGAGAAAGTTGAGTCGTCTGTTCTGGTTAGTGAGCCTCTGCTGCTGTGGAACAACTGCTTTTTCTCAGTCGGTGAACGGCCTGACCGGTAAGCGGGATACCTCGTTTACGACCTGGGGTTCGTACCAGAAAATAAAAGGTAGATTTCCCGATGTCCGCTTCGTTTCCACAACGCTGCCTGCCGGTGTAACGGCCAGAATGGACCTTGTCTATTGCCGACAGAATGGCCGCGAATTGCATCTGGACGCGTTTTATCCTACAAAAACAACCAGTCGTCAGCTACGGCCAGCCGTGTTGCTTATTCACGGTGGCGGGTGGCGTTCGGGCGACCGGTCGCAGCATGTTCCGATGGCGCAGCAGTTGGCCGCGGCTGGGTACGTTGCCGTAACGGCCGAATATCGGCTATCTACGGAGGCGCAGTATCCGGCGGCCGTGCATGACCTGAAAGCGGCCATTCGGTGGCTGCGTGCCAATGCCCGTCAGTACGCCATTGACACCAATCGAATAGCGACGCTTGGTTTTTCGGCGGGCGGGCAACTCGCGGCGTTGCTGGGTGCTTCGGGCAACGTACCTGCGCTGGAAGGAACCGACTGTAATCAGCGCCATTCCACGGCAGTGCAGGCAGTTGTGGACATGGATGGGCTGCTCGCCTTCGATCATCCTGAGTCAGGCGAGGGCGATGATAGCAAATCGACATCGGCGGCGACGTACTGGTTTGGTGGTCCGAAAGCGCAGACGCTGGCCTTATGGCACGAAGCGTCGGCGCTGACGTATGCGAAGCAACAAACCGCGCCAATCCTGTTCATCAACAGTTCGGTAGATCGTATGCATGCCGGACGCGACGACCTGCGCCGGGAGCTAACCGCCCGAGGTATTTATTCGGAGGTACACACATTCCCCGACGCGCCGCACGTATTTTGCCTGTTTCATCCCTGGTTCGAACCGACGATGGCCTACACCATTACCTTTTTGAACAAGGTATTAAAAGCAAAAAGCTGATCCGCCCGGATTCGGCAAACTGACGCTATTTTCTTTCTTTTTCCACTACGTATACAATGATGCTTAAAACCCGCCTTTTAGTTAGTTTGCTGTTTGTCAGCCAGTTTGTACTGGCCCAGTCCAAGCAGCCACAACCCTGGTCGCAGCGTATGCTGGCCACGATCATGACCAACAACCCCGATTCGCTGGCCTATGTGAAAGAAGGGAAAGACGCTCGCTGGGAGTATGAAATGGGCGTTATTCTGGAGGCCACCAAACAGGTCTGGTACCGCACGTCCGATGATCGGTATTTCAATTACATCCAGAAAAATATGGACAGGTACGTGTCTGCCGATGGGGATATACGTACCTACAAAAAGAGCAACTTCAACATCGACTACATCACGCCGGGCCGGTCGTTGCTGCTGCTGGCGCAGCAAACCTTACCGGGTAAAGAAAAGTACAAAAAAGCGGCCGACATGCTCAGGCAGCAACTAGCCGAGCATCCGCGGACGAAGGAAGGCGGCTTCTGGCATAAGAAGATTTACCCCAACCAGATGTGGCTCGATGGGCTGTACATGGCCGAGCCGTTCTACGCCGAATACACCCGGTTGTATGGCGGGGCCAATGAAGAACGCGATTTCAACGACATCGTGAATCAGTTTGTCTGGATGGAGGCGCACGGCCGTGACCCGAAAACGGGCTTGCTCTATCACGGTTGGGATGAAAGTCGCGAGCAGAAGTGGGCCAATAAAGAAACGGGTCAGTCGCCCAATTTCTGGAGCCGGGCAATGGGTTGGTACGCGATGGCCCTCGTTGATGTATTGGATTACATGCCGCCGACGTACCCACGCCGGGCCGAACTGATCGCCATTCTGAACCGCACGATGCCCGCCATTGTAAAATTCCAGGACCCCGCCTCGGGCTGCTGGTATCAGGTGACTAATCGCCTCGGTGATAAGGGAAACTACCTCGAAGCGTCGGGTACGGGCATGTTCGTCTACGCACTTGCCAAGGGTGTACGCATGGGCTACCTGCCTGCGTCGATGATGGTGCCGGCCCGGAAAGGCTACGACGGCATGCTGAAGCAATTCATATCGACCGACGAGAAAGGCCTGATTCACCTCGAAAAAACGGTGCTTGTCAGCGGCCTCGGCGGTACGCCATACCGCGACGGTAGCTACGAGTATTACCTGAGCGAAAAGCTTCGGCAGGACGATCTGAAGGGCGTTGGCCCCTTCATCATGGCCAGCGTGGAAATGGAGATTGCCCAGGAAAACAGCCTCGGAAAAGGCAAAACGGTGGCGGTCGATAACTACTTCAACCATGAGTTTCGCAAGGGTGCATTGGGCGAGCAGGAGCCTTTTCACTACCTCTGGGACGATAAAATGCACTCCGGTTTTTACTGGTGGGGAACGGCTTTCCGCAACCTGGGGGCCAAAACAACGACCATTGCGGCCGCGCCAACCGCCGCAAATTTGAAAGGGGTAGACGTCTACATTATCGTTGACCCGGATACGCAGAAAGAAACAGCGAAGCCAAATTTCGTCAGTGAAGCCGACAGCAAAGCCATTGCCGATTGGGTGAAAGCGGGCGGAACGCTGGTGTTGATGGCGAATGACACGGCCAACTGCGAACATCGGCATTTTAATCAGTTGGCGGCTCAGTTCGGTATGCAGTTTTTGCCCGCCAATATCAACATGGTGCAGGGGACCAAATGGGAGCAGGGCCTGGTCAACATTCCGGCAGGTACGTCGCTGTTTCCCGAAACCCGCTCGGTTTACATCAAAGAACTGTCGCCTATCGCCGTGTCTGGTCCTGCCAGAGCCGTGGTGTCGAACGCAGGGAACGTGATCATGGCGACGGCCAAGGTCGGCAAAGGAACCGTCTTTGCGGTGGGCGATCCCTGGCTCTACAACGAATACGTAGATGGCCGCCGGATTCCGGCCCAGTACGAAAACTACAAAGCAGCGAAAGAGCTGGCTGGCTGGTTGTTGAGTGGGAAGAAGTAGGTAACACGGACTTCAGTCCGTTTTTGTCTCTACAGAAACGGACTGAAGTCCGTGTTACAGTGGCGTTACCCGGATGTTTTTCTGCTCGATGCGGGACAGTTCGGGTAACTGGTTGGCTTCGTAACGTTTGTCATACGTACCTACCGAGGTTGTGTCTTTATCGTCGCCTTTGTAGTTGATGTAATCCTGAAAGCGAATGCCGCCCACGGTTTGCGGGTTGATGGCTTTGCGGAAACGGGGGCCACCTTCGCTGTAGGCCAGGTAGTCCATCGTGTGCGTTTGCTGATTGAACCAGTAAACGAACGTGTCGCCGTGGTCTTTGCCGCCACCGTCGGCCTTGAAACGTACCTGAACCTTATCGTAACGTTGCCCGCCAATCTGACTCTCGCCGACATACTCGGCCAGTACGGCGGGGTCGCGTAGTTTGAATGGCAACAGGACAAAATAGGCCACTGAGTTGACTGCCCGGCTGTATTTACCGATCTGGGCGGTGTCCAGCGTTTGAGGCTTGTTGTTCAGAAAGCGGGCAAACGAATCGTTGGTCAGCACCTCGCGGATGCGCACACCGGCCGAGTCACTGTGGGTACGTTCGTAGGTGAAGCGGCCGCCCTGTTGTTTAAGCGTCAGGTGAAACTGCCGAAAATCGAATTCGATGCGCTTGTTCTGCCAGGCATCGCCCCCGTGCGCCTCAATGGCTTCATCAATAATAGTTTGGGCGTTTTTGGTTGGCTTGCAGGCGCCAAACAGCAGCAGAGTCAGCACTGCAACGAGTAGATAACGAGTTGCGTGAACAGGCATAGATGAAATAGAAAAAAGGTAGGAAGCGCAATGAAAGATCACTCATTTAATCCGGCTGTCGAAGCGGAACGGTTCAACGGCGGTGATTTCAATAAACGCGAAATCGGGGTGCTGTGGATTCAGCAGGTAATTGTATTCGGCAGGCACAATGGCCGACGGCACCCGTAAAATGGCCGATTTGCGCGCTACGAGCCAGGCATCGCCCTGCTGCTGGCAATAGCTATACTGCTCGTAATCGTCCCAGTTGGGTGGTAACGTACCCAGCTCGATGGTCTGGATCGGTAGCATGTCGGGTACGTTGATGCAGATGGTACGGAAGTCGGCCTGAAGACCGCGCCCTGTTCGGTGTACCACGTTTTCGAGGCACGCCAAGGCCCTCGATGAGGCGGTGTAGATCATGAATCGGTCGGCGGAGTTCCAGCGGGCGGCCCGGCCTGAGGCAACCAGGCTATTGGCCCATTTCGCCAGTGTGATGCGGTAAATCTCCATTCAGATCAGGCCAGGGCACCAAATTCGATCCGCGTTAGCTCATCGTCGATCAGGTCAATGCCGCCAGATGTTTGCATCAGATCGAACGGTCGTTGATTGGCCAGGCCATAGGCGGGTGCGTCGAGCCAGCTTCTGAACTCGGCAATACTCCCGAAAATGGCTTCCCCATGTTGAAAGAGCGCCAGCATTTTCAGGGCCAGTTCACCGGTGGTGGGGCTTAGTTTACGCTTGGTTTCTTTATACCGCAACATGGTTTTCAGTGAGGTGTCGAACAACGGAGCGATCTCCTCCCGCTTATAGCCCGACAACTCAGCCAGATCGAAAAACAGTACGGCATCGACCCCCCGGCGCGACGACAGAACGATCGAAATTTTGTCGCGAATGAGCGGTTCGTAACGCCCGAAAACTGATTTACGCATTGCCTTAGTAGTCATTGTGTTATAGCCACAACGTGAAAATAGGGAAGTTTGTCCCAAAAAAAAAGACAAAAGTAAAGATCGTGCAGATCGTACCTTTGTAGCCTGATACCAATTGGTTACCACTAACGATTTCTGCTTTTGTCAGCTTCAGTAGATACGCTTCTCAAAGACATTCGCAACAAGCGAATTGCACCCGTTTACCTCATCCACGGCGACGAGCCGTTTTACCTCGACCGCATTGCCGACGAACTGGAGAAAGTGGTTGTACCGGTGGCCGAGCGGGGCTTCAACCAGTTTGTACTCTTCGGAAAAGATGCCGATATAGGGACGGTGCTGAATAATGCCCGCCGTTATCCGTTCATGGCCGACCGGCAACTGGTGCTGGTGAAAGAGGCGCAGCAACTGGTTGGTATTAAGGACAAATCGGGGCAGCAATTGCTGGAAAGCTATGCGATGGAACCGCTGGGCAGCACCGTTCTAGCCATTTTCCATCAGGAACCGCTCGACGAACGAAAGGGCTGGGTGAAAGCCTTTGCCAGCAAGGGTGTATTGCTGGGGGTGAAAAAGCTGTACGAAAACAAACTCGTGGATTGGGTGGGTGATTACTGCCGGGGGCGGGGCGTGAAGATCAGCCCCAAGGCCTGCCAGATGCTCGTTGAATCTATCGGGAATGACCTGAAACGGATGGCGAGCGAAGTGGATAAAATGCTGCTCAACCTGCGCGTCGACGAGGAGATTTCGGCCACTACCGTCGAGCGACTGGTTGGCATCAGTAAGGAATACAACGTTTTTGAACTCCAGAAAGCGCTGGCGCAGCGCGATGTGGTGAAGGCCAACCGCATTGTCGATTACTTTGGGCGTAATGCCAAAGACAACCCCGCCGTGGTGGTGCTGGCGCAGTTATACCAGTATTTCAGCCGGGTGTTGCTGGTGCAGGCGAGCAAAGACCAAAGCGAGCGCGGGCTGGCGTCGGCGCTGGGTGTGAACCCATTTTTCGTTAAAGATTACCTGTCGGCTGCCCGCGCCTATCCGCTGGTCAAAGTAGCGGATATTATTCACGCCATTCGTCGGGCCGACGCGCAATCGAAAGGAATTGACACGCCGACCCTCTCCGAGGGCGATATTCTTCGCGAACTGGTGTTTACTGTATTGCACTAAGTTGCTGATTCACAGCAGACCACGGGTTGTTGCAGCCACTTGGTATTGTTAGAGATGCCCGATCTTATCAGCGGTGGGTCTGGGGAAATTGTAGCGGAATATGGGCGGCAGTTCGTAGGTATGATCAATATTGATCAGTTCGGTTATCAGTCCTGTGTTCAGCCCGAATACCCAGCCATGAACGAGGGGGCGCTGGTCGTTGCGCCAGGCCAACTGAACAACTGCCGTACGAACAATATTCATGACCTGTGCTACCACGTTTAGTTCAACCAGCCGATTGCTACGGCCATCCTCCGTGTCGATGGCATTGATCTCCGCTTCATTGAGCGCGTAAACGTCCCGGATATTTTGTAACCATTTGTTAATCAGGCCCAGATCATCCTGCGTCATGGCTGCCTTGACACCCCCGCAACCATAATGGCCACAGACAATAATGTGTTCTACTTTCAGTACTTCTACCGCGTATTGCAACACGCTCTGGAGGTTCATGTCGGTATGAACGACCATATTGGCGATGTTGCGGTGTACAAAAATCTCACCTGGTTTTGCCCCCGTAATACTTTCGGCCGGTACGCGGCTGTCGGCACAGCCAATCCAGAGAAATTTAGGTTTTTGCCCCTCTGCCAGGGTGCTGAAATATGAATTGTCGGACTCTAACTGTTCCTGAACCCAGGCTTTATTCGCCAGTAATAGCTTCTCGTAAGCTTGTATGGTCTTTGGCATAATTCTGTTTTAAAAATACTTCGTTTAATTCGTAATGAATTCCCTGCATACTGGCTGTCTCCGTGAAATCGGTCAGCATATTTACGATATCATGGTCGATAAAACTTGCCTGACGGCCATCGACATACACGATATCTCCCTGTTTCAGGCCTCGAAGCGTCTCTTTTAACTGTGGTTTACTCAAAAAGTAAATGTCTTTCTGAAACTTGATGAGGACTTTATTGCCATCCCGAACCACCCGGAAAGTGGATTGCGAATTGGTGTAAAGCACGTATAATAACCCAATTACTGTACCGACCGAAATCCCGATGAGCAGATCGGTGAAGACAATCCCAATCACCGTGACAATGAAGGGAACAAACTGATTCATGCCATCGCGGTAGATGCTCATAAAGAGTGATGGCTTAGCCAGTTTGTAGCCCACAGTCATCAGCAGTGCGGCCAGGCAGGACAGGGGAATGTAGTTGAGCACCGACCCGGCCAGGGCTACTGCACTTAGCAGCAGCACGCCGTGCGTCATGGCCGACACTCGTGTTCTACCCCCGCCAAACACGTTGGCCGACGTGCGCACGACCACCGATGTGATCGGCAGGCCTCCAAGCATGCCCGACGTCAGGTTGCCAATACCTTGTGCTATCAACTCCTGATTGGGTGATGATGTTCGTCTAAGCGGGTCGAGCCGGTCGGCCGCTTCAAGATTCAGCAGGGTCTCCAGACTGGCAACCAGGCCAACCGTAGCAGCTACGGTGTATACGGCCGGGTTGGTGAGAATAGCGAAGTCTGGAAAACTGAATACAGCCGTTACCTTCTGCCCGACTTTAAACACCGGAATCCTGACCATATGCGCGTTGTTGTCGCCCAGATACCAGTCGGGATAGTATAGTAAGTACAGTTGATTGAGTGCTACCCCGATGAAAACAACCGTCAGCGCAGCGGGCAGGTTTTTGAAAAACTTCATGCCTCGTCCGGCGTTGCGTTCCCAGAATATGAGCACGATGATCGAGATAATACTGATCAGCACCGCTCCGGGACTAGCCGTAACGATAGCGCGGTAAATTTCGGAAATCGTGTTTTCGCCATCCGCCAGTTGACTGAATTCAAACTCGCCTTCGTAGTCATTATCGCGGCCCAGGGCGTGCGGAATTTGCTTGAGTATAATAACGATGCCAATTCCGACCAGCATGCCCTTGATGACACTATCGGGAAATAAGCTGCTGAAACGCCCGGCTTTTAGCAGGCCAAGGCCCAGTTGGAAGATTCCCGCCAGAATAACCGCTACCAGAAAGGCTTCGAATGAACCCAGCCTGATAATCGAATCGGCCACGATGACAGCCAGGCCTGCTGCCGGCCCGCTTACGCTTAGTTCAGAACCCGATAGCGCCCCCACAACCATACCGCCGATGATGCCTGCAACAAGCCCCGAGAATAAGGGCGCCCCAGACGCCAGGGCAATGCCCAGACACAGTGGCAAGGCAACCAGAAAGACAGAGATACCGGCTGGCAGATCATACTGAAGTGTTGACAGCGTATAGCGCCTCAGCGTTTTTAGTGGATTGACCAATTGCATAAGTAACCTGTCGAGTAAGGTGGGAGTCGACCCTTCATTTGGGTGAGCAAATTAAGCGAAGTAATCCATTATTAAAATAAGGTTAAAGCCAATCGGCTTTTAACTGATAAAATCTGATTTGATCAGACCTCAGGTACGTCTCTTCGCCAAAATGAGGCGTTAAAAATTAGGCGCAATGTTAATCTGGCTATATGCACATTTCTTTGTGCGGGCGTTATATCTTACTCTTTATATATGTAATTGATATGAATTTGGGCACAAAAAAGCCCCGGATCATGGAATCGGGGCTTTCTTTATTTCATTGGTTTAACCTTTCCCGTAACGTCAATTAAGACGTAACTGTTTTCGTACATACGTTGGATTTACCCGGTTTAGATGCCAGGCATATCGATTTTTTTTAGGTCACACGAAGTCTGATTGTTCCAAAAATACTTGGTTATGCGTTGTTGTCGGTGTTAAGTAGCGGTCTCATCATCCATAGGATCAAGACCGCAAATGCGGCGAAAGCTACTAGTTCATACATAACGTTTAAGGTTTATATGATAACGTAAAATTACTTTGCTGAATTACAGGCTACCAGAAAAACGGATTTTTTAAGCAAAGTTAACTAGCTATATATGCCACATATTCCGTGCCAGTGTATAGTAGTTATACTACAAATGGTATATAATAAAACATACGGAAAAATTAGTTTTGGAACGGTCTTTGATGTAGACACATAAAGATAGATTGTTTATAAGCTTTCTTCGCTTGACAGGAGCGACGTTGGTTTTACTGACCACATAAGCAGCCATTTATTCTGTGAGCACAGGTGTACAATGCCCCAAATGTCGATCTTATCAGTTGTCTGGCAAGATAATACGAATCGAAGGCCGACAGCGGGTAGAAGACATTGTGTTTACTGGTGGCATTGATTCACTGGCCGGGTTATACCATAACCGTAGCATTCAGGTGACGTGTATTACGTGTGCCTATGAGTGGTATCCGGCAAAATGGGTACTCAAAGAAAGACTTCGGAACCGTCAGCAAAAGTTTGACCATGAGAAGCGCTGGAAAACTGCTTTTTATAAAGCTGTAGAGCTGGACGATCGGAATGAAGCTGCCCGCCTTCTGGAGAAGGAACGCGCCCATCTATTTACTCAAATGGGGATTCGCCGAGCGTATTATACGCTGAAGAAGGAAGACCGATCTTCTCTCATCTTCATGGCTAGCTTCATGGTTCTATGTCTTAGTCTGGTTGCTGGTCTACTCTTTGGCTTCGCTACGTAGCTAGTTGGGTATTACTATCCGGGCGAAGGCTTACTTGTCGACTACAAGATACTTTCTTAATTCCTCCATCATTGGTGAACTGGGATAAAGAAGTTCTGCCGCCTCGGTGTATTCCTGAATCAGATAGTGCTGGTAAAGAAGAAAGCGCACCGCTCGTCTGATTGTCTCCTCGTCTAGTTTTGTCCGTTGGCTAATGTCGACAATACTGCCTGGCGAATCTCGTACAGACAGAAGAATCGCCCGTTCAATCGAGCTAAAAGTAGTTATGTCTCGCGTATTCATTTACTTATAGTTGGATCGCGAGTGAAGTGCAAATGACATGCCAGTGTCTGAAACTGGCAATATGTTCATCTTATGGAGTGATCGTTAAAGTTGATATATTCTATTGATAATGAGGAAATTAAGTATAAATAGTCCAGTGCTTTTTGATCAATTAAGTGCCATAAAATCAAATTATAATTGATTATAGACCACTGAAGGCCGACTGGAGGTGTTGTGGTGCAGTCGTTTAGGTAAGAAAGCGTACGTTTTGCAGGACAAGTAACGCCTGAGTTTGTTAGATAGGCAGGAAATCAACAACAGACAGACGACGAATGGAAACGACTACAATTATGCTTCTGATCCTGGCAATGCTAATTGGACTGGGCTATGCCGGGTACGTTTGGGCTAAACGTCGTACTACTGTTCGGTCAGATTTGGTTGATCTTGACCGGCAGGAAGATGCGTATAGGTACGGATTTCTTGATCGGCTAGGGCGACGGGTCAAGATGGTGAAGACGAGGTGGCTCAAACGGCGGAAAGCATGAACAAGACCAGCAGGCATACCTGGATTGGGAAGTATGCCCGCTGGCCAGGTACGTTATTCTTTCTCGTTTCTACGCAGCAGCAAAACAACCGCCGTGACGATACCCGCCCCAATTAGCGCCTTCTGAATCAGCCCTTTGCGGTCGTATTTCCAATCAGCTTTCATACCCTTTTCGGCAAAAATATTAGGCACGCGGCCTTGCTTCAGGTCGTCCAGGATACCTTCGACCACGTTGACCCGATCAGCAAGTAGAAGCGGGAGCCAGTGGGCATAGGATGATTCACTATACCTGAAGGCATACCGGCGGATGGCTCCACTCAAACCGGAAGGTGGCGTAGACGTACCAAATACGGCACTTACATTGGGCCGCTCAATGGATTGCAGTACTTCGATGTCGATCGGTTGCTGGGTTGGCCGTTCCCAGGTGTAGCCCCGTTGTTCGGCATCTGTACGATCTTTCATCGGGTACGTCGGATCGTTTTTTGGGTTTGCATCGATTCCCCAGCCCGGAATATGGGCGTAGTCGTTGGCTTTCTTTTGTGTCGTTTCCATAGTTGATCGGCTTCACTGGCGAGCAGAGGGAGGAATAAGTACGGGTTTAATGCAGTTGTCGAGCTTATTGGCGAATATGTTATACCCTTCGGCTACTTCTTCCAGCGGTATCCGATGGGTGATAAGTGCCTTCGGATTAAGGATACCGTTCTGCACGTGTTCGATGAGCCGGGGCAGGTGGCGCTTCACCGATGCCTGATTACCACGGATGGTCAGCCCTTTGTTTAGCACATTACCAATCGGTACCAGGTTGTCTGTTGGGCCATATACGCCCACAATAGACACGATTCCCCCTTTTTTGACCGAGTTGATTGCCCAGTGCAATGCAGTAGCTGAACCAGCCTGTAGCAGCGTTTTCCGGCCGGTAATCGTTTGCAGGGCACTGCCCGCTGCTTCGGCACCAACGGCGTCGATACAAACATCGGCACCCATCCAGTCGGTAGCTTTTTTGATGAACACAACCGGATCGTCAATTTCTGTAAAGTTGTACGCTTCGCAGGGGGCATAATTTCGGACGAACTCAAGCCGGTATTCGTACTGGTCGAAGACGATGACCCGGCCTGCCCCGAAGAGCCAGGAGCACCGGGCGGCCATAATACCCACCGGCCCTGCCCCGAAAACAACCACTGTGTCGCCGGGCTGAATACCGGCCATCTCGGCGGCCTGGTAGCCGGTGGGCACCACATCGGTCAGCAACACGGCATCATCGGGGTCCATACCTTGAGGAATAACGGTTGGCCCCACATTGGCATACGGCACCCGAACAAACTCGGCCTGCCCCCCGTCGTATCCCCCGGCGATGTGGGCGTATCCATAGAACCCACCTACGGCTGTTGCTTCCGGGTTGGACTCGTGGCAATTGCCGAATAAGCCTTGTTGGCAAAAATGACACTTACCACAGGCAATGTTGAAGGGCACGATCACCGTATCGCCCACTTTAACTTTGTGTACTTCCGGCCCAATCTCTTCGATTACTCCGATGAATTCGTGGCCGAAAGTCATGCCCACGCGCGTATCCGGCACATTGCCGTTATACAAATGCAGGTCGGACCCACAGATGCAGGAACGGGTCACCCGGACAATGGCATCCTCGGGATGCTTGATTGTGGGCATGGGCTTTTGATCGATGCGGACCCGTCGGGGGCCACGATAGTTCATAGCTAGCATAAGGCTAATCAGCTTGATTGTTAGGGGCTATCGGCAACACAGGCCTGTGTTGCTTTCAGTAACAAACCTGAATCAAAAGATCAGCGCCAATTCGCTCTGGAAAAGTAAGGCTATGGTACAGGCATCCAGGCTGGTTACCGACCGTCTACCGGTAGCCAGGTACGTTGTGACTGCATGCCTGGTCGACCAAGAATGCCAGTAGCTAAGCTGCTCCAGTTACTGATTAGGAACTGAGGCTCCTGCCGCCCGTAAGTGGGCTTGTATATGCTGAGCGTACGCGGCCTCGTCCAGCAGTTCAATCTCCTGCTGGCTGAAGAAACCGACGACTACATCGTTAAACTGGTTGTAATGGTATTCTTCCAGCCAGTTCTCTCCCTCGGTTTCACTCAATTCAAAGCTTACCAGTTGGGTACTCAGGCTGTAGTACAGTTTGAAGCGCCTGGTGTCGGTTGGGGGCAGGGGCTTACCCAGTTTGGCATTCTCAAAAGCGCTGCGCACTTGTTGCGCTATATGGGCTATTTGATCATCAGGTAGATTGTGGGCTGTCACAGGCTGCTGATTCAGGAATAAACGGAGCGGCTGG
Organism: uncultured Fibrella sp.; assembly: GCF_964250085.1. NCBI lineage: Bacteria > Pseudomonadati > Bacteroidota > Cytophagia > Cytophagales > Spirosomataceae > Fibrella > uncultured Fibrella sp. Next base: position 72,550 of record NZ_CAXUEC010000002.1, on the reverse strand, counting down.
TAAGTAAGTCAACCAGCCGTGGTGTGTAGAACTTGATTACTAAAGGTAGGCTAAATGTTGCTCGTTGGTTCCTGTTTCTCAGGCAATAGCCAATTATTAGTGACGTATATAGGTAAACTAATGCGGTTTTATGTAGCATGATTAATCGGTTCATGTCTAACTAGAAGTCACCACGTGTAATAGGGGCCTGGTTTATCTTCATGAAAACATGTGCTTGAGCCACAATCAATTGAGAGAGATAAGTGTCTTAGTAACGAACGGCCTAACATCTGGCCAACTGCTGAATGTAGATCGTTATTTACCAGAAAGTAACCAGTACATTCTGCTCAGCGACGGCTCTGGTTGGGAGATACTTTTTACGTTGAATACGGGCCAGGTACGTTACTACATGGAAGACAAGCCAGCGCATCCACATAATATATTCCTGTTTGTTGACCGGTGCCGAGAGTTGGGCCTACTTTATTAATGCTTCTGGTATGGCGGATTCTAATTCGGTACGTTACCAAAAACAATGTCTGGTTTAAACAGTTATTTATGTACCTGAAAAGTAGACTAAGAAACCGGCGTCAAAAGCACCCGGCTTTTAACCATATTCATCCAACTACTTAAGACCAGTACAGTATCATAACGCCCCTGAAGGACACTTCCTTCAGGGGCGTTATGTGTTTATTGATTACTGAGGGCTGTAACTGATTGAGGTATATCCAGTTCATGTACTGTCGTCTCTTCTACCAAAACAGGCAATAATGCGCCCAATCGGATTGATAAAAAGCTGTAAATCAAGCTGGTATTTCCATACCTGGGAGCCTGTTTATTTCCTGATATAGCCAGCAATGACTAGGAGAGATGAACGGACAGCGTGTTGTTGAAGAAAGATGATAAATGCGGCGTCAACCGACGTATAAACCAGCCATCTTATTTAGTTTAGCCGATACCGGAGTTGTGTGCTAACAAAAAGACCGTTACGAATTTTAGTCGTAACGGTCTGATTATCAGTGTAGCGGGGAGCAGGATCGAACTGCCGACCTTAGGGTTATGAATCCTACTCTATTTGGTTTTATATGGTCTTATATGTTTTTATATGTCTAATAGTCAACAATTTATGAATTTATAAAACCATCAGAAACCAGATCAAATCGCTGTTTGTTGTACCTATGTTGTACCCAGTGAATTGTTGTACCAGCAAAATTTTGGGTCAGCTCTTTAAACTAGCGTCATACAATGGCTTCTTCAATCAAGATTGTCTTGCGTAAGAAACAAAATCAAGATGGCACTTTCCCCATCGCCATTCGCATTACCAAAGACCGTAAGTCAACCTATACTTATTTAGGTTATAGTGTGGCTGAGAACCAGTGGGATGCCAAAGAGCATAAGGTCAAAAAGAGCCATCCCAATTCAACCCGGTTGAACAACCTCATCGAGAAAAAGAAATCGGAACTCAGCGATAAGCTGATCGAACTGCAAGTTCAGCAAAAGGACACGTCGGTTGGTGCCATTCGCAAGCAGATCAAACCCAAACAAAACGGTTCCTTTTTTGCGCAGGCTAGTGCCTACATTGATAACATGCGTAAAGAGGGAAAATATAACCGGGTATTAACGGAAGAGGCCCGAATCAAGCACTTTAGATCGTTCTTGGATGAAGGGGATATTACCTTCCCGGAGATCGACGTTCCCTTGCTCAACCGCTTTCGTGCCTATCTGAAAAGTGAACGAAAAATCAGTGAGCGCACTATCATCAATCACCTGATACTCATCCGCACCGTCTATAATCAGGCGATTGCAGGCAATGTTGTGGACCGGAAACATTACCCGTTTGGCAAAGGGAAGATTGGCATCAAATTTCCAGATTCAATCAAACTCGGCCTGGTGCCAAAGGAGGTTAAGGCCGTAGAAACGCTTGATTTGTCGGATAATGCCTATCACAACCATGCGCGTAATATCTGGCTTATTGCTTTTTATTTTGCCGGGATGCGTGTATCAGACGTCTTACGATTAAAATGGGCCGATTTTCAAGACGACCGGCTGCATTATACAATGGGCAAGAATAAAAAAGCGGGTTCGCTGAAAACGCCAGACAAGGTCCTCAGCATTCTTAGCCAGTATCAGGATCACCCGAAGAAACATGATCTGATATTTCCCGAGTTAAAAGTCTTGGATGATTTTGGCGATACCTATAACGTTCAACGCAAAATTTCCTATGCCGTGAAACGGCTCAATGCAGCCTTAGAGGAAGTAGCCAAACGTGCTGAGATCAGCAAGCCATTGACGATGCACATTGCACGACATACATTTGGCAATATTTCGGGAGACAGGATACCCATCCAGAAACTGCAAGAACTGTATCGTCATTCCAGTGTCACCACCACAATTGGCTACCAGAGTAGTTTTATCAACAAGACTGTTGACGATGCGCTAGACGCGGTTCTGATGATGGAGTAGAGATCATTATTATTTAAGTTCGCTTTTACTGGATTTTCCAATTTGAAAAGCGTTTGTTAAAACCTTATTTTGATGCAGGTCATAAGGTTCCGGATAGGGAATGGGAACAGTTTTTTCTGATTTGAATCCTGATGATATGCCCATCTTACAAGCAGAGGGTCGGGGATTCGGATCCCTCAATTACCACACTGAAAATCAAGCACTTACGAGATAAAACTTGTAAGTGCTTTTTTATTTGCACAAGGGTTTAAGAACAATTTTAAAACTTATGCATGCCGTTGTATCCTTTCCTCATCCCTAAGACGACTGTGCGTTATTGGTCAATTTATACTTCAGAATAAATTGATCGGGAATGTACCAATAACATAAGGATTTTCAGTCCTTAAATAATTGGTTTCATGTGGTCTCATGTAACTGATTATGAGTACTTTAGTCATCACATAGAAGCACAAGATTCCGGGTCAAACCACCACTTGTTGTAGGATTGTCGTAGTAGCATGGCGACTGTCAAAATTATATTACGTAAGGAGTAGAAACAGGACGGCACGTTTCCGCTCGCCATACGGATCACCAAGAACCGTAAATCCTCTTACATTTATTTAGACTACAGCGTAAAAGATGATGATTGGGACGAGGATGCGCATCGCGTCAAAAAATCACATCCCAATTCAAAATGGCTCAATAACTTCCTCCTGAAGAAGCTGGCTGATGCCAATGACCTCTCGCTTGAGCTGGAATCCCAGAAATCGCATGTGTCCTCCCATGCAGTCAAACAGCGCATCAAACCATCCGCTGGCTCGACTTTCAACGCGCAGGCTGACCTTTACCTTCAGCGGTTGAAAGAAGCCGGAAAGTATAATCAGTACACAGCCGATAAACCACGGGTCAAGCATTTCAAAGAGTTTATCAAGGAAGATATTGGGTTTCCTGATATCACGGTATCAATCCTTGAACGGTTTCATGCTTACGTGAAAAACAAGCTCAACCTATCCGAACGGTCTGCTGTCAATCACCTTGTCATGATGCGTTCGGTATTCAGCCATGCCATCAAAGAAGGCATCGTTGATCAAAAAGTTCTACCCCTTTGGCAAGGGCAAGATGAAAATCAAGTTTCCCGATACATCCAAGGTTGGCCTCAGCCTCGATGAAATCCTACGCCTTGAAACCGTAGCACTTGATGGTGTACCCCATCATGCCCGCTGTTCTCATACTACTTCGCTCGAATGCGGATCAGTGATGTACTCCGTATCCGGTAGAGCGATTTTCAGAATGACCGTCTTTATTATGAGATGGGCAAGAATAATAAAGGAGGCTCACTCAAGACACCCGAGAAGGCTGCTCTGATTATTGAGCAGTATCAGGCATTCAAACGCAATAAGGATGATTTGATTTTACCGGAGTTGAAAGAGGTAGACTTTAGCAACCAGTTTATTGCATCTAGGACAATTGCGTTCAGAACAAGTGCGATTGATAAATGCCTTAAAAATTATGTTGCGCCAGCAGCGGAGATCGACAAAAAGCTGACCATGCATTTAGCCCGTCATTCCTTCGCGCAGGTTGCAGGAGATAAAATTCCCTTGCAGATATTGCAAAAGCTTTACCGGCATAGCAGCATTATCACAACAATGGGCTATCAGTCTAACTTTACGACACAGCAGGCTGATGAATCACTAGATAAAGTGTTGAACAATAAATAAACTAATGTAGACAGATTGTATACATGACTTTCTACTATAGGTACTTTACCTACGATCCTGTTGTATAAATGCACATAAATAAATGTTTATACTTTCAAATCTACCAGAATATAAGTTTAGATAGATCTAATTCGCTTTTGGGAAGATGACACAAAACGCTTAATTTACCTGCTCTAACTTCCACACGTATCCATGCAACCAAAAGTATTTGTTTCTTATTCAGAAAAAGGTCAATCTGAACTTATCAAGAAATTCATTGGAGAGATAAAGGGTGTAATCATTGATAATGACTGTGTACCAGTTGACCCTATGACTGACCGTGATATCGGTAGTATCAAGGAAAAGGTTGAAGAAGACATTCGTAGATCAGATATCCTATTTGTAGAGGGTACATTACAGATACCAAATGTCATGTACGAGATAGGGTATGCTGAAGCTTCCGGCAAACCTTATCTATTATTCGTGAACGACAATATATTGACTGACGAAAAACTTAGAGAGCATCGCGAATTTTTGGGTATTCAAAAAAGAAGAATGGCATCTGATTTAGGGGACAAAGAATATTTTAAATACCCTAGTAAAATAGATGATTCAGAAGGGTGGTCTAAATTTAAAAATGAAGTTGGAGAAATGCTCACTAAACTTAAAAAGCATGAGCTTTCTTCAAAAAAAATACAGTTAGTTAGAAGTCAGCAAGAGCTGAGGCTTGAAGTTGCAGAGATTGGTAAACTTCACAATCATTCACACCCAATTATTGGCCTTTTAGCTGGCTGGTTCGATCGGATTGTTAAAGACTTAAAAGATGGTGGAAGAGACTCATTTGAGATTGACTCAGATTATTACCAATCATGTCTATCTTATTTTAGTCGTGAAGGCGATAAAATAGTAGCTGTTGCTGATTTGGATTTCGAGCCTTTTTGGCTAGACAACCCAGACCCTCTCAATACAAGAGTTTCAGAGCGCATTTTTCTCTTAAAATGGAGTGATTTACATGACGATTATTTACTAGATAAGCAGTATAAAATTCTCGCGAGCCAAGCAAAAGAATATAATCTTTACGTTAGCTCAGCTCCCGAAATTTCACTGATTCAGAGATTCCTCCCCGACACCATCAGTTGGAATTTTTTGTTAATTGAGCCAGATCTAGTTGGCTATTATGTTTTGCAAAATGGGAGAAAACTTCTAAAAATCCGAAAAGACAGGAATATTTTCGAAGACATGAAAAGTGTTTACTCCGAACTTAAACAAGATGCTCTGAGAATTGAGCGGGGTAGAGACTATCTCTCACTAAAAAAAGCTTACATTGAAAAGAAGCAAATCGGAGCTTGGAAGGAGGAATATAGTCAGGAAGTTCAAGACAGACCATCTGAGTATTTTGATCTTTATAAAGAGCACATCATGTGCTGGATACCACAATATAATGGACTAATTGAGCATTGCTCAAACGTTACTCAAGTAGAAATTCTCAAGATACTTCGTGAAAGTGATACCAAACTTAAGGTTTTAGAGATTGGGTACGGTGACGGCGCCTTAACTGGTAAACTGCTAAATTGGATTGATACAATTAATCAACCAATGCATATCATGCAGGACAATATTATTCAATACATGGGAGTAGATCCAGCTCAACGCCGATGGATAAATAGTCTGCGTGAAAACTTGGGATTCGAATTATATGACCGTTACCACAATTCTTTTTTAGAAGGTGCAGCCTGGGATGCTTTAGACCCAATCACGATAGCCAATAAACCATACAACGTAATTTGTGGATCACTTGTATTACACGATATATTAGAACACGACAATTCGAGAATTAAGATAAATGAAATGCTTTCAAGCAGGATGTATGGTCATCTAGCTCAATCTGGAAGTGTCATTTTCGCAGACGTTTTCTTTGACGGAGATAAAAAGAGGCAAGATTACGAAGATTGGAAAAAGTGGATGAGGAAAAACTTACCAAACAACGAAGTTGAAAATTTCTTTGAGAGAAATCCGGAAATGATTAATTTCTTATCTACGGAAGAGTTTAGCAGTATCGCTAAAAGCCACAATTATGAGATTGAAGTAATTAAAATCCCTAGGCGACTGCGATGGAATCCATTTAAGGTAATTATCTTACGTGATAAGCGATAACAATCTTTCAACATCGTTCTAGCTCTTTCATCCTGTGTTATGCAAGTCATATGTCTAGAGGATGCTGCATTCTATGCCCTAATTGATGAAGTCGTGGTTCGGCTACGTGAACAGTATGGGCCGGCCAACGACAAGTGGGTCTCTGATGAAGAAGCTATGCACCTTCTGAATGTTAAATCGAAAACTACGCTGCAAAAACTACGCGACGAGGGGAAGATCCGCTTTTCACAGCCGCAAAAGAAAATCATTCTCTATGACCGCGATTCAATTAACGCCTATCTGGAACGAAACGCCCGCAACACATTTTAACGATGGACGAGCAAGAAAAAATAGAGCCCGACTATGTGAAGGGCTTCAATGAGGGCTATACCATCGCCAAACACATGCCGGAACTGGCTGAGCGATTAGCGAATATCGACAGTGATTTCGTCCGGTTGGCTGGCTTCAAGGCGGGACGAGAACAACATCAGGCTGAAATGACCCGTGAGCGTCTACCGGCCTGGCTGACTGGAGACCGTCCGCAAAAAGGTGATATCAACCCCTCAAAGGGAAAAGACCGCGATAGGGAACCCGACAAAGATTAATACCCAAATCCGTTAGTCACGTTCTTTATCAGTCTTACGGTTACGCATCGGCTCAGGTGTTTTCTCCGTTTTTTCGGTCGCTTTTGTGTAGCCTAGTGACATTGAGAAACGGGCCGACATCGACATGCCATCCTGCTCTTTTTTGTCGGGCGTGGGTAATGTCTCTTTGGATACCTCTTCACGCTTAGTCACAGCGAGAATGAGTTTGGCATCCATGTAATTCTGTAATTTCTCGATGTCTTTGGGAGCAGTTTGTTCTTGTGCCAACTCCTCTTTGCTCATACCGCGAAACGGATTGGGAAAGAGACTCTCGCGGACAGTGTCACGGACAACCCGACCAGCTTTGTTATCGCTATTCCGCGTATCCTGTTCTGTTTTTGCCAGCGTATCAGTTTTAAGCGTATCTATTTGCTGTTGTGCGAAGCTCACAGCCTGATCCCGCGACCCTGGCTGACGTGACCTCAAAAAGCCGGGCGGGCTCAGGGTTAAATCCGGCCCCCGATCCTGACGCATGTTCTTGATCTGCTCATCCAGTGCCTGGATGCGCTCTGTGGTTTCCGCTAAACGCGCTTCGGTATGTTCGTAACCTTCCGGAAAACGTGATTTTGTATCATCATTCTGGCTCATCTCCTCGATTGTTTTTAGTTGATGCTCAGTACGCTTATGCTAATATAGACATAAGCTTGATGCGTTTCGTACAGGGAGTGTAAAAATGAGTTGGCAGCAAACACTAACGGGCGTGAGCTTCAGTAGCGATGCGCAACACGCTCAGGTTCTTTCGAATGACGACGTTGAAGAAGGTCGTGTCGGCAGCGTAAAATGGAATGATCTGCTTGTTCATGCGACCGCATTCCCTGAGCTTAAAGATACAGCCCACGGCCTGATCAAGATTCATTTGGGCTACCTGCCGATGGAAAGCGTTCTTATGCCATTTGAGGCCTATTTGCGGGCTTTGATTCATCAGCATTGGCAAGGGGCAATCGAGCAGGAAGACTTCTTGGATCAGATCGAAGATCATATCAAACTGATCCGCAACGAGGATATGAAATACAACACGTGTCAGACCTATGACGAGGCCATCTACCGCAACTACGAGAATACTTATTTACCCTATGGGTATGTGGTCAGAGATCGTCTCAGTCAGTTTTTGGGATACGTGCCTCAACTTGAACACTCAGTGATCGCTGAATTATGGATGCGGGGTATTATGGCCGACGATACGTTTCAACTCGCTGACACGATTGATCCGGTTGATATTCGGGCAATGACGCTTATCAAATACCGCGAGGTGTTGCTTACACAAGGGCAAGTGCCCGCTGATGAGTCACCTCTTTGGGCATAACGGTGCCTGCTATGCTATAAAATTCGCCTAATACCGATTATGTGAAATTATTTGATAGACCCTTTTACCCATCCTTATCGAGTTGATCTCTTGCCGCATTTATCCTCTTAACCCACAATTTGTCGTTTACATGAACTCTCAAATAGTGTAGCGTGTTGCGCTACAGAATACAGAATAATAGAGAGCCCATGAAACAGCATGTTGTAACTGAAGAACACCCGGGCGAGTACGTTCGAGAAAATATCCTAAATCCTAAAAAGCTGACCGTTACCGGAGCGGCGAAAATATTGGGTATTGGAAGACCTGCTTTGTCGAATTTTCTGAATGGTAATGCGTCGCTTTCACCAGATATGGCGGGCCGACTTGAACGAGCCTTCGGCATTCCTGCACAAAAGCTGCACGATCTACAAGCTACCTTCGACGCTCAGAAAACAAAGGGTGCACCAGCTAACACGAAAGCATATGTGCCGCCATTTCTTAGTATCGTCGCAAATGAAATTGAGGCTTGGTCCTCCAGCATTGCGGCTCGTTCGCGCCTCTCTGTTCTTTTGCGTAGGCTGGTAAATTCAACCGGCATTGGACTAACCAAAGTCAATTTCCCTGGCAATGACGATTCACAGCGCCCTGGCTGGGATGGTTTTGTCAACGCGAATGAGGGGACACCGTGGATACCAGAAGGTGCCTCCGGCTGGGAATTTGGTTGTAATAAAGAACCTAAAAGCAAAGCCGATGATGATTATAAAAAGAGTGTAGAGGCTTTAGCGAAAACAGATCGCAGCCAGATCACATTTGTCTTTGTGACTCCGCGCCGCTGGCTTGGAAAAGAGCAGTGGGTCTTGGACCGAAAAAAGGAAGGCCATTGGAAAGATGTTCGTGCGTATGATGCGAGTGATCTTGAACAATGGCTGGAACAGTCAATTGCAGGTCAAGCTTGGTTTGCTAACGAAACAAAACGACCTGCAAATCATACGCGGTCGCTTGATCAGTGTTGGGCTGATTGGTCGGGTGCTGCTTTTTCTCTTTTGCCCGGTTCGCTGTTTAAAACGACGGTGGAAGAAACAAGAAAGCGTATTCAAGATAAACTGGCAAAGCCTCCTGGAGAGCCGATTGTAATTGCAGCTGATTCAACTGAGGAAGCTGTTGCCTTTTTAGCCGAAGTTTTTAATGACGCAAGCGAGGAGCTAACACCTTACCGTGATAAGGTTGTTGTTTTTGATCAGCCGGGAGTATTACCCAGATTGGCCACCGAATCACCGGGTTTTATTGCAGTCGCAACCACACGAGATGTTGAACGTGAGCTTGCACCTTTTTGTCGTGTTCTACACACTTTCGTTGTTTATCCTCGCAATGCAATAAACATCGAACCTGATGTTTTACTGGAGCCGGTAAATTACGACACGTTCCATGCCGCTCTGGAAGAAGCCGGATATGAACGGGATGACATCAATAGGCTCGAAAAAGAATCTGGCCGATCCTTAACTGTCTTGCGAAGAAGACTATCAAAAGTACCAGCTGTTCGTACTCCTGCTTGGGCTGTTGATCAGGTGACTGCAATGGGTATTATTCCCTTTATGTTCGCGGGGGCTTGGAGTTCCACTAACCGGTTTGATCAGGACATCTTGTCATTTCTGGCACAAAATACTGCTTATGGCGAACTTGAAAAGCGACTTCAAGGACTTGCACAATTGAATGATGCACCAGTTTGGTCAGCTGGTACGTATTGCGGTGTTGTTTCAAAGATTGATAGCCTATTCGCTATTAGTGGGATGATTACTCGGACTGAGCTGGAAACCTATTTCGAGGTTGCTGAACGAGTTCTTTCGGAAGATGACCCATCATTAGATCTCCCTGAAAAGGATCGTCTATTCGCCTCGCTACGGGGTAAAACCCGGGAGATTTCTGGGACGTTGCGGCAGGGAATTTGTGAAAGTCTTGTTCTACTGGCAGTTCACGGTAATACGCTCTTCCAAAAGCGGTTAGGGATTGATATCGAAGTAAAATCGATTTTGTTGATCCGTAAATTGCTTGGACATCCGCTCAGCGTTCGCACGTTGGAGTTGCATGATCGTGATCTACCAACCTATGCGGAAGTGGCACCTGATGAATTTCTCAAGATCATTGAAAAAGATTTAAAATCTTCCGAGCCTGCGTCATTAGCGCTTATGCGTCCTGCTGACACGGGAATTTTTGGTCGATGCCCCCGGACAGGTCTGTTATGGGCCTTAGAAAATCTAGCGTGGTCTCCGGTTACGCTATCGAGGACTATATTAATTCTCGCACGACTGGCCGAAGTTAAAATTGATGATAAGTGGGCTAACAAACCAATCTCCTCTCTTAAGTCAATTTTCCGTTCATGGATGCCCCAAACTGCTGCCAGCATCGATAAACGCATAGCGGCAATGGAGCTTTTGGCTAAACGTCATCCCAAGATCGCTTGGGATATATGTGTTGCTCAATTTGGTCATTCGGACAATACAGGTAGCTACACGCACAAGCCACGTTGGCGAGATGAAGCCCGCGGGTCTGGGAATCTCGCACCAGAACAAGAGCGGCACACCTTTGTGGTCAGGATGGTGAACATGGCTTTAAGTTGGCAGACGTATGATCAATCTATGCTAGGCGACCTGATCGAACGGCTTTACTCTGTGGAAGAGTCATGGCAAGAGGATATTTGGATGATCATCAAAAACTGGGCAGCTACAGCAAACGATTTCGAGAAAGCCTGGGTACGCGAGAAAATTCGAGTGACGATCATGTCTCGACGTGGTGTGGCGAAGAATAAAAAGAAAAATTTTGATGGGCTTCAAGCCACTGCCAAGGCGGCCTATACTGCTTTGGAACCGACGGATATACTGAGTAAATATGAATGGCTCTTCCGAGACGCATGGGTGCAAGAGTCATACGATGAACTGCATGATAGTGACCTCAACTATGAGCAAAGAGAAGAACGCATTGCGCAAATAAGGGCTAACGCTCTTCAAGAGGTACTGGCCGAACGGGGTATTGATGGTATTTTAACGCTGGCAGAAATGGGTAAAGCTCAATTCCAAATAGGAGCTATCACTTCCGCCAGGGTTTTATCCACTCTGGAGATCACAAACTTCATCATAGACCTGAGTAAATCGAGTGAAAACGCCGATTCTTGGACCTACAAAAGTTTAGTTACAGGTGCGCTTTGGAGTATTAGAGACGATGTTGCTAGAACGGAATTACTTTCCACGGCAAAAGGCAAATTGTCGTCAGAAGATTTTGTGAAGTTATTAGAACGAGCCCCTTTTTCATCGGCGACTTGGTTACTTGTTGATGAATTGGATGAATTGCATCAGAAAGTCTACTGGCGCGAGGTTGTTCCATCATGGAATGGTCAAAATGATGATGAACTAAACGAATTAGTCGATAGGCTTTTAGCCTACAAACGGCCCCGAGCTGCATTCAACTGTGTCCAGTACAAACTTAAAAGTCTAAGGCCTACAGTATTATTCCGATTGATGGAAGGCTTAGTGACAGATGGAGACGAATTAGAAGGCCACTATCAACTCGATTCCTATTACCTTGGAGAAGCTTTTGAGGTTTTAAATGCAAGCGCTACTTTCTCGGTGGAACAGATGGCTGGGCTTGAATTTTCTTATCTTGATATTCTTAGTCAGTCACGAGGAAGCAGTTCGAATCATGGTATTCCAAATCTAGAAAAGTACATTGAAGATCATCCTGAATTTTACGCTCAGGTTGTAGCTTGGCTTTACAAACGTGAGGATGGAAAAGACGATCCTGACGAACTTCAGCTAACTAATTTATCTGCTCGCCAACACCGAGCAAATAAAGCCTACAAGTTTATCGAAGCTCTAAGGCAGTTGCCAGGCCGAAACAAACAAGGTGATATCGATGCTAATTTTCTCTTGCGTTGGGTAAACGCCGTTCGTAAATTCTGTGAAGAATTGGGGCGTCAGGACGTTGGGGATCTGTCACTAGGTAGCTGGTTTGCAAAAGCTCCAAAGGGAGATGATGAAATTTGGCCCTGTGAGCCATTGCGACAGCTCTTAGAAGAGGTTCAGTCTGAAAAGATGTCAGATGGTATCACAATGGGCCTTTTTAATGCCCGTGGGGTCCACTTCCGAGGCGAAGGTGGTAATCAGGAACGCGAGTTGGCAGCTATGTATCGGCAATGGGCTTTGGCTCTGGAATTCTCGTTTCCTTTCGTTGCCTCATCTATTCTTGAGCGTATGGCAGAACGATACGACAATGATGCTCAAGATGAGGACATAAGGGCGGTTGTCAACAAACGGTTGATCTAACTATACCTATCATGAAGGCTTATTTTGTTCCAGAACGAGTGCAATATTCCAATCAATGCTAGATAAACGGTTTGCGATAGTTTGTAACGTTCTCAGCACGTCCGGGCCGGTTAGGAAATCGCCATATACCAGATTTGTGAATTCACCATTGTATAACCGATGGCTTAATCTGTCTATCTTATTGAAAGTCAAGACTTAGTTAACAGGCGTATTGGGATGGTTTCCTTAAACTTCCATCATTTTAGTTTGTCAGGATATTTCACCTCTTTACTCTTATTAAATTCTATAGAGGTTCTTCTGTCTGAAGCAATTCCCATAGATCTGTAGTAAATTTCTTCGTACGGCCGCCTATCGAACGTGAATTTACAAAACAGATGAGGTTCTGAGTAATATTCGTCGCCGTCTACTTTGTAGCCAACGATATTATAATACGGAACGCGACCAATACGCATGCCCCTAACGACTTTAAACTTAGAGTCGTTTCTACGTGCATCATTGCGATCCGTTAAAGCCTCCCATTGGCCATCGGCATTCATTAAAATATCAACACCAATGCCTGCACTCAACCAAAACTCAACCCCATTGTGATACGTATTATAAAAGAAAGTTGGAAACCAGGCAGATAAAGTTTCTTTCCACTCAGGGTAAGTAGTGTCGTCCACCGAATGAATAAAAACCTTCGTCGATATGAAGCGGTGGTAAGGTTCATACATTAATCTTTCCCATTGGTTTCTGTCTTTGACCCTAACATGGTTAATTATGTCTTTATGGAACTTCTTTTCCATCGATAGACCAGCTTTGATCTTAGTTGCATTATCTCTAACACTTTGCCCTAGCTTCACACCGAAATAAACGAATAACAAATCCTGGTGATCTTTATAAAGCCTAGCTTCCAGGGGACCTGCCGCCCAAACTTCAGTTTCCTGAATGCCTTTGCTCTTGGCATAGGTCTGGCAGTACTCATAGTTTGCCCTAGTCAAATCACAGGCAATTATGATCAATAGTTTATAAGGCAGTACCTCGTTTTTACTCACCTCATCAATGATGTGGGTAATATCTGTTTTTATAATGGCCGTGTATCGCTTGCATTGAATGAACCACACCCGGCTCTCTTGTCCAACTTGCTGGACAGCATGAATATCAACCCCGCCATCTGCGCCTTTGCGGCCAAAGTGATTGAGCTTTTTCCATTCGTAAAGGCGGGCGACTAGATTAAGACAGAGATCTTCAAACCGAAGGGGGTCAAGGTCTGTAAAATGTAACTTATTTATTGTTCGGGTTGGCTGATGAGCCATAAAGTGTACATTGCTAGTGAGTAAGCATCGGCTTGAAGATGACAAAAATAGTTAGCAAAGACCAGCCTGTTTCATAATATCCGTGAATAAGATGACTTTGTTGCGATCTGCTTTGCAGAACAGGAATGGATCCACATCTTTCGCCATATCATTCATATCCAACGTTTCGCAGTGAGCAAGTAACCGTTCTTTTAATAGTGTAAGATTCTCTATCCCCGCTTTTTGAACAAAGTAACGGTAATCCGGCTTGATGCCCAGACCAAGCAGAAACACAACATCATAGAAATCACGACCCTTGTTGCGTGGGCGGTTGAGGATGACGTAGAACTTCTGGGCCAGCATAATGTCTGTAGGCGTCGTAAAAATGCGGGCAATTGTATCGAAGCGATTGAGCAGGACGGTGTTTGGCTTAAAGTTGAATTGTTGCGCTTCCGTATCCAATTGGATCAGAATCTTTTCCTGTTCGTATCCCGATAACCTACGCTCAAACAGCATCTTGGGAAAACGGATGTAGCAATGATACGCGCCTTTATTAATGGTTTTAAACTCGACCGTATAGCCCTGAAGCTTTAGCCCTTCTGCGATGACGGCTAATCCTTGATCAAACTGTTCAGCGGTAATGTTGAAGTTGTCAAAATCTAAATCCTCTGAAAATCGCTGATAATCATGGATTAGCCGCAGGCACGTACCCCCAGAAACGCGAACTGATTGCGGAAATCACTGTTGAACAGAATTTCCAATATGCGGCATTGCAGGTACTCACGCAGCATTGACCGCTTGGCCTGTTGCACGTGACTTGGGAAGAACGGCTGGATAGATTGCAGGTTAAGCATTAGCTATCTGCCTTATAATGTAATGGGACAAGTCAGTCACCCGTTGGTTACCGTAGAAAGCCGCGTATTCTTCGATAATAGCTGTTCACGCAATATTTGCCAAAATGGACCAGTCAATGCGTAGTCCGTCAATGTCAGCCTTATCACGCCAGTGAGAATTGAGGTAGAGCGTGTCCAGAAGAGCCTTTCCCGGCTCGGCAATGAGTACGGGTTTATTCTCCCATCGCTCGATACGGTAACCAAAAAATAAGGCAGGCTTAATGTGCTTGTAAATTATCTCCCCTATCGGCGTCTCAAAGGACTTGGTCTTGTGAGTCGACACCGAATACGTCTGGTAGACACCCTCTGGGATCAGCCCGTAATGGCTCAAAGCTGTCCAGAGCGAAATATAGGAATTGCGATAAATCCGATTGGCCATATAGAACGCCAATTGTTCCGTTACGGGTTGATGCGTCCAGCGGTAAAACCTTTTGAATATAGTCTTTCTCCTGCCAGTCGCTCAAACGTCGGAGATGGAAGCCAGGAAACGCCTTTCTCGGTCCGCCTGTTGCTTCCTATAGTTTTGCATCATTATAAGGGCTTTATCCTGGCTTTCTGAAATGTCCGGTTTCTTCTCGGCCTGAGGCAGATCAGGCTCATTGAGATAGTTTTTTTTGCTCTTGTTCGAAAAGAGTTTGCATCGCGTCGCGCTGACGCTCGAAATCAGCTTGTAGCCGTTCCATTTAACCCTCATAACGCGTTTGGTCGAAATGATTGCCTTGCAGCTTTTTGATGGTAGCCTGATCGGCATAAAATCGCTGATGAAGCTTTCCAGCTCTTTGTCTTCCTGGGCTGAGAGGTCGCTATAGGCCATCACTGAATTCGGTCTGCGTGTCAACGACGATATAAGCAAACTGAGAGCTCTATTTATATCTACACCAATTTACTATACTCATGTGCTAGATACAATCATAGGACTTATTAGTTAAAGGATTGCCGTGATTTTCGCATGCGTTTCAATCTTCAATTGTCTAAACTCAAATTTTGGAAAGTGTTTTGATCCTATAAACTTGAAACGTATACCAATCATCTAGCTACGCAGTTGATAGCAGGCAGAGAGTAACTTACTCCTAACTGCCAATACAGAACGTAGTCTAAACCAATTTAGATGTTATCTTAGAAAATAAGACGGAATATAATTTTGGCCAAGATACTAAAAGGAGGTATTTATTTTGTTAGTCTTAAATAATTTAACTAATATTGAGCTATAAACGCTTTTAAAAGGCACAAAACACTACTATATCATGGAAAATAAAGTAGCTTCTAACAATCAGCAAGTCAATGAACTCGCTCAAACGCTAAAGCAACATGCACCATCTCATCCAGCTCTAAACAGGATGAAAGCTAAATTGGTAGGGACTGGGGGCATTCAAGCAATTTCAGGTTATGATCGCATGCATCACCGCCATAACCGCGCATAACACTCCAAGAAGTGTAAAATTAAAATTATGAGCTTGGCCGACAGCTTTGCTGTCGGCTTTTTTTCTACTATAGATGAACGCATTAGCTCCCTCTATTAATAGTTTTCTGATCAAAATTGCTTCACGGTGCAATTTGAACTGTGATTACTGCTATATGTATCAGCATTTAGATCAGAGCTGGAGGCAGCAACCTGCGATCATGAGCGAAGATGTGTTACGTCAGTTTGGTAATCAACTGGCCACTTATGTACAAGAAGTAGCTCTTCAACGTATCATCGTTATTTTTCACGGCGGCGAGCCACTGTTAGCCACTACAGTTAAATTGATCGAAGCTAGTGAGATTATTCGGCAGTCTTTACCCTCAACAGTTCAAGTTGACTTCACTATACAAACGAATGGCGTCTTGCTTACCCGTGTTGATGTCGAGCAATTTGCTAAAAATAATATTCAAGTATCTATAAGCTTAGATGGTCCAGCTTGGCTTAATGACCGACACCGTCCTGATCACAAAGGCCGTTCATCTTTTCAAAAAACGATGAACGCAATCACTCTTTTGCAACAATATCCGACTGTTTATGCTGGCTTGATAGCTGTCATTGATGCCGATAGTCAACCTGAAGAGATGCTAAGTTTCTTCTCAGTTTTAAATCCTCCATCATTAGATTTCTTATTGCCTGATGCGAATTACAGCACTCTACCCAAAAATCGCGATACGAATCCGGATTTGTATAAGGAGTGGCTACTTCGATGCTTCGACGTATGGTTCGATAGCTACTCACATCTGAGAATTCGCACCTTTGAAGCAATCTTAAATGGATTAATGGGTCTACCAAGCGAAACTGATGCCTTCGGTTTAGGCGATGTTAGCATGTTAACGCTAGAAACGGATGGCACATACCATGACTTAGATGTGCTGAAAATTACTGGGGAGGGGACCTCATTAAATATTGGCAACGTTTTTACAACTTCTATTTCTCAAGCTGCCAATTCCGCAGCTCTTCAAAAACACCGCTCGCTGCTAACCAAAGAGGGGCTATGTCAGAAATGCCAAGAATGTAGATGGGTAGAATTGTGTGGAGGTGGTGCAGTGCCACATCGTCATAGTTCTGAAGGTTTCAATAACCCAAGTATTTATTGTACAGAAATAATGGCATTGATTGAGCATGCTCAGCAACGCGTAGAACAGCAGCTTGCTGCCGAATTAGATGAAGCGTGTGATACTGGAGTAGAGTTAAGCACAGAGGATTTACGTATCTATGATCAAGAAGAAAATCGCAATCATTTAGTAAAATCCGTACATGAACAATGGCAGCAGAGTCAGCTCCCTCTTCTTGACCAAGCATTATTAGTTACACAGCAACATGGGAGTGAAGAGGAACAAGCAGTGGCGGCTCAGCTTTTGACATTTCCGCAACAAATACGTGCTCATTTATCTATACAGCCTTCTATCGTTGTTTGGACAGATCTAATCCTTAAAAAAGGCCGCAATATTACCGTACAATCAATTGATGGACAAGCGATAAAAGTTGATTATTCTTACATACATCAGGCCTTGCTTTTAACAAACTCATCGTCAGGAATAAAGATACATAGGCCCGACGTATACCTTCGGCTTCCCTTTGGCGAAAAGATTATATTTGAGCCTAGTTTAAATGCAGTTGAGAAAGAGTTAGTTGAAGAAGCATTTCAATTAATTGGCAAATGGAATCCAGCCTTATTGGATGAGATATATACACTCTCTCCTGAAATTCAGTTTATTATAGACCCTACAGCTCACGTCGATAAAGTTGTGTCTTTCAGCGATAACAGCGTTCCTGGATCATTGTACATTCAACTAAAGAGAGGTAACGGTAGCTTAATTAGTGTTTATGATCTTGCAGACTCAATCATTCATGAACACCGGCACCAAAAACTGTATCTCCTACAGCGTATAAGTCCGATTATGAAACGTGATTTTCCTCTGGTTCCTTCGCCTTGGCGAGAGGAACTCAGGCCACCAACTGGTTTATTTCATGCAATATTTGTATTCGTCAAATTGTATGAGTATTGGCAGTATTTAAGAGACACACACGTTGCAGAAGTTCGTCAGCAGGCCGAAATGGAGTGTCAAATGATCCTACAGAAGTTAAGCATAGGTTTTGAAACCGTTTATAGCTGTCCTCTAACAACAGCGGGCAACCAACTTCTCACAATTTTAGAACAGCGGATACATCATGAATACGCTCATAATTGACAAGAAAAAGCTCCCAGCAAATAAGTCTCAGAAAGAAGAGTTCCTTAATCAATATTTTAGCGGACTTCTTGTAGAAGCTTGTGATGTCGATAATCAAGTGAGCGTTTCACTAAGTTGGCCGAATAATATAACATATTTTGTAGATCCCGACTTACAGAAAGGTTTATCGTGGTGGAATAAAGACTTAAAACCAGAAAATATTCATCAACAATATCAACGATCTCCATTATATCAGTTATCTCTGACCGATAACTGGTCATTATACTCTTGGAGTCTATGGCTACAATCGAAAAACAATCAAGCTTCAACAGTTGATGTGATAATTCTACATGTAGATGACCATACTGATTTCATGTCACCACTACTCACCAAAGAAGGTGACATATGGGCTGATTTGATAACAGGCAATGCTTTTGATATTAATCAACCTGAGACTGTAAAAGCGGCTGTATTAAGCGGCGCAATTAGTGTAGGATCATTTATTGCCCCTTTTTTTCATGGTATTAGAAACATCACGTTTCGCCACCTCCGGAACAAGTACCGCACAGGAATTGCTGAATCAAAAACGTCACTTTACCCCTCGTTAACATATGATCAATTGTTAAGAGAGGGCCAGCTAAGACCCAGTATCAGCCTAAAATCTTTCAATTCTATAGGGCATCGCTCGGTTGACTATCAAGTTTCAGATAGTGCAACTGATTGGCTCAGCAACTTGCCAAAGAATATTCCTGTACTCCTTCACATTGATATGGATTATTTCAATAATCGTTTCGATGGTGATTCAGATTGGCAAGAGCGAGTCAACAAACTTGATCCCACTCAAGACGAGATATCAACGCAGATCAGATCACTATTTTCACATCTATGGCAAAAAGTTGAACGTTCACAAGTTGAGGACATCACCGTTGCCTTATCACCAGGGTTCTTCCCAGCTGAATACTGGCAACAATCTATTGAACTCTTGCATGAACAACTAATCCATGAGTAAACTTCTAGAACCGATCTCTTGCAATCAAGTGGAATTGCGTACAGGAAGAGGTAGTAAGGTAAAAGGAGGGGGTCCTGAAGGCCACTATTGGCATATTTATGTAAATGACAAGAGGGCGGGGAATGTTTACATTAATATTATTGACGATGAACGTTTGGGTCGACACCCTTCTATTCATCTATTTCTTAATCAACAAATGCGCGGAAAGCACATTGGAAGATGTGTTTATAAAATTGCTTGCGAGTTAAGTCAGTACGATGCTGTATACGCACATATGCGCAAGTCCAACGATGCTTCAAAGAAAGCTGCTTTAGAGGCTGGTTATTCCGTTCTTCAAAACTATAACGAACGACAGTTAACATTGATTTGGCGTCGGTAATTGTTCGTATGAATTTCAATTAAATAGCCGATTTCTTTCTGTTTAAGATATTGCTTCGTTTGTCTTTTTTAAACAAGCTGTTAACTAAATTCTAAATTAGATGTCTAACATAGTTTCAACAGAGCCTAAGAAAGAAACTTTACACAGATTATTAACATCAATTGCTCGTAATACTAAAGAAGAGCGAGAGGATCAACGATACTGTTTTATCTTAGGTGCAGGTGCTTCGAGATCGTCAGGGATCCCAATGGCTTCTGAACTTGCAGCTGATTGGCTTGCAACTGTAAAACTAGATCTAGGCGATTTAAGGTACGCAGAGTGGCGTATGAGTATTGGATTGGATGAGGAAAATTTAGCTGAACAATATTTTAGTATATATGCGAAAAGATTTGAATTAGACTTTTTAGAGGGCTATGCCTATCTAGAAAAAAAGATTGAGGTCGCAGAACCAAGTTGGGGATATTCAGTTTTAGCACAAGTGTTGTCTAAAACGAAGCATAATGTTGTCATTACGACGAATTTTGATTATCTAATTGAAGATGCACTATATACTTATGGTGATAAGAAGCCTTTAGTATGCGGTCATGAAAGTTTAAGCGGTTTTATCAAGCCGTTCACAACAAGGCCAATTATTGCGAAAGTTCATAGGGATCTACTTCTAGGACCTAAAAATACCGCTGAAGAAACCTCACAACTACCTGATGGATGGTCCACTGCGCTTGAAGGAATATTTCGATTTTATACGCCTATAGTAATAGGATATGGCGGTAATGATGGTAGTTTAATGAATCTTTTAGAGAAAACGTCTTATATAAACCGTGGAATTTTTTGGTGTTATCATGAGAGAAGTGGTGAGCCGAATGCTCGCATAAAATCTTTAGTAAGAGACCATGATGGATATTTGGTTCCAATCAATGGGTTTGACGAAATGATGATGTTATTTAACAAAAATCTTGACTACCCAACTTTAGAAGATCAAATTAATGAGGTCGCTCTCAAAAGGAGTAATTCTTATAGGGAAGAGCTCTCCAGACTACAAGGCAGTTCAAAATTGAAGAACAAAGAAGCTAAAGATGAAGTAAATAAATTAGTCGAAGAAGCTCCTTTGAAAGACGGATTGAGTTATCGGATGAAAGCGGAAGGAGAAAACGGTACAGAAAATCAAGATAGAGTATATATAGAAGGCATTGAGAGGTTTCCGGATAATTCAGAATTGAAATTAAGTTATGCTGAATTTCTCTGGAAAGAGAAAAAAGATAACGAATTGTCGGAACTAATGTTTAAAGATGTTCTACAGATCAATCCAAAAAACACTGATGCGCAAATTAGATATGCCGAGTTTCTCTGGATAGGGAAAAAGGAGTACGATAATGCTAATGATATTTATAAACAAGTCTTGTCTGAAGATTCCTCAGAATCTAGTTATCTTGTAAGCAACGCAGACTTTTTAAGCGAAGCTTATGCGAACTTGCAAGAAGCTAGAGATTTATATGAATTAGCAATAAAACTTGAGCCACTAGAAGTTTATTCTTACATAAAATTAGCAGAATTCTTATACGTGAAGTGTTCGGATTGTGAGGCGGCGGCCCATATATATAGTGTTGCCTTCGAAATTGATCCAGATGAACAACAGTTGATTTCAAGTTACGATGAATTCAAGGCTAGATGTACTGATCAAAAATAATTGACGAAAGCAAATAGAAATGTTAGGTAGGTATATTCAAACACTAAAGGTAAGCTCAACTCATTGATCAATGCCAATCGAGAATTATGACGATTTTAGATTTACCATCAATACTAATAAGCTCCATTTGATTTTGAGGAAATAACCCATTAGGGTTAAAGGTGACCTCTCCAATGAACTCATTCGATCCAATAGAGTCATAGTCCCAGAGCAGTAATTTGATTGGTGCATTAACGCTATAAGTTACATTATCACTAGATAAATTCCATGTAATAAAACCTTGTTTAAGCTCTTCTTCGCCTACGTTCTCTTTCCGTTTTGAAGGATCTAATGCATACAGGTTTGTGCCCTTCGTATCTGTAATCGTGAAGAACACGTCAGGTAAACCGACTAGACCCCCATCCCAATACTTACCGGATGGATCAAGAGATGGTAGTTTTGTAACAGTCAGTTGATTAATGGAGAACTGGCTTGGTTTGACCAACTGAGCATTTGTAAAATCATTGTAGTCGGTCGAGGCTCCCAATGTGACCAAACTGTTGTCTGAAAGGTAGCGGACTTGGTAAGAGATGGGTGCTCCTTTATCTGGGCTATTAGCCCCATCTTTAATCCACTTACTAATAGATTCAAGTGCTGTTAGCCCATTAGTCTTGACCAATACGTTTGTCGCACTGGCAGCGTCTCCACCCAAAACGGTGAGTTGCACGCTCGATTCCGCCAGCGTTTTCTTTAATTCGGTGCTTAGGCTCAAGCCCTGTTGTATGCCACTTAAGATTGATACTAAGAGTTGCTGCTTATCAGTGTTGATACTGGTTTTAAAATGAAGCTTGGCAAAAAGGAGTCTCCCATACGTTATTTCACTCACATAGCCGAGCGGATCATCAGGGTCAGTAGCAGTCCGTAATGCTGTTAAGTCAATAGAGGTTGTAAAGTAGTTTGCCGCACTCCCTGGATAATCCATTGTTACCGTGTGATAAATCTGCTTAAAGGCCACTACAATATCTTGCTGTTGCAAATCAGTAGAAGTACTGAATTGATTGGCAAACGTTACGGGTCCCCAACCAACATTGACCCCTTGGCTCATAAGAGCTTGCTCCGTCGTATTCATCACTGCTGCATCGTAGCTGATAGAAGCAACGACGTTGGCTGGCTGTTGTAGCCATTGATTCATCACAGTTTGATAAGCAGCCTTTCCGGGTTGTATTGCCTTGGGCGTAGAACCTGGCAAGCTGCTCGTTAGCGTTACCTGTTCACGCGCCGTAATGCCAATGGATGTAAGATTTCCTTGTTGACCAAATGATTTTAAGCGCACAATCGATCCCACATATAAGCCTTGTCCATTATTTGGATCAGCTTGATCAAAACCCGTTTCGTTGAGATGGGTGGAGAACCGCTTGGTTAGGCGAAAGGTACGTTTGCGCGTTGTGTAGCCAGACCCGTTAATGATTTGTGGGTAGGACGGCTCGTCACTCAGTAGCACAGTCCCCTCAGGTGCCGGTTCTGACAATTTAGTTTGTGCACCGACAATTTGGTTAATTTCTGCGCTGGGCTTGATTGCTGTTTCTGGCTGATGACAACCAAGAAAAATTAAACAAGTTAGTAGACTGCTTAAGAGCCGTGTTTGCATATGAACCAATGATATTCTCAAACATAATCATTTGCTAGTTAAGATACATACATGTATCATCACAGTTACAAAACTCTCGTAAGATGTGAGTGCCCAGTCAACCTAGTGGCTATATGTCTTTCCTAATGAGGAGGGCCCTCAATTTACTGATTTGTATTTAATAGCCTCTGCAACAGCTCATTTTTCTCCTTCTCAATTGATAGCATTCGTTCATACAGTGCAATCTTTTCGTTATACAGCTCTATGATTTTATCGACTGGGTTGAAGGTCGGATAGTAGTTGACTACACTGGCTTGATCGTGGTTATTAATTGTATTGGCAACAATATTGATGGCGGCTTCATCATTGAAGTTTTCAATCACGCCTTCTGCAATTCCTAGTGCTTTCGACACTTTTTGCAAAGCCACTTGGTCTAGTACGTCTTTCTGTTCCAGTTGAGAAATGGCCTGCTGACTCAACCCCAGCGAGCTTGCCAGAAACTCCTGTTTAATCCCCAGCATCTCGCGAATGCGCTTGACATTACGACCGTGATGGACGGTTGGTGGTAGCGTGTTCTCCATATACAAAGCTACACGTAACAGGACTAGTAAAAAACAAGTGTGGCGTTGTGCGATACAAGCGGTTCCACAGCATGTCGCCCAGTCGGAACAGGTATTTTAGCGAAGACAACATAAACACTCTTTCTCTATGATCTCGACAAATGCCTCGGCCATTCTATTCGATGATTTTGCCCTACTGACACAGCAATTAGGTCGTCAACGACTGGTTGCTACCTCCGTCAATACCAATTGTGACTGTGCTGGTTCACCATCTCTTAATGCCGACTGCGATTGTGCCGGTTCTCCTTTGACCTCACGCTATGACGACCGCCATACCAATCAAATCGCCCAGCCTGTTGCTTAGGCCTATTGAGGGTGACTATTTCTATGCGGTCAATTGCGCCTCTCCAAACTCGTTGCGGGTGTTAAACAGGACGCAGTACGACATTTTAAATGCCATTGACAACCAGACCAGCACACTGGCACTAGGTGACCAACTTGGCATTGCGCCCAGCGTATTAGATGGTTTTTTGGGTATGCTGACGCAAACCGAGATCATTCGGTTTGATAATCAATTCAGCCAACCGCAAAAACCTGATAATCCAACCTCACTCAATTTCTGGATTCACACCACTAACCGGTGCAATCTGTCTTGCGGCTATTGTTACATCTCGACGCTGAATACCAGTGGCGGCATGCCGGAGGCCATCAAAAAACAATTGTTGCACAAACTGGTGGAAACGGTTCGCAGCCGAAAACTCAACCGGGTGAAGTTTCGGTTAGCGGGCGGTGAACCGCTCACTCAGTTCAAGTCATGGCAACAGTTTCTCCCTAAAGCGCGACGCATTTTAGCTGAAGAAGGGTGCGCGTTGGATGTCTCATTCCTGACCAACCTGACTGTTCTCACTGACGAGATCGTCAATTTCTCGAAAGAGCAGGGTATCAGTTATGGGGTGTCATTAGATGGGGAGGGATCATACCATGATACCACGCGTTCGTTTCGATCTGGTGTTGGCACTTTTGACCGGGTCGATGCCAATTTGAAAAAGCTACTGGCACACGGCATTCCGGTCTCGACCAGTACGGTTGTCACCAACGCTAATCTGGCCGGGTTGCCTGATTTAACGCGCTACCTGATTGATCTGGATATTCCGTTTCGCTACTCGATTGTCAAAGGCGAAGCCATTGACGCAAACTTGTTAGAGCAGCATCTATCGGCGTCTTACGCCATTATGCGGGAAGCCATCGAAAATGGCTGGCAATTTTCCAGACGGCATCAATTCTGTGACCTCAAACCTAATGAGCTAGGTTTCCAAACCTGTGGGTCAGGGTTCTCCGGTGGAGCCATTTATGTCGATGGCACCGTTAATTATTGCCATGTTCATGTGGGCGATACGACGAAACAGGCCCACTCCATTTTTGATGACGGACTGGATTTAATCGAGATGATCCAGGCCGTGAGCCATTATGAAGGCCCGCGATCTAAAGACTGCCAGACCTGCCAGTTTAAATCCGTTTGCACCAGCGGTTGTCCGGTTTATAGGGTGGATGGCAAAGACCCGCAATGCAGCCTCTATCACCAGTTTATTCCGCTCATTTATGAACTTCAAGCACGGGAGCGATTGCAATTGCTGCGTGAATACCAGATGATATAGACCTTAATACATGCGCAGAGGTCAATTATCTTGTTGTCACTTGTTATATCCGTGTTCGCCCTGATTGCCACGATCTATCAATTATATCTGCTACGGGTTCATAACGAGAAATCGCTGAAGCCTTTGGGCCAGATTTTCTTCTGGGATCGTGCCGAAACCATTTCGGTGCAGGTTCAGAACAACGGCATAGGACCACTGATCATCGACCGGCTTACATTTAAGAAAAGTGATACTATATATTCCAATATCAAAGACTGTGTTGATCTTGACCCCAAGTCCTATATGCATCCTCCGTTGGATGATACGGTGCAACGAGTGATCTTACCGAATGGAAGTCTGATAATTTTTGAAGCCACGCGGGAAAATCATGAAGATGAACAGGCCATGAACCAAGTCAAAACAGCCTTAAGTCCAATAACCCTGATAGTGGATTACCGGGATATATACGACAATAAATTTACAGTTGAGCGAGATTTTAACTGGTTTTCCAGGCATATACTCGATGCAGGCCTTCCTCACTCTGAAAATTGTCAGGTCACTGATTCGCTTGGCTTAGGAGCGAACAAATTCATATAGCTTCGTATAATCGTGTTTGTCTATAACGCACCCAACCATTGTCTAATCAATGGTGAATACCTCAGCTGCTGATTGGCAATATATTAATGATGACCAAGTAGCAGTGTTGATGAGGTACAGCTCCCACACGGATCTGATTTTATTTAATGATAGTGTTAAAAGGAAACCGATGATTTAATGCAGGCAGCTACGCTATATACGAATTGATAAAGATAAATGAGAAGGGGTTGCGTTTTATGATTAAGATAATTTAGTAATAACTAACTAAGACCTATAAAGTAATCGTTTAGCGACGTTCCTCTATGTTATACCTTCGCAAAGTTTTCATCTAATTTTCGAGGCAGAAAAAAACCTTTGATGCAATTGGGATTGGAGATACACAATTGAATGTGATTTTTTCGGCGAAAACCAGCATGAGGATATAGTTCTTCTCCTTCACTAAACATAGCTCTTGTAGAATCAAATGGCTCTAATCCGGCTTCTGATTGAATGTCATGCGCTAGCGTTATAACAGCGCAATCTAATTCACGAAGCAGCAACTCCTGGGATTTTCCCACGAATCGGTTCTGAGGCAAATTAGACTTCTCTAAACTCTGCATTAAGAAATCATACGCATTTCTTATTACTTGTAAATTTTCGTAATCGAGCAGATCAAGACAGCGACCCAAATCAATCACAGCACCTATGACTGCGGGGTTTTTAATTTTCTCCTTAGCGCGAATCGGGTTTTTTTTCAACGATTCGGCGTATTCCAAAGCTCTGGAAGGGCTGTTTTCCCAGAAGTAGACACCCGGTCCTAACCAATCATACTTATTTTCACTCTTATTTAAAATTAGTTCATGATTTAAAACAGCTTTAGCCACTTCTTGATCGCATCCGTGAAAACCAAGAACTAATCCTGACCTTGTGGAATACATAAATGCTTAAATTCTTTAGCTATTCTACCTCTCGAGTTAACAATCCCTATTTTTTTAAGATAGGCAATAGACGCTTCAGGACTAGACGTAACCGCAGCCTTTTTCTCCTCTAAAAATTTCAAGAAGATCTCTCTTTCTTTCTTGTCCATAGCAATTTCTCCTTAATCTTTATGATGTGTCTTAAAACAGAAAATGTCCTATTTTATTATATTTTATCAACAGGTAAACGGATGAATTTAGCTGTTGCAGCTTGAATGATATCCTCAGCTTTCCTCGTTTGCAATGCTTTCATTAAATGTTCATCAGCTGCACCAAATTCATCTATAAAAAGCGTGCCAATTGTGCTTTGAATGAATTTACGAGGAAACTGTCTCGTCTTTAAATCAAGAAAGATTGCGTGCCTGACTCTCAGACAGTTGACATAGTACATATTGGATTTCCCATCATCACCACTTCTGCCATGAGCAACGTAGATGAAGTGTCTCTTCCAATTATTAAACGTTGCTTCGGCTGGGTCGCCGATGTACGCTAATGCTTCCTCTGTAGGTACAAGTTTTCCCAAATGAGACGTGCTATCCTGATCACTCATGAATCTAATCTATTAACTGTGCCAACGATCAATAAGTTGTAATAGGTATCGATAGCTATCAGTAATTGTCTTTGTTTGTTAATTACATGCGAAAGTAATCAGTAATATTCTATGATAATGCTGTGTTAATCAGTTTTTTAAAAAAAAAGTCACGATTCAATTATTAGGTGACATTTTTATTTACAATGTGAAGGCAGCATTGTGTTTGTGATTAACACTTTATTAGATGTTGAAACGTAAAATGGTTACACTGGCAAGCCGTTGCGTATATAACTAAGAATTTCTCTGTGGGCTATGTTGGGCCTTAAACGTTTGCCGGGGCCAAAGACGGCCTTCTTCCCCGGCACTCTTAGGCTTGAAAGGATGAGCAGGAGACGTGTTGAGACGGCAACTCCTATCTGCACTCACTATCTGAGCAGCAACTGATGGATGAGCACTTCGTACATACGCCCCTTTAAGAAGTCATTCAATTAGCCGTTCTATTTTGCTAGAAAGGCCAACACTTATTCCCCCGCGAAACTCCGTAAGGCGTTTTCACTTCCATCTGGCCATTGAGCTGGGCAATAGCAGTAGTTGTCTTGTTTGACTTTACAGACCTACTCATGGATCAATAACTTTAAGCGAGTGCGTCGGTGGCTGTGGTTACATTTGTCATAGTTCTTACACCTCTAAGTCAGGCAGCAACGAGGAAGACAAGGTGCACACATACCTGCTGAAAACCTGACTATCAATTCCCTATGTCAAGTCTATGGCACTGGCATCAAGTCCATTCTGTTGAATGCGGACTTTACTTATTAAGCTGTATTGTTGGAATGGTTTTGCCCTTATGTACCCTTGTGGGAGCTGTCCAACAGCCCGAATATAATCCTCTGACCACTGGCTTTCGAGTAGGCTTGTGCCCTGCCAAAACCTCAAATTGTCAACATCGACTAGGGTAAACAATATAAGCTTAAGCCATCGGAGGGAAATACGTAAAGAAAAGGGGCCTTACGACGTCTCAGGGTCATACTTGTAAGCTGTACTTTCTTTCAAGTTGAGCAATCTTACTGTACCGAATCATTGGACCGCTTCAGTATCTCGAGAATACAATCGGTTAATCTTATTGATAGAGAGGTAGATAGTACCTGTGTTGAAGGTAAAAAACCAGCTTATCTATTATCACATCTTTGGTCAGAAGATGTACATAGCGACCACAGTACGGGCTATAACACACCTTCCTACACAGTAGCAGTGTATGAATAATCAAGCCGAGATGGTCCTATTTAGCGAACGGTAACTAAGGGACTTTCTTGTAACTGATTCCCCTCCTGCCCCAATGCAAGACAAAGGTCCCGGCCATGACCGGGACCTTTGTCTTGCATTGGGCTTGTTAATCTACCTGTGTTATTTAATCAATCAGTATCTTTCGGGTGCCGCGCTGCTGACCACTGACCACCTCCAACAACAACATGCCATGCACGCTGACTGGTAACTTGATGGCTTCTTCATGCAGCAGACCCGTGCCCTCAATGGTCTGCGATGGTCGGACTGACCGACCGTTTACATCACTTAATCGCAACATGGCCACTTGTCCCGCTTGGGTCTGGAAACGGACTGTGAACTGGCCATCGTTGGGGTTAGGAGCCACAATTAATTCCAGGCTCATTGGATCGTTGGCCAGTTCTGCCATTCCCAATCGAGCCCCACAGGGTTCGTCCGAAAATTTGAGGCAATTGGCGATATCAGTGAGGTTGAACCCGGGGTTGGCAGTCACATAAGGCAGCCAGTCCCGGTTGACTGCCCCACTGCCGTCACTCCATACGGCCCGCTTGCAACCACCAGCTTCTGAAACGACAATCTTAACTGAAGGGTCGCCTGTTCCTGGAGAACGATAAGCCACTTGAGTACCGACAGTAAAAGCCGCACATGGATTTGTGCCTCCGCAACCCGACACATTGATGGCGACGGTGTTTTGTACAGGGTTACAACCAGTTTTAGAGGCCGTAATTGTGTAGGTATAGTTGCTGTTGTTACCAGGAACATTGAAGTTGATGGACGATCCGCTGCCGCTGATGCCATTACCGCTCCAACCATAAGTAACTACCCCACAATCAGCTCCTGAACAGTTGGCGTTAAGAGTAACAGCTTGACTACATGAGCGGTTGGGGTTGTTGTCGGATATAGTAGGTGTGAGCGCAAAATTACAGTTGCCACTAACAGAGCAATTCGTCGCCTCGAGGCGGAATGAACGGTATGAATAGAAGCTCTCGGATGTATTGCCGTAAATTTGAAGAGCAGGCAAGCTAGCATATCCTTGTAGGTCCCACGTATTGTTAGTGGTTGGTGAATATACCCGCCATTGATTAGTCGCTGATGGGTTAAACTGTAGAGCCCAGTGCTGGTAAGTACCTGTGTAGCCACCCAATGATATACCTACTCCGTCGGCAGGGTTACTATTTGCTTGAATCACGCGGCTAGTGCCATCCTGACTGGTGAAACTAACTTGCCCGTTGCCCCGGTCATCCAGTTTCCAAACCTGATTGGAGACATTGTTGATGGCTTGTTGTTGTACCGAGTTGTCGCCCATAGCTTGGAGGCGTTTGCCCGTTTGATCGACGTTAATGGTGTAACAGGCGTTCAAGGGGAGACTAACTGGGTTTGGACTACAACCTGATACATTAATCGTAATGGTACTGGATGCAGGATTACAGCCTGCTTTAGTGGCTGTAACCGTGTAGTCGTAGCTGCCATTCGTACTAGGAACATTGAAGCTAATAGAGGAGTTACTGCCACTGATGCCGTTACCGATCCAACTATAAGTAACCACACCACAATCCCCTCCTGAACAGTTGGCGTTAAGAGTAGTGGCCTGACCGCATGAGCGGTTGGTATCGTTATCGGTTGTGCTTGGCACGAGGGTGAAGTTGCATGTTCCACCACTGGTATTGGGACATGCTGTTGTCTCAAAGCGGAACGAACGGTGTGTGGCAAAGCTCTCCGATGTATTTCCATAGATTTGAAGTAAGGGGAGGGATGCGGATCCTTGAAGGTCCCAAGTGTTGTTCGTAGTTGGTGAATAAACCCGCCACTGATTGGTTGCTAATGGGTTAGATTGCAACGCCCAGTGTTGATAAGTTCCAGTGTAGCTACCGAGTGAGATGCCAACCCCTTCGGTTGGGTTACTCACTGTTTGAATCACCCGGCCCGTGCCATCTTGACTGGTGAAACTGACCTGGCCATTACCCCGGTCATCCAGCTTCCAGATCTGGTTGGGAGCGTTGCTGATAGTTTGCTGTTGCACTGAGTTGTCGCCCATCGCCTGGAGGCGTTTGCCCGTCTGGTCTACGTTGATCGTATAACAGGCATTAGGAGCAGATTGGACATCATTGACCACTCTAAACGGTAAATGCACGGTCTGCGTAACAATTCGGTTGCCTTGACCATTTGTCAGAACAGCCCGGTAGTCACCTGTACCCGAAAACGCATTTCCTATGGCGACTGGGTTCGTGAGGTCAAATCCACTGCCGTTATCGGCTACCCACCGGGTAGTATAACCTGGCATAGTCGTAGCGGTTACTCCATCGTCGCTGATCGATAATAGTTGTGGCAGAGTACCCATTCCATCTACAGTTACCGGAACAAGTGCGTTCGACGACAGCAATGGATGTAAATTATCAAACCAAGCGTTAGCAGCCTGAGCCAACCCATCAGTGCCGTTGGGGTCATTTGCATCGCGATGGCCAAAATGAACTACATCAAAGCGTCGAGCGGTCACGAACTGATCAGTGTCCGGGCCTCCAAAAACTTGTGCCAATCCCCTAGCAGTGGCTGTTGATACGGCCAGACTTTGCCCTGTCCGGACAATATCACTAAACTGGGGCTGGGCGCCTCCCGGGCGTTGCTGACTATCGTTGTAAGAGGTCTTCCCGACAACCCAAGGAACCGCGCCGAAATCCTGCCGAGTCTGCTGAATAATAGCATGTAATTTATCTCGGTATTCTTCGGCGTTTTGGATGCTCCGATCACCCCATGAAGCAACATCACCCAAAGCCTTGACGTCAGTTTCTCCCTGTAGCCACAAAACGGACCTCACGCCAAAACTAGAGCCGTAAAGATTAAGCGAAGCGCGTAAGAGCCTATATGGAGAACCCGGAGAATATCTTGGTGAGCCCGTGACAGGCCATCCCAGTGGCTGCGAGGTCCCGTCCTTAGACTCCTCCCAAGCTTTAATCGTCGTTCCTCCCCAGGCAGCATTATAAAAAGCAACCGGCACGCCATACTGAGCAGCCAAGCGTTCACCTACTCGCGCCCAGTACCATAGGGAGCCACCAGCTGGGGCAATGCCCTGATTTGTAGCTACATCTTTAGCTGCTACTGTAGGTTGCAAGTATTCTCTCCTGATGGCATCCACAGCCGTTGGACTTGCATAGTTCACAAATACATTCGGATCTACTGCATTAGGTTGAACGCGTACGGCATCATAACTAGGCAGTGGATAAGCAACGTTTAGATCATCGGGACCATTCGGTAAGCCCTGCGCGTTGGACTGCCCTGCAATAATGAACACTTCACCAATACCGACCTTGCCTGCATACAGGTAGTATATAGGTAAATTTTGCGCTAGCGGAAAAGCGGTGACGCTTAAAGCGTACCAACCTGCGGGTATGTTCTCCATGGAAAACCGAAACCCATTCCCCGTCACTTGAGCAACGCCACCGTCGATGCTACTTTTACTGATATCTGCCTGCCCTGATATTAATTGAAGGGGTGTTAACTCAGCCACGAACTGATAATCGCCAGTCTTAACGTAATATGAGTTGAGCGATCCCTGCACCACAAATTTACCGGTTCCACTGTTATTTCGTTGAAACACAGAGCCGCTGTAAGGCCAACTGACGACCAGCGAGGCTGGGTCTCGTGGAACGGTCATGGGTGGAAGGGGTGGCAGTCTCGTCGGATTAGGTCTGGTCGTTTGAGCTGTGCTCTGGGCGTGAAGTACGCCGTTGGCGCATAGGCATAGCAGTAGCCAGCCCGATGCTAAACATCGGAAAAGTAAAGAAAGCGGCATGTGTGAATTGGGGTTAAATTAAGAAAGAAACAAAGCGTTTACGGGCAAGAATAGCTGTAGTCAATCACGCTGATACCTCCCGTGAATAATTCGAAGGGCCAGCCTGGGTCCAGCGGAACGCCATAGCTAATGCTACGTCGTACTCGACCTTGAACATCGAACAGATAGACGTACTTGGTCGTGTATTTGTCACCGTCCCGGTAAAACGGACTAAGCCGTAATGACCACAATTGCTGAGCAACTAGCTGACGGCTTTGCTTACCAAAGAAGGGTGTGGTAGTAGGCACGTTGGGCCGGTCAACGTAGTGGAGATAGCGAAAATGGGTCTCTCCCCAATAATCTAACGAATCGGTGAGTTCCACCAGGTTACCGTTGATAACCTGTTGCCGAATCCGCCGAATCTGAGGATCCTGCTCACTAAAGTTTCCCACCGCTAAGAATCCGTCCTTATCATAATAACCATAGCGGTAACTTCTCGGGTCTTTTCGTGATAACCCTCTACTGTCAATGGGCAGTGTATCGCGCTGAATGATGCGCTTACTGTCCCAATATGAATTGGTATAGAGAATACGGGTAGGCTCATGAGAATAGCTGATTGTATCGCTGGGCCGGTCCCAGGGGCGGGTAATTTCTTCAATTAACCGGTTTGATGCATCATAACGCAACGTGACAGTGCGCTCAATAAACAAGGGATGATAGTCACTGTTTAAAGGCCACTTTGGGGTGCTCAATCCCTTAAGTGTGTAGATGTAGAGACGCTCCTGCCCGACGATTACTCCCTTTGCCTCCGTTTGGCTTGGCAATTTGAGGGTCCGATAGACCATCTGGGTAACGTGGCAGTTAGCCGGGGGCAGCGGTTGGGCTGGGTAGGTGACAGTCTTCATCTCATCAGGCCAAGTGACCGTCGTGGAGCGTACTCCTTCAACTACTTGGGTCTGTACTAATGAAGTTGAGACCAGCGACGTCAGATCAAAGGGGTCGGTAGGATCAACTGGGGTAGGACTCACACAACCAGGTACGGCGACAATCAAGGTAGTACAAAGAGTAATTAGCAAAAACAACGAGTAAAAGAGAGAGCGTAATTGCATAATTGAAAGTATTGCTGAGCCGTGATTCAATTCTTTCTCATTTACGGCGCTTGGAGGGAAATCAGCCTTCTTGGCGAGGAAAACTAACCGATGGATGAGCAAGGGCTACTTTTTAGCTAAACAGATAGATAGGCAACCTATGGCTTCACAAAGTTCATTAGTCAAAACATAAACGTTAAACTAAAACTCAATAAAAAATACTTAAATAGCAAAGACCGCTTAAGGATAATAAGTTGAGACAAATAATGATATGCAAGTATAAACAAAATACTATTTGATTGCCAATTATTTTACTATTATCTATCTCCAATTATATTAGGTTGGTATTCTCGCTTAAAGGCAGCTAATACGTCTTCAATGGACCATTCGTCTCGATCCATCTTGGAGTGTCTTTTATAAAAAAAAGACACATAGCCTAAGCTGATATTCGCACCTTGGAAGCAGTTTTAATAGATCTGCCTATAATCTGCCTACAAGTGGATACTGCTGGCACCGTATCTAATGATGATTCTTAAAAGCATTATTGATGCTTGATAGATCATGAAATGAATATTCAAATAAAAACTCATCAGAGGCGAGCTAAGCAAGCCGCTGACAAACCAATTTTCTTCACTTTATACTAACATGACTGGGTCAAATTCATCCGAGAAACCTTTGCCATGTTTACAGAAGTTGTGCATTAATCCGTCGCAGAAATCACGCTCAGAGCATGCTGCAATCAACGGTAATCTTAAATCATAATCTCTCAAGAAGATCCTCGACGGCCTAAATAGACACGCTCACCATTAATCATGCGTTGGATTGGCTAGTTCAATAGAAGTTGTGCTCATTCGAATAACTGAAAGCGTGGCTATGTTTTGCTCAAAGGGCCATGAGCGAGTTGCTCTAACTTATTAACGCAGTACAGTTAGTTGACCACGATATAAATGGCCAGCAGGTGCCGTTCGTATCAGATAGGTGTAAACGCCTGGCTCAACGGTTTGCTGTTTATACGTTCCATCCCAGTTTAGGTATGACCCGACGGACTGATAGATGAGCTCGCCCCAGCGGTTAAATACGGTGACCTCAGACGTTGGAAACGCGTCAAGATTAAGAATTCGCCAGCTGTCGTTTACCCCGTCGCCATTGGGTGAAAAGGCATTAGGAATATAGAGTCGGTCTACAACTGTCACACTCACCTCTATGCTGGCGCTGCAACCTGCGCTTGTTCCGGCCTGGACGGTATACTGTTGCGACTCGCCTGACTGATACAAAGGGGCAACTTGAAACGGATTGTCTAAATAAAGGGAGGGTTGCCACTCAATCCGAGTAATACTGATGTTCGGCGTTAATTGCAGCCGCGTGGTATCCCCCCGCTGAACCTGATACGAAAGAGGGCCATTGAGCAGTAATGGCGGTGTCGTTTCGATCCAGCGGACCGCTGTCGTTTGGCAACCGGCGGCATTCCTTACAGTGTACCTAATGGGGTGTAGTCCTACCCCAGCAGTCCTAGGGTCAAACTGTCCGCCCGTCACGCCTGGCCCTGACCAGAGGCCATTTGTGGGCCGCCCCTGTAGAGGAAAGCGGGCAGTGCTCGCACATACGGGCGCAATGGAATCTACGGCTACCTGCGGGCGTTCTAAAGCGGTCAGTGAGAGGGGTGTCGAAATTGCACTACAGCCAGCAGCATTCGTAATGGTTACCCGGACAGTGCCTGATTGCTTGACCCATTGCGTTGCCTGCGCGTTGGCTGTAACAGGGTCCCATCGATACTGGTAGGGTTGGTCATTCGTTGCCACTACGCTGACCGAATCACCAGCACAGAATTGCAGGGCCGAGGCGGTTATGACCGCCATTGGCTTAGGCTGAAACAGCAACTGGATCTCGTCGCTGGCCGCGCAGTCTGAGCCCTCCGGGGAAACGGTCAATCGGTAGGTCCCCGGTTTATTGGTTGTATACTGGGGGGCGTTTATGGCAACATCAACCTTGTCAGCCTCCCATGTATAAGTCAGTCCGGGTGACACTGTTGAGAGACTTAACAGCACAAAATCCCCTTCGCAGAGGGGGAGCTTCGCCGTTGACACGCCATCAGCTGCCAGTGTAACGAGCTTAGGCGTTGGCTTTTGAACGATAGATACCTGCGTTACAGGCGAGATCGTATCATTGGCGCAAGTGACCGAAAAGCTCTTGATGACCGTGTACTTCCCAGCTGTACTGACCGTAAGAGCCGATGTTGTACTACCGGTTAGATTTACGCCATCGCGTTGCCATTGATAATGCCACTTTGGATCAGGATCAGTCGTAAGCGTCAGAGAGGTACCCTCACAGAGTTTCGCCTCCTGAATAGGTTGCCCGTTCACACTAATTTCGGGAATAGGGGGCGTTGTACGGGAGCAATCGATTACAGGCAAAATAAAATCACGCCTGACTGACCCTATTTTCTTCCCACCCCGGTATTCCTCGCACTGGACGGTGAACAGAAAATAACCAACCTCGGTAGCCTTAACCGTAAGCTGCCCGGTTTTAGCATTAATCGTTAGCGCCGGATTACCAGGAATGGCGGCAGTCGCGCTATAGCCTGGCGTCCACCTGACAAGCGGGTAGCTTTGCCGTACCATGCCGTTATTATCCCAGGGGTCGGTTATGGTAGTGTACCCCTGAAACGGTGTCACCAGCGAGTAGCGCAACTCGTCGCCATCGGCATCCGTGGCGGCCGAACTTACCGTGAATACCTTATTTAAACAGATGTAGTTGCCGCGTGATGCAGTAAACGTTGGCGTTGAATTGGCTACGAATACGCCATTTTGGCTCAGGGGGGGAAACTCGGCATAAAATATCATGCCAACCCCATTTTCATTACCCAGATTTGTAATATTGTTACTCCGACAGCAGCGTTCCCAGACGATGTAGTAGCCGCTGGGATCACTGTAGATGGCCGGGTCGAGGGTATGGACGCCGTAAAATTGGGCAAGGTAGGTTTTGAGCTTTTTATCCCTGGCGCAGGCCTCGTTATCGTAAGGTAACAAGGTAGGAGGCGCGTCCCGGTCCAGATAGTAGGTAGCCATCTTTATTGGGTTTTGCTTCCTGAAAATGTGAACCTGTAGAAATGAATCAGCCTCGCCTGAGAAGGGATTATAGTCTTCCCAAAACTGGTTCATGCCAATTTTGACATGACCCGGTTTGTCTTTTAACGCCTCGATGTATAATTCGCCACCGACGATATGCTTAGCCCGCAACACCAACGGTAGAAACAGGATAAGAAAGAGACCGATAAACTGTTTCATAGGGGCCAGCCAAACGTTCAAGCGGATTGATTGAGCAACGTACCTATTTCAATTAAAGCCCGGTTAACCCTCGTACTTGCAGGGGAGATACCAGTGTACTCCCTAAACTGGTCTTCAATTTAGCCAATTCAGCCAAGGGGAGGCTTTTAAAGTTAGCCGATAGCTCGCGCAAATTTGTCAATTTGCCAATACTTTCCGGCAATTGTTGGACGGGATTGTCCAGCAGGCGAAGCGAGGATAGATTCTTCAGATCACCCAACGATTCGGGGAGCTTCGCCAGTTGATTCTGAGTCAGGTTCAACTGCTTCAGGTTCACTAGTTGTCCCAAGCTCTCTGGTAGGTTTGTGAGTACATTACCTGACAAATCCAGGCGTTTAAGGCTAGTCAACGTACCGATTTGCTCCGGTAACGCAGTTAGTTTGTTCAGGCCCAGATCCAGCGTCGAGAGGTTGGTTAGCTTTCCTAACTCAGCCGGTACCTGCGAAAGCTGATTATGTTGCAGGGTAAGCACCTTCAAATTGGTCAGCTTACCCAGTTCGGCGGGTAGACTGGATAGCCCGTTTTCGGATAAACCCAACTGTTTCAGATTGAGCATATTGCCTAGCTCAGTAGGCAGTGCTGTGAGTTTATTGGTGGTCAGCGTTAGCTCACTCAGGTTTACCAACTTACCCATACTCGCTGGTAGACCAGTCAGTTGGTTAGCCGACAGCCGGAGCGTTTGTAAGTTGGTCAGGTTACCCAGGCTTTCGGGCAGCTTCGTAAGTTTACAATTATACACCTCCAACGATTGCAGGTTGACTAAATCACCCAGGCTTGCGGGTAATTCCTGCAACGGATTAACCCCTACATTCAGCGATTTTAAGTTCGTCAACGTACCCAGCGATTCGGGAAGCTTGGTGAGCTGATTGTTGAGGACACTCAGGCTTTGCAGGTTTTTGAGGTTCCCCACTGACGCCGGCAATTGAGCCAGCATGTTATTATCGAGGCGTAGTTGTTGCAGATTGGTCAACATACCCAGCGACTCAGGCAACTCACTTGCGTTGGAGAGTGCCATGCGATACACCTGTTTAGGATTGGCCAGGGCGGCTTTCAGATCCGTTACAACAGGCGTTTTGAGCAGTTCCTCCGGGCTCAGCGGTAAGTTCGGAATGAGGTTTCCCCGTCGTTGGAGGTCAGTGAGTTTGGGTAATCCGGCCAGTATTTGTTCGGGCCAGGCCGTTAGCTGATTCCCCACCACATTGAGCGACTCCAGATTGGTGAGCTTACCGAGTTCACCCGGCAAAGACTTGAGTTGATTCCCTGCTGCCTGAAGCGATTGGAGGTTACTGAGTTGACCGATCTCGGCTGGTAGTTGGGCCAGTTTAGTGCTTTCGATTCGTAATCGTTTCAGGTTAACGAGTTTACCCACCGACGCTGGCAGCGAAGTCAACGTTCCACCTTCTATAACCAACGACTCCAGGTTCTTGAACACGCCTAAGTCGGCTGGTAACGCCGACACATTATGCAAAAGCAACTGCTTTACCTGCTTAGGGTGACGTAACGCTTTGGCCAGCGAAGTGAACGTACCTGGCTGCGTGGAGTCGGCAGGGGCTATTGACGGCAGATAGACCGCTAAGGCGGTTTGGGCCACGTCGACCACCGAAGAAGAGGTCGGCTGTCGGAGGGTCTGCGCCAGGGAGGGCATGGATAACCCAATGAGTAGAAGAGCGAAGCGCATAAGAATAAAGCCAGCCTGGCCGCTTGATTGTCAACAAATGTGGGGGTCAAACAGGCGGGATTCAATACCCCTCAAGGGGTATATTGGGGGTATATTAGGGGTAGGTAGCCGGTTCTCATTTTAGCCGTTGGTTGAGTTTATCGAGCAATTCGATTTGCCGCCGCTCGTTCCCTTTAGCGGGCAATGCCTCATACTCAGCCAGCAGATCGGGGTGCCCGGCCAGTAACGTACCCATACGGGCTTTATCGACCAGCATCACGCCTCCTGTTTCCATATCGAGCGCAATGCAATCATGCCGGTCGGCGGTGGCCGTGGCAGCTAGTGCGCCTAATACACCAAACGTGGCGCCCAACCCGATCTGCGTTGCCTGTTCGGCGGCGGTCAGGTAATTGTCGATCCAGAGCAGATACCGGCCAATGTGACGTACCTGCACATACTTACGGGCTACTGCCCCCGATTGATAGAGCGTGTTGCTGACGTACAGGTGTTGCCCATCGTAGAAGCCATAGAACCGAAACCGAGCTTTTGACCCGTTCGGCTTGCGGAGCGTAGCAAAGCCATTAAGGGCCTCTACATTCAATTGGCCGGTTAGGGATGGTCGGTTGCGGCGCAGATCATCAAAGTTCTGATAAATGCCCACCCGGCGCTCAGGACTTCGTAGCAGGTCGTCGGTTTCACCAACTGCTTCGGGGTACATCGTTTTGGAGAGGCCTAACACCTCAGCGGCATTGGCGGCTTCCAGATCGGCATCACTATAGCGGGGAGGCACCGTAGAAGGATTAGCCAGATACTCGTTAAATTTAAAAAATGCTTTGGTCAGGCTTTGCTTAAAGAGATCGGGTAGGTAGGTACTGCCCTCCTGATCGATTTCGGCCCTGAATACCGGGCGTAGTTGCCGGGCTGAATCACGTCGGGCAAAGGTGAGGGTAAGGGCAAGCCTGGCCGTACCGGGCTGCGCGGCAACCTCGAATTCATGGATCAGCAACGTGTAGGGCGTGAATTTATCGTCCAGATTGGGTATCGTCATAAACACCACATTAGTCAATGTGGGGAGGAAGCCATTACGAAACCGCACCTCGGCCAGTTTACCTGATGATTTTTGCAACGTACCCAGCCTCGACGAGGTATCGGTTCGCATGTCGGCCAGTGAATCGACACTAAATAACCGATTGGCTGGTGCCATCGCCAGATCATACAATAGATCAACGTAGCTCACAAGCGGCTTCGGTTGAGCGAACCCAACCACAGTGATCATGGAAAGCAGAACAATCAGGTAGTATCTGGAGATGGTGAGTTGCATTTTTATGCGGAGTTTTTTCAGGGCCAAATATAGACAAGAGAGCAGACTGCCAGCACCCGCCCCGCCGTGTCGGTGAGCACGTATTGCAGATAAGCAAGGGGCAGCTTCTGCTCCTGCCGGACGGTCTTCCTGCCCAGGGGTAGGGCCAACCCGCCCACCAGTCGCAGCTTGCTGCTAGTTACGCTGCCAAATTCGTCGTATTGCCGCTCGGTGCGCAGGAAGGGGAAGGGCCACCACCGCCGCTTCTGCTGGGTACGTTCCCGCTCCACCACGTGGCCCATTACCTGCATCTGTACCGTCTCGCCAGCCAGGACGCTCAACTCTTTGCCCGGACCAACGCCCGCTACCACCCGTGCCGAGTAGTTGCCTTCCCAGGCTTCGGTGCCATCCCGGTTTTCGGCTATGCCCGTAAACTGGGTTTGCTCACGGGTGGCAAACGTAGCACTGGTCAACGTACTGGCCGCTAACTGCCGATAGCTCACCCGCAGGTTGCCCAGATGGTCACGGTACTGGTATTCATACACGTAGCCCCGGAGCTATTCTTAGAGCGTGTTTAGGAATTGAGAAAGGTTGAGAGTCGTGTCAACTTTGTTGTCGCCAAACTACAGAGTCATGACCAAACAGTGGAAGCCACTGACCGACCCTCAAGGAGCCGCAATTTTGCCCTTTTTCAATCTGAAACGCAAGCGTAAGTATGAACTGCCGCACCGGCGGACCGGTTTGATCGTCGATATCATTTTATGGTTGCTACACACAGGATGTCAGTGGCGAAATTTATCTCCTGACTGGCCGCATTGGCAACTGGTCTACTACTACTTTGACCAATGGAAAGGTGATGGCACATTCGAGCAAATCAATGCGATGTTGAACCAAATGGATCGTCAACGAGCAAGACGTGAAGCATGCCCCTTTGTCTTATACATTGATTCACAGAACATTAAGCTACATCCTCTGATCTGGCAAGACCGTGGTTTTGATCGGCACAAATGTATCAATGGTCGTAAACGACCATTGATCGTTGATACACAGGGCCGGATTTGGCTAGTGGGTGTGCATGCTGCTCAGCAAGACGATGGACCAGCCGCCATGGCGTCGGTAGGTGATTTACTATGGCGTATAGGCGAGCGGTTAGAAAAAGTATATGGTGATCAAGTTACAATGGCGTTTTTGCTCGGGCATTATCCGAATGGAGTATCGATTTTGAGCGGGCCTCACGTCCCGAAACGGCTCAGGGTTTTGTTCCTGTAGCCAAACGATGGGTGGTAGAAAGAACTATTGCCAGGACGAATTTCTTCCGGCGGATAATCAAGACTATGAGTACACCATATCATATTCGGTGAATTGGCTGTATTTGGCCAACATTCAAATCATGCTACAACGAATTGACGCTTAATGCCAAACGTAATTCCCTAACACCCTCTTAAACTCTTATCTCACTTCTACTGTGTTGTACAGTATCCAAAGACTATCAATAAACATCTTATACTCAGGAAGATTTTCTTCTGATACTCGGTAAACTTTGTGATGCGTAAAATCAGTAACCGAATTTGATGTAATTGTCAGATTTATTGATTGACCATTTCTGGTTTTTGCGACACCGAAAATTACATTAATTCCCAATTTAGTATTATGTAAATTTCTGCAAGACGCTGTGGATAAAAAGTAATTTATTCTGCTCAATTGAGTGGAGTTGACCAGTACAAGATTCGCATTACTCAGTTTTAACTCCGAGAATTTACGTTCAGCAGATCCTGTTTTAAATCCGCTTCCACTTTGTTTACTGTATATTTGAACTTCTTTAAACTCCAAAATTGGATTATTCAGTGACGGCAACAAGAACAAAAATAAGGCGATCTTTTTCATTTTCGACCAATTAATTGATAAGAAAAAAGAGCTGGGCGGGCTCCTACACTCCTAAGATATGCTTGAATATGAAGCAAATATGGATGAATGCCTAAATTGAAAAAGCCTGCCATATTTAGAGCATTAGAAGTTTTAGTCACACAGCTACTGACTAAAAAATTGTATTTGCCTGGAGCGCTATTCAATTTTTGAGAATATTTAAATATAGTCTCAAAATTAATATCATCAATCTTGAGTTTTTGACCACCCCACATTTTTGCTTTTTCCAAAACAGAACCACTCTCGTATCCATTTGTTCCACCAACAAATTTATCAAAATCTCTGAGACCTTCCAATTGTTCTGTTGGCCCAAAATCAATTATAGGTTTGTCTCCGCTAGTTAACTGGGAGTGACTTATTACATCAATTTTCTTTCCTGGAGATGGTTCATTCTCAGTTCTAAGATCGACGTCTGTAGACAGGCGACCTGCTAAGGCATCTTGAACATTCGCCAGTAAACCGAGTCCGTAGCCTATGTTATCTAACACAGAATTACCTTTTTTGCCTAAAAAACCGAATTCTCCTTGCTTCCAGTCGAAAGAGAAAGCTCCAAAATGTGTCGTGATAGAGGTTTGACCGCCGCTCAAGATAGCAAAACCTGCCGAATTAAAAGTCGAAGCCGTTATCAAAGCAGCAGTTTTAGCATAGGCTATTCCAGATGTTGCGACAGCGTCTCCAATTCCACCTGATAAACCACCAATCGCAGCACCTCCCAATGTATACCAAAACCGCTGCCAACCTTTTGCTCCGTTAGCTTCGCCAAGCTTATAGCCACTATAGCCTCCTATTAGCGCGCCAATAAGTATAGGTATAAAGGCAAACCGCCCGTCGGGGTCAACTACCGTTGTCGGGGTGTTGCCCATACCCACATACCCAGAGGCAAACTGATCTGCCGGGTCAATATCGTGCCACCTTCCCAACTGGGGGTCGTACATCCTAGCCCCGAAGTCGTCCCATTCTAAGCTAAACTCGTCCTCGTGCTCTTTGCCCTGAAACTTATGGTCATCGTCGGGGTCACCCTCCGAGGTGATGCCCACCAATTCCATGCCCCAAGGGTCGTAGTGGGTTTCCTGTGAGACCACCGGCGGCTGCTGGCTGATGACCAGATTGTCGAAGTAGACAGGGACGTTTCCTTCATTGACGACGACCACCTTCAGCGTAGCCGCTACTTCGCTACGTACCGATAGTTCCAGGGGCTCCCAGCCCCCTTTGGCCGAATCGCTCAACGCCCTGCGCTCACTAGCCAGCACCCGCCCCGCCGTGTCGGTGAGCACGTATTGCAGATAAGCAAGGGGCAGCTTCTGCTCCTGCCGGACGGTCTTCCTGCCCAGGGGTAGGGCCAACCCGCCCACCAGTCGCAGCTTGCTGCTAGTTACGCTGCCAAATTCGTCGTATTGCCGCTCGGTGCGCAGGAAGGGGAAGGGCCACCACCGCCGCTTCTGCTGGGTACGTTCCCGCTCCACCACGTGGCCCATTACCTGCATCTGTACCGTCTCGCCAGCCAGGACGCTCAACTCTTTGCCCGGACCAACGCCCGCTACCACCCGTGCCGAGTAGTTGCCTTCCCAGGCTTCGGTGCCATCCCGGTTTTCGGCTACACCCGTAAATTGGGTTTGCTCGCGGGTGGCTTCCTTAGGCTCAAACGTAGCACTGGTCGAAGCACTGGCCGCTAACTGCCGATAGCTCACCCGCAGGTTGCCCAGATGGTCGCGGTACTGGTATTCATACACATACGTCCCCCCGCTGGGCAGCACCCGCCCTTCATCATGAGCAATGCTCCGAATGGTTTCGCCCTGGGTGCCTGTCAGTTCCAGATCACCCACATAGTGTAGGTAGCGTACACTGCCGCCATTGGTGATCTTCTTATAAAGCTTGGCTCCGGCCCCATCGTAGGCGTACTCGATGCGCCGGTTGTTCCCAAAATCGAGTAGGTCAATCTGGCCCTGCCGGTTGTAACGGATGCTCTGCAATTCTTTGTTGCTGTCCCGGTTGAGGCTCCCGTCAGCGTTGTAGCCATAGTCGTCTTCGCTATTATTGCGGTTCCGAAAGTCGATGGGCCGTTTGTCAAGGGGGAGCCCGGCATTGCCTGCTCCTTCAGCCACACCACTCAAGCGGTTTGAGTTGCCTCCATTGGTATACTGATAGGACAGGTTATCGATCTGTCCCCAGTTTGTGGGGTTACCGTTACGCTCGCCAGTGTTAGTTGCTGTCAGCCCGTTGCGCTGCATGCGCGTCAGGTTGCCGTTGTTATCGTACTGAATGTCCCAAACCCGGAAGTTCTCGCTGCCCTGTCCACTGTAGTTCGCCTCTGAAAGCCGGTTTTGGTCATCATAGCGGTAATTGAAACTTCGTATTTGGGGGCGAGTCTTACTCTGCCAGCTTTGCTGGGCCAGTAGTCCGTTGTAAAGGGTACGATTCTGGCTCTGCTGGTTAGGGTCGGGATGACGGCTTGGTACTTCATGATAGTCGAGCCTTAAAGCAAAGAGGTCATTCTGGCTGGCATCGAGGGTGGGGTCGCTGCTGTCGTTACCGTTGATACTTCGCAGTTGGCCGCGCACATTGTAGCGGTAATTGAGCGTTTGCAGGGCATCGGTTGTGCCAGTGCCTCCACCACCGTTGGTACTGATGCGGGCCGTATAAGCGGTTCCGCTAAAAGCCGTAAAGCCAGGTTGCAACACTACTCGTACGGTAGCCACGTCGGTCTGCTCGTTGCTGGCGTTGGTGTTGCGGTACAGTTCCTCAGGGGTAGAGGAGGTCGGAGTGCCGGTCTGGTATTGGCCGGGCTGGGTACGTTTGGTGACCAACCGACCCATGTC
Source organism: uncultured Fibrella sp. (assembly GCF_964250085.1). Taxonomy (NCBI): domain Bacteria; kingdom Pseudomonadati; phylum Bacteroidota; class Cytophagia; order Cytophagales; family Spirosomataceae; genus Fibrella; species uncultured Fibrella sp. The sequence goes on along the minus strand of NZ_CAXUEC010000002.1, from coordinate 28,155 downwards.
ATCATACTCATAGCGGGCAATCTCCACCTCCTGCTCGCTGCCAGTCTTGTGCCAGGCGTTGGTTTTTCGCCCGACGTGGTCATAGGCGTATCGGCTGACTACTGTCAGATCGCTCCGCCCCTCACGCCTGTAGGTGACCGCCTCACTGGTTACCTCCCCGGCAAAATTATACTGGAAGTTGGTCTCGTTCCAGGCTCCCAGATGGTTCTGCGTCTTGCGGGTGGTGACCCGGTTGCGGTCGTTGTAATAGATGGCACTGGTGAGCCACTCGTTGTTGTCAGACCGACGAGCTTTGTTACCCGTAGCCAATCCTTTTGCATCCTGGTATCCACTGTGGCTACCTTCGCCAACGCCCCAACTGTAGTCGTCGTAGTAGTTCGCCGTCAGCACGTCACTATCACCGACTGAAGGCCAGCTCCCATTCGTGTAGCCTTGCCTGTTTCCTTCCCCGCCGCTGCGGCTTTCGTACTGCTGCGCCCAGCCATCGGCCTCAGTCTGTAGCTCGCCCCGGTTACGGGTTTCGCTCTTCACCCCCGTCAGGATGGTCCGCCCTAGGGCATCATACTTCACGAAACTCCATTGGTTTAGCCCCCGCTGCCGGGCATCCTGGCTCATGGCAGCTTGCCCCTGCTGATTGTAGACGTAGTAGGTCCAGCCGCCACCCGGCGTAAGTTTCTCGGTGAGCCGCCCCCGGTCGTCGTACTTGTACACGAACACCAGTTCGCCCACCGTTCCGTCATAGATATTGAACGTACCCATCGACGCGGCTTTGGGTGGAATCACAGCCCTTAGACGCCCGAGATCATCATAAACATATTGAGTGGTGAGGCCCTGGACGTCCTGGCGTAAGGTATGGCCTTCCTTGTCGGTGTAGGTGACGCTCTGTTGGTCTTGCTCGTTGTAGCTAATGGTTTTGATTAGTACGCCTCCCGGGTAATTCCCTAACTGGCTAATGGTGTTGCCATCGTCGCTGACGCCCCAGTTGACAACCTCGTTGCCTCCGGCTGTCCAGACCTCCTGGCGACTACCTCGATTGGCTGAGTGCCAGGTCTCGCCGGGACCAATCTGCCGTTCCAGCGTACCATTGTCCCGAAAGGAAGCTTTGCTGTAGGCGTTATTATCGCCGTAATAAAAGGATTTGACCGTATTTTGGTCGACATTGTCACGTAGGCGCCCCCGGCTGTTGTTGTCGGTGGGGGCGGCATAGGGCAGGTACGTCCGTTCGGGGCGGCCCAGGTGGTCAAACGTATTGGCCTGTACAAAATCTCTTAGCCGAGGGTTCTGATCAGGGGCCGGCCGTTGGTCAGGATTCGGATTTAGATTAGGATCTGGGCTGGCCCCTACCGCTACGCTTTGCAACACCCGGCCCGACGCATCCAGGTATTGCACCGAGGTAGCCCCGTTGCGCTGGATGGCGTTGGTATCATCGGTTTCGTTGCGAGGCGTATAGGTAATTACCCGGCTTTTGCCCCCAGTGGTGGGCTGTTGGGCCAGCAACGTACCTGCGTGAAGAAGTAACAACAGCAAAGAATAGACAGTACGGCGCATACCTATTGAAGAGATCAATGGTGATAGAGAGAAAAGAAGAAAACGCAGGGACGACTTTATTGATCTTTACGCTTGTATTCGATCCGTTTCAGTATCTGGTTATTTTGGTTGCGCTCCCCCTTAAGCCGCCCTATCCCATCATAGCTGTAATTCAAGCCGGTTCCATTGGGTAGTCGTTGGGTGGCCACGCCCCAGAGCGGGAAGTAGGTGTAGGAGGTGGTCATCGAGAGTCGCCCTTCCCCATGATCTTCCGTTACCGATATGGGTAGCAGATTATTGTGGTCATATACAATGCGGGTAGTCGTACCGTCGCCGTTGGTGCTTCGCACCCGCACAGGCATGCCGATATCGTTGTATTCGTCGTAAGATACGCGCTGTTTATGGCGACTATCTACAGCAATTTCGTCGTTACTCGCATTGTAGTAGGCTGGTGTAAAACCCGTAATCGGAAACTGGTTCAACGAATACACTCGGGTTGTGCGTCCATTGTAATAATTGAACGTCGAGTAGGTAGCCGCCAGGCATTTGCCGTTTTTCTGGGTATTGGTTTCCACCACGGTAGCCCCCATGTTCAAGAGCTTAAGTTGACGGATACCCTGTGCAGCTTCGGTAGCAGGTTGGCGGGGGCGCGTATACGTTACGTCGCGGCAATCGGGAGGACAACGGTCGCATACATCATAGTCGCATTCGCGCACCGTATAATTTTCCGTTCCAAATTCGAAGTCTGCAGCATAGAGCACTTGGTTCTCAATTGCTTGCCCTTTGGAATCCCATGTCTTGATTTTCACAGATTGATTATGCTTACCAGGGTATTTGGCCAGATAGGTACCGTCCATGTCTTCTTTATAATAATACTCAGTCCGGCTTTCAATCTGGTTGTTGCCATTTTGGTCAAATTGCCGATTAACCTGGCTTCGAATGCGGTATTTGTTAATGGAAGGTGAGTAGTTTTCTGATGTACCAACTGTGAGGTCATTATAAACCAGAATATTACGCGCCCCTGTACTGTAACCCGCCGACCGGGTGTCGTACGTGAGCTCGGTCTCAGTGATGCGCTGATCGGCCCGGTTACGCACCTGCTGTTTTTTCAAGCTACCGGCTCGCAAATCCTGATCGGGATGGTATTTCCAGGGCGTATGTGAGAAATCGACTGAGCCATCACACGTACCTACAGGGTTCTCGTCCTGGTCGAACCAGCTTGCTACCGATCCGGTTTTATAAAGTCCCCGATCAAACGTCACCGGGTTAAGGTCTGTGCCGCTATAGACCGTTTCCTTTACATAGGCATAGCCCACAATGGGTTTACCAGACCGGGCCAATGCCGACTGATAGAGGTACGAATTATAATAAACCTGACTCAAGTCATTGGCCTCCGAAAACCTGTATACCGGCTTCAGGCTCAGGAACCCCGATTGCCTGTAGCCATTCTCCGGGTCGCTGTAGTCATATTCTTTGATGGTCGTTAAATTGCTGATGGCATCTTTCGTGACGATCTGTTTGATCCGAATACCACCCACTTCGCCGTAATCGTGGGCTTGGTGGCTTTCGTAATTCAACTGTGTCTCAATACCTGACGAAAGAGTGATTTTTGACAGTGAACCGTAAATCGCCCAACTTAGTGTGGGGGTTCGGTTTGTAAACCAGTCAGGGTTTGTGTTCTGACAATCACCTTTACCGATTAGATGCCTGGGTTCAGTGCCATTAAAAAAGCCCCAGTGGTCGATACCCCGCACAAGTGTGCTGGGGAAGTCGTTCGTTTCATTGGCGTACGCAAACGAGCAGGTTGTTCCGTCAGGCATTGTGAAACCAGTCATTTTCAACCGTTTCAGGTGATTGTTTCCAACCTGATTGTAGGTATAACCCGCTGGCAGCGCGTTTCGTGGGGTACTGCTCGATCCTTCAAAATAGCCATAGTTGAAATAATAGTTCAGGTTACGGCCAGCATCGTGATTGTCGCGGATGTAGATCCGTTTCAGGATTTTCGGGAAAGCATCCGACGTCAACACCCAATTCTGAAGATCATAGCGGTTTACGTCCGGCGTGGGTGCACTGCAAACAGTTGGAATGGTAACGCCTGTCAGTTGATCATATTGGCTACATATGGACGTAGTCGTCGGGTTGAACTCGATAGTAGTATTGGCTCCTCGTATAGCCGTTATGATTTCCGACGACACATAGACCCGGTTGAGCGAGAGCGGCGGTGCATAGCCTGTACCCTGCAAGCCGTTTACTTGCTGATCGACCAACTGCGGATATGAGTAATAAACCCGGGCGTACTCAAAGGTGATTTGCTGCCCCTGCGCCGACCGTATACTCCGAAGATTCCAAGCCGTTGGCATCAGCAGTGAAGCATCGTTGGCACTGGGTACAGGATCGGTAAGCGGCTTCGATATCACATATTCCCAAAGCTCAACCGTAGGCTGATCGTAGCCGCCAAACCGATAAATCATCCCGTCGGGAAACGTAATCTTGAACCCACTAATCCAGCTCAGGCTACCATTAGCCCGATTCTGCCGCCAGCTTGCCTCAATCTTTACATCGGCATCGGGTATAGGCCGAAAAATCCGGTCAGCATCGAGCATAAATTTTACCACTTGCCCGTTACAGTTGGCGATAAATAAATCGGGTTCATGGTCGTCCTGGTTGTTGGCCGAATTCCAGCCAACTCGGTAGTATCCTTTAAACGTACCGCCGTTTGGGCTACCTTCATCGGGTAGGCCACGTACTTGCCGCGTTACCATACCACCCGCTTGTAGAGTCCAGCCTAGTCCACACCACGACGCTATGTCGTTGGCGCGTAGCCCGCCTCCCGTATAACCCAAACTAATGGGCACAGCTAACGCCCCTTCCTGCAAGGTATAGATAGGAAAATTGATGACAGGCGTACCCGTGTAGAGGTTTACAGGTACATCACTTAGTCGGTTCTGCGTAGCCGCTTCCGATGTGTTGCCTGCGTTAGGGCCTCTGTTACCAGGAAAGAACCCTACTGCCGCAGTCGATGCGGCAGTTGAACTTTTGGGATTATCTTGTCCAGTAGCCTTTTTAGCAGGCCACAGGACGGCTAGCAGGCCTAACATGAAGCCAGACAGCAATGTCAATCGTTTCATATATGCTGAGGATAAGCAGTGGACAGTTATCGACGACTGATTTGTCTAAGTTGCTTTTTTAGCCGTTCGATTTGCTTCTGTTGCTGAATTGCATAGAGCGTTAGTTCTTCTATTTTTTGAAGTAACAACGTCTGGCTCTTTCCTAAATCCACACCATTAGCCTGTATTTCTGTAGCTGGTGGAATACCTGGCAGATGCTTGTAACGCTTTATATGCCGCTCTACTGTCGATAGAGTAGACAACTTGTAATCCTGATCGAATACAAAATCGGACCATCCGGTTCGCACCCGAACTTCCTCAGCCAGCACCTTGCCTTTTACAGCAAGCCGGAACACTTCGCCGTCAGCCTTACTCCCTCCATTATTGAGTGTATTGATCCCTACGTATCCATTGATATTGGTTAGGTCAACCGTTCCTCCACCACAACCTGCTGGTGAGGAAGCCGTCTGTTGTGATGTACAACCCGCCGTCAGCGTGGCATAAATAGTTACATTACTCCCAGCCGGTACGCCTGTGACTTGGCTGCCCGCAGCATTAACATTACCTGCGGAGGCAGTCACAGTTACCCCGCTTTGTACGGTAAAATAGACTGTATACGAAGTGCCATTACAGGTCGTACTGTTTATTGTTAATTGTGGAGGGTTATTACATCCACCACCTCCATCCGGGCAGGACTGGTTCACAAACTGCAAACACTGCTGGATGGCAGCAAGGGTGAAGCCTGGCTTGGGTGTTATTAGCGGTATGAAGTCGGGATTCACCTGTTCATTGAGATTCACCCAATATGCCTGCTTGCAGTTGTTAACCGTCTGCACCCGAATATCGCCCGGCCAGGATCCCACCTGGGCCACAATCGTCCCCTCAGTAAAAGCCGTGCATTGACTGTTGGCTGAATGTGGATGTACGAGTAACCAGAAAAGAAAGCATCCCAGAAGTCGAAATGAGAGACGGAGTAAAGTAGTTACCATAGCTTAGGATCAATAAAAATGAAGGTAGTAGATAAGTAAACGGTCGTACTATTTTTGTTAAATATTCAGCCATAACCATCTGATTTACAAAAAACTATAGATGGTTTTTAGTTGTAATCCGAAGTTCGTACTGAGGCTAGGGCTCGGTTTCTGTTGGTTGCTCTGAACAAGAAGCTCAAAACGGTAACTTCCAAACCTGAAAGGATTACAGCCAGCCAATCAGTGAGTTTCGCTTGGCCCTTTGTCGACAGGCGCTAAACGGGTGAGGGTAACAGAGGAAACCAGGCTTTTAGGGTGCATATGCATTACTTGGCCTGGGCAATACAGGAGTAATAGGCTGTGAAAACAGGCTACGAAAAGGCTGTACTCGTGCAGGGATGAAGGGTGCTAGTGGGAATCGGTTGGTCGTCGTGAATGCAGCTTTATTTGTCATGATGTGATTACCGTTTTGCTTCGGCAAGCACGACAGAAGCAGCACTCAAAAAAATACCCCTCAAGGGGTAACTTAGGGGTATTTTGGGGGTATAAGAATTCCGTTAACTGCTCAAGTAGTAACGTACTACTCTCTGAAGAGCCCGTTTGCCAGAAAAGCCACTTTTACGAATAATGTTCTTTCTGTGTTTTTTAACCGTTTCTTCAGCAATGCCAAGACTTAACGCGATCTCTTTAGATGAATACTCTAAGCCAAGTAATTTGATAACGGATCGCTCCCTTGACGTGAAAACTTCGACTATGTCCTCAGAAGACGCTAATGTTCTCTCATTTACAGTAATCGTAGTATTGCTCATGTGAAATAGTATTGAGTTAGAACGTGTATTTTAGAAAAAATATAAAACGTTGCAATAAACCTATCAGTCCACTCTAATTAACTTACAGCTATTCAAATTTGCGTAAATATGCTATTACCTCTAATTCATAAACAAGAGTACTTTGGTCATTATCAAAAAGTTTATATTTACTGAATCCTATAAAATTGACAGTTTTACTTAAGTACAAATAGATTAAATTGAGATTATAGACTCAATAAACGAAATCAGCTTACTCAAGTTTTAAAGTATACATCTACCTACTTAAGTATACTCGATAATTAGAATCATTGAAAAATTATATAATGTCGATTTGTACCTTAGGGAGTCAACAGTCTGTTTGGTAAACAATTACAGTTTTGCGGGATCAGCCACTTGAGTGGAGGGCAAGGACTACCATGATGCCATTACACAAAGTATGCGTGGACAGGCCTACAGCTCAGCCTAACTCTGGCAGATGGTCAAGTCAATGGTCCACCAGATTCAACAACCTGATACGGTACCCATTCTGGATGACACCGTTGAAGCTAAGCTGTTCGTACAGGTCAATGACCTGATTCGATACAACTAGGATCACTACCTGAATAAAGCCGTCAAGGAGATCAATCAACGCACGGCCCGTATCATAGTGGCCCAAACTAATTGGCTGTTGGCTTCTAGTTGATCCACAGTGACCAGTAACGGGTAATGTCGAGTAGACCTCTTCGGTAAGCAAGCAGCCTTACTTCGGACAATTGGTGCATCAATATGATTCTGATCAATTGTCATGCAAATACGTGTCAGCCAGCCTACAGCCGTTAGAGAACAAACGTATTTTTTCCTGTTTTTTTAATCCGTGGGCTAGTGGACTGGATTGATAATAGCACACACAGTACACTCGCGCTTTTTCTCACTCAGGCCACCCTAGAAGAGGTGTATACATAAAATTCTTGTTGAGCGGGAGCCTGGTAATTTGGGCTTTTGGCTAGCCAAAAGCCCACACTGTGGACACCTGGCCTGCTTTTTTCAGTGACTATCCTATTTAGGAGGGATCACCGTCACCCCGAATAGCTTTTGGATGACCTCATGGACCCGGGGACGCACCCAGCTTTCACCCCGAAACCCGTGGGCCTGCGCGTCTTTATTCAACGCTAGTAGGAGTTGCTCGACTTGTTGTGGAGATAATTGACAGGCGGGCTTTGTAATCTTCCACCAGGCTAAGGCGTCTTGTCCATCTTGTCGATACTTCTTCAACGTGCGGCTAACCCTACCTTGGATTAATCCCGAGGCCTTACTAATCTTGTTTTGTGACCATCCATGTTCTTGAGTTGGGCTTATCGTCAGCGCGCGAGTTCGTAACCCGAAGGTTTGTATGTTGCCACATCACCCCAAACAGCCTCGTTTGCAATTCTACTCACGCATCAATAAATATAAATACCCACTAATAAGTTATTAGCTATTTGTATTTAATTTGCACTTAGTAGATTTATACGTATACCATGAATCAAAAGTTTACAGAATCCTCTTGGGCTATTTTTGGGGGATTAAGGTTTACATTGGCAATTACCGTTATGGTCTGCCACTTAATTTGGTTTGCACCCATACCGAAAGCACTTACCCCAGTCTTATCACTAGGTGGCAAAGCAGCCGTCTTGAGTTTCCTGTTAATATCTGGCGTATCGATTGGGTATTCATTTATTACTCAGCCAGACGGTTATTTTAAGCGAAGGTTCCTCCGTATATATCCGCTTTATTTCGCTTCTCTAGTTTTTACGGAGATCATTACGCTTTTACTAGGTTCTCCCTACAAATCACCTGGCGGATTAATATTCTCTGATTCTGGCTGGCAAACGCCAGTAGCTAATCTCTTTTTCATGCAGGGCATATTTGCGAATACCATTTCGTACAATAATCCTTTGTGGTCTTTAAGCCCTGAAGTACTGTATTATTTAATCGTACCATTACTCGTCAGGATGAGGACAGAAGCGCTATTAATCTTATTTTTGATATCGATACTTGCGTTTGCCTTTTATCCAATGGGGTGGTACTTTGGCTATTCAGCACTTCGGTATTTATGGCCTTGGCTTATTGGCTTTATTTATGCTACGGAAAACCAATCAAAGCTCACGGTAGTTCTTTTAACAAGTGGGCTCGGCATTATTATATTTATAGGTTCCGATGCTAGCACTCCACTTAGTTGGCTGACATTTAGTGTAACAGCAGTATCCTTATTTATTGTAAGCCGTAGCTATTTTCAATTACCAAACCTTTGTAGAGTTGTACTTAATTTTTTAGGTAATTTGTCATACCCTATCTATTTATTTCACATTCCGCTTTTACTGTTTTGGAGCCATTATTTTGATATCCGTAATCCATGGCTTCTCCTCTTCTTCGTTGTACTGTCAACAATTCCGATCAATTATATATTTGACAATTGGCTGAAAGCCATTTTTTGGAAACCGCTTGTTAGCAAAATAGGTAGTACGAAAAGATACGTAAGTTTTGCGCAGCAATCTATCATTAAGTAACGGCAAGCCTGCTGTTTATAGCCAGTTTAACGAAACCACCTAGATAGGCTCGCTCGCTAACCTGAATATACATTCAGGTTAGGGGACTCCCATTATTAATACGTAAAGCAGTTTAACAGTCAAATTTCTACTAGGCTTGTTAGAAGCATACATTTCATGTTCCTATCTCCACTTTACAGAATTACCCACGTATCAGTAAGCAGAACACTGTACACTGTAAATCTGATCATGTAGTCAACCACATAAAGTGCATAAGGGCCAGTTTACAATTACATGGACAAATTTATTCACCATACGCCGGTGCGGGCGGATCGTTAAACATTATGGATATCCCCTATCGTCTTAGGTGAGATGGCTGTATATAGCCGACATTCAACTGAAATTGGGAGCGCTTATACTGTAGCGTGTTTAACGGCTTTGCCCTATTTAATGTCCCAACACGTTCTAAGTATAATGGCATTCTACTATAGCTCCTCACAAGTTTTAGTTGCATAGAGGATGGCCAGCTGATAATCTATTTGACACGGACATTAATCGTAATTGGGGGCATAATTGGGGGCACTCAGGCGAATAATCCCTTTCAATACAAATAAATTCAATCACTTGGAAAGAAAATGGCGATGCGACATCCGGCACCATTTTTTATTTTACTGACATTATTAGTTCTTATCGAGGCAAGAATTATTCAATTCTGGCAACGGGTTAGAGCTATCATCCCTTTATCTACATTTTCTTGTCTTATACCCACAGTAACGCAAAGTGGGGGCACGGATGGGGGCATGAAATTGCTACTGGACGCTAAACGTCTGGGATCGCAAAAGCAGGAGGTGTAATCATGGCTTTGTCGAACATGACCTGTCAGACAGCAAAACCTAAAATTAAACGTTACAAGCTTGCAGACGGTGAAGGGTTGTATCTTGAAGTCACTCCGAATGGGACAAAATTCTGGCGGCTTAAATATCGCCTACATGGTAAGGAAAAAAGGATTTCAATTGGTGCTTATCCAGGCGTTTCGTTAATGGAGGCTCGTAAAGCCAAAGAAAAGTTTAAACGTGACATCAAAGTTGGCATCGATCCCGTCTTAAAACGTTTGCAAGCGATTCATACACAGGCCCTAACCCAAAACCTTGATTTCAAATCGATGGTCATGGAATGGTATGGGAAGCAAATTCCCTTATGGAAGCCAACACATGCCCAAATCATTAAACATCGATTTGAAAAATACATCCTTCCGGTGTTGGGTAACTTTGCGCTGGCAGACATTCAACCGATGATGATGTTGAATTGCCTGCAGAAAATTGAAAAAACAGCGCCCGATCTGTCGCGTCGTATGAAGGCTCTATGCAGCCATGTATTCAAATATGCGATGGCGACCGGCCGAGCAGAACGTGATCCTACTTATGGGTTAGAAGCGGCGATGAAGAAATTTAAGCGAGGCCATTACGCATCTATTTCTGTCGATGAATTTCCTGAATTTCTCGCTTGCCTTATGGATTATGAGGGGCATGTGAATCGTCAAACTTTCCTAGCCCTCAACTTATTGCTGCTGACGTTTGTGCGTACTTGTGAACTCGTGGAAGCAAGATGGGAAGAAATCAATTTTGAAAAAGCGATGTGGGTTATTCCTGCGGAACGGATGAAGATGAATCTCCCTCATATCGTTCCGGTGTCGCAACAGTCGCTAGCTATTTTTCGCGAGCTTAACGAATTGAATGCAAACCAGGAGTTTATCTTTCCCGGCTATTATAATACGAGGCGGCCTATGTGCAAAAACACGATGCTTGTTGCTATCAAGCGGATGGGCTATAACCGCAAAATGACTGGTCATGGATTTCGAGCCCTTGCCTTAGGCATTTTAAAAGAGAAGTTGGGCTACCCGCATGAAATTGCGGATCGGCAACTAGCGCACGTTCCTAAAAGCAGTGTTGATCGTGCTTATGACCGCGCCCTGTTTTTGCCGCAACGCACAAAAATGATGCAGGACTATGCAGATTACATTAGTAGGGTCTTATAAAAAGGAATTATTAGTTTTAGGCTAAGGCCGTTATATACCTAAGATGCTTTGTTGGTAAGGTAGAGGTCGAGAGTTCAATCCTCCTCGGCAGCACCATATTTCAAGTACTTAATTACAGTCGCGTTCCTTAAAAATTTTCCAGTGCTACCGTAAGAATTAATTTGGAACTTGTATTCATATACTACTATGTGCCAATACAAAATTGTCGATAGATCGTTTTCAGATGGCGTTAACAGGCCATATTACTACAAAAAAGCCGCTGATTTGATCCGTCAGCGACACGCCGCAGAAGCGGCCAGATAGCAGCATGCCGAAGCCAGGCGACGCCACAGCAAACCACTCGTGAAGCCTTGAGCAATGGTCGATAACATGATCCAGCCACTATCATCCCAGCCAGAACAGGTCAAGACTTATTCATATGGCTTTACAGTTGAGCAGCCTTTGTAGGTGGCCGCTACCCTTGCGCCAGAGCCTGCCGCCCAGCCGGATGTGCCGGACAAAGCCGCTGCCATGTTAGAGCAGTATCGCCAGCGACAGGCCGAGAAACAACGGGCTAAAGAGGCTAAGCAACAGGCGGCAGAGGACCAAGCTAACCTATCAAGCCGCCCAGATGTTGGCTGAATACCGCCGTAAGCAAGAGGAAAAGCAACGCCAGAAAACGCGTGATCGAGATGAGCCGGAGCCAATCTAATCAGGCCGTTTTGTGCCGTTTGACCCATGCCATCAAATCGGCCAAACAGTCCTGATCTGGGAGCCACGGCCTGTTAATGTGTTCGTAGATATAATGTACCACGTATTGACGTGGCCACTGATTAATGGGGGACGTCGTTGCCAATTCATTGGCGACCCCCACGCGGCTATATCGTGGCTGTTCATGTTAGGGGGTTTAATGGGTTTACCCGCTTTAACGTCTATCTTGAAGGCCATATTTCCCCCTTGTTATGACCATTGTACCATAACCCGAATCCTCATTTCAACATGTCTATCAACCGGGCGTATGACGATCTATTGGCGGCACAGGATCAACAGCTTAACAAACTGCACCAAGATCATTATGTGGCTTGTGAGCGTATCAAGCAGATGCAGGAACCCACTTTAATAAAGCTAAATACGCCGGAGAGTTAGAACGGCTGGAAAAGGCCCACACGCAGGAGATCAAAGACTGCGAAGCCCGTTTTGAAAAGGAAAAACAGGTGCTTCTAAAAGAGACACCCACCCCGGAGCATAAACCAGAGCCGCAGAAACCACCCGCCCCTGATATATGGGATAGTCAAGATCTAGCGGCCCAGATGCTGGCCAGGCACCGCCGTAAGCAGCAGGTGCGGCAACAGCAGAAAGGGCATGACCGCGACGTCCCAGAATTGTAAATTGAAGTTTGTTCTTGTAACGCGTAACGTTATGCGTTATCATTGGGTTATGATAGATAGTTTTCAGCATAAAGGTTTGCGCCTTTTCTTTGAACATGATGACCCCTCAAAGCTGCAACCCCATCATGTCGAGAAAATCCGCCGCATCCTTTACAAGCTGGATGAAGCCGCAGAGATCAATGATATGAACGTTGTTGGCTGGGGTTTGCACCCGCTATCAGGTAATTACAAAGGCTTTTGGGCCGTGAAAGTGAACGGTAATTGGCGGATTATATTCCGGTTTGCTAATGGCACCGCATCGGACATCGATTACTTAGATTACCATTAAAAGGAGGATGAGATGATAAAGAGAGGTATGAGACCGCCCCACGCCGGTTCAATGTTGCGTGATATGATGGAAGGCATCATGGAAGAAACTGGGCAGGAATTGACAATTCGCGAAGTGGCTAAAGGGTTAGGAACAACCCCGAAAACGTTGTCAAATATCTTGAACGAGCATCAGGGCATTAGCTCTGAAATGGCCATTCGCTTGGCGGAAGCGTTTGGTTCGACGCCTGACTTTTGGTTGAAATTACAGCGTGACTATGATCTATGGCATGCAGATAAAAAAGTGGATCGGTCTATTATTCAGCACTTTTGGCCCTTGCAAGATAAAGGATTACAACTAGCTTGATTTAACACGACATATAGCGATTTGAGCTATAGTTTTAATATTTGAAAACCGCTCAATAATAAAAACTTACGCTTAAAAATAGCACTGCTGAGTTACACACAATGGAATCTGACGAGCATACTCCTAATCAGGAAAAGTCATCTGCTTTTTCTGATTTCATATTCGGAATAAAATCTCTTGTGAAGAAGGTTATTTTCTTTGTGAAATTTTTTTTTGATTACCTTTTCAAAGCTGTCGTATACTTGCCGATAATTCTGGTATGCATGACAGTACTAGTATTTGCTGTACGCTTAGAAGAAGTTGATGAGATAGTTGTGTTATTTACTAGGTTGAATAACAAGGATTTGCCTAAGCCTCAAGAAATGGCGATAAACCTTACTATTGAATTAAACAAATATATTATTTCAATTGGGGCTGCACTTTTTGGTTTGGTAGGCTTCTATTTCAATAATTATGCACAACACTTTTCTATACGTTCAATCAAATTAGCTTTTTTGTCATCATTACTTTTATTAGGATTAGGCGGCTATTATGCCTTTATTATCTATTCTGATTTGACTAACAGCTTATCACAAGGTCTTTACCCGCTAAACCCTGGCAATAGTAAAGTTTTAGCTTATATTGAGCTAGAATTTATATTATGTTTGGGCGCATCTCTCTCTTTAGGAAGCATTTTTGTAGCTGCACAATTCGTTACTTCATTTGAGACAACATGAAAAAGAGAATGTATTTATTAGGTATATTTTTACTAGCGTGCATCAGCGTTAGAACAGCTCATGCACAAGAGAAACATAGATCAAAAAAGATTTGGCAGACTGATAAGGGAGTTCTTTACAAAGAAGACTTAGAATATATTCAAAAAATGTTAAATAAACATATTGATAAAATTGACAGCCAGGGTAATAAAAGATTGACACCTGATGCCTACGATTATTTCATGAAAGTTTTAGAAGAAATTAGTAAACAAAGTTTGGACAATGAAGAAAATAGGTACGAAATAATAAATGATAACGTAAGGCTAACTAAGGATGCCCTAGAGACTCAAATTGATCTTTTTGACCCAGTGCCTATGGGTATTGAAAAACCAGAGAAAGAAAAAGAAAGAGAAAAAGAAAAAAAAGCAAGACTAGCAAGACTAGATATTGAAAATCAAATAAGAAAAGAACTAGAGCTAGAGCGGCTAGAAAGAGAGAGAGACAAAACTTATATTAGTGAGTCAAGTTTAATTAAAAGAATGTCAACTCTATTCAGCACAATTATTGATTTAGAAGTAAGATCTTCACTTCCAGGTATTGAGGTGACAATTGAAAAAATTGATAATTTTTCTTCTAAGACAACATTTGTTCAACCATTAGAAAGTGGTAAAGAGTATGTTTTTCACTTCAACAGAAAAGGAGAAACTCCAATAATTCGTCACTTTTTTATCAAAAAATATCCAAAACGGCAAAGGCTGTTTCAGAACATAAAGCCTTAAATTATATAAATAAATGCGTAAGTAATCAAGCAGAATTAGGATTCACTTTGCTGATAGTATGTCTGCTCACACCTCAATAAGCGGAAGCTTAAGTGATCGTTGCAGAGGCGAGTTGCTTGCACCAATCTTTAAAATACAAAATCACTCTGTCAAACTCGTCATCGCTATCTACAGACAGCCCAGAATAGCCTGTCTTGCCTCATTTTGATCTAATATAAACGCCCGTTTACTTTAGATCAAAATGAGGGATTAGCCTATGATTATCTGTTATTAACAGGATCAGATTCTTGTTGCTTAACCCAGTGGATTCAGCATATCCTGAATATATTCCTACATAACCCTCTATGATAGGATTTTATTCGGAGGAGGCATCCATGACCCCAAAAATCATCGAACCACTGCTAGATCGTAAATCCGCCGCCCGGTATCTCCGCGTTTCCCCTGGTACACTGGCTGTCTGGGATTGCACCAAACGCTACGACCTCAAACCTATCAAGATTGGCCGCGCTGTGCGCTACCGCCAATCTGACCTAGACGCGTTCATCGAACAGCGTCTAGCACGCTAGCCGCCACAGCAACTTAGCCGCTCTTCAAAGTCTCTCTTTAATCCTGCTTACGGAGGTCGTTATGGACATTGCCCATGCGAATACGATACCCATTGCCCAGATTTTAGGCCAACTCGACATTCACCCTAAACGTACCACCGCTCACCGTCTGCTGTATCTCTCACCGGTACGTTTAGAGAAAACACCCAGCTTCTGGGTCTATCTTAAAACCAATCGCTGGCACGATTACGGCGATGGACGCGGCGGTGATCCAGTCGATCTGGTCTGTGCATACCTCAAATTCTGCCGCGAATCGCATACTGTTTCCGATGCCCTGCGCTGGATCAACAACATGGGCGTGGCACCCTACCAGTTCAAGCCGCCGGTCTTTGAGCAAACTCTACCCGATGCGCCAAGCCTTGTGCTTAAATCCCGCAAACCCATTCGGCATCTTGGTCTGATCCGTTATCTCGGTAAGCGTGGTATTCCGCTTGACATTGCCCACCAGCATCTAACAGAAATACATGTCCGCAACCAGAATACGCAGAAAAGCTTTTTTGCATTAGGCTTTGCCAATGAAGAGGGTGGCCATGAACTGCGCAATCCGTTCTTCAAAGGCTCTCTCGGTGCAAAAGCCATCAGCTTTATCCGAGGCACAGAGCCTAAGCCGGATGGCATCCATCTGTTTGAAGGGTTCATGGATTATCTATCAGCCGTCACTCAATTAAATGGCAAAGGGTTCAAGGGCGATGCGATTGTCACCAATTCGCTATCGTGTCTGAAGCAGGCCATTCCCTATATCCAGAATTACGGCTATCGCACGGCCTATACCTGGCTTGATAACGATCCAGCCGGTCAAAAGGCAACCGTCGCCCTTGATGAGTTCTTCAAGACGCAGGCCGATCTCACTCACACCCCGATGAACAAAATCTATGCGCCGCACAAGGATGTCAATGCGTGGCACATGCACCAACGCAATCTGACCTTGTAAGGAGGATTCATGACGCAACTTCATCTGCAAGACCTCTTCAAGGTCAACGAAGTCGAGATCATCTATCGCAACCGGATTCCATATCAGGACCGGATACAGATTACGCAGTCTGAAGTGTTACGATCCAACTGGGATGAAAACCGGCTGGAACTGGTCGAACAGTTCAAGATCCTGATGCTCGATCAAAAGAACAACTGCCTGGCAATCTCTGACATTGCAACGGGTGGTATGGCTGCCTGTCTGGCCGATCCCAAGATGATCTTTGCAACAGCCCTGAAAACCCGAGCCATCGGTATCATCCTGGCGCACAATCACCCCAGCGGAAATCTTCAGGCGAGCGGTGGTGATCTCACGTTGACGCGCAAACTGGTTGAGGGCGGCAAGCTGCTTAATATCAACGTGCTCGATCATCTGATTATCACGGCACACAACTGTACATCCCTTGCGGATGCTGGATTGATGCCCCGTTAGCAGATTCTGTCCCGCGTTTAGGTAGAGGAAATTTGGTCAACGGCACTGTGCCTCTTCATTTCATCAGGATTGCGGCTTGTGATGTACCCGACGCGCTCATTCCACCAACCACAATATTCGCCAGCGTTTCACGCTTTCCCCGCCCTACCAATATTCTGGCTGGTTCATTCGACTGAACACCGGGTTTTTCATCCCCATCATCCTTACAAACGAAAGGACAGCGCGATGACCAACACCATTCCCACCAAACCCCGTTTATCAACCGCACTACAGGAGGCGCAATTGACCCAAAGCAATCCACAACAGAATGACGTTTATGCCCGTATCACCAACAAGATCATCATGGATCTGGAGCAAGGCAATCTCACCTGGCGCAAACCGTGGAACGCCGAACATCTGGCGGGCCAGGTACAACGCCCCTTACGCTGGAACGGTATTCCGTACAGTGGCATCAACACCCTGATGTTGTGGGGCACGGCGGCTGAGCAAGGTTACACATCACCGTATTGGATGACCTACAAACAGGCCACCGAACTGAAAGCCAACGTTTGTAAAGGCGAGAAGGCGACACAGGTTGTGTATGCTGACAAAATCACTCGCGAAGGTGAGAACGACCAGGGCGAAAAAACCACCAGTCAGATCCCGTTCCTCAAATGCTACACGGTATTCAATGCCTCACAGATTGACGGCCTACCGGAAAACTTCCATCCAATCGTAACGCCTGCTGCTGTTGATGCCAAACAGCGCAACGCGGAACTGGATGCCTTCTTCAAGCAAACCAAAGCGGATATTTATACCGGGACGCAGGCGTCCTATTCCATCACCACCGACCGGGTGCAAATGCCCCCGTTTGAAAGCTTTGAGACCATCACCGATTATTACGCCGTTTTATCGCACGAGTTGACACACTGGACTCGTCATCCAACCCGGCTTGATCGTGACCTGGGCCGTAAAACCTACGGTGATGCTGGCTATGCCAAAGAAGAACTGGTTGCCGAACTGGGAGCCTGTTTCCTAGCGGCTGACTTAGGCTTTGAGCCAATGCCTGAGAAACAGCATGCGGCTTATATTCAATCGTGGTTACAGGCCTTGCAGGATGACAAGAAGCTGATCTTTACCGCAGCTTCCCACGCGCAGAAGGCCGTTGAATACATCCACAGGCTTACTCAGCCCTAAACGATGCGTGTTCTTTAACCCAGATGTATTGGCTGGTTGACATTGTTTCGTTTCGATCAACGACGCTCCTCTGTTTGTCGGTTGATATACAATGTTAGCTTAGCCCAACCATCCGTGACGACGCTATCCCTCCTTTTTGACACGTCAAAAAGGCTCTGACGACTCAGGCACAAATAGACACTGCGTATCAATTTGTGCCTTCAGGGAGCTGTCACGGCCACTCGGGCTTGGTCAGCTTCCATTATCAACATCAAACAAAGGAGACTTGCTGATGACAACTCAAACCGAAACCAATTCCAAAGTCCCAACCCATACGGTTTATGTGGTGAAACTCAAGGACGGCGCAGATAAGCCGGACTGGATCAAGGTCGGGGCTGCCTGGGAACACGGTGATAAAGATGGCTTGAATCTATCCCTAACAATCCTTGGTCAGGATGTTCCAGTCACCATTCGTAAGAACAAGCCTAAAGCGAATTAAGCAAAAGAGTATCTACCATGAGAAGGCCGGGCATTAAATAGGGTTCGGCCTTCATAAATGGGTTAGTAGCGATAAAAATACTGGTTTATAGTTTATACGACATGGCTCGTTTACCCAATCTTTCACCAAAGCGGCTTGGCCAGATAGGGGTAAAGACAGTCCAACTAGCGAATATCTTACCGGATATTAAATAATCAGTTGTGCAGTACGCTTGGATATCAATGAATGCTTCAATCAACTTTTCTTTCTGTCGCCAGTCAATCCTAACAAGAACTTTAAAGTTTGCTACTTTTTAATAAGTCAAAAACGAATCTAATTGGTATGATTACACTTAACCCGGAATTAGATTCTGAAAAGGTTTCTAAATTTACAATCGATTCAATTAGTTGCTTTATTTCAGGGTTTGATGATGATTTATATAATTGTAATAAATTTTTATATTCGTCGTTTGCTGTATTTATCAATATCCTTTCAGGTTGCGCAGGTTTAAAAGCCACTGCGACACCTATAATTTCACCTGATGTAGTAGAAAATACAGGACCACCACTGTTACCGTGATTAATTTGCATATCTGCATAATAGGCTGAATCATCGAAATAGTAGGCTGACCTATCGAATGAAAAATCTCCGTCTCCCTTGAAATTTGCAGGCCAGAAATCTTTATACTGATATTTGCCGAACGTGCTTGAGATAATACCGCTGTTTGTAATGAATGTTGGTTCGTTTAACGGGTAACCTAAGGCAAATATCGCTAGGCCTTCAGATAGATCGTATTTGGAAAATTTGGGTAACCCATACATAAAAGTTCTCTTTTTTCCATCGAGTGTATTAAATGGCAATTTTTCCTTAAATGGATTTACCCTTAATTTTAGTATAGCTATATCATGAATCGAATCTATCGCTGCTATCGTTCCATTGACATGAAGGAAATGACCAATAAGTCTGAAACTCCCGTTTATATAGTTGGGCATAGCTAACCCAATTACGATGCTAGTTTTAGCCTTATAAGCATTCTCAATTACATGGTAATTGGTAGCAATATATCCCTCGTTACTAATGAAAAATCCCGTACCGCTTCCACCTTCCGTTAGTACTTTTACGATGCATTTTTTGTTGCGATTAATTTGCAACGACAATTTCGTTTCTTGAACTGTCTTATTCACGGTGTTCTTTTTACTACCGGGTCTATTTGAGAACACAATCAATTGTGCATATGCGCCTACTGAAAGAAACATCAATAAGCTGAGTAAGGCTGCTTTCATTGGCTATTGTTGTTCGGTTTTGTGTAATCTAACTGTAAAATTAAGTAGTATACACTCTGCTCTAGAAACTTACTTTTGTAGTTTCTAGAGCAGAGTTGTGATTGTAGATGTTTTTGTTGCAAGTGGTCTATAGGCTATCGACTGGGTCTAAAAAGCTCTGCCCTCTGCAAGTAAAATCTACCGATCGTACGTTCCTTTATTCAATAGGTTACCGTACTATAACTTGTTCCAATAGCACAGGAATCCGTTAATAAACGGGGTCGATCTTGTGCTATTAAAACGGCCATATGTTAGCTGACACTTGGGATTTTGAATGTCCCAGCGAACCGAAGCATATCTACAATTCTATAATCAGCAGGATCTTTTCCGTTTAGGCCAAATTGTGGTTGCCAGTCTACTGCTTCTTTTCCAAGGATTGAATCCTTGCTATCAGCTAGTATGCGTAAGAAAACCTCAGCAATTATACGACCGCCAACTGGTCCAAGCTGATCCCCACTCTGAATTACTTCTGCCTCTTTGAGAATGTAATACCACAATGGGGTCTGCTTCACCAAAAACTCGTTATTGGCTTGCATCAAATCAACAACTTGTTGATGGTTCATTTGTTGTTCAGGAGTAGGGCTTGCAAACGGACTACTAAGAAGTTGTTCCCTGGTTAATGGTCGAACCTTCATGCGCTTAGCAATGGCCTGACCCGTTGGCACGCCGAGTGCCATGCCACGGACCAAATTTCGAGCTGACAGAATCGCGAACATTGAACCAGGAGAGGTGCCTGGGGCAGTTGGTAGATTGCCCATGCTAAAGGCAACTCGTGTATCAATCTTACGAGCTTTGTTAGCAGCTTCACGTCCTGCTTCACTAAAGAATCCCGACCAATCAACAACCCAACTACCAGGGACACTTGACTTCGTAAATCCAAATGCATTAAAGAAATCCGCGTTGGTGAAGTTTCGATTAAACCGGTAGAGATTTCGGATCTGACTGTGACCAAACCGATAGGCGGCTACCGAAAATTCAACCGGCATGAAGAATTTGCGGAATTTCTTTTGACTAAAGTACTTCAAGCCATTGTCGAGCACGTCATTAATCATATCTGCCCCCACGATAGTGCGTAGAAAGTCATGAACAACCACCCATTGGTAGTGTCTCCGCACTTCTGTTTGAGCACGCTGGAACAACTCAGACGCAGAGAGTCCAGGCAACTGTCGGCGGAGTTCGTCAACGACAGCATTGTGAAAGCGCAACATGCTCATGTGCAATTGCGCCACGAATAGATTCTCATCATTCCGTGGATCGCCGATGATCGCAGTTCCAGCCAGTGTACGGGGTAAGTCAAACTCGTTTCCCATGCTGCCTACGACAAGCTCTACGTGTTCCGCATCATACATAAATGGACTGACAGCCGGTCCGTCCCCATATACCGCATCCAGGTCGAGGTTAGGTGTTCGGTAATTGGTCAGTCGTTTTGCGTCTTGTAGGTTATCTAAAACCGAATCTACGTCGAGCGTAAGATCATGATCGACAAACTGGCCGAAGTAGGTATATCCCGCATCAATCGCGCTGAACTCCGAAGGGTTTTCTGCGCTTGTTACGTCGACCATACTGCGCCCAAGCTTTTCCAATAAATCGCGATGGTCGCTTGTAAAGGGAGTACCTAACGCGTTGGCAAACAAATAGCCATATTTATCATCGCTGCTATTCTTTTTAAAAGACGGAGAGAATCCAAATAAAGTACGTTTGAAGCCGTGGGCCAGCTGCCCCCCAGGGTTCGTTGAACCGGGGAGATTTTCACTTGGTGGTTGCATTCTAGAAAGTGCTTTAAGATGAAAGAAGCCGCCTTCCAATAGAAGGCGGCTGATTAGACTTAGGCGTTTACAACAGTTAGGTCGACTATGGGTGCCAATGGCGCATTTGCTTTGACGGATGCAATCCCAATTTCCCGGGCCGCTAATGTCGTATACATTTCACTACGACCAAGTGGCTCACCATTAGAGGCTTCTAGCGTAAAATAGAGGTTGGCTGCTTGACCTAACCGGTTATAATACTGCTCTTGAGTCGCATGCTTCCGCACAGACGTTACGCCACTCAGGCAATCAGACTTCCGTATGTAGCCCTCACTACTGAAGATAGGTTCGCTATTTTCAGCCCGTAGCCGAAAATAGAATTGGTTGTTAACGGTGCTTCTAAACACCTCAAACTTGCACTTCAAACTTGTGTTAGTAGACATTTTCTTAAACTGATTAACTAAAGAGATAAAAACTGATTAGCCATTAGAAGACCTATGGCTGAAGCTGTAGTTACAGCCCGATGTGCGAGTTCTTTTAGCCTTTAATCAATGTTTAGTGAGCGATACAGATCTACAGACAATCATATAGTCGACTCTAGTTGAAACCAATCCTATGGCTTGCAGTCTACTAAAGCAGGGCGTACCTTTGAGGTGTCAAGCTTAGAGTTCGCAAAAGCAGGCTATGCTTTTGTTTCCTTCTTTAGTATCCGTAAGCCAGGTGGTTACCACCTGGTTTTTTTATATCAACTCGTTAACGAGTTCGATATCAAGCGTAATCCCTTGAAATGCTAATTCGTGGACTAATTGACCAACCAACCACTGTTTATTTTGGGCTGAAATCAGAGATATCTGAGCCACATCACGGAGCACCTCATCTTCACTGATTAGCGTAGCGTTTGTCATCTGGGCCAATAATAATGCCGATACAATCCTGATTGTAAATTTTGGCTTGAACTGCTTAAAGAGAGCATACAGACGTGTCATTTGTGTATCATCGAAAGACTTCACTCGTAAAAACCCCTGTTTCTTCATACGTTCGGCAAAACTCTTATCGTGCTGGTTATAAACAGTTTGAGGGTAATTGTAATCAAAACCGATATCCGATATCAGGAATTGAAACTCCTCAGGGGAGTAGTACTTCAACAAACCAGACCGGACCAGTCTCGCTGCTAAATGAACATCGGTTAGGACTACAGGTCTCATCTTAGAATTCTGATTGTTGTACGTAATGTTCTCTTAATTCGGCTTCGTCCCAGCCTGCAAGCTGAGCGGCCTTGTCGAAGCCAATTTTCTTTTCACTTAAACAGCGATATAGCATTTGAAGAAAGCGTTGCGGCTCTTCTGTGCCTTGGTATTGCCCATGGTCTTGGTTCGACGTAGAGGTTTGTTGCCAACCTTGATAAACATCAGAGGAAATTAGACCAATGACCCGTGACCGTACCATAATGGCTTGAATTGAGATGCCGTATAGTTCTTTGATCCGTCGAAGTTCCGGCATAACGATAAGAGTTCGATTCCTGCCAAGCTCCAACGCTAATGTATCAGCAGGTAGCAATACGGCCCCCGCAAAAGCGTCACACAACCGCTCGACGACATCAAGAGTAAGGTTATCTTCAGTCATCAGTAGTAAGTGCCCTAACTCATGCAGCATCGTGAAACGTACACGTGCTGTATCCTGTTGCCGTGCATTTAATACGATAACTGGAATGCGCTTCTGCTCGGCCCAACCAGAAAGACCTTCATGCCGGTAGGAAAACCCGAAATCAATCTTGATAATGCGAACACCTTTACGTTCCAGAAAAGTGGAAATGTTGTGCACCGGACCATCTCCCATCTTCCATTGTTTTCGAAGTTCTTTGGCCGCTTTCTCTGCGTCTTGTGAGTTGTTGACTTTGATGTTTTCAATTGGATTGCTAAACTCGATGCAGGATTTTGCAATCGTTTCTAATTCCAAATAGTCGCTGAGCTTAGCACTGGTTTGCTCTTCAACCGATGTGCGTTGCGTTTTACTTAGTAGCATTCCTTCTCTGTAGCTTACACTGTTTAGCTCAAACGCGACATTATAACTGTCGTAGAATGAGTCTATGCCTGTATCCAGAGCCTTAGCGATTGACAGTAACGTCTGGCTGTCAGGATGGCGTTGTCCGCTTTCATACAAGCTAATGGCTTGTTTTGTGCAGCCGACCATTCGAGCGAGTTCGTCCATGGTCAATCCACGAGCTTGGCGGATCCGGGTAAGATTAGTGCCGACAGGTGTGATCATGTTATTATCTGATTCATGTTGACAAATGTATAAAAATAGTTTTTGTCAACAGTGTATGGCGAAAGAATTTATGCTTCGGCACCAACAGCTTAAAACCCGTTACAGATACATCAGTCTACCGTCGGTGAAGCCTCGAAGCTAAGTAGAATGCAACAATCAGGCAATCAAGGCAGATAACAGCGCTCCTTATTCAGTCCGCTTTTATCTCATTCCAAATGTAAAAGACGATGGCTGTGGTTAACTCAGCACTGAGAGTACAGCGTGGATCAATAGCAATAATGATTCGAGACGGGTGATCAAGCAACGCCATGAACAGGGATTTGAGTCTATACACACCTTCTGTGCCCAGACGAAAGCAGATATTTATAGGGGGTCAAAAGCGCCTTACTCCATCATCACTAATAGTGTGCAGATGTCACCGTTTGAGAACTTTCAAACTGAAATCGATTAATGCAGGGTATGCTAAAGAAGAACTATTGGCGCAACTGGGAGCCTGTTTCATAGTGGCTGACTTAAGCTTTGAACTAATGCCCGAAAAGCAGCATGCCACTCCTGGTTGCAAGCCTTGCAGGATGACCAGAAGCTGATCTTTACTGCCACCTCCCATGCGCAAAAGCCGTTGAATCCATTCATGGTCTAGCCCAGCCTTAAGCATTGATTATATTTATAATTATAGGTTGGATAAATATCTGACCTATAATCCTAGAATTTCTAACTGGAAAGTGTTTCGCCTGTGTTAAGTTGACTGGTGCGTTGTAAGGGTCTCCCTAGTGCAGCTTTTGCGGCATATCTAAACAGGACTACATCAGTAAGTGGATAATCGTCACGTTCAAACACAACTTTGTATTTGTGCATATTTCGATCATAGCCGAGCATACTAGCTCCCACCCCAACCATTTCTTTTAATGTCTCTACGGTCTTGTTCTCGGTAATGACTAGAGAACCCTTACCAACTGAATGGCAACTTGTAAAAATGGATGGGTGTGTATTGCTTTCAGAGGAGACATAGATGCGAAAAGGTTCTGATAATAGTTTTTCCTCAAGAGGCTTACTCATCAAGCCAATGATCTCATCATATTTGTTGATAAACTCTACGACTCCATCCTCATTGAAGCTCACCACGCCGCCATACTCTGTGACATGCTCACTGCCTAATGCATAGATCTTTTTAGCGGTTTCGTCAGGAGATGCGGTGTTATGACTGGTTTTCAAACCATTTGTTGAATGGGAGGAAGTAGTATCAGTTGGCTCATTTTTAAGGGACATGTTAAACACCTTGTTCCAGCGTGCTGTAGATGTTTTGTATTGTCATAAAAGTAAGCTCTGGAGTCAAGCCTTTTTTCATTGTACAGAAAGCTTGGCGAACAGATGGATGATACTCCTTAACACCACATCTCACGCGCAGAAGGCCGTTGAATACATCCACAGGCTTACTCAGCCCTAAACGATGCGTGTTCTTTAACCCAGATGTATTGGCTGGTTGACATTGTTTCGTTTCAATCAACGACGCTCCTCTGTCTGTCAGTTGATATACGATGTCAGCTTAGCCCAACCATCCGTGACGACGCTTATCCCTCCTTTTTGACACGTCAAGAAGGATCTGACGACTCAGGCATAAATAGACACTGTGTATCTATTTATGGTCTTTGAGGAACTGGCACTGGGTTTGAACTTCAGTCCGCTTCTATCATCAACAGCAAACAAAGGAGACTCGCTGATGACAACTCAAAAAGAAACCACTTCCAAAGCCCCAACCCATACCGTTTACGTGGTGAAACTCAAGGACGGCGCTGATGAGCCGGACTGGATTAAAGTTGGAGCGGCCTGGGAACATGGTGATAAAGACGGCTTGAATCTGTCCCTGACAATCCTGGGGCAGGCCGTTCCCGTCACCAGCCGTAGGAATAAACCCAAGACGGATTGATAGTATAAAGACGGGCAGATTATGTCTGCCCGTCTTTCATTTATACAAACCGCAAAGACGGATAGTCGGTTAATGCTACTCTTTAGCAGGCTCTTTAAGTAACTAATTGCAGCTATACTTTTTCCCGTAAATGAATTGGTAAGTGCCACTATTAGTGTCGAATGTAATAACAGCCTTTAGCTGCTTAACTCCAATTTTGCAGTATCCTCCATCTTGACGTGGTGGGATAGTTATTGTTTTGACTTCCACCCAACCGTTTGTGGATGACGTAGAGTTGTTGTAATAAAATGTGACAGTTAGTGGAGCACTCGATTGGTTGTAAACGGAAACATAGGTATCGGGAAAAAACGTATACCTGGTGTCAGTGCGCAACCGTGGAGTAATCAATTTGGCACCGCTGTTGCTGGCTTTTGCCGTAGCGATATTCTCTACATTGGTACCGCACCCTAATAGGGTGTTGATAATCAGCATAATACCGAAAATCATGCTTACCTTCAAAAGTGTTTTCATGATTACAATGGATTAAGACTGTTGATAAATTTAATTATTTGTGTATTATAAATCTCGGTTTGTAATACACAAACATACAGATGTATTTTTACACCGCAACTAGTTTGACATTAAATTTTTAGGTCAGGGGTAGACTTCTCTACGTTATTATGGTATGACTGCAAACAACACCCACTTCTTCCTCAAACAAAGTATCCAGTTGTTTTCTGGCTATGTTAGATTCAGTCAAACCGGCCAGGTTCTACCCGGCTCTGCATCGGACGGAACAGCACAGCATGAGGTCAAGCAGGATGAAGGCTCCGGTCACTCTGACACTCATAAAACAAGGTTTGTAGTTCGAGTCAGCTATACCAATCGGCACATTGACCTGCTACCATATCTCAAAGAGAGGGATCGACAATTGTCCGAGTTAGAGCATAAGCTTAGAGAGAATGGCTATGACGTAAAGGTCTTTCGCATGGCTACCCTGGACGATGTATTGGATGCGATTGTGAATAATAAGATCATCGAGCGGACAAACATCACTGAGCGCATGCAAGAGCCTAATTTCCGGTTTGTGACAGCTTTCGATCCCGATCATTCATTAAAAGTGTCTCATGCTCTGTCGGCTTTCTTAAAACATTATAAATCGCACGAGGCCAGCAGAGCCTCTGTCTCAGGCGTTAAGCAGCGGCAATCAAACGCGGATGAGTTTGCTATTAACATGTATCACATCGTTGAGGCGATCAAAGAAGAGCAGCAGATATCTAGCTATAGAGATGTTGTCCAAGCCCTCAACGAAGCCAAGATTGATACATATCAAAAACAAGACAGCAAAGGCGGTCGACGGAGCTGGCACCTAAGCACACTGCAAAAATTGACGAAACGTTGGCAAGAACTCGGCTTAACTGGATAAGGTTAAGCACAGTTTTGTTTTTATCGGCATTATTAACCACCTCTGATTTTTGCTTGCGCTCGTTGTTCTGCTATCGGCCGAACCTAGTAAGAAGTCAAATTCCTTGTTGTGTTATGGATAAAGAATTTGTAAGCTCGTGAGATCGCGCGTATGGTTTCACGGTGTTACACGGCAAGTCATTATCTGTATGATAAAAACCAACCCTGACGGGCGGATTTTGCCAACAGACGCTTGACTGGAGACGAATTTTAGGCACATTTGGGAAAAAACCCAAAAGTACCTATGAATAAGAGATCCGAGAAGGCGAGAACGACCGGGGCGAGAAGACCACAGCCAAATCCCATTTCTCAAATGCTACACCGTCTTCAACGCCTCACAGATTGACGGTTTGCCTGAGAGTTTCCATCCAGTCCCGACGCCAACTGTTGTCGATACCAAACATCGAAATGCTGAACTGGATGCGTTCTTCAAGCAGACCAAAGCAGATATTTACACCGGGACCCAAGCATCCTATTCCGTTACTACAGATAGAGTTCAAATGCCCCCGTTTAAGAGCTTCGAGACCGTAACAGACTACTATGCAGTATTGTCGCATGAACTCACGCACTGGACACGTCACCCAACCCGCCTGGATCGTGACCTTGGTCGTAAAACATACGGTGATTCGGGCTGCGCCAAAGAAGAACTGGTTGCCGAACTGGGAGCCTGTTTTCTGGTCGCTGATCTGGGCTTTGAGCCGATGCCTGAGAAACAGCATGCCGCTTACATCTAATCCTGGCTACAAGCATTGCAAGATGACAGGAAGTTGATTTTCTCTGCTGAATCCCATGCCCCAAGAACCGTTGAAAACCTTCACGGGCTTGCCCAGCCCTAAACGCTGCGTGTCCTTTAACCCAGATGTGTTGGCTGGTTGACATTGTTTCGATTCAATCAACGACGCTCCTTTGTTTGTCCGTTGATATACGATGTCAGCTTAGCCCAACCATCCGTGACGACGCTTATCCCTCCTTTTTGACGCGTCAAAAAGGATCTGACGACTCAGGCAAAAATAGACACTGCGTATCGATTTGTGCCTTCGGGGAGCTGTCACGGACAGTCGGGCTTTGCCCGCTTCCATCATCAACAGCAAACAAAGGAGACTAGCTGATGACAAACCAAACCGAAACCAAAGCCCCAACCCACACGATTTACGTGGTCGAAGCCAAAGAGGGCAATGCCAAGTCCGACTGGCTGAAAATCGGCGTTGCTTGGGAGCACAGCGATAAAGAGGGCCTGAATTTATCGATCAATACCTTGGGTGCCGCCTACTTACAAACCAAAGGCCAGGAAGCCACCTTAAGCGTCCGGCGCAACAAACCGCAGGAATAACATCTAAAAGCCGGGCAGAGAT